>NZ_JARIXW010000003.1:0-861380 GCF_029269325.1 Mesorhizobium sp. XAP4 | reverse complement strand
GCCAGGTCATCTCGGAAGACCTCGGCATCAAGCTCGAGAACGTCGGCCTCAACATGCTCGGCCGCGCCAAGAAGGTGTCGATCTCCAAGGAGAACACCACCATCGTCGACGGCGCCGGCAAGAAGGCGGAGATCCAGGGCCGCGTTGCCCAGATCAAGCAGCAGATCGAAGAGACCACTTCGGACTACGACAAGGAGAAGCTGCAGGAACGTCTCGCGAAGCTCGCGGGCGGCGTTGCGGTGATCCGCGTCGGCGGTGCGACGGAAGTCGAAGTCAAGGAAAAGAAGGACCGCGTCGATGACGCCCTCAACGCGACCCGCGCGGCCGTCGAAGAAGGCATCGTTGCTGGTGGCGGCGTCGCGCTGCTGCGCGCTTCGGCCAACATCAAGGCCACCGGCGTCAATGCCGACCAGGCCGCCGGCATCAACATCGTTCGTCGTGCGCTGCAGGCTCCGGCCCGCCAGATCGCGGCCAACGCCGGTGCGGAAGCATCGATCGTTGCCGGCAAGATCCTTGAGAACAAGGGCGCGACCTTCGGCTACAACGCCCAGACCGGCGACTATGGCGACATGATCGCCATGGGTATCGTCGATCCGGTCAAGGTTGTCCGCACCGCTCTCCAGGACGCGGCCTCGGTCGCCGGCCTGCTCGTCACCACCGAAGCCATGATCGCGGAGGCTCCGAAGAAGGAGTCGGCTGGCGGCGGCATGCCTGGCGGCATGGGCGGCGGCGGCATGGGCGGCATGGGCGGCATGGATTTCTAATCCAGCCAACCTGGCTAAGCTTACGGAAAGGGCGGCAGCGATGCCGCCCTTTTTCGTTCTTTTAGGACGCGTCAGAACGGGTGTTGGCTGTCGTCTACAGGTCGCGTTACAATTCCACATCCGCGTAAGGGATATACCGACAGGAACCGTTCGCTTTGTTGAAGCAGGCGGGCCTCCTGAACCAAAAGTGAGAAGCTTGCGTTACATTGCCTTCATCCACAAAGACCCGGACAGCATCTACGGTGTGAGCTTCCCCGACATGCCTGGCTGCATCTCGGCCGGAGTTACGATCGACGAAGCCGTACGCAACGGCGTAGAGGCGCTGTCGGGCCATGTCCGGATGCTGGAAGGGGATGGCGATCCAGTTCCGCCGCCGCGCGACTTCGATGCCATCATGAGCGATCCAGAACTGGCGGAGGATCGCGACGGCGCCATGACGACTGTCATTCCGTTGATCCGTGATCGCGGATCAACGACGCGGATCAACGTATCTTTCGATCTGGGCCTGCTCGAAGCTATCGATGCGACGGCGCGTGAACGTGGACAGACACGCTCGGCCTTCCTTGCTTCAGCTGCTCGCAAAGACATTGTGGATTAGCTGCGCAAAAAGCCCACTGCCTTCGGCTGCATGGCTGGAATACGCTGGGTCTTTGCCGCGTTGACCACATCAGGCGCGGTCGCAACGTTAGGTCCCCGGTGAGGATATCCCGACCGCGGAAATCGCCGCATCGCGATTGCGGCCTGCTCCATCAAGCACCGCGGCTTCGATCAACGCCGCCACCTCATCGGCCACAGCCTGTACCGGGGCGCGGTCGCTTGTGGCGCGGGCGATCACCATCAGCCCTTCCAGTGACGATTCGACCAGCAGTGCCAATGCATGCGCGCGGCGCGCGGGCACCCCTGCCCTGACGAAGGCGTCCCGCAGCAGGCCTATCCACTGTTCGAAGGCCGAGCGGCACAACTCCGCCAGTTCCGGCACGTCGGTGGGCGAGTCCAGCACGACAGGCGCGATCGGACAGCCGAGTGAAAACCGGTTGTCTTCCAGCATGCGCCCCACCGACTGGTAGATATGATGGACGGCCACCGCCGGATCCTTTTCGGCGGCCAGCGCTTCGCCCAGCCTCTCCGTCACGTCGGCAACGCTGGCGCGCGTCACCTCGATGACCAATTGGTCCTTGCCGCCGGGAAAATGAAAATACAGCGAGCCCCGCGGTGCGCCGCTGGCGCTCAATATGTCGTTGAGCGAGGTGCCGTGATAGCCGCGCTGCCTGAGCAGCAGCCCAGTCGTCTCGAGTATGCGGGTGCGGGTGTCGTTGGCCATGTCAACCTCTGTCAGCAGGAATCATTATAGGCCTTGCGCAGAATATGACAATCGGTCTACATAATATGTAGATCAGTCTATATATTCCTGGAGGAGAACGAAATGCGCAACTACCGCCTCGAAGGATCCGGGACCGAATCCCTGGTGATGCGCGAGGCGGCGCAGCCAGAGCCGAAACCGCATGAGATCGTGGTGCGCGTTCGCGCCACATCGCTCAACCGACGCGACACGATGATCCTCAACGGCACCTATCCGCTGCCGCCACGCCAAGGCGTCGTTCCGCTGAGCGACGGGGCCGGGGAAGTGGTCGCCGTCGGCGATGCCGTCACCCGCTTTGCCGTCGGCGACCGTGTCACCGGCAGCTATTTCGCGCGCTGGATCGACGGCCGCATCCATGCCGGGCTCGTCGACCAGCTCGGCTGCACGCTGGACGGCATGCTGGCGGAATATGCGGTTCTCGACGAACAATGGGCGGTGCGGCTGCCCGATCATCTCGACTGGCAAGAGGCCGCAACGCTGACCTGCGCCGGCCTGACCGCCTGGAATGCGGTGACGGGCGCCGGAATTCCGAAGCCCGGCCAATGGGTTCTGATCATCGGCTCGGGCGGCGTCTCGCTCTTTGCATTGCAGTTCGCCAAGCTGCTCGGCTGCCATGTCGCCGCCGTCACCTCGCGCGGCGAGAAAGCCGACAGGCTGCGGGCGCTGGGCGCCGACCTGGTGATTTCGACACCGGATATGCCGCAATGGGGTGCGGCCGTCCGCGACCAGACCGGCGGCATCGATCTCGTCGTCGAGACCGGTGGCCCGGCGACCTTCGCGCAGTCGCTGATCGCCAGCACGCTTTACGGGCACATCGTGCTCTTGACGCTGCAGGATGCGAAAGGCGGATCGATCCAGCTGCCGGCGGCACTCTACCAGCGCAGCCTCGCCACCATCAGCCGCCTGTTCGTCGGCAGCCGGACCAATCTCGAAGCCATGCTGCGCGCCGTCTCGCAGCACCGCCTGCGGCCCGTCATCGACAAGGTCTTCGCCTTCACCGAGGCCGGCGATGCCTACCGCTTTTTCCAGCAGGGCGACGTCTTCGGGAAGGTGATCATCGACGGCGCCTGACCCATCGAGTCCTCAAACCCAAGGGAGAACGACCATGACAATTCGTGAAGCCTCGGCCAAGTGGCAAGGGACGCTGAAGGAAGGTTCGGGCCGGTTGCGGCTCTGCAGCGGCGTCTTCGAAGGCGCCTATTCCTTCCCGTCGCGTTTCGAGAACGGTCCGGGCACCAACCCGGAAGAACTGATCGCCGCGGCGCATGCAGGCTGCTTCTCGATGGCGCTGAGCGCCATGCTGGGCAACGCCAATCATGTCCCGACAAGCATCAGCACCGTCGCCAAGGTGCATCTTGGCGCAACCGCTGCCGGTCCGACGATCACCCGCATCGAACTCGAAACCGAGGCAGAGGTCGCGGGACTTGCCGAAGATGAATTCGAGCGCCTTGCACAGTCCGCCAAGGCGGGCTGCCTCGTCTCGCGGGCCCTTGGCGGCGTGTCTCAGATCACCCTCAAGGCAACGCTCGTCGAAGCCACCAAAGGTCAATGAAGCCAGGAGAAAGAAGATGACACAGGAGCTTGTCATGGACGCAAACGCGTACGGTCTGTCCCAGCAGACGGCCGAGATCATGCGGCGCTACAACGACGTATTCCAGCGCCATGATCCTTCGGCACTCGCCGAGCTGGTGGCCGACGATTGCGTGATCGAGAACACCGTGCCGGCGCCGGACGGCGCCCGCCATGCCGGCAAGGAAGCGTGCGTCGGGCTTTGGACGGCGATCGCGACCCAAGCCGGCACGCGCTTCGATATCGAGGAAACCTTCGTTGCCGGTGACCGGGCAACGATCCGCTGGCGCTATTTCATGACCGACGGCAATTCGCTGCGCGGCGTCAACCTCATGCGTGTGGCCGATGGGCGGATCGTCGAAGCGATGGGCTATGTGAAGGGGTAGCGCGCCCCGAGCAATGCCCCGAAAGCGCATAACCGCTTTTCGCCCGGAATAGCGCAACAAAGGAGAGCGGATCAGCGAGACTGAACCGCTCCCCGCTACCGATCGGCCAGCGCCAGCTTTGCGCCGAGCATGACGAAGGCGCCGGCGAAGGTCCGGCGCATCCAGGTCAACACCATTGGCCGCGAGACGACATGGCTGCGGATCGAGGCTGCGAAGATGCCGTAGCCGACGAAAACCACGAAGGTCAAAAGCATGAAGACGGAACTCAGTTCCAGCATTTTCGACAGCGCATTGGGCTCGGTGGTGCTGACGAACTGCGGCAGGAAGGCGAAGAAGAAGATCGACAGTTTCGGATTGAGCACGTTGACGAGGATACCGGTGGCAATCACCTTGCCGGCCGAGCGCGGCGTCACATCCTGCTCGACGCTGAGGCCGCCCTTTTCCTTCAGCGTGTTCCAGGCCATGTAGAGCAGGTAGGCGACGCCGAGATATTTCAGCGTCTCGAAGGCGAGCGCACTGGTGTGCAGCAGCGCCGCCAGGCCAGTGATGGCGGCGGCCATGTGCGGGATGATGCCGAGCGTGCAGCCGAAGGCGGCGATGACGCTGGCCCGCGCACCGCGCGAGAGGCCGGCGCTCAGCGTGTAGAGAACGCCGGTGCCGGGCGAAGCCACGACAATCAGGGACGTCAACAGAAATTCGATGCTCACGATGGTTCCTCCGGCACCCTACCCGGCCAGGAAGGTACCGGGCTGCGGGTCGGCGCACAAGCGGAGGCGACGGGAGATTGGCTACACCGGTAATCCGAGCGCCTGGCGTGCCATCAGACACTCCTCGTCGCCGGGCATGCAGGCGCGACAGACGTCCGGCCGCACGTCGTAGATGCCGCAAGCGGTCGACTTGCCGATCTCGCCGGAGAGCGCCGAGCAGCGCACGCCCTCGCAACGCATGCCTGACAGGTCGGATGCGACATATTTTTCCGGGATACGGTCGAGCTGTGCGTCATCCTCGGTGGAAAAGCGCGGCCACTCGGCCGAATAGGAACAGCAGGCACCGCAGCTTTGGCAATCGAAGGTGCCCTGTTGCGACGACAAAATGCTTGCGGCGGCCACCAGGGCGGACAGCCCTGGCGCGGCGGGGTTGTGATCGGCGTCTTGCGGCAAGGCGCTATTTCTTCTTGGCCGTCTTGCCCTTCGGCGAATCCGCCGGCGACTTGAACAGGTCGGTCGCCGCCTCGGTGGCATCGCCAGCTTTCGGCGCGGCAACCGGCTTGGCCGGTTTTGCCGCGGCACCCGAGGCTGCCGGCTGATCCTTGGAGGAGAATTTTATGGCCATGTCAGTCCTCGTCGGCGAAGCGCGATGATGGGGCGCGCGGATTGCGCAGGCGGCCGATCAGCGCCGAAACGGCCGTGATGTTCATTTCCTCGGGCGACCAGTTTTTCACCGCCTCGATGTGATGGGCTGCCAGTTCGCGATGCGTGCTGCCGCTGTAGGCGGCGTCCTGATACGTCACCCGCTCATGGGTCTTGGCGTCTTCGCGGACATACTCGATCAGGTAGTTCGGGCATTCGGCGCGGCCGCGCACGCCGACGCGAACCTGGGCATCACCGTGGGCACGCTTGCAGCGTTCGAGCTTTTCCAGCACACGCCGGACGAATTCGACCGGCTTGTCGAGGCCTTCGACCATATCGGCAATGGTTGCGTCGGCGGCGATCGGTGTTGGCGGTACGCGTTTGGTGGCCATCAGCGTCGTCCGGCCCGCTTCGGCAAAGCGGCTAGCGCGGCGGCGGCGGCCATCTCGTCGGCCTCCTTCTCCAGGCGCAATTCGCGCAGACGCGCGGTCTTGGCTTCGCGTGCCTCGCTGACGGCGTCGCGCTCGGAATTGATGCGGTTGAGCGACATCGACTGGGTTTGCGTCTTGCTGAACAGGGACACGGCCTGATCGACGGTTGTCTTTGAACTGGTGGTCAAATCTTTCTCCTGTCAGGAGCCTGTGCCGATGGAGCGAGACCGGGTCTTCGGTCAGGATCACGCACAAAGCAATACGCGCGGCGAATTCAAATTGCTGGAGCGTCCCTTAGCACGTCCAGGCCGGCGCGCAGCGCACTTTCGGCGGCAAGGCGCGGAAAATGAAAAAGGCCAGGCACCGCCTGACCTTCCATGAGAGCGTCGCGCAACCAGATGACATCCAAAAGGATGCACCGCACGGGAACGCCCTGCTTATGCACATGATATGCCGTGGAAACTCAGGTCTCCGCGGCCATGCGCCCGAATTCGCCACTCACCGGTGCCAGTACATCCGTGGTCACCGGGAGAGCAGAATTCGTTTTTCAGGCCGCCTTCAACTGGTCGGCGGACATCTTGCCCGACTTGTTGTCGCGGACCATCTCGTAGCCGAGCTTCTGGCCCTCGACGATGTCACGCATGCCGGCGCGCTCTACGGCCGAGATGTGGACAAAAACGTCGGCCGAGCCGTCGTCAGGCTGAATAAAACCAAAACCTTTGGTGGCGTTGAACCATTTAACTGTGCCGGTGCTCATGACGAACCCTTTCCATGGCAAATATTCGTTCGACGCCATGCGGATGCACAACGTCGTTTGTCCCGATTTTTGATGTGGGAAGTTCGTCAAAGGCGCGCTCGAAAGCGCGGATAACAAAAGTCAGTCAAACAAATATCGACGATTTGCTTGTAGGCTTCTTTTGGCGCGTTGTCAAATTTGCATAAAACCACAGATGCGGATTTCTCCCAAAACACCAGGCCAAACCAGCTGGCATGACGGCAAACCGGGCGCCAAACAGCGCGCTTGCGCCAAGTTGAAAAAATTTCTGGCATCCAGGAACCATCCGCGCAAAGGCGCATTTATGCCTTGTCGTCAGCAGTTCGTGAGAGCAATCGAAAGAACGGTTGATGGCAAAGACGCCCCCCGCACGATAAAAGGTGCGAGGGGCGTTTTCGTTGGATCCGGCTATTCGTCCGGGCCGGGTTCCGGCCACCTCTCCTTGGCCGCCTCGGCATACCAGTGCCGCATCGCCGGCGTTGCCAGCACGGCGTCGAGATAGGCGCGCGTATCCGGCGCCAGCGTGCCGCCATAGGTGTCGAAACGGGTGACGACAGGCGCATACATGGCGTCGGCCGCGGTGAAATGGCCAAACAGGAACGGGCCGCCCCTGCCGTATTTTTCCCGGCACTCGCGCCACAGCGCCTCGATGCGGGCGCGTTGCGCCTCGCCCTCGGCGTCGAGCGGCTTGTGGCCCTTCGGCCGGCGCAAATTCATCGGCCAGCCATAGCGGACCTCGCGAAAGCCGGAATGCATCTCGCTCGCGGCCGAACGCGCCAGCGCGCGGGCGTCGATATCGGCCGGCCAGAGCTTTTTCTCGGGAAACAGGTCGGCGAGATATTCAAGGATAGCAAGGGTTTCCCAGACGATCTTGCCATTGTGACTCAGCACCGGCACCTGACCGGTCGGCGACACTTTCGCCAGATTGGCAAAGGTTTCAGGTGTGCGCAGCCGCACGAAACCTTCCTCGAACGGGATCTCCAGATGCCTCATCGCCAGCCATGGCCGCAACGACCATGAGGAGAAACACTTGTTGCCGATGTAGAGCGTGAATTCAGCCATTTTTCTCCCCGCATGCACGGCCATTCAAATTCCATGGTCGACGCGTGTTCGCAGCCTAGCCCACCAGCCTTGCCCCAGGCGGCGGCCGCGCGACCTGATCTGCCGTCCGGGCGACGCCTGGAACCTAACCGACGCCGGCTCGTTAGCTACCGCAAATGAATTCCTCCGAATTCAGAACCCCAGGAGATGCGCAAAAAATGGTGAACAAGGATCAGGTTGCGGGCGTGGCCAAGCAGGTCAAGGGCTCGGTCAAGGAAGCCGCGGGCAAGGCGACCGGCAACAGGCAGACCCAGGCCGAAGGCACGGGCGACCGGACCGCCGGTAAGGTGCAGAAAGCCTATGGCGACGTCAAGGACAAGGTCAAGAAGGCGCTCTGATCCGACATAGACAAACGCGCTTTGTCGAGGGAAAGGCGGTCGCGAAGGCCGCCTTTTTCAGGTGCTCCAACCCTTGCTGAAAGCATTGGTGAAGACGACCTCGCCGTGATCGCCGGCCGCCTCGCCCAACACCACGTCCATGCCGTCGCTGGTCACCCTGGTCAGCGCGAAACCGCCCATATAGGCAGCCTTCGGCTTGAACAGGTCGATCCCGTCCCTGCGATAGATCAGCGGCGTTTCGTGCTGGTGGCCATGGAAAATGCCGACTACATTGTAGCCCTTCAGCGCCGCCAGCAAGGCCTGCCGGTCGGCCTCGCTCCACCAATGCGGCGCACCACTGCCGTCATCGTCGAAGTGCCGCTTGGCGGCATCCCAACGTTCCACCGAGAAAGTGTCCCAGCCATAATGCTGGAACAGGATGACCGGACGGCCGTCCGCCGCATAGGTCGCCAGATCCTGCTTCAGCCATGGCAGGCTGCTCTCGGCGCCGTGGCCGGTATCGCCGGCGAAACGATGCGTCTGGATCAGATGCAGGCCGCCCCAGTCCCAGGAGTAACAGTCGGTGTCGACATCATAGTCGGTGGCCGGCACCGGCGGCTTGAAGAACACGCCGGCGCGATGGTTGACCTCGACATAGTCGCGCAGTTCGCGCCGATACCAGTCGACATGGTGCGGCGGGCCGTTCTGGTCGAGATCATGGTTGCCGAGCCCGATATAAACCGGCATGTGCACGCGATCGGGACCGACGCCCTGGCTGTAGCGTTGGCTGAACTGGAGCAGTTGGGTGCCCTCGCTCGGCTGCGTGATCTGGCCGCCGCCATCGTCGGTGATGTCGCCGCCGACGACAAGGCCGAGCGGCGTGCCTATCCTGCCGGCCGAACGCAGGCCGGTGGCGACGCCATTGATCTCAGTTGGCCAGTCCTTGTCGCCAAGCGCATTCAGCACCGCCACGTTGCGCAGCAGCGCGGCGTCGGTCTTGCCTTCCTGCAGGCAGTTGGGGCTCAAGCCGCTCGCCATGCGGCAGGCATGGACATCGGCGATGAAGAGGAAGGTGGCGTCGATCGACTGGACGCGTTGCCCGGTCTGGCTGAAGGCCGGGCGCGACAAGGCGCCGGCCGCGGCAAATCCTGCAGCCTGCGCCAGGAAGTTGCGTCGGGAAAGCGATGCAGTCGAACGGCGATTCATCATACGCTGATTCAGCATGGACAGCGGCCGGTCGTCCAGCGCCTCTGCGCCATCATCGACATGACGCCACGGGTCTGGCATGTCTCGCTTGCGCAAGCGGAGGAGGACGAAAAATGAAAGCCGCACCTATCTGCATGATCCTGGCCGCGATGTTGTGCGCGAGCACTGCGCATGCGGCCGGTTGCGTCGACGTCAAGTCCGCCAGGAAGGGTTTCGTTCTGGCGAGACCCGGCATCCAGAGCGAATTTCGGCCCGTGGCTGGCGGGATGATGTCGGTTGTCAACACCTACGAATCGCAATCGCCTCAAACCCAGTATCTGTTCGCCGGCCTGATCGAGGTGTTTCGCGACAGCGACACCGGTCGCCAGGCGATGATCCCGTTTTCCGATCTGCGAAAACTGTTTCCGCTGAAGGCGGGGACAAAGGCCGCGATAGAGTTCGTCGAGTTGTCGCCGAACAAGCCGCCGAAGGGCACCAAGACGCTGAGCCTGGTCGTGAAGGGCAAGGAGACATTCAGCCTGGGCGAGTGCAAATACAATGTCCTGGCGGTCAAGGAGACCTTCAAGAACGGTGCCGGCGAGACGCTGGATTCATTTACCGCCCTCTATGCGCCAGATCTGCAGGCAGCGCTCGCCCGGCGCTACGATGAAGGCACCAGTTCGGAATCCGTCAACGGCTACGAGACGATCAAGCCGCTGGCCGAGTAGCTGAACCAGAGCACGGCGAGTCAAGGGGTTCCCGGCCGTGGCAGTATCCTGTTGCGTCGCCTGGCCGCCAATGCGCCCTGCGATGGCGACGGCGCGCTTCGCTCAAGTCCCGCCAGACAATCCCGCAGCACGCTTGCATCCTGCGCCGTCTTGGCCATCGACATCGCCCCGGAATAGGCGGCGACCGCCAGCGCGGCAAAGCGCTCGGGATCCGTGCCCTCTTCCCTGCCCGCCTGCTGGTCGGCTCGCAGCTTGTCGGAAATCGCCCGCCGCCACCCGGCAAAAATACCGGCAAGGGCAATGCGAAAATCGGGATCGGCAAGCGACAGTTCGTGCGCCAGATTGTTGAGCGGGCAGCCGCGCACGAAACCCTGCTGCTCCAGTTGCGCCGCCACGGCCTCGAACACCGCGCGCACGCCTTCGCGGGCCGACGCCGCCGCCAGCACCGGCGCGATCCATGTCTCTTCGACCGCTGCCGCCACACGCTCGTCGATCACCGCCAGCGCCAGCGCCTTCTTGGTCGGAAAGTGGTGATGCAGCGCGCCGCCGCTGACATCAGCCGCCGCCATCAGGTCGCCGATGCTGGAGGCGTGATAGCCGCGCGTCTGGAACGCGTCCTCGGCGACATCGAGCACTTTCTTGCGCATGCCCTCAGGGTCGTTGATGCGTTTTCCCGGGCGCGGTTTTGGTTGAGCGATCATCTCTGCTGACATTGCCGGACATTAGCATATTGACAAAACAGGACAACCGGTCTGTTTTACAAACAGGACAATCACCCTGTTTTGGAGAATGCCGGATGAACCTGCCCCAGAACGTCGCGACGAAACCCTCGGCGCTCGCCTCGCCTGTCGTCGAGCTGCGGCAATACACGCTGAAACCCGGCCGGCGCGACACGCTCATCGACATCTTCGACAGCAGGCTGATCGAGGGCCAGGAGGCCGCCGGCATGACCATCATCGGCCAGTTCCGGGATCTCGATCGGCCTGACATGTTCGTCTGGATGCGCGGCTTCGACAGCATGGATGCGCGGAAAGATGCTCTTGCCGCTTTCTATGGCGGGCCGGTCTGGGCGGCGCACCGCGATGCGGCCAACGCGACGATGATCGATTCCGACGATGTGCTGCTGCTCAAGCCGGCGTGGCCGGGCGCCGGCTTCGACCTCGCGGGGGCGCAGCGGCCAAACCTGGCCGGCGACGAAAAGCCCATTCGAAACAGGCCGCTGACCGGCATCGTTGTCATCGAGATTCATCATTTGCAGCCCGGCACGGAGGCAGATTTCACCACCCGCTTCGAGATTGAGACGGCGTGCCTGATGACGGCCGACGCACGCCTGCTCGCCGCGTTCGTGACCGAGCCTGCCGAAAACAATTTTCCGCGCCTGCCGGTACGGGCTGACGAAAACGTCTTCATCAGCGTCATGGGTTTTGCCAGCACAGAAGCGCATGCCCGCCACAAGGCCGCGCTTGCCGCCTCGCCGGCATGGCAGGATTTTTGGCGGGCCGCGCAACCCGGCCTGACCAAACCCACGGAGACCTTGCGGCTGTCGCCGACATCGCAATCACTGGTCGGGATCTATTCCTAAAGCGCGTCGACGCGCTTAGGAATAGATCCTTTTTTGTGCATGTCGTTCTCCCAAAACCGGGGCCACTTTTGGGCGACATGCATCAGACTTCAAATGCCTCGACGATGGTCTTGGCGACAAGGGCCGGGTCTTCCCAATGCGGGTTGTGGCCACAGCTCTCGGCCCGGACGAAGACGGCTCCGGCAAGAGCGGATTGCAACGCCTGCTGGTGCGCCTCGCCGAACAGCGGGTCGCAGGCGCCGGCGATGATCAGCGTCCGGGCCTGCACGGCCCGCGCCGCATCGCTCAGATCGGCGCGGCGGATTTCCTCGAGAATCGCGCGCCAGCGCGGCGTCGGCATCGCCGAGGCCTCTTGCGCCAGGCTGGCGATAAAGGCTGGAGGCACGTCGGGACTGCAGGCATGCCACCAGGCGTAGAACGGATCGGCCGGCGATATCGGGTCGCGCAGCGCCTCGACGCCCGCGACCAGCGGATGATCCGGCGCGAAATCGGGCTTTAGCGTGCCGGCCAGCACCACCAGCCCGCCAATCAGCTCCCTGTGTCGCCCTGCCAATGCGATGGCCACCATGGCGCCCAGCGAATGGCCGACGACGAGCGGCCGGTCGAGCCGCAAGCGTAGGATCAGCCCGGCAATATCGTCGGCGAAATCGGCTATGCCGCAGCCTTTGCCGGCCTGCGAGGCGCCGTGGCCGCGCAGATCCGGCATGATCAGACGGCGGCCGGCCAGATAGGGCGCCAGAAGCGAAAAGCTGCGGCTGGTGTCGGTGAAGCCGTGCACCAACAGCAGTGCCGGCTCGGCGCCTGTTATCTCGACATAGGCGATGTCGAGATTGCCGACAGTGACGAACTGCTTGCGGCCGGCCCAGCCGTCCTGGTTCGCGCAGGCATTCAGCACCGCCGCCCTCACAGGCCGAGCTTTTCCTTGACCGCGGCAAGGCCGGGTTGGCCGTCGAAGGTGGTGACACCGGCGAGCCAGGCATCGAGACGGCTCTTGTTGGCCGTGATTGCCTTCAGCGCGCCGTCCTCCGGCTTCATGCCGTCATTGATCAGATAACCCATGCCGACATTCTCGAAATCGATGTCGAAGGCGAGGTTTTTCAAGAACTGTGCGACGTTCGGGCATTGCTGCAGATAGCCCTTGCGCACCTGCGTCGTCACCGTCGCGGCGCCGAAATTCGGGCCGAAGAACTTGTCGCCGCCGGTCAGATATTTGAAGTCGTACATCATGTTCATCGGGTGCGGCGCCCAGCCCTGGAAGACGATGAACTGCTTCTCCTTGATCTCGTAGCCGACCTCGGAAAGCATGCCGGCTTCGCTCGATTCGACCACCTGCCAGCCGTCCAGGCCAAAGGCGGGATCGGCGATAGCGTCCATCATCAACTGGTTTGAACCGGGCTCGATGCCGTACATTTTCTTGCCGAATTTGTCGGCGAATTTGTGCAGGTCGGAAATGTCCTTGACGCCGGCTTCCCAGACATAGGTCGGCACGGCGAATGTGTATTTGGCGCCTACGAGATTGACGCGCACATTCTCGACCGAGCCGTCATTCTTGTAGGGCTCGTAATAGGTGACCATGGCCGGGTCCCAGTAGCCGAGGAACAGGTCGAGGTCCCTGTTTTTCATGCCCTCATAGATGACATTGATGCCGAGCACCTGGCTTTGCGACTGATAGCCGAGCGCCTCCAACAAGACGTTGGCGACCCCTGTGGTGAAGGCAAGGTCGTTCCAGCCGGGTTCGGCCATGCGGACCGTCTTGCACTCTTCGGCCTCGGCCGCCTGGGCCGCATGAGTGGCCAACATGAGGCCGGCAAGGCAGACGCCATTTGCAAGGATGCGCAACATTTCGGTTCTCCTCGTCCGTAAAATTGACCAATTGGTCTTTTTATTGTCCCATGGGTCAATTCTTGATCTGAACGGACGAAGATGTCAACGTGGATTCGACATGCATGGACCGATCCCGTGAAACTCAAGCGTCTCAGTGAGATCCGCCGCAAGGAATTGCGGCAGGCGGCCTTCGCAGTGCTGGAGCGCGAGGGAATTGCCGGCGCGACACTGGAAAAGGTGGCGGCGCAGGCCGGTGCCTCCAAGGGCATCGTGCTGCACTATTTCCGCAACAAGCAGGAATTGTTCGAGCACGCGATGCGTGAGGCAAACGCCGTCCTGTGCCAAGCGGTGATCGCGCGGCTTCGCCGGGCGCAGACACCGATGGAGCGCATGGATGCGGTGATCGAAGGCAATTTCGAGGAGCATCTGTTCCAGCCGCCTCTCTGCCATGCCTGGCTGTCGCTCTGCGCCGAGGTGCCGCGCGACGAGAAGATGGCTCGTATCCAGAGGGTGATCCATGCGCGCATGCGCTCGAACCTGTTGTCGGGCCTGCGCGGCCTCGCCTCGCCCGGAGATGCCGACGACATCGCGCTTGGCGTCACCGCGCTGATCGACGGGCTTTGGTTGCGGCTCGGCCTGCAGCCGGGCAGCGTGTCGCGCGAACAGGCTGTCCGCCAGGTCAAGAATTATGTCGCGGGACGGCTGGCTTTGGGGGAGCTTGCGACCGCCGGCGCTTAAACCAGCCTCGGCCGGCCTGCCGGATGGCAGCGGTCGAAGTTCATACCGTGGGATAGGCTGACGGCTTGACCTTGGCCGCCACTATACGGTGCTCTCGACGACGCAGAAATCTCGGAGCATCCGATGAGACTTCACAACAAGCGCGCGCTGGTTACCGGCGGGTCGGACGGTATCGGCCTGGCGATCGCCGAGGCCTTTTCGCGCGAGGGCGCGGACGTCCTGATCGTCGGCCGCGACACCAAGAAGCTCGACGCCGCCCATAAGCACCTCGGCGGCACTATCGAGACGCTGTCGGCCGATCTCGCCACATCGGCCGGCATTGCGGCCGTCGTCGAGCACATCAAAAAATCCGGCAGGCCGCTCGATATTCTCGTCAACAATGCCGGGGTGGCTTTCCTGGTGCCGTTCGAGACCGTCAGCGAGGCGCAGTTCCAACAATCCTTCGCGCTCAATGTGACGGCGGTGTTCTTCCTCACGCAGGGTCTGCTGCCGCATCTGGCGGCCGGCGCGTCGGTGATCAACATCTCGTCCTATTTCGCCAACAAGATGATCCCGAAGCGGCCCTCGAGCCTCTATTCCCTGTCAAAGGGCGCGTTGAACTCGCTGACCAAATCGCTGGCCTTCGAACTCGGCCCGCGCAGCATCCGCGTCAACGCCATCGCGCCCGGCACTGTCGACACCGCCATGCGACGCAAGACCGTCGACAATTTGCCGGCCGAGGCAAAGGCCGAGCTGAAAGTCTATGTCGAGCGCAGCTATCCGCTTGGCAGAATCGGCCGCCCCGACGATCTGGCGGGCATCGCAGTGTACCTCGCTAGCGACGAGGCGGCCTGGACCAGCGGCGGGGTCTTCTCCGTCGACGGTGGTTATACTGCGGGCTGATCCGTCCGGGCGCCACGCCAAGCGCCGACATTTTCAGCGACGCCACTTTCTACAAATCCAAGTACGCCTACCGCCTCCAGGACCTGATCGCGAACCCAGCGATGGGGTGGCTCGTCGTCGTGGCGCGCGTGCCAGTACATCCTGATTTCCGGAACAGCAATGGGAAGCGGCGGTTCAAAGATGACGAGCGGCAGGGTCTCGGCCGCCCAAACCGCGAACTGCCTGGGCACCGCCGACAGGTGGTTTCCATTTGCCACGGCTAATGCGACAGCCTGAAAGTGCGGCAGGGTCAGGCTTACACGGCGCGTTCGCCCGATCTTGCGGAGCGCCTCGTCGGTGGAGCCCGACATCGAGCCGTCGATAGAACGAAGAATATGGGGCAGTTCGCAGAAGAGGTCGATCGGCAGAGTCTTGCCTTCCATGATTCCCGCCTGCCTGATCGCAGCGTTGTCGTGCGCGGCGATGATGGCGAATGGTGAATGGAACAGAGGCGTGCTTGAGACCCAGTCGGAGACCTCCAGCGGACGCTCGAGCGCTACGTCGATTTCATCGTCCTGGAGCAGCCGCGAGACATCGCCGCGCGCGCTATCGAGAAACCTTAGCGACGCGCGCGGCGCGGCGCCAGCGATGCGTGCCGCCAGCGCTGGCATCAGCATCATGGAAAAGAAATCCGCCCCCATGAACGTGAAGGTTCGCTCCAGTTCCGCCGGATCGAACGCCTTGGCCGAATGGAAGACGCGTTCGATCTCGCGAAGCGCCACGCGCAACGGCTCGGCCATGCTCTCGGCGCGCGGTGTCGGCATCATGTCATTGCCCCGTCGCACGAACAGCTGGTCGTTGAGGAGATGTCGCAAGCGATTGAGCGCAGCGCTGACGGCAGGCTGGCTGAGGCCGATCTGCTCGCCGGCACGCGTAACGCTTCTCTCCCGCAGAAGGGCGTCGAACACCTTGATGAGATTGAGGTCGAGCGCGTTCAAATTCATCGCATCAATTCGCCCCATACGATCATTCGATTTCCGTTGTCGGCGTATCCCTGGCTAGATCGTCATCGGCCCAGCAGGCACAGGCAACAGAAGGATCAGACACGCCATGACAATGACCCCCGGCACGATCACAGGCAAGGAACTCTTCTGGTTCAACAACACGCTCGTCGCGATCCACGTCTCGTCGATGGCAGGAGAGGACGGCATCTGCGTCGTCGAGCATCACATGCCCTATGGCGACTCGCCGCCGCTGCATGTGCATCGCAGGGAAGACGAAGTGTTTCACATCCTGGAGGGGAGATTGCGCTTTCAGATCGACGGCCACGAACGCATTGCGGACGCCGGCGAAACCGTCATCGCACCGAAAGGCCTGCCGCACACCTACCGGGTCGAATCCCCGGAAGGTGCGCGCACCCTCACCATCACGCGCGGTTCGGATTTTGAGACGATGCTGCGTCAGGCGAGCCGTCCCGCCGAACAGCCCGAACTGCCGCCGCTGATGGAACCAACACCGGAAATCATCGCGGCACTGGTGCAGCTTTGCGCAAAAAACGGCATCGACATTGTCGGTCCGCCGCTGGGGTGAGAGGCCGAAACTGCGCAGCCCTTCCCTTCTTTCCTTTGTGGGAAGGAGAGAAGCGCCGCGCCTTCAACCGATTTGCATCCTCGCCGCCCGCATTCTCCGCTTGAAGCCGTTTGTGCAACGCGATACGCCGTTGCCGACTTCGACAAGGAGAGACCCGTGACCGCTGCAAAGACCAGAACCGAAACCGACACGTTCGGTCCCATCGAAGTCGCCGCCGACCGGTATTGGGGCGCGCAGGCGCAGCGTTCGCTTGGCAATTTCAAGATCGGCTGGGAAAAGCAGCCGGCGTCGATCGTGCGCGCATTGGGCATCGTCAAGCGGGCGGCGGCCGAAGCCAACATGGAGCTCAAGCGGCTCGATCCGGCGATCGGCAAGACGATTGTCGAGGCAGCGCAAGAGGTCATCGACGGCAAGCTCGATGAGCATTTCCCGCTGGTGGTCTGGCAGACCGGTTCGGGCACCCAGTCCAACATGAACGCCAATGAGGTGATCTCCAACCGGGCGATTGAGATGCTGGGCGGTGTTATGGGCTCCAAGAAGCCGGTGCATCCCAACGATCACGTCAATATGAGCCAATCGTCGAACGACACCTATCCGACAGCCATGCACATCGCCTGCGCCGAACGTATCGTGCACGATCTGTTGCCGGCACTGAAGCACCTGCACAAGGCGCTCGCCGCCAAGAGCAGAGAGTTCAATCACATCATCAAGATCGGCCGCACGCACACGCAGGATGCCACCCCCCTTACGCTTGGCCAGGAATTTTCGGGCTATGCCGCGCAGGTCGCTTCGTCGATCAAGCGCATCGAGCTGACGTTGCCCGGCTTGCAGGAACTGGCGCAGGGCGGCACCGCCGTCGGCACCGGCCTCAACGCGCCGGTCGGCTTCGCCGAAAGGGTCGCGGATCGCATCGCCTCCATCACCGGCATCGCCTTCGTCACCGCGCCGAACAAGTTCGAGGCGCTGGCGGCCCATGATTCCATGGTGTTTTCGCACGGCGCCATCAATGCGGCGGCCGCCGCGCTGTTCAAGATCGCCAACGACATCCGCTTCCTCGGCTCAGGCCCGCGCTCGGGCCTTGGCGAACTGTCGCTGCCGGAAAACGAACCGGGCTCGTCGATCATGCCGGGCAAGGTCAACCCGACCCAGTGCGAGGCGCTGACGCAGGTCTGCGTACAGGTGTTCGGCAACAATGCGGCGCTCACCTTCGCCGGCAGCCAGGGTCATTTCGAGCTCAATGTCTACAATCCGCTGATGGCCTACAACTTCCTGCAGTCGGTGCAGTTGCTCTCCGACGCCTCGGTCTCCTTCACCGATAATTGCGTCGTCGGCATCGAGGCCCGCGAAGACAACATCAAGGCGGCACTCGACCGATCGCTGATGCTGGTGACGGCGCTGGCGCCGACCATCGGCTACGACAATGCCGCCAAGATCGCCAAGACCGCGCACAAGAAGGGCACCACTTTGCGCGAGGAAGCGCTCGCCACCGGGCTGGTCAGCGAAGCCGATTACGACCGGCTGGTGCGGCCGGAGGATATGACGCATCCGGGGTAGGCAATTCCAGGAAAAGTGTCTGCGGTTTTCGGTCCGGAATTGCGTCAACCAAAAGCCCGGTATTTCGTGAGGGGAGAATTTACTCCCGTCACGACCTCACCCGAAGCGAATTTTGCGCAGGCCGCCCGATCACGGAAAACGTAGGCACTGTGAACAATGTGTCGCCAGTCTGGTGGCTTTGGTGAACAGTCGGTTTGCTCTATCTCCCCGGCATCAACCCATCCCGGAGAGCCACCATGTCCACCAACATTTCAGTCGCCGGTTCCGGCGCATCCAATGCCTCGACCACCATCCTGCTCGGCCGCGTCCTGCTCGCGGTCATCTTCCTGCTTTCAGGTTTCGGCAAGCTCACCGCCATTAGCGGAACAGCGGGCTATTTCGGCAGCCTCGGCCTGCCCTTGCCGACCGTAACGGCCACCCTCGTCGGCCTGATCGAGCTTCTCGGCGGCCTCGCCATCCTCGTCGGCTTCAAGACCCGGATTGTCGCCTGGGTGCTGGCGGTCTTCACGGTCGCTACCGGTTTGGTCGCCCATACCGGTTGGGCCGACCAGATGCAGATGATCCAGTTTCTCAAGAACCTCGCCATTGCGGGCGGCTTCCTCGTGCTGGCTTCCTCGGGCGCCGGTGCCTATTCGATCGACGCCAAGCGCGGCTGAGCCAATAGCCGGCAATAGCCGAACAAGAAAGCGGCGCGGAATTTTCCGCGCCGCTTTTTCGTTGTTGGTACATGCCCGCCGATCTGTCGGCCGGAGTTTTCTGATAGGATCGGCTATCGGGACGAGGCCGGCCGGCGGCCGACAACGGAGGTGAACATGCCCCGCAACGCGCTGCTCCTGCTCTCCCGGCTGCTGCTCGCCGCCCTGTTCGTGCCTTCCGGTTTCCATGCATTGAGCGACATCGCCGGCACCACAGGCTATTTCGCCGGCCTCGGCCTGCCGCTGCCGACACTTGCCGCCTGGGGCACGGGACTGTTCGAACTGATCGCCGGGCTGCTCATCCTGGTCGGTTTCCAGACCCGGATCATAGCGCTTCTGCTCGCTGCCTTCTGTATCGTCGCCGGCTTCATCGGCCATTATGGCCAGGGCGGCGGCGACGCGATGCTCGCCTTCCTGCACCAGCAGATGCTGATGAAGGACATTGCGATATCAGGTGGGTTTGTAGCGCTGGCGATGGACGGCGCCGGCGCATGGTCGATCGACGGGCGCGGCGCGGTTTGATATTTTTGCTTACACGCGCCCGAGCTGGTCGACCCCCACTCCGTCCCGGCTTTGCCGAGCCCTGATTGACGGGGTAGAGGAAGGGCGCGAGCCTATTGCCGCCAACGCTCTTCCAACGAGGCTCCCTTCCTTTCCCTCCGGAGGGGGGAAAGGTGGCGCTGCAAAGCAGCGACGGATTGGGGGAAGCCGGTCTACAAACGCGATGCCGCCGGCGAAGTACGACCGGCAGGTCTCCGCTTAAGTCAGATAAGACACGGGTCTGCTAGCAGCTAGCGCCTTATTTCACCGACATGCTGGGGCCACCCTCGACGGCCAGCACCAGCCGGCGGTTGGTGATCCTGGCCAGCTGCGCCAGGCGCCCGGCCGGCCGCTCGCCATAGAGATCGGCCAGCGATGCCGGCAAGACCAGCGCCAGCACGCCGTTGGCGCGCTGTTCCCATTTCAGCCTGGGCATGATGCCGGGCATCGACGCCGTCAGCAGGTAGACGACGCGCATCATCGCGGCGAGCACGCGGGCGCGCTCCAGATAACGCGGCGATGCCAGAGCCTTGATCTCGGGGGCGATGGCTTCGTTGAAGATGCCGTCGTGACGATAGGCGTTGGCCATCGCCAGGAAAGCACGGCCAGGATGGTCGACGCCGAAGAAGGACGCGTGCGCAATGATGTTGAGCGACTGCTTGCCGCGGTATTCGGGATGCGCGCGCCAGCCGATGTCCGCCAGCAATGCGGCCGCGTGGCGGTAGCGCGCCTCGTCCTCGGTCTCGTCGATGCCGAAGGCGGCAAAGGTCTTGGCGGTCCAGTCGACAAGTTCGTGCGCATGGGTGACGGAGCGCGAGCGCAGGCGGGCGAGTTCCTCCGAGGCCGAAATCAGCGGATCGGCCTTCTGCTCCGCCTCGTCGAGCAGCGAATAGAGAAAGCCTTCGCGCACGCCGAGCGCCGAGACGATGATCTTCGACGGCTGCATCGCCGCCATGATCTCCTGCAGCACGATGGCGCCATAGGGCAGCAGCGAACGGCGGTTCTTCGAAACGCCTTCGATGCCCTTGACCTTCTCGATCTCGGCCTTGGCCACCTGCTTGAGGAAGTTCGCCGCGCTTTCGGCCGATATCTCGTAATGGTGCATGACGCCAAGCGGATAGTTGGTCATTTCCATGTGCAGCCGGGCAAGATTTCGCCAGGTGCCGCCGACGGCGTAGAAGGGCCTGCCCTGCCCGCCTTTCAACAGCTTGGCCTTCGCCAGTTCGTCACGCGCGATCCTGGCCGCCTGGGCCAGCGAGTTCTTCGCCATGTCTTGCAGGCGCAGGCCGCCCAGCGGCAGCGTGATGCCGTCGCCGATCGCCTCGCCGCTGACATCGACCAGTTCGAGGCTGCCGCCGCCCAGATCGCCGGCGATGCCATCGGCCGGATGGAAACCGGAAATGACGCCGAGCGCGGAATAGTACGCTTCCTGACGACCGCTGATCACTCGGATCTCGGTCTTCAGCACATCCTCGGCGCGGTGGATGAAATCGGGGCCGTTGACCGCCTCGCGGGCCGCCGCGGTCGCCAGCACATACATTTGCTCGGCGCCGGCCTGGTCGGAAAGCGCACGAAAGCGGCGGAACTCTTCCATCGAGCGCGTTACCGCCTCGGGGTCGAGCTTGCCGGTCGAAACGATGCCGCGGCCGAGACCGGCCAGCATCTTTTCGTTGAACAGCATGGTCGGCGAGCGCGCCAGCCCCTCATAGACGACGAGACGGATCGAGTTCGATCCGATGTCGATGATGGACAGCGGTCGGCGGTCCTGCAGCCGGCCCTGAGAATCAGACAGCATCAGCCGGACGCTGCGGCGTTCTTCTTGCGGCGCTTGAACTGCGCGATGCGCTTGGGCGCATGCGACTTCAGCGCGTCACCCCGTCCCGACAGGCTCGGATTGGTCATGAAATATTCCTGCGCGTTGAACGGTTCCTCGCCCTCCTCCAGCACGACGCGCCGGGAGGTTCCATCAGCCAATACGTCGAAACTTTGCTGATTGTCCATAATGTTGCCCAGCATGATCTGGCCAAGGATCTGTTCATGCACAGTTGGATTGGTGATCGGCACCATGGTTTCGACGCGGCGGTCGAGATTGCGCGGCATCAGGTCGGCCGAGGAGATGTAGACGATCGCCTCGTCCGACGGCAGGCCGTAACCGTTGCCGAAACAATAGATGCGGCTGTGCTCGAGAAAACGGCCGACGATCGATTTTACGCGGATGTTTTCCGACAGGCCCGGAACCTGCGGCCGCAGGCAGCAGATGCCGCGCACGACAAGGTCGATCTCGACGCCGGCGCGGCTGGCATCGTAGAGCGCGTCGATGATGATCGGATCGACGAGGGCGTTCATCTTCATCCAGATGCGCGCCGGTTTGCCTTGCACCGCGTAGGCAATCTCGTCGGCAATGTGCTTCAGGATGCGGCTTCTCAGCGTGAACGGAGAGATCGCCAACCGCATTTCGTCCGTCGGCTCGGCATAGCCGGTGATGAAATTGAACAGCTGGGCGACATCGCGGGCAATCGTCGGATCTGTGGTGAAGAAGGACAGGTCGGTGTAGATGCGTGCGGTGACCGGATGGTAGTTGCCGGTGCCGAGGTGCACGTAATTGCGCAGCTTGCCGTCCTCGCGCCGCACCACCAGCGACATTTTCGCATGTGTCTTCAGTTCGAGAAAGCCGAACACCACCTGCACGCCGGCCCGCTCCAGGTCGCGCGCCCAGCGGATGTTGGCTTCCTCGTCGAAACGCGCCTTGAGCTCGACCAGCGCGGTGACCGACTTGCCGGCCTCGGCCGCGTCGACCAGCGCGCGCACGATCGGGCTGTCGTTGGAGGTGCGGTAAAGCGTCTGCTTAATCGCCACCACCTCCGGATCGGCCATTGCCTGGCGCAGGAACTGCACCACCACATCGAAGGATTCGTAGGGGTGATGGACGACGATGTCCTTCTCGCGGATGGCGGCGAAACAATCGCCGCCATGTTCGCGGATGCGCTCGGGAAAACGCGGATTGTAGGGCGTGAATTTCAGGTCGTCGCGGGGAACGGCGACGATCTCGGAAATCTGGCTGAGCGCCAATGGACCGGTCAAGACGCTGATGCGGCTCGACGACACGCCAAGCTCGCCGGCGACGAAATCGCGCAATTCGCCAGGCATCAGCCTGTCGAATTCGATG
The DNA here is from genome assembly GCF_029269325.1 of Mesorhizobium sp. XAP4. Lineage (NCBI taxonomy): Bacteria > Pseudomonadati > Pseudomonadota > Alphaproteobacteria > Hyphomicrobiales > Phyllobacteriaceae > Mesorhizobium > Mesorhizobium sp. XAP4. Next base: position 838,865 of record NZ_JARIXW010000003.1, on the reverse strand, counting down.
CGGATCACCGATCCGCGCCGACGCCGCTTCAGCGCCGTTTCGAACAGGCGCACGAGGTCCTCGGACTCCTCCTCGACCTCGATATCGCTGTCACGGATGATGCGGAACGTGCCGGAGCCCTTGACCTCGTAGCCGGGGAAGAGCTTGCCGATATAGAGGCCGACCGCCTCTTCCAGCGGAATGAAGCGGACATGATGCTTGCGGTCCGGCAGACGGATGAAGCGCTTCAGCGCCACCGGCAGGCGCAGCAGCGCGCTCATCTCCTCGCCATTCTTGCGGTGGCGCAATTGCAGCGCCATCGAGAAGCCGAGATTGGGGATGAACGGGAACGGATGCGCCGGGTCGATCGACAGCGGGGTGAGCACCGGGAAAACCTGTTCCTGGAAATGATCTTCCAGCCAGATTTTCTCGTCCTTGGTCAGCGCATCGCGGGTGATGCTCTCGATGCCTTCCTTGTTGAGCAGCACGGTGAGCGCCGAAAGGCTCTTCTGCTGGTCTTCCTGCAGCCGCTCGACCTCACGCAGCAGTTGTTCGAGCTGCTGTTCGGGGGTGCGGCCGTCCGGGCTCTTCAGCGTGATGCCCTCGCGCACCTGGCCGGCAAGACCGGCAACACGGACCATGAAGAACTCGTCGAGATTGGCGGCCGAGATCGACAGGAAGCGGACGCGCTCCAGCAGCGGGTGATTGAGGTTCAGCGATTCCTCGAGAACGCGCCGGTTGAACTGCAGCCAGGAAAACTCGCGGTTGACAAACCGGTCAGGGTTGCCGCCTTCCGGGCGAGCCACCTCGACATCCACGAATTCGTTCTGCACCGGCTTCAGTTCGTTCATGATTCCCGCTCTTCCACACCCGCTCAAGCCGGCTAGCCAGTCACTCTAGCGACCCATGGTCCCTCCCGGAAACCGAAATCGGTTTTCGGGCCATGGGTTAACCGGCTTAACTTATCCTCTGACAGGCTTTTGCGACAGTTTGATTTCATCGAACTTGCAAAGAGGCCTGATATGATCCAGATGCAGACGAGACTGCGTTAAGGAGACGACGATGGCAGGCGGTTCCATTCCCCATTTTCAGAACGATGCGGGCTATCCGGCAATCGACATCGGCGTGAAGGAATTCATGTGCACGGGCGCCAATCCGCCTTTCGACCACCCGCATGTGTTTCTGGACATGGGCGACGACAATGAAAAAGTCTGTCCCTATTGCTCGACGCTCTACCGCTATTCGCCGAAGCTGAAGGCGACGGAAACGCTGCCGGCCGGATGCATCTACATCGAACAGGCCGCCTGAGACTTTCGCGACCAGCCCGATGAACGACACGCGTTCCCGGCAAATTGTCGTCGCCGGGGCCGGTGTCGCCGGATTGACCGCAGCCCTTGCATTCGCCTCGCGCGGCTACCCTGTTCGGGTGTTCGAACAGGCGCAGCGCCTGGAAGCTGCCGGCGCCGGCATCCAGCTCTCTCCAAACGCGACGCGCATCCTTCGCCAGCTCGGCGTGCTCGACCGGCTGCTGCCGGCAGCGGTGCGGCCGCAAGCCGTGGTGTTGAAGAAGGCCGCGACCTTGCGCGAACTGGCGCGCGTGCCGCTGGGGCAAGCCGCCGAAACCCGCTGGCAAGCACCCTATCTCGTCGCGCACAGGGCCGATCTGCAGAGCGCACTGACCGCGCGCGTTGCCGAGGTGCCGCATATCCATCTCACCACCGGCGCCCGCATCGGCGACGTTGCCTCCGGCCCGCATGGCATCACGGCGACGGCCGAGATCGACGGCAAGACCATCGCGGCGGAGGGCTTCCTGCTGGTCGGGGCCGATGGCGTCTGGTCGTCGGTGCGCGCACTTGTCGACTCAGCCAAGGGGTCGGCTTCGCCAAGAAACCATTTCTCCGGCGAACTGGCCTGGCGCGCGACCATCGCAGCTGATAGCGCCGCGGGGCAGAGCTTTGCCGCCATCGGCGCCAGGGACTGCGTCACCACCTTCCTGCATCCCGGCTTCCATATGGTGGCCTATCCCGTCAGCAAGGGTGCGGCCTTCAATCTCGCGGCCTTCACCAGGGGCGACCGCATTGCCGAAGGCTGGTCCGGCAACGCCGACGCCGGGATCCTGACCCGAGCTCTTGCCGGCACCGCGGCAGAACTTGCCCGTCTGGTCGAGCAGGCCGGCCCGTGGACCGCGTGGCCGATCCACACTGTCGACCCGCAACAGCCCTGGACAACACCGAACGGCATGGCGCTGATCGGCGACGCCGCGCATGCGATGACCCCATTCGCGGCGCAAGGTGCGGCCATGGCGATCGAGGATGCGGCGACGCTTGCCGACGCCGTCTACGCCTCCCCTACGGACCCGCTGGCCGCGCTTGCGGTTTGGGAGCAGTCGCGGCGGCCGCGTGTCGCGCAGGTCGCCCGACGCGGCGCTGTCAACCGGCTGGCCTGGCATGCCGCAGGGCCGGTGGCGATTGCGCGCAACGTGTTCCTGAAAATGCGCACGTCGGAAAAACTCGCGGCGGATTTGGACTGGCTCTATGGCTGGCGGGCACCGGAGGCTGACGAAAGCTGAAACCTGCGAAAGGTTGGCGGGACAGAGGGGGGTGTGAAGGAACGCGACACTCGCCAATTCGCGGAATGCCCACGCTAATTATACAGCCGCATCGATAGCCCGAGCGATACAGGCAGCGGGTTCCACCAGCCGGTGCGCAAGCCTGCGGTGCGCAGGGCGGCCGCCGTCCAGGTGTTGCAGCCGACCAGTGCGTTGAAATGGCCGTTGGCTTCGTAGAAGCCGTCGAACCTGGAATAGGCCGCGTCCGGAACGAGGATCGGGCCTTCCGGTCCGCGCTGGAAACTCGCATCGATGAAATCGAGCAACGCCGCGAACCGGTCCTCTGTGATGTCGAACCCCGCGATGTCAGGACGCGGTTCGAGGACGTCACCGGCGACATCGACATGCATGACCGACGCGTCGAGGGTCAGTGCCTTCATCACCGGTACCGCCTTCAGCTCGGACCATGTCGGCGTCTCCAGGTAGAAGGCGCGACCGCCCCAGCCGAAGACGATGTAGCGGACCTCCGGCCTGTCGGCCGGTATGCCGGCGTCGACCAGGAAGTGGAAACGCCGGCGCACGGCATCGTCGACCGGGATGGCGATATCGGTGTGGATCGGATTGTTCAGCACCAGGATGTGGCGCGTCGCTGCGGGCATGGCGGCGGCCGCCGGCCACAGCGGCCGCGGCACGAGGGTGCCCGTCGTCACGGCGAGAGCGACGACAATCAACAGAAGGCCTAGAAAACGTCCCAGTCTCTTCATGAAAAGCGGCTCTGCAAAAGCGCTCCAGCGCGACAGGAACGGTCGCCTGTTATCCCATACGCAAAAGAGCCCGGCAGTGTTTCAGCCGGGCTCCTCGCAAACATCGAAAGGCCTAGTGCAGGATCTGCGACAGGAACAGCTTCGTGCGCTCGTGGCGCGGGTGGTCGAAGAACTCGGCCGGCGTGTTCTGCTCGACGATCTGGCCCTGGTCCATGAAGATCACCCGGTTGGCGACCTTGCGGGCAAAACCCATCTCGTGGGTGACGCACAGCATGGTCATGCCTTCTTCGGCAAGGCCAACCATGGTCTCCAGCACTTCCTTGATCATCTCCGGATCGAGCGCCGAGGTCGGCTCGTCGAACAGCATGATGCGCGGGTTCATGCACAGCGAGCGGGCAATCGCCACACGCTGCTGCTGGCCGCCGGAAAGCTGGCCGGGATATTTGTTGGCCTGTTCCGGGATCTTGACGCGCTTGAGGAAATGCATGGCGATTTCCTCGGCCTGCTTCTTCGGCGTCTTGCGCACCCAGATCGGCGCCAGCGTGCAGTTCTCCAGGATGGTCAGATGCGGGAACAGGTTGAAGTGCTGGAACACCATGCCGACCTCGCGGCGCACCTCGTCGATCTTCTTGAGATCGTTGGTCAATTCCTTACCGTCGACGATGATCTTGCCCTTCTGGTGCTCCTCCAGGCGGTTGATGCAGCGGATCATGGTCGATTTGCCGGAGCCGGAGGGGCCGCAGATGACGATGCGCTCCCCGCGCATCACTTTCAGGTTGATGTCCTTCAGCACATGGAACTCGCCATACCATTTGTGCATGGCGATGATGTCGATGGCGACATCGGTCGTCGAAATCTGCATCTTGGCGGCGTTGACCTTGATCTCTTCTGCGCTGACGGCATTTTCGGTGGCCATGAGAGGGATCCCCTTGTTCTTTTGTTGTTGGTAATGATGCCTGTCGTTACCCCAAAACCGCTATACACTTTTGGGCGACATGCATTCAGCGTTTGTGGCCGGTGTCGAGCCGGCGTTCGGTGTACATTGAATAGCGCGACATGCCGAAGCAGAACAGCCAGAAGACGAAGGCCGCGAAGATCAGGCCAGACCTCGCCGTCTGCGCGGTTGCCCAGTTTGCATCGGAAAAATTCTGTTTGACGATGCCGAGCAGGTCGAACATCGAGATGATGATGACCAGGCTGGTATCCTTGAACATGCCGATGAAGGTGTTGACGATGCCCGGGATGACCAATTTGAGCGCCTGCGGCATGACGATGAAATACATCTTCTGCCAATAGCCGAGACCGAGCGAATCGGCACCTTCATACTGGCCCTTGGGGATCGCCTGCAGGCCGCCGCGCACCACTTCGGCCATATAGGCGGCGGCAAACAGCGACACGCCGATCAAAGCGCGCAGGAACTTGTCGAACGAAACGCCCTCCGGCAGGAACAGCGGCAGCATGACGCTGGCGAAGAACAGCACGGTGATCAGCGGGATGCCGCGCACCGTCTCGATGAAGACGACGCACAGCGTCTTGATGATCGGCATCTTGGAACGGCGGCCGAGCGCCAGCACGATGCCGAGCGGCAGCGACACGGCAATGCCGACGAAGGACAGGCTGAGCGTTACCAAGAGCCCGCCCCAAAGCGAGGTCTCGACATGCGGCAGGCCGAACATGCCGCCGACCAGCAGGACGAAGGCGACGATCGGCAGCACGAAGAACAGCAGAACCGCATTCAGCCCTTTGCGTGGCACCTTCGGCATCAGCATCGGCACCAGCAGCGCCACGAACAGGATGGCGACCAGGATCGGCCGCCAGCGCTCCTCGATGGGATAGCGGCCGAGCATGAACTGGCCGAACTTGGCATTGACGAAAGCCCAGCAGGCGCCGGTCCAGCCATCCGGCTGGATGCCGCCTTGCGCCACCGTGGCGCATACGGTCCGGTCCGGCCCCGTCCACACGGCGTTGATGAACGCCCAATTGATGATTTGCGGCAGGATCATCGCCACCAGGGCGATGCCGACGATTGTCAAAATGGTGTCGCCGGTAGACGCGATCAGGTTCTTGCGCACCCATGCGCCGAGGCCGGTGACGCTGGCGGGCGCCGGCTGCGCCAGCACCATTTCGGTGCGCACCCAGGACATATCATGTTCTTGCATGTCCTTACCTCACCTCTCCACCAGCGCCATCTTGGCGTTGAACCAGTTCATCACAAGCGAGGTCAGAAGGCTGATGGCGAGATAGATCACCATCATGATCACCACGCCCTCGACGGCCTGGCCGGTCTGGTTCAGCACTGTCCCGGCGGTCGCCGTCAGGTCCGGATAGCCGATGGCGATGGCCAGCGACGAGTTCTTGGTCAGGTTGAGATACTGGCTGGTCAGCGGCGGAATGACGATGCGCATGGCCTGCGGCACGACGACCAGCCGCAGGATCGATCCGGAACGCAATCCCAACGCTCCGGCGGCTTCCGTCTGGCCCGCGCTGACACCCCTGATGCCGGCACGCACGATCTCGGCGATGAAGGCGGCGGTATAGCAGGACAGCGCCAGATAAAGCGACAGAAACTCCGGCCGGACCTGAAAGCCGCCGGTCAGGTTGAAAGTCGACTGCTTGGGGTAGTCGAAGCTCAGGGGAAAGCCGCTCAGCGCATAGGCGAGCAGCGGCAGCCCGACGATCAGCGCCGCGGATGTCCAAAACACCGGAAATTGCTGGCCGGTCGCCATCTGCCGTTGCCGCGCCTTGCGCGCGACGAACCACGCCATGGCGATGCCGACGAGCAGGGCGACGAAGATCAGCCATGAACCGTCGCCCCACACGGCGCGTGGGAAATAGAAACCGCGCTGGTTGAGAAAGGAACCGAACGGCAAATTGATGCTGTCGCGTGGCGCCGGCAGCACGGCCAGCACGCCGGAATACCAGAAGAAGATGACCAGCAGCGGCGGGATGTTGCGGAAGACCTCGACATAGACGGTGCAGATCTTCCTGATCAGCCAGTTCTTCGAGAGCCGGCCGATGCCGATGACGAAGCCGATGATTGTCGCGGTGATGATGCCGACGATGGCGACGATGACCGTGTTGAGGAGGCCGACCAGAATGGCGCGGCCATAGGTCGAATCCGACGAATAGGCGATCGCGCTCTCGCTGATATCGAAGCCGGCGCGGCCCTTGAGGAAGCCGAAGCCTGAAGCGATGCGCAACCGCGTCAGGTTGTCGATGACGTTGTGGGCAATCCACCAGACGCCCGCCACCAGCAGCACGACGACCAGCAGCTGGAAGAATATGCCCCGGATTTTCGGATCGTTGATGAAGGAGCCGCGGCTGGGCTCCTCGCGAAGTACGTCCTGCGATGCCATTCGACCGTCCCCTGGAAAGAGAAACCGGGAGGCAGATGATCTGCCTCCCGGATCACATTTCGATCAGCGGATCGGCGGCGCGTATTGCAGGCCGCCCTTGGTCCACAGCGCGTTGATGCCGCGCGCGATCTTCAGCGGGCTGCCCGAGCCGACATTGCGCTCGAACATTTCGCCATAATTGCCGACGGCCTTGACGATGTTGACCACCCAGTCATTGGAAACGCCGAGATCGGTACCGATCTTGGTGTCCGCTTCCTGGCCGAGAACGCGCTTGATCTCGGGGCTGGCCGAGTTCTTCATCTCATCGACATTGGCCTTGGTGATGCCGAGCTCTTCAGCCTGCAGCAGCGCGAAATAGGTCCATTTGACGATGTGGTACCACTGGTCGTCGCCCTGGCGAACGGCAGGTCCGAGCGGCTCCTTGGAGATGATCTCGGGCAGCACGACATGGTCGGCCGGCGATCCCAGCGTCAGGCGGATGCCATAGAGGCCCGACTGATCGGTGGTGTAGACGTCGCAGCGGCCGGCATCATAGGCGGCGTTGACCTCTTCCAGCTTTTCGAAGACGACGGGATTGTACTCCATCTTGTTGGCCTTGAAGTAGTCGGCGAGGTTCAGCTCGGTGGTGGTGCCGCTCTGCACGCAGACGGCTGCGCCCGAAAGCTGCAATGCCGAATTGACGCCCGGCAGCTTCTTGGCGTTGATCATGAAACCCTGGCCGTCATAATAGGTGACGCCGATGAAATTCAGGCCGAGTGCCGTATCGCGGTTGATGGTCCAGGTGGTGTTGCGCGACAGGATGTCGATCTCGCCCGACTGCAGCGCGGTGAACCGCTCCTTGGCGCTGAGCGGCGTGAACTTGACCTTGGAGCCGTCACCGAAGACGGCGGCCGCGACAGCGCGGCAGAAATCCGCATCGATGCCTTGCCAGTCACCCTTGTCGTCCGGCGCCGAAAAGCCGGCCAGGCCGGTGGAGACGCCGCACTGGATGAAGCCCTTCGCCTTGACGGTGTCGAGCGTGGCCGCCGACGCGGCGGACGCCATCAATCCAAGCGTGGCGGCGCCTAGAATGCCGATAGCAATGTGTTTCATGACCCACAGACCCTTTTCTCTGTTTTTCAGGAGTAAATCCTGATTTTTTTCTCCCGTGTGAACGCGGCTTCATCCCGGCCCATCCCGAAACCCCGCATCGTAACCGACGCGCCGCCTCCCATTCACAAATGTCATCGAAGGCGATAATTCCTGTGAGGTCAAGGGAAATGACCCAAACCCGAAGAGTTTGAAAACCGATTGCCGTAAATGCCTGATTTACAGACAAACACGCCCGCGAATTAGTCAGCAGGGCCAATAAAGGCGGCAAAGCTGATGCAACGCCAACGCGGGGCCGATACCGGCCGCGGCAGCGAAATCCATCCCGGGCAAATACCTCGTGGTTGTTGACCTCCGCGTGGGGCGAACTACCATGTCCCAAGATTGTCTTCTGACGATTTACTGGCGGCTGCAGTCCAATACAGGTCGCAGACGAAGACTGTTCTCAAGAGGCTTGAAAGACGATCCAGGCCCCGATGCCAGCCATCAACGCGCCTGAAACGCGCGGAATCAGCTGCCCGGTCGGGACCGTCTTCTCCAGCAGGACTAGGATGGCGATGCCGGCGATCCACAGCACGTTCATGACGCCACCGACGAACAGCAGGGCCATCAGCGCCCAGCAGCACCCCAGACAGTAGGCGCCGTGATCGATGCCCAGCCGAAGCGCGCCGAGCGGAGCGGAGCGGAATCCGCCATGGCCGGCCAGGAACGCGATCGGGGCCTGACATTGGCGCAGGCAGACGCCCTTCATCGGCGTCCATTGATAGAGACCGGCGGCGATCAGGACGAGGCCGCCGAGGACCGCGCTGCCGGTCGCCATCGAGGGGTCGAGCAAGGCAAGACGGGCGAGAAGCCATTGCGCACCGGTCGCCACGAGGCTGAAGACGACCCAGACGGCGAGGTAGCCGGCAAAAAACCATCCCGTCGAAGCGATGGGCCTGCCATCCGCCCGCGCCTTGCGGCCGACGCCGGCATAGAGCAGCAACATCGGTGCGACCGAAGGCGTCATCATGCCGACCATCATCACCGCCCACATCGTGAAGGTGAAAGCGAAATCGGCCAATGCCCAGGCCCGGATGCCTGGCGCCACGGCGGCGCCCATATCCATGCCGCCCATACCCATGTTCGACCCGTCCATATTCGACATGTCCATTCCGGCCATGTCACCGCCTCCGCTGTCCGGCAAGGCGGAGCCGGGCATGACCATGTCGGTGGCGAGCCACAGCACATAGGCCCAGGCGAGCACGGCAATCACCACGAGCGCGGCCATCACGACCGCACGATCGCGCCGCAGCACCGCCTCGAGGGCCGTGTCGCCCATTGGATCAGGTCAATGCACGATGCCGCTCTGCGTGAGATGCAGATTGGCGAAATGGCTGTGCGTATCGGCCAGCTCGAACTTGATCGGGCCCGTCGCCTTTGTCCAGCCGCGCCCGACCTCGGCGATCGCGTATTCGAAGCCGTGCGGCAGGTCGATGCGCGCCTGGTGGGCAGCGCCGGTGACCGGATTCCGGATCGGCTCGCCACGACCGTCGGTTATACCCTCGACATGCAGCTGACTGGTTCGCGCGTCGACGTCGATGTTGAATTCGATCGGCGCAAAGATCGGGTCGTGGAACTTCTCCAGCGTGGTCGAAAAGACCTGGAATATCGTTGCACCCGGTTCGGTGTCCAGACCGCCCAATATGCGAAGCAGCGCGCCACGTTGGGCTTCCGTCGCCCTCTCGTCGATGATCACCGCGGCTTCGCCCCCGCCCTGGTGTATGGCGCCGGGCCAGCTGAAAATCCCGACGAACCGCAATCCGTCGAGCTTGGTGTCGCCGTGATGGCCGCTTTCGATTTCCATGCCGGCGACCGCCTGGCAGAACCCGTATGTCGGCATGGCGTTGAACTGGCACGGGCAGCCATAGGCGCAGTTGCAGTTGATGAATTCGCGCGCCTTCATGGCCCATTTGACGTCCGGCATGGCATTCCTCCCTTGCCGCGCTCACGCTTGGTGAGCGCGATCCGGATCGTGGAGGACCAGAGGTCAACCGGCAGCAACCATCCGGCAGCATCTGATCGAAGCAATCCGGCGATTAATATTAGCCGACAATCATATACCTTCCGCAGCCGCCCACAATAGCCGATCGGCGGAGATGAGGGCTCCGAACGCAGGTCAATCAAAGACCGCCTTTTCGCGATAGGAATTTTTTCTTGACACCCTGCCCTCAGCTATGATACATTTTTGTCCATGGTGCTGATTTGCGCCGATGACCCGCCGCACAGGCGGGTTTTTCGTTTTGATATCCTGTCCCCGCATCGCTGTTTTTGCCGCGACGAATTGGCATATTCGAAGTCCATCTCCTGGCGGACGGTGGCTGTTGCACGGTCCATGCCGCCGCACTATGGCTAGCGGCTTGTCAAACAAGGCGACGCAGAATGGCGAAAGACGGCGAGCACTTTAGCGGCGGGATGGGCATCAACACGCGGCTTGCCCATTCGGGCAACAATCCGCACGACTATTTCGGCTTCGTCAATCCGCCGGTGGTGCATGCCTCGACCGTGCTTTTTCGCGACGCGGCGTCAATGGCGGCTCGCACCCAGAAATACACTTACGGCACGCGCGGCACGCCGACGACCGATGCGCTCGCCCACGCCATAGACGCGCTGGAAGGTTCGGCAGGCACGATCCTGGTGCCGTCGGGCCTTGCGGCGGTGACGGTACCGCTGCTCGCCTTCGTGTCGGCCGGCGACCATCTGCTGATCGTCGATACCGTCTATCATCCGACCCGCAACTTCGCCGACACGATGCTGAAGCGGCTGGGCGTCGAGGTCGAGTACTACGCCCCCCATGTCGGCGCCGGCATCGCGGCGTTGATCAAGCCCAACACCAAGGTGGTGTTCACGGAATCACCGGCCTCCAACACCTTCGAGGTGCAGGACATCCCAGCCATCGCCAAGGCGGCGCACGCCGCGGGCGCCATCGTCATGATGGACAATACCTGGGCGACGCCACTGTATTTCCGCCCCCTCGACCACGGTGTCGACATCTCGATCCATGCGGCGACCAAATACCCGGCCGGCCATTCCGACGTGCTGCTTGGAACGGTGTCGGCCAAAGAGAGCTGCTGGACGCATCTTTATGAAAGCTTCTGCACGCTTGGCTGCTGCGCCGGGCCCGACGACGTCTACCAGGTGCTGCGCGGCCTGCGCAGCATGGGCGTGCGCCTCGAACACCATCAGCGCAGCACGCTTGCCATCGCCTCCTGGCTCGAAGGCCAGAAGGGCGTGGCGCGCGTGCTCCACCCGGCCCTGCCCAGCCATCCGGATCACGCTCTATGGAAGCGGGATTTCTCCGGCTCCAGCGGCATCTTTTCCATCGTGCTTGCCGGTGGCGGCCAGAAGCAGCAGCACGCCTTTCTCGACGCGCTGCAAATCTTCGGCCTCGGCTATTCCTGGGGCGGTTATGAGAGCCTTGCGGTACCGGTCTGGCTCGGCGACCGCGTTGTCGCGAAGGCCCCCTATGAGGGTCCATTGATCCGCCTGCAGATCGGCCTCGAGGACGTCGACGACCTGAAGGCCGACATTTCGCGCGGTCTGGCCGCAGCGGCTGCGTAGCGGAATTCTATTCCCTCAAATTGCAGTTTCCCGGATCAGTTTGGCTTTCAAATTCAGCGATGCCGCGTCATTGCGGTGCGATCAGCACATTTTCGACTTCCCCTGGAATATCGGCAGAGTTTTCGACCTCATGGCTTTCCGCCTTTTTGTTCCCATTCTTGCCGGCGCGACGCTGCGCGAGCGTCTCGTCGCCTGTATCGGCGCGACGATCGGCATTGCACTCACCGGTGTGATCGCCAGCCTTGTGCTCGGCAACGGCCCGCACGTGCCGCTGCTGGTGGCGCCGATGGGGGCGTCGGCGGTGCTGCTGTTCGCCGTGCCCGCCAGTCCGCTGGCACAGCCATGGTCGATCATCGGCGGCAACACGATATCGGCACTGGTCGGCGTGATCGTGGCGCATTTCATCCACGAAACCGCCCTTGCCAGCGGCATCGCGGTGGCACTGGCCATCGCCGCCATGTCGTTCACGCGCTGCCTGCATCCGCCGGGCGGAGCGGCCGCGCTGACCGCGGTGCTGGGAGGGCCTGCCGTGATCAGCGCCGGCTTCCTGTTTCCATTCGTGCCGGTGGCGCTGAACTCGATCCTGCTGGTGGCGCTCGGCTACGGCTTCCACAGGCTGGCCCGGCGCAATTATCCGCATGTGCCGGTTGCGGCGCCGGCAAACAGCCACGGCACCGGCGATCTGCCGGCGCAGCTGCGCGTGGGCTTTCGGTCGGAAGACATCGATGCCGCGCTTGGCGCACTCGACGAGACGTTCGATATCGATCGCAACGATCTCGACCGGCTGCTGCGGCAGGTCGAATTGCAGGCGATGGTGCGCGCGCACAAGACCCTTCTGTGCGAGGACATCATGTCGCGCGATGTGATCTCGGTCGATGCTCACACCTCCACCGAGGCGGCGCGCCAATTGCTGCTTGACCACAACATCCGCACCTTGCCGGTCGTCAATGCGGAAGCCAGGCTGGCAGGCACGGTGGGGTTGCGCGAACTCACCCAGGCCTCGGGGACGGTTGGATCCGTCTTAACGCCCGCGGCAACAGCCGCCGCCGGCGTCGCCGCCATGGGTCTGCTGCCCGTGCTCACCGACGGCCGCAGCCATGCGGTCATCATCGTCGACGACGACAAGCGGATTCTCGGGCTGATCACCCAGACCGATCTGTTGGCGGCCACGGCGCGCTTGCAGGCTGCCTGACAAGCCTTCGCTCGCACTGTAGTGTAGCGGCCGCCGGACCCGGCAGAAAATCTTCGGGAACCTTTTGCCGGCGACAGCGTCCAATCTCCCAATCGAGATCCTGGTTCGGAGATTGGGTTGAGGAAACTTGCCATGCCTGCTGTGTTGACGGCCGTGCCTTCCGCTGTGCCAGGCGAGATGCAGCTTGTGCACCGCGCGCTGGTGCGCGACGGCGACGCCTTCCGCACCATCATCAAGACACACAATCAGCGGCTTTACCGGATCGCGCGCGGCGTCGTGCGCAATGACAGCGAGGCCGAGGACATCGTGCAGGAGGCCTACGTCAAGGCTTTCGCCCATCTCGATGCGTTTCGCGGCGACTCCTCGCTCGCCACATGGCTATCGCGCATCGTCATCAACGAGGCGCTCGGCCGGCTGCGCAAAAGGCGCAAAACGGTGGCGCTGCCGGAAAATCCGCAAGCCGAGATCATCCGGTTTCCCCTCAATCCCAGCGACGATCCGGAACGGACAATGGCGCAACGGCAGATCCTCCAACTGGTCGAACAGGCCACCGACAGCCTTCCCGACGTCTACCGGACGGTGTTCGTGGCGCGGGTGATCGAGGGGCTGAGCATCGAAGAGACCGCCGACCTCCTCGGCGTGCGGCCGCAAACCGTCAAGACAAGGCTGCACCGCGCCCGCGCCCTTGTCCGCAAGGCGCTGGACGACCAGATCGGGCCGGTGCTGCTCGACGCCTTCCCCTTCGCCGGCCGGCGTTGCGAACGACTGACCAGCGCCGTGATGCGACGGCTCGGGCTGGAAAGCTGAGCCTCAGCGGATTTCAGTTCATTTCAGCGGGAACGTTTGCCGCTGACCAGCATCCAATGACCGTCAACCGAAAAACACTGTCCGGGGCGATTTCAGCGTCCCGGCGAAGGAGATGCCATGTCTATCCGACACACTGCTGCGCTCGCCGCCCTGCTGCTGCTCGGCACCGCGCCGTTCGCACAAGCCGCCGACAAGCCGACCGATCCGCAGATCGCCCATATCGCCTACACGGCCGGGGTCATCGACATCGAAGCGGCCAAGCTGGCCATCGACAAATCGAAGAACAAGGAGGTTGTCGATTTCGCCAAGGACATGGTCCGCGATCACGAGGCTGTAAATGTTCAGGCGCTCGACCTGGTCAAGAAGCTCAAGGTCACCCCGGAAGACAACCCCACCAGCAAGGCGCTGACCAAAGCTGCGACGGAGGAGCGGGCCAAGCTCGCCAAACTCCACGGCGCTGCCTTCGACAAGGCCTATGTCGACAATGAGGTCGCCTATCACAAGCAGGTCAACGGCGCGCTCGAAACCCTTTTGATCCCGTCGGCGCAGAATGCCGAGCTGAAAAGCCTGCTGGAAACCGGCCTGAAGATATTCCAGGGCCATGAGCAGCACGCCGAACACGTCGCCGGCATGCTCAAGTAAGGACCGGGAGCATGCAGAACCGCCATCTGTGGATTGCGTTGACGCTCGCCGTCGGGATCGTGCCGGCGCAAGCCGAAACCATCCAGGTCACCATCGACAGGCTGGTGTTCTCTCCGGCCACCGTCGAGGCAAAGGTCGGCGACACGATCGAGTGGGTGAACAAGGATGTGTTCGCCCACACGGCCACCGTGAAAGGCGGCTGGGAAGTGATGATCCCGCCGAAGAAATCCGCAAGCCTGACTTTGAAGACGGCGGGACCGGTCGACTACTTCTGCCGCTTTCACCCCAACATGAAGGGCCGTTTGGTGGTGGCGCCCTGATCCAGCTCCGACGAGTGCATGTCTCCCAAAAGTAACCTCGGTTTTGGGAGAACGACACGCATGAAAACAAAGACCTGAAGCGGGTCGCCTGAGGAATTCCAGCGACCCGCTTCAGGCTCGCCTGGCCTCGTCGGGACGCGCGATATGTGTCCACGAGCCGTCATAGCCCGGCTCGCGGCGTGCAATCCAGGCATTCAGCCCTTCGCGCAGATCAGCGGTCGGGGCCATGCGGGCAAACTGCTCGGCCTCGACCAGCAAACCTTCGGCGATGCTCTGGTTGAGGCCGCGCGCCACTGCCGTGAGGATGCCGGCAATCGCCAGATCGGAGTGCCGCAGGATACGCCTGGCCAGATCAAATGCCGCCGGCATCAACTCGGCATGCGGCACAACCTCGTTGACGAGACCCAGTTCAAGCGCCCGCGGCGGCGCAAACCAGTCGCCGGTCAACAGCAGTTCGAGCGCCCGCTTGCGCCCCGCGAGCCTCGGCAAGCGCTGGGTTCCACCAAAGGTCGGCGGCATTGCGAGGTTGATTTCCGGCTTGGCGAACAAAGCGCGGTCACTGGCGATAGCGAGCGGTGCGGCCTCGGTGATTTCGCAGCCGCCACCAAAGGCAATGCCGTTGACGGCGGCGATGACGGGCTTGCGGTAGGCTTCCAGCCTCGCCGTCAGCCGCTGCCCGCGCATGACGAAATCCCGCATCGCGACACCGACGCCAAGCGCCACGCTGGCCGAGAACTCGTGAATGTCGCCCCCCGCCGAAAACGCCCGCTCCCCTGCTCCGGTCAGAATGACCGCTCGGACGCTGTCATCGACTTCCATGTCGTCAAGGACAGCAAGCAGGCGATCGATCAGGGCATAGTTCAGCGCGTTGAGTTTCTCCGGCCGGTTGAGGGTGAGGATGGCAATCCCATCCCGGGTTTCGCTAAGGACAAGATCTGTCATTTGGCTCTTCCTTCTCCATCATGCTGATGGAAGGAAGACTATGCCCTTTGTCGCTTGTGTATATTCACTAGTCGGTATACATAGGCTTATGCCCGACACGCAGAGCCCTACCCGCAAACGCATTGTCGATGCCGCGACCAGGCTCTTCTATGCAGAAGGAATCGGTCGTGTCAGCGTCGATGCCGTTGCCGAGGAAGCGGGTCTCACCAAGCGCACGCTCTACTACCATTTCAAGAGCAAGGACGACCTGATCGCGGCCTATCTCGACGGCCGCGACCAACCCAATCTGAAGCGGATGGCCGGCTGGTTCGAGGCTGCCGAAGGCGGCGCGGATCGCAAGGTCGAGGCGATCTTCACCAATCTGGCGAGGTCCGCTCGCCATCCGAAATGGAAGGGATGCGGCTTCCTGCGCACGGCCGCCGAACTCGCCTCGATGCCCGGACATCCGGCGGTCAAGGTGGGCGCGCGGCACAAGCTGAATTTCGAAACATGGCTGGCCGGCGCCCTGTCGGGCCACAGCATCGTGGAGCCGCTAACCCTGGCACGCGAGATCGTGCTTTTGATCGACGGCTGCTTTTCGATCATGCTGATCCACCGCAACCCCGATTACATCGAAGCGGCCGGACGCGCCGCGGCGACGCTGGTGCGGGCGCGACTTTCAGGCAGCCAGGTCTAAAGCGCGACGCGCTTTAAGCCTTTGGTTTTATGCATGTCGTTGCCCTAAAACCGGGGCCACTTTTGGGGCAACGACATGCATTAGAAACCGAAAGCCAGCCATGCGGTGCCGGCGGCCAGCGTTATCAGCGTCAAAGGCAAGCCGACCTTGAAAAAAGCGCCGAACGACAGCGTCGTGCCGGCGGCCCGCGCCTGTTCGGCGACGATCAGGTTGGCGACCGAACCCAGCAGCGTGAAATTGCCGGCCAGCGTCGAGCTCATGGCGACGACCAGCCAGGCGCGCTCGGGGCTTTCGAGGCCGGGTATGAAGGGCCGCAGCGCCAGCACGGCCGGAACATTGCTCATGATATTGGAAAGCACCGCAGTGAAGCCGGACAGCCGCCAGACGTCGTCCAGCCCGAGATTCCTGGCCGAAGCGATCATGTCTGGCGAAAGAAGCGTCTTTTCGGCGCCGGCGACGACCACGAACAGACCGGCGAACATGAACAGCAGCGGACCGTCTATCTCGCGGTAGATGCGCTCCGGCTTGATGGCCCGGGTGAGCAAGAGGATGGCGCCGCCGATGAGTGCGGCCTTGGCGACGGGCACGCCGGCGAAGAAGGCAATTGCCAGCCCGATGCAGACCACCACCGCCTTCAGCACCTGCCCCTTGTGCATGCGGCCCCGCGAGACCTCGGGCGTCAATTGGACGGTGCGGGCGAATTCGGCCCGGAAGACAATGCGGATGATGACAACGACCGCGACGAGGCTGAACAGGGCGACCGGAGCCAGCGCTGCCGAAAAGGCCGGATAGGAAATGCCCGACAGCGCGCCGATGACCATGTTTTGCGGATTGCCGGTGATGGTTGCGACGCTGCCGCAATTCGACGCGGTGGCGGTGGCGATCAGATAGGGGATCGGGTTGCGCTTGATCACGCGGGTGACGTGAACGACGATCGGCGCCATGACGAGACAGATGGCGTCGTTGACCAGGAAGGCGGACAACACGCCGGTCAGCAGCGTCACCATCACCAAGAGCATGAAGGGCGCATGCGCGTGCTCGATGGCGACGGCGCCAAGGCCACGAAAGGCGCCCGACACTTTTAAATGCGCCACCACGATCATCATGCCGAGCAGAAGCGTGATGGTGTCGAAATTGATCGCCCGGTACGCATCCTCCATGCTGAGCGCGCCGATGGCGATCATCGCGGCCCCGCCGAGAAGCGCGATCCCTGCCCGGTCGAGGCGCAGGCCGGGGATGCGGCCAATGGCGACACCGGCGTAAGTCAGGATCAGGATCAGCAGTGCCGCCGCGCCCATCAATGTCATCGATAAGAAGTCCTGCCCAGTCTGTGGCACGCCGCTGGCTGTCGGCCCCATTCGTCCGCTTTGCGTGCCTGCTTTAGCGCGATGTCGAGATCGATGACAGCGGGCATGTTGTTGCGCCAAGGATGTCCCATGGCCCAAGGGATGACGTGCAGCTAGCGCAGGTAGAAATCCAGCCTCTGTCGCACAGCTTGGGAAGAATAGATCTGCTCGACGGTCTGCCGTGCCTTGAGGCCCACTGCCGCCCGCAGCGCCGGGTCGGCTTTGAGATCGGCCAGGATGCGCGCCGCCTGCTGCGTCGTTTCGAACAAGAAACCGTTTTCGCCATGCCTGATATGGTCGGAATAACCGCCATATGAATGGCAGACCACGGGCAACCCGCAGGCCATCGCCTCGAACACCACGCGACCGAAGGTTTCCATATGCCAACCGGTGCGATAATAAAACACGTCGAGCGTCTGCAGAAACTCTTCGGCGGAAAATTGGCCGGGTGGGAACAGTTCGAGTTGCGGATGCGGCATGAGGCTGTCCTTGAGCCCTATCCCTCCCTGAATCCGCAAGGCTGTACCTTCGGCCAGCAATGTCTCGTAGAGGGGTATGTCATCGGGATGATGTTTGCCCGGCCCATCGCGGCTCAAGCGTCCGACGGTGAAGGGACGATCCGAACCCAGATGCTGTGGTGAAAAACGTTCGATATCGATCGGAGACGGATGCACGGTGCCATCGACTTGGAGCATCCGTCTCTGAAAATCGGAAATCAGCACCAGTTCGGCGTCGGGCCAGTTCAGCATGCGGGGCATGCGTCTCGTCAGCGAGATGATTTTCGGGTGAAAGGTATTGAAGACATAGATCAGCCGGCGCGGCCGCGGGATCAGGTAAGGCCATATCTTGTTGCGCCAATGAGAGCCGAGAAAGACGTAGGTACCGCCATTCGGTACATCCCACTTCGACAGCGAGACGCGGCGAATCGGGAAATTCCGCATCAACTCGCCGGACACGCTGGAGGAGGTTGCCCACAGATGCACCTCGGAATCGACACTCAACAGCCGGTACAGTTCCAGAGCTTCAAGGTCACTGCCACCGAAGGGGTCCTGAAAGCCGTTGAACAAATGGATCATGGTCGCTGCGCTTTGTTAGCCTGGCCGGCTGTTTGCCGATAGTGAAAATCTGGCCGTTGCCGTGCTGCCCACATGGCGCTCGGAGGCGTTACTTGTCGCCGAGCAGAGCTAACGCAACTGTTACAAAATGGCTGTGAACAGAGATATCCACCTTCAGCTGATATTTAGCTGTCCGAGATATCGGTCGCCCATTAAGCAGGTTACGTCAATACGAGGCACTCGGTGAGTGCTAAGTCGTCCATCTATTGCTCAAAAATATCACTGGCAGCCCAAGCTGCGTCGCCTACCCCTTGCGGAGTCTCGCTATTTGGTTAAGCAAGTTATTTCAAGATCCAAGACAGTAATTATTGACAGATAGCCTGTGGGGGGCATCAATGAAATGTATGGTTATTAACCTCGATCGGTCTCCTGATCGACTTGCCCATGTCACGGCTGAATTCGCGAAGGTTGGTGTTTCGTTCGACCGGGTTCCTGCCGTGGACGCGTTGCGTCGACCGGAATTTGCTGCGACTTCACCAAGTTTGACCCCCACGGAAGCGGCTTGTCTTATGAGCCACAAGGTTTGCTGGACCATCATCGCGGATGGTGAAGATGCCTTTGGTGCGATTTTCGAGGATGACGTCCTGTTGTCCGAAGCGGCTGGCCCAATGCTTTCTGATGATGGATGGATTCCGGCCAACGCCGATATCGTCAAGCTGGAAACCTACCTAAGGAAAACCGTCATCGCGATGAAGCGCACCTGCGTCAGTCGGGTGTTTTTCGGTGGTTAGGCTATATGGGTTCCACGTCGGAGCGGCCGGGTACATCATTTCGAAGCAAGCAGCGCGCGATCTGATCGCCCGAAGTCTCGATGCGCCCGCCGATCACGTTATCTTCGATCCGGCGCTTCCGACATCGTCAAGCAAAGCGATCTACCAACTGTTGCCGGCACTGTGTGTGCAAAATGACCTTATCCGCGAGAAGGCCTTCGGGTTGACCAGCCTTCTTAATGAGGAGCGGCTCGTGAGAGCCAGAGCAAATTCCGCTCCAAAGCGGAGTCCCGCCGAAAAGCTCCTGGTCGAAGCAAGGCGCATAAGTCGACAGATTTTCGATATCTGCCGCTTCAGGCGTGAGAAAACTATCTCTTTAGCGTGATGACGGCAGCCAAAGCACTGCTGCGCGACGGCCTGCACGAGTCAGCGTGCTGTTCCGAGTCACCCGTCAATGCACGGTGGCGACGCCGGGCGCAGGCGCCGGAGACGTTCCGGCCGGATCGAAGCTGACTTGATCGCGTCCGTTCGACTTGGCCGTGTAAAGCCTTCTGTCGGCAGCGGAGAAGATTTCCTCATAGGTGATCGGGCCGGTAAAGCTTGTGCCGCCGATGCTGACGGAAAGCGGACAAGGCCTGCCGCCGGGTGAGAATTCCATCTCCCTGATACGCCGGCGGATGCTTTCGGCAACCACCCAGGATTGCGAGGGATCCACGCCGGGCAGAAACACGCCGAATTCTTCGCCGCCGATGCGGCCGACGATATCGCTGCCACGCAGTTGCCCCTTGATCGCCTGCGCTATCAGTTTGAGGGCCTGATCGCCGCAATCGTGGCCCAGGCGGTCATTGATCGACTTGAAGTGGTCGGCGTCGATGATCAGCAGCGCCCCCGAACGGGTCTGCTCCTGCTTGCGGGTCTGCTCGAGATAGGCTTCGACCAGCATCGAGAAGGCGCCACGGTTCAGCACCGCTGTCAGGCTGTCGGTCGCGGCGAGGACGCTGAGATCGCGCTGCGCGATGGCCAGCTGGCGAATCTTCCACATCAGGAAAAACAGAAACGAGCCGCCCAGCACCAAAGGCAGCATCAGGTCGGTCATCTGCGCCCGCCACACGGCCTCGGGCGAAAGATAGGGAAAATTGAAGGAATCGACGAAGAACGCCACGGCAATGAAGAATGCCGTACCGACTGCCGTGACAGCGATCACCCTGCCCCAGCTCGTCGGCGACAGATCGAGCTTCATCGCGTTCAACTCCGTTAGCCGTCGCTACTATGACGCACCAACCCAAACAAATTGATAAGACTTTCCCTCCAATTCGATGTCGGCGGCGGAATCAAATCCACCGGCCAACCAGCCCCTGCCTATGACTTGCGACAGACGCTTGGGCAGACGCCACAGGACGGCCGCTGGAAAGCAGCCATCCTGTTTCAAAGTGTGAAGGCGTGGGCCAATTGCCGGCCGGGCAAGGGCAAAACGGCGCGCGAAGCCAGATCGCCCGTCTCAGTTGAGCGTCGGTTCACCCAGCGCATCGACGACAAAGGATGCCGCGATCAGGTCGTCGGCATCGAGACGCAGGGAGCCTCCGTCGCCTCCCATGGCTGAAGCCACTTTTTGAAAGGTCTTCATTTCGTATTCCGTGATCCGGGCGTCCTGCATCCTGGCCCTGAGATCGGCAATGCGCCGATCGAGGGCCGAAGATATCCCTATTTCTCGCTTCGACATGGCAACACTCCTCCCCACCCTTGTTTGCCTCCCGCCTGTCCACTTTTATATGAGGGTCCGCGAATACAGCGGGCCGAACGCGCCGTGCGCGGGAAGGTTCCGAAAAGGCCGAGTAACGAAATAATACGCTGGCGCCGAGCCACGCCCGCGGACTTTTCTATATCAGACGCAGCTAATCCTTGACGCCGGCGGATGCCGCCCCAGAATCAGAGCATGGCAATAAAGTCGGCGACGAGGTGGCGGTCATGGCGACGGTGCTGAAGCGCGTCACGAAGGACCGCGTCAGCGTGTCGATCCCCGGTCTTCCGCATTCGGTCATTGATCCGGCAACCAGGCTGACCAGGGGCCAGCAGATGGAATTATCCGGCGACGTTACGCGGATCGACGGCGACAAGGTCACGGTGTCGCTCGGGACAATGGTCACGGTGGATCTGGACAAGGCGGGCCTGGTGCAAAGCCGTGTCCCGCCGAAGCGAAGGACCGTCAGGATGTGAACAAGCGAAGCGCCACCGTCTCAGGGACCCAACCCCTTACACCCCAGCAGTGCAGAGCTGCACGAGCGATCCTGAAGTGGTCGCAGGTGCGACTCGCCGCGAAGTGCGGCCTCAGCGAAGGAACGATTGGCAGTTTTGAGAGCGGGCGAAGGATTCCCAGTCCCGCCAAGCTGGCTGCCATCCGTCGAGGCTTGGAGGCAGCGGGCGTGGTTTTCATCGATCAAAAGACCGCGGTGACAAAGAGCGGTCCGCCTCGCGAAACTATTAGTGGAACATAATTTAGATATCGCTGTTAGGCCGTAAATGGGAGGCGCGCGATGTCACAACATGAAATCGGCATTGTTTCGGACTGGTCGAGATTGGTGGCGGACGATCCTCTGATCGCCGCGGATATAACCCAGCGCCTTTCTGTGCTGCGCGCTTGCAATGACAACGCTGCCACCGCCGCCGACGTCCCGTCGCCCGGCACCGAAACATTTCGGGGTCCCGACATAACCAGCCTCGCAACACCCACCGAGTATCCTCGGCCGATCGTGCTCCTAGCGACGATCTATGCGTCGACGGTCCTGGGGGTAACGCTGCTTCTGGCGGCGGCGGTCTGAGCGCACGAGACCTGATACCGCTCTCTGAAAGCCCGTGTCTCCGGTATAAACCGTAACCTATGTGTCCGGAACGGACCGAAAGGCTTTGGCGATCCCGACAGGATTCGAACCTGTGACCATCGGCTTAGAAGGCCGGTGCTCTATCCAGCTGAGCTACGGGACCGCTGGCCGGCCGTTGGGCCGGCTGGATATTCTGGCGCCGGGCGCCGTTCAATGCGTCCAGGGCGTCCTGCGGTCATAGCGGAAATTCTCCGCATAGGAAATCTGGCGGCGCTTGGTCTCTTTCGGCTCTTCGACGCGGAAAGCGAGCCCTTGCTTTTCGGCGTAGGCGACCGCCTCTTCGCGCGTGTCGAAGCTAAGCCTGATCTGGCTTCTCATGTCTGCCGACGTCGTATAGCCCATCAGCGGGTCGATCTTCTTGCGCGACTCGGGATCGAATTCCAGCACCCAGTAACCGGTCTTGGCCTTGCCGGACTGCATCGCGGTTTTGGCTGGGCTGAAAATGCGCGCGGACATGGCCACCTCGTTGTTGTGCAAGGCAGCATCGCCACCCTTCGCCCGTCATTACTGCGCAATGCGCACGGCGGCAAGGTTTTTGCTCTCGCAGGTTTTTGCACTTGCCATGCACCACCGAAATGAATAGGCAACAGACCGTTCGGAGTGTAGCGCAGCCTGGTAGCGCATCTGGTTTGGGACCAGAGGGTCGGGAGTTCGAATCTCTCCACTCCGACCATCCCCTCACAGCCCAATGCCCGGCGCAGCCATACGGTTCACTTGCTGCGGCTCCGGCCGTGTGTCCGGCGCCGCGGTTCGGCAAACAGGGGGGTCAGATGCTTGGAATCGATGCCTGGGTGTCGCTTTTCGGACCGGCCTACTTTGCCTACGCCGGCATAACGGTTCCGGTCATGGTGACGTGGGCAATTGCCTGCGCCGCACTGGCGATGTGGAACAACCGTGAAAGCCGCAGACAGGCGAGGCAGGCCCCGGGCGCCGTGGTCTCCCGCTCCTGGCGTGTCAGTATCGGGATGTTTGTGCTGGTCGCCGCCGGCTATATCGCCGCTCACTCTGCCGTCTATCTCGCAGTCCGTCATTTCGCCAGAATGTGGCTCTGAGACCGGCCTCTTAGGCTAGATCTCGAACTCGCCCTGCCCTTCATCCATGGCACTGACGGTTTCGGCTGCCAGCGCCCTGGTGATCGGCGTCTTGCGTTCGAGCGCGGTCCGGTCGAGCCGCTCCACCACGCGCATCGCTGTCGCCAGCGAGCGCTCGATGCGGCGGACCAGATATTGCACGACATGCGGTTCGACCTCGATCTGACGGTCGGCGAAGAGTTTTGTGATGACGCCTGCCAGCAGGAGATCGTCGGGCTCATGAATTTCGACTGTCGCAGCCGCCTTCAGCCGCGAGGCAAGATCAGGCAGGCCAACACCCCAGGCCGAGGGAAAGCGGCGCGCCGTCAGAAGCAGTTGCGAGCCGGCACCACGCACCGCATTGATCAGATGGAACAGGCCTTGTTCGTCAACCGTCCCGGTATCGACATCGTCGATCAGCGCCGGCCGCGCGCCGAGATTGGCGATGCTGTCGCCGATGCGCCTGGCGTCGACCGCCGCCGCATTGGCACGCGCGCGCCAGATCGAGGCCAGATGCGTCTTGCCAGAACCCGCGGGACCGGCCAGCACCACCACCGGCGATGGCCAGTCCGGCCAGCGGTCGACCAGCGCAACCGCCTGGTTGTTGGTGCCGGAGACGACGAGTTCGTCACGCGAATAGCCCGTGCCATGGCCGAGGTCGAGCGGCAACTGGCGCGGCGGGTCGGTTGGCTGGGCAGTCACTTCAGCGACGCGGTTGCGTGCGGTGGCCGCCGCCGCGATCGGCCGGAAGCTGCGGCACAGGTGCCGCGCCGCGACCCTTGTAGAGCGGCGATTCGAGATAGCGGGCTATTGCGAACCGCACCAGCACGGCGACGGCGGCCGAAGCCGGCACCGCGATCAACAAGCCGACGAAGCCGAACAGCGCGCCGAAGGCAAACAGCGAAAACATCAGCCATACCGGGTGCAGGCCGACGCTCTTGCCGACCAGCCGCGGCTGCAGGATGTTGCCCTCGATGAACTGGCCGATGAAGAAGACGACCGCGACCGCGACGATCATCGTCCAGTCCGGCCAGAACTGGACGAAGGCGACGCCCACGGCCAGCACCAGCCCGGTCAGCGAGCCGACATAGGGGATGAAGGAAATCAGCCCGGCGAACAGGCCGATGAGGATGCCGAAGTTCAGTCCGGTCAGCGTCAGCCCGGTGGCATACATGGCGCCCAGCACCAGGCACAGCGTGCCCTGGCCACGCACGAAGCCTGCCGTGGCGGTGTTGATGTCCCGTGCGATGGCGCGCACGGTCTGGACGTTGTCGCGTGGCACCCAGCCGTCGATGACCGCCACCATGCGGTCCCAGTCGAGCAGCATGTAGAAGGCGACCACCGGTGTCACCACGAACAGGCTGACCACAGAAACCAGCGCCATGCCGGAACTCCACAGCGAGGTGAAGACGGTGGTGACAAAACCGAAGCCGGAGGTCAGCAGCGAATTCAGCCCGTCGCGCAAGCTATTGGCGTTGACGCCGAACTTCTGCTCCAGCCATTTCGGATCGAACGAGGTGATCAGGCTTTGCAGCCGGGTCAGATATTCCGGCAATTTGCCGGCGAAATCGGCCATCTGCGTGGCCAGAACCGGAATGAGGATGACAAAGGCCAGGACCAGCACGATGAGGAAGGTGATGAGGATGACCACCGTCGCCATGAAACGCGACAGGCCGAGCCGCTGCAGCCGGTCGGCAACGGGATCGAGGAAATAGGCAAGCACCATGCCGGCGACGAAGGGCAGCAGGATGGCGCTGAAGACATAGAGGAAAAGCGCCAGCAGCGCGGCGCCGGCCAGCCAGAAGAAGATCTGGCGGCGAAAGGTCGCGGACGCGGCGATGTCGGCGGCCGCGGCCTCGATCGCCGCCGCTTCTGTCTCGGATGTCCGGAGTGGAGCCTTCGTCATGTCAGCTCATGTGCCTCAGCCAAGTCACGAGATAGGCTGCGGCCGAAGCCACGGTCAAGACCCCGGACAGCAATATGAGAACCGGCCTCAGCGGGTCGAGATGAACCGACAGGGCAAGCTCACCCAGCACAACCGCCGCCAGCACGATCTGGATGGCGGTGTTGGCCTTCGACACGAAAAGCGGTTTCATCTCGACCGGATGGGCCATGACGGCGGACAGCAGGACCGCGCAGACGATCAACGCGTCGCGCGACACCATGGTGACGACCAGCCACAGCGGCAATTGCCCGATGAGGCCCATGACCACGAACACCGAAACCAGCAGCAGCTTGTCGGCGATCGGATCGAGATAGGCGCCGAGCGTGGACTGCTGATTGAAACGGCGGGCGATGAAGCCATCGACGCCGTCCGAAATGCCGGCGACGAGGAACCCGGCAAAAGCCCAGTCCCAGCGCGCCTGCAGCATCGCCAGCACCACCGCCGGCACCAGGACAAGGCGCAGGATGGTGATCAGGTTGGGGATGGTCAAATGCCTGGCACCTCCTCTTGGTCGGAGATAGATGATGAAGATGGCGGGTGGCAACAAGGGAGGAGCTGCCGATCTCCCCGCACGGGAGCGGCCTTCAGCTTGGCTTTCGCCAATCACGAGCGCCTGTACGTGCGCGCTGTCCACGGTTTTGTAGGCCGAGATGGCCGTTATCCTTGCGGACAGAAACCGTTCATGCGAAGAGCCCGCGACAAGGAAAATTGCTGAACGGGCACCAGAAATGAGCAAGCGCGACGTGAACAAGCGCAAGAACGGGCTCACCTATGCCGAGGCCGGTGTCGATATCGATGCCGGCAATCTCATGGTCGAGAAGATCAAGCCGCTGGTGCGCGCGACGCGCCGGCCGGGCGCCGATGGCGAGATCGGCGGTTTCGGCGGCCTGTTCGACCTCAAGGCGGCCGGGTTTACCGATCCGGTGCTGGTGGCGGCCAATGACGGCGTCGGCACCAAGCTCAAGATCGCCATCGATGCCGGCAAGCACGACACGATCGGCATCGACCTCGTCGCCATGTGCGTCAACGACATCGTCGTGCAAGGTGCTGAACCGCTGTTCTTCCTCGATTATTTCGCCACCGGCAAGCTCGATCCCGACCAGGGTGCCGCGATCGTCGGCGGCATTGCCGAGGGCTGCCGCCAGGCCGGCTGCGCGCTGATCGGCGGCGAGACCGCCGAGATGCCCGGCATGTATCACGGCAACGACTACGACCTCGCCGGCTTTGCGGTGGGTGCCGCCGAACGCGGCCAATTGCTGCCCACCGATGACATTGTCGAAGGCGACGTGCTGCTGGGCCTGGCTTCCTCCGGCCTGCACTCGAACGGCTATTCGCTGGTGCGCCGCATCGTCGCCGTCAGCGGTCTGTCGTGGAGCGATCCGGCACCGTTCAACGACGAGGCCACTCTGGCCGAAGCACTGCTCGAGCCGACCCGCATCTACGTCAAGTCGATTCTCAAGGCGATCCGCAACACGCATGGTATCAAGGCGCTCGCCCACATCACCGGCGGCGGCTTCCCGGAAAACATTCCACGCGTGCTGCCCAAGGATTTTTCGGCCGAGCTCGACCTCGAGGCGATCGACGTTCCTCCCGTGTTTTCGTGGCTGGCCAAGACCGGCGGCGTGGCGCCGGAAGAAATGATGCGCACCTTCAATTGCGGCATCGGCATGATCCTGGCGGTCGCGTCCGGCCAGGCAGCGCAGGTCGCGGCCGTGCTACAGGAAGCCGGCGAGACGGTGACGCCGATCGGCCGCATCGTGCCGCGCCGCGACGCAGGCGTCATCTATCGGGGTTCGATCGGCCTATGAGCGCGCAGAGGAAACGCACCGTTGTCCTGATCTCGGGACGCGGCTCCAACATGACCGCGCTGATTGCCGCGGCCAGCGACCCGTCGTTCCCGGCCGAGATCGTCGGTGTCATTTCCGATAAGGCGGATGCCGCCGGGCTCGGCATCGCCAGGGCGCGCGGTATCGCCACGCAGGTCGTCTCGCGTGCCGACCACGGCAGCAAGCAGGCGCATGACGCCGCCATCGACGCGGCCCTTACCGCCTTCAACGCCGAGATCGTGGCGCTGGCCGGCTATATGCGCATCCTTAGCCCCGGCTTCGTCCAGAAATGGCAGGGCCGCATGATCAATATCCACCCTGCCCTGCTGCCGGCCTTCAAGGGGCTCGACACCCATGCGCGCGCGCTGGCCGCCGGCATCCGCATCCATGGCTGCACCGTGCACTTCGTCACCTCCGAGATGGATGACGGCCCGATCATCGCACAGGCAGCCGTGCCGGTGATGGTCGGCGACACCGCCGATACATTGGCAGCCCGCGTGCTGAAGACCGAACACCGGCTCTATCCGCTGGCGCTGGGGCTGGTCGCCGAAGGCAAGGCGCGCATGGAGGCCGGCCGCACCGTGCTTGCCCACTTTGCCGACGATGCCGACAACGGCACCTCGGTGGTGATGGCCCCGGATCCGCTGCGCGAGGAAGCCGACCTCGAGCATCTGGCGCGCATCACGCCTTGAGCTTAGAGCGGCGATGAAACAGCTTCTCCTGCTTCGTCACGCCAAATCCAGCTGGGACGACCCTGATCTCGATGATTTCGACCGGCCCTTGGCCGAACGCGGAGTGAAGGCAGCCCGGTTGATGGGGCGCGAGCTTGCGGCGCGCGGCTGGCTGCCGGACCTGGCGCTGGTGTCGGCGGCGCTGCGCACCCGCGACACCTGGCGGCTGGTGGCGGCGGAATTGCCCGTCCCGCCCCAGGTCGCATTCCTCAAGGCGCTGTACGATGCTTCAGCGGCGGACATTCTGAGCCAGATTGGTCAAACCGACGCTTCAAGCGGCAGCTTGCTGGTAATTGGCCACAATCCGGGCCTGGAGCAGTTGGCCAGACAGCTTGCCGGGCCGGGGTCGGACGCCAAGGCGATCGCGAGACTTGAGGAAAAATTCCCGACGGCAGCCTTGGCCCGGGTGGTCTTCGAAGGCGATTGGTTCGGCGTATCCCCCGCCCGGCTGACACATTGCTTGCGGCCGAAGGACCTGGGCGGCTAGTGTCCATGGCAGGTGCGGCAGGCCAAGCCCGCCGCACACCCGCCTGAGCCGTCAGTTTCCCCAGTTGCCCTGGCCGGATTCCGGCTGGACCGAATCGGGCATCAGCGTGAGGTCGCGATGCTTGACCTGCCTGTGGGTCGAAGCCGTGTAGCTGTGGTCGACATTGACCGCGTGCGAGGTGACGGCCGGCTGATTGACATTGTCCGAACCATAGTTGTCGCTGCCGGCAAAAGCGGCACCAGTGGCAACGAGGATGGCGGCGGTGGCAAGAGCGATCCTGTTCATTCTATTTACTCCGGTATTCCTGATTCTGTCCGTCTAGTGGCGTGCCCCTGGGGAGGAAATTTCGCGTCGCTCGGACAGCCTCGATCTGGGTTTTTCGTGCGCCGACTTCCAATCACGAAGACGTTCCCTGACGCGCGGAATCGGGACCTCGAACGTCGGCCAAGGGATTGAGCTCACCCTGTTTATCAATTGATCTCAGATGCTTATAAGGAGGGTGCCTGACGCATGGTGCGGCGGTTCATCGAGCCAGCGCTCGCCATGCGTTCACGATTCGTCAACATAAATTGAACCAGCTGGTTCGATTTACGATCGGCGCTCCGACACCGATGCCGTCGGCCGAAATCCTGCTCATGCATAAAAAAACAAGAGCGGCGGGCAAGGCCCACCGCTCTTTGTGGTCGCAGACTTCAGAAATCAACGACCCCAGATGCCCTGGCCCGACTGAGCCGGCACGTTGGCATTGGCATCACCCTGCGTCTTTACGGACTTCGGGATCGAGCCGGTATGCGTGGTGTCGATGTCGGACACGGACTGGTTCGCAACAGGCTGGTTGGCATTGTAAGAGCCGTAGTTGTCGCTGCCGGCAAAAGCGGTGCCCGTGGCAACGAGGATGGCGGCGGCGGTGAGTGCGATCTTGGTCATTTTAGTTACTCCTGAGTTCAATGTTGGGTCGATATCGGCAGTCGCGATTAGCGGCCGAAGAGGTTGCGGTCAGCGCCCTGCGAAGCGGGGGCCTGGACGGTTTGCGTCGACTTGGAGATCGAAGCAGTGGCCGACTGGTCGACGGTGACGGCAGGCTGATTGGCGTTGGCCGAGCCATAATTGTCGCTGCCGGCAAAAGCAGTGCCCGTGGCAACGAGGATGGCGGCAGCGGTAAGAGCGATCTTGGTCATTTTAATTACTCCTGAGTTCAAGTTTGGGTCGATATCGGCAGTCGCGATTAGCGGCCGAAGAGGTTGCGGTCAGCGCCCTGCGAAGCGGGGGCCTGGACGGTCTGCGTCGACTTGGAGACCGAAGCGGTGATCGAATGGTCGACAGCGACGGCAGGCTGATTGGCGTTGGCCGAGCCATAATTGTCGCTGCCGGCAAAAGCAGTGCCCGTGGCAACGAGGATGGCGGCGGCGGTAAGAGCGATCTTGGTCATTTTAATTACTCCAGTATTTGTCATGTCCGTCTAGTGGCGTGCCCTTGGGAGGAATTTCGCGTCGCTCGGACCACCCCGAGATGGGCTCGCCCTGCCGCGGATTCCAATCACGAAGATGTTCCCCCGCGGCTCGAATCCAGGCCTTGAAATTTGACACAGGCCTCGGCGGTCATAATTTAACTGTTTGAAATCAGACAGTTAATCGATAACGCCCATCACCAGGCGCGACCGCTCGCCAGGCCGGCGTTCACCATCTGCTACACAGTGCGTCAACAGAAATCGAACTGAACGGTTCGGTTTGAAACGATTGCGCACCATCTGAACTTCTGGATCTCCTCCATTTGCCTTGCGGTTGGATCGAGATTATCGCTTGTGCACGATCATCAATCGGGCGCGACTTGGCGGCGCCAGTTGAAGAAGTGGGCGGAAATCCGGGTGACCTGCACCCCAGGACAGCGATAGAAATGCGGTTGCTGCTTGTAGAAGACAATCGCGAGCTGGCGGATTGGCTGGGCAAGACCCTGCGTCAGGCGAACTATGTCGTCGACATCGTCCATGATGGCGAGGATGTCGAACACGCGCTCGCCGCCGGTGACCACGCGCTTGTCATCCTCGACCTTGCGCTGCCGCGCATGAGCGGGCTGGAGGTGCTGCGAATGTTGCGGACGCGCGGCAACCGGGTGCCGGTGATCGTGCTGACCGCAAACGCCAGTCTCGACGGCCGGGTCAAGGGCCTCAATGAGGGCGCCGACGACTATCTGGCCAAGCCCTTCCAGATCGAAGAGCTCGAAGCACGAATCCGCGCGCAATTGCGCCGTGCCAATGACCGCACCGCGCCGGTCGTTGCCTGCGGTGATCTCGTCTTCGACACCAACACGCGGCTGTTTTCGCTTGCCGGCGAGGCGCTGGCGCTGACACCGCGCGAACATGCCGTGCTTGAGCAATTGATGGTCAAGGCCGGACGCACGGTGAGCAAGGCGGCATTGTCGGCCGCGATCTACGATTTCGAGACCGACGCCGATCCCAGCGCCATCGAGATCTACGTGCACCGCGTGCGCAAGAAGCTCGAAGGGTCGCGGGTCCAGATCGCCACACTGCGTGGCCTCGGCTACCTCTTGCGCCAAGACGATTTGGCGCCGTGACGATCCTGGCGCCATGAGGATCAACAGCCTCCGCCTGCAATTGCTGGCATGGGTGGTGCTGCCGCTTGCCGGGCTCGCGACCATCAACCTGTGGACCAGCCAGCGCAACGCACTGGCGACCGCGGACCTGGTCACCGACCGGATGCTCGTCGGATCGGCGCGGGCGATTGCCGAGCAGGTCGCCATGGTCGACGGCGTGCTCGATGCCACGGTGCCCCCGGCGGCGATCGAGATGTTCGACACCGGCGACCGCGACAGCGTCTACTATCGCGTCGAGACAGCCGGCGGGCGGCTGCTGACCGGATATCCCGACCTGCCCGAAGCGCCGCAGCATGCCAGTGTCGAGGCCGCCTACCGCGATCACCAGCTGCGGCTCCTGACCCTTGGCCATGCGGTGATCGGCGCTGGCAACGACTCGCCAATATCAGTCACCGTGGGCGTCACCCTTGCCGGCCATGACGCCATGGTCAAACAGCTTTGGTTCAGCGCCTTTGCCCAGCAACTGGCGCTGGTGGCGATTGCCGGCGTGTTCGTGCTGCTCGGCTTGCGTCGCGGCCTGGCGCCGTTGATCCGGCTGCGCGATGCGGTACGCTCGCCAAACCGCAGCGACCTTGACCCCGTCGAAGTGCCCGGTGCGCAAAGCGAGATCCGCCCGCTGATCGACGCCCTCAACGCCTACATGGAGCGCGTGCGGGCGCAGATGGCGGCGCAACGCCGCTTCATCGCCAATGCGGCGCACCAGCTGCGCACGCCCCTGGCGCTGCTGTCGACACAGGCAAGCTATGCGCTTCGCGAACGTGCCGCCGATGCCCGCCAGGAGGCGCTGGTGGCGCTGCAGGCGAGTTCCGGCAAACTGGCGCGGCTGGCCGAACAGCTCTTGACCCTGTCACGCGCCGAGCCAGGCAGCCGGCGGCCGCGCGCCGACCGCATTGACCTGGCGGAAGCCGCCCGGCACGTGCTGGAAACCCTGGCGCCAACGGCCATCGATCGCAAAATAGATCTCGGCCTCGAGGAGGCTGGCCCCGTTCCGGTCATCGGCGACGGCACCATGCTGCGCGAGATGATCGTCAACCTCGTCGACAACGCGCTGCGCTACTCCCGGGCCGAGGGCAGTGTCACGGTGAAGCTGGCGGCCATCGACGGCGAAGCCGTGCTGACGGTCGCCGACGACGGGCCTGGCATTCCGGCGGACGAGCGAGACCATGTCTTCGAGCGCTTCTACCGTATTGCCGGTTCGACCGAGGAAGGCAGCGGGCTGGGACTCGCCATTGTACGCGAGGTCGTCGAAAATGCCGGCGGCCGCGTCACCCTTGGGGATGGCGCGGCCGGCGGTCTGTTGGTTGAGGTCAGGCTGCCGCTGGCCTGACCGGTCAGGCTGCCCCTGGTCTGACCGATCACGTTCCCTGCTCGTTGAACGGCGCCGGCCGCCACTTCACGACATAGTTCTCGAAGCGGGTGATGATGAACTCCACCACCAGCGCCATGACAGCCAGGATGATCATCGCGGCGAACACGCCATTGGCGTTGAAGGCGCCCTGCGCGGTCGAGATCAACAGGCCCATGCCTTGCTTGGCGCCGAGGAACTCGCCGACCACCGCGCCGACCAGCGCGAAGCCGAAGCTGACATGCAGGCTGGCGAGGATCCAGCTCATCGCCGAAGGAATGATGACGGTGCGGGTGATCTGGAACGGCGAGGCGCCAAGGATCTGGGCATTGGCGATCATTGCCCTGTCGGCCTCGCGCACACCCTGGAAGGCGTTGGCGAAAACAACGAAGAACACCATCACCACGGCAAGCGCCACCTTGGACGCCATGCCGAGGCCGAGCGCGATGATGAACACCGAGCCGAGCACGACGCGCGGCACCGAATTGGCGATCTTGATGTAGATCGAAAAGACATCCGCCAACAGCCGATTGCGGCCGAGGATGATGCCGGCGGCGATGCCGCCAAGGGCACCGATGACAAAGCCGAGGAAGGTTTCCTCCAGCGTCACGTAGATCTGCAGCCAGAGTGGGCCTTGAGAGGTGCCTTCGGTGATCCACGACCAGATCTGCTGCCAGATGCCAGAAGGGCTGGCGAAGAAGAACGGGTCGATGATGTTGTAGTCGGCGCCGAGTTCCCACAGGCCAAGGAAGACGACCAGGATCGCCAGGCGCAAGGAGATGACAAGCGCGTGGCGGCGGCGCAGCCTTGCCCTCGCCCGGGCTTCGGCAACGGCGATGGAAGCATCGCGGACGGCGGCCTGGTTGGCGGTCGGAGAGATTGCGGTCATGCTGTTTCTCCTTTCAATGTCCGGTCTGCAAGGTCCGGCTCTGGCCGAGCTGCACTTCCTCGCGCAGATCGTTCCAGATCACCTTGGCAATCTCGACGAAGTTCGGGTCGTAGCGGATGTCGGCCATGACGCGCGGGCGCGGCAGGTCGATGCGGTAGACGCTCTTGACCGTGCCCGGCCCAGCGGTGAGCACATAGACCTTGTCGGCCAGCGCCACCGCCTCCTCTAGGTCGTGGGTGACGAAGACAACCGAGGATTTCTGCTCCGACCACAGATCCAGCAATTCGTCCTGCATGGCGGTGCGCGTCTGCATGTCGAGCGCGCTGAACGGCTCGTCCATCAAAAGGATCTTGGGCTGGTTGATGAAGGTCTGCGCCAGCGCGACGCGCTTGCGCATGCCGCCCGAAAGCTGGTGCGGATAGTGCTTCTCGAAGCGGCCGAGGCCGACGCGGGCGATCCAGTCGCGGGCGCGGTCGTAGGCCTGCGCCTTTGGCGTGCCGCGATAAAGTGGACCGGCGGCGACATTGTCGATGACACTGCGCCAGGGAAACAGCGCATCCGCCTGGAAGACAAAGCCGATGTCCCGGCTGATATCGGTGACCGGCGTGCCCATGACGCGGACATTGCCGGTCGTCGGCCGCAACAGGCCGGTGACCAGGTTGAGCGTCGTCGACTTGCCGCAGCCGGTCGGCCCGACGACGCAGGCGAACTCGCCGCGCGCCACGGTCATCGTGAAATCGCGGATCGCCGTCATCATGTGCCCGTCGGGCGTGACGAAACGCAAGGTCACATCATCGATGGCGATCGCGGCGTCGGCTTGTGGCGCGGCCTGAGACAGCTTCTCGGCCGCCATGGGTTGCACTTGCATGGCGCACTCCTGTCGCAATGGGGCAAGGGAGCCCGCGGCAGTGCCACGGATCTCCAGGTGTTCGGGAGGCCGCGCCGCTGCCTTGTTGATTCAAGCAGCCGGCGCAAGTCCTTGTTATTCAACGAGTGGTAGGCTGGCGCCGCTATTTGGCGGCGTCAACGAATTCGGTCGTGTAGGTCTTCGACAGGTCGATCTGCTTGCCTTGCAGGCTCTTCGAGAATGTCGAGAGAACCTTGAGCACGGTCGGCGGACCATCGGCCGGCATGCGGCCATCCGGCGTGAACATCGCCTTGCCGCCGGCCAGCCCCTGCACGTAAAGGTCCCGGTTGCCGGCATAATAATCCTTCGGCATCTTGTCGGCGATCTCTTCGGCCGAATGCGTGGCGATGAATTTCATCGTCTTGACGAAGGCATTGGCGAGCTTCTGTGCCTCATCCTTGTGGCCTTCCAGCCAGGAGGACTGGACATAGAAGGACGCCGCCGGATAGTCGCCGCCCAGCGCTTCCTTGGTCTTTTCGGGCGTGCGCATGTCGACCAGGATGCTTGCCTCGCCGGTCTTGAGCAGTTTGGCGATGGTCGGCTCGGTGGTCATGCCGGCCTGGATCTGGTCCTGCTTGACGGCGGCGATGAAGGTGTTGCCGGCGCCGACCGGCAGCAGCGTGTAGTCGCCGGGCTTCAGGCCGCTGCGCACGGCAAGATACTGGGTCAGGAAATCGGTCGAGGAGCCGAGACCGGTGACGCCGAGCGTGGCGCCCTTGAAATCGGCGGGCGACTTGATCTCCGGGTGCTTGGCGGAGACCAGCTCGACCTCACCAGGCGCTTGGCTGAACTGGACGATCGACTGGATGTATTTGCCCTTCGACTGCAGGTCGACGGTGTGATCGTAGAAGCCGACAACGCCTTGGACGGCACCGGCCAGCAGTTCATTTTCGGCCTCGACCCCGGCGCGCGAGTTGAGCAGTTCGACATCGAGCCCCTGGTCCTTGAAGTAGCCGAGCTGCTGGGTGAGCACGGCAGGCAGATAGATCTGCTTTTCCATGCCGCCGACGATGATGGTGATTTTGTCGGCAGCCGAAGCCACCGTGGCGCTTGTGGCTGCAATAGCAAGGGTTAGCGCCGCTGTGCGCAGGGCGCACTTCGAGATGAAACCGGTCACGAAACTTCCTCCACTTGGGCGGCGCGCCATCCCGGCTGCGCCGCATTCCTCCTTACCGGCCGCTCCCGCACCGGTCACACGGCGAACGCCGTAATGACTTCATGGCACGCCCAAGCTTTCAGCTGGCTTTCAGTCGTTTTAACGGCCGTTGAAATGGAATCCGTTGTGGCTGCCGGTCACGGAGCGCCGAAACCGAGAACGTCGCGCATGTCGTATTCGCCGGGTTGGCGCCCCGCCACCCAGAGCGCGGCGGCAATAGCACCACGGGCGAACATGATGCGGTCGCCGGCCGCATGCGACAGGGTTACAAGTTCGCCCTCGGTGCAGAAGCTGACGCTGTGCTCTCCGACGATGCTGCCGCCACGCAGCACCGCAAAGCCGATCTCACCGGGAGGCCGCGCGCCAATGGCGCCATCGCGTGCACGCCTTGCGACCGTCTCCAGATCGATGCCGCGTCCGCCGGCTGCGGCATGCCCCAGCATCAACGCCGTTCCCGATGGCGCATCGACCTTGTGGCGATGATGCGCCTCGACAATCTCCACGTCCCAGTCATCGGGGTCGAGTGCCCGCGCCGCCTGCTCGACCAGTCCGACCAGCATGTTGAGTCCGAGTGAAAAGCTGCCGGAGCGCACGATGGCAATCGTTTTCGCGGCGTCGGCGATCGCAGCCGATTGAGAAGCATCGAAGCCCGTAGAGCCTATGACCAGGGCCGGCCCGCCGCGCTCGGCGCAAATCCTGGCCAGGTCGACCGAGGCAGCCGGCGTGGTGAAGTCGATGACCACGTCGGCCACGGCAAGCGCCTCGTCGCGGCTCACCAGCCCTTCGCCGACACTGCCCGGCCGGTGAAAGCGGGCGGCGAGCGCCAGCCGCGCGTCGCCCTGCACGGCGTCCGCCATCTGACGGCCCATGCGGCCCAGCGCACCCGCGAGGGTTATCCTGACCGGTGGTTTCGACATGGAGCGCTATCCCGCGGCTATTTCCACATGCCGCGCATGCGTGCGCCGATGTCGACGCGCACCTCCGGCCGGGCCGCCCTGCCCTGTGCTGCCTGTGCGCTCGGCCACGACACCTGCTGGAATGCGGCAAGGATCGAAGCCGGGATGAAACGGGTGCGCGAGGCATAGAGATGGCGGTCGCCGCGCGCCGCCTGGCCATGTGGAAAGAAACGCTGCGGCATGACCAGGTTGAGATTGTCCTTGGCCCGCGTCATTGCCACGTAGAGCAGCCGGCGCTCCTCCTCGATGTCTTCCTTGCTGCCGACGCCGAGATCGGCCGGGATGCAGCCGTCGACCGTGTTGAGCACGAAGACATTCTTCCATTCCTGGCCCTTGGCCGAATGGATGGTCGACAGGATGAGATAGTCCTCGTCGCGATGCGGCGGCCCAGCCTGGTCGCTGGTGGCGTCCGGCGGATCGAGCGTCAGTTCGGTCAGGAAGCGCTCGCGCGAGGCATAGCCCGAGCCTATCTGCTCGAGTTGCAACAGGTCGGCCCGGCGCGTCGTCGCGTCCTCGTGGATGCGCTCCAGATGCGGCTCGTACCAAAGCCTGATCTGTTCGAGGTCGGCCGGCCATCTGGCGCCGGCGCGCAGGCCGGAATAGAGCGCGACGAAGCCAGGCCAGTCGTCCGCCGCGCGTTGCGGCGGACGCCAGCCGGCCAGCCCCATGGCCTCGTCCAGCGCCGTCGTCATGGTCTCGACGATCTGCGCGGCGGCCGAAGGGCCGATGCCAGGCAAGAGTTGCAATACGCGAAAACCGGCGACACGGTCGCGCGGATTTTCGGCAAAGCGCAGCACCGCCAGCACATCCTTGACGTGAGCGGCATCGAGAAACTTCAGGCCGCCGAATTTGACGAAGGGAATGTTGCGCCGCGTCAGTTCGATCTCCAGCGGCCCGCTGTGATGCGAGGCGCGAAACAGCACCGCCTGGGATTTCAGCGCTGTGCCCGCCTCGCGCTCGGCCAGGATCGCGTCGCAGACGAAATTGGCCTGCTCGATTTCGTCGCGCACGGTCACCAGTTTTGGCCTGTCGCTGGATTTGCGCTCCGACCACAGGTTTTTGGTGAAGCGCTCCGAGGCTTCGCCGATCACCGCATTGGCGGCAGCAAGGATGGTCTCGGTCGAGCGGTAATTGCGCTCCAGCATCACCACGTCGGCGGCTTGCGCGAACTGATTGGGGAAGTCGAGGATGTTGCGAACCTCGGCGGCGCGGAACGAATAGATCGATTGCGCATCGTCGCCGACCACCGTCAGCCCGGCGCCGTCGGGTTTCAGCGCCATGAGGATCGAAGCCTGCAGGCGATTTGTGTCCTGGTATTCGTCGACCAGCACATGGTCGAAACGCCCGCCCAGATGCGCTGCTATCTCGGGCTCCGCCGCCATCTGCGCCCAGTAGAGCAGCAAATCGTCGTAATCGAGCACGTTTTGCGCCTGCTTGGCCTCGACATAACCGGCGAACAATTCTTTCAGCTGCTCCGCCCAGCCGGCGCACCAGGGAAAGGCGGAACCCAACACCTCGTTGAGCGGCGCCTGCGCGTTGACGGCGCGCGAATAGATGGCAAGGCAAGTGCCCTTGGTGGGGAAGCGCGCTTCCGTCTTCGAGAAGCCGAGCTCGTGGCGGACCAGATTCATCAGGTCGGCGGAATCCTCGCGATCATGGATGGTGAAGGCCGGGTCGAGACCGATCTCCAGCGCATAGTCGCGCAACAGCCGCGCGCCGATGCCGTGAAAGGTGCCGGCCCAGGTCAGCGCATCGGTGATGACGGCTGCATCGCGGCCGAGCACCTCGCCGGCAATACGCTCGACGCGCCTGGCCATTTCGGATGCGGCGCGGCGCGAAAACGTCATCAGCAGGATGCGGCGCGGGTCGGCGCCCTTGACGATCAGATGAGCGACGCGATGCGCCAGCGTGTTGGTCTTGCCAGATCCGGCGCCGGCAATGACCAGCAACGGGCCGGCAATCTGACCGGCGCCGTGCTCGACGGCCTGGCGCTGGGCATCGTTCAGCCGCGCGAGATAGGCAGGCTGGACGGTCGGTTCCCGAAAGGTCGAATCAGCGGTGGCGAGGTTCATCGCCCATCAAGCATCGTTTCTGCTTTGTTCGCAACATCGATGCGGGCACACCTAACCCATGCAGGACTGGGGCCGGTCTGAAGAGAAGGGATCGCGGCTAGCGTTGTGGATCGACACCCATGTCGGCCGACTGCCGTCGCAAGGTCTCGCGATCGGGTTGCGACGGCGGCAACAGCAGCGGGTCGACCGTATCGGGCACGTTTTCGACCATCTTCCTGGCGATGCGATAAGTGACATAGGCGAAGGCGCCGGCGACGAGCAGACGGAACATGGTGCAACACTCCTTTGGAGCAGAACCAACCATAGAAACAGCCTTTGGTTCCCTTGCCAATCGTCCACGCGCGCAGTCGAAGATAGAGGGCGGTTCGCCGGCGCTCCCGATGCATTCTCGAGGCACCGCAAGCGGAACTTGGCCTTTGCGAGGTTCGCGTGCTGCCGCAACCCGCTGTGGCGTCCCGGACGAACTTTTGGAGAAGAAGGCCGGCGCCGCTTGGGAGGAGTGAAGCGCCGGCCAAGCGGATAATTAGGTCCGCCGCACAGGTAAGGCTAGCTGAGTCTTTCCCCTGCGTCATCGTAACATTGTTTTTGTTAACAGCGTATCTGCCCGCGACTCTACCCATATCCGGCTCGCGATACGCATGTTTGACAATCGTGACGCCGCGATCATCTCCCGGCCGCGAGCCTTTGCC
This sequence comes from Mesorhizobium sp. XAP4, assembly GCF_029269325.1. Taxonomy (NCBI): domain Bacteria; kingdom Pseudomonadati; phylum Pseudomonadota; class Alphaproteobacteria; order Hyphomicrobiales; family Phyllobacteriaceae; genus Mesorhizobium; species Mesorhizobium sp. XAP4. The sequence goes on along the minus strand of NZ_JARIXW010000003.1, from coordinate 800,220 downwards.
TGACCAGCGCGACATGGAAATTCGTGCCGAACAACAGCCCCTCATCGTCGAAGTCGTAGCTGGAATTGTGCAGCGGCGCCGAACCCTCGCCATTGCCGAGGAAGGCGAAGCAGCCCGGCACATGGTCGAGGAAGCGGGCGAAATCCTCGGAGGCGGTCATCGGCTCGCGGGCGACGGCGATGTTGCCGGGTTCGAAGACGCCTCTGGCGGCGGCGAATGCGGCATCGACCAGTTCGGCATCGTTGCGCAGCGGCACGAACTCCCTGCTGTACTTGACCTCGGCGGTGACATTGTAGGCGGCGGCGATGCCCTCGGCGATAATGCGCATCTGCCGCTCGATCTCGGCGCTGACCTCGGGACGGAAGCTGCGCGCATCGCCGAGGATGCGGGCAAGACCGGGCAGAGCGTTGCGGGTGCCGTCGGTGATCAGCTCGGTCACCGAAACCACGGATATGTCGGCCGGACTCAGCCGGCGCGAGACGATGGTCTGCAGATTGGTTACCAGCGCGCAGGCGGCGACCAGCGTTTCGTTGCCCGTATGCGGCCGCGCGGCATGGCCACCGAGCCCTTTGAGCACGATCTCGAAGTTGTCCTCGGCCGACATTATGGGTCCGGCACAGGTCTCGAAATGCCCGATCGGCAGGCCGGGCATGTTGTGCAGGCCAAATATCTCGTCGAAGGGAAAGCGCTGCATCAGCCCATCGTCGAGCATGGCGAGCGCACCCCTGCCCCATTCCTCGGCCGGTTGGAAGACGAAGCGCACGATGCCGTCGAAACCGCCCTCACCGGCCAGCAGCTTTGCCGCGCCGAGCAGCATGGTGGTGTGGCCGTCATGGCCGCAGGCATGCATGATGCCGGGATTGCCGGACCGGTAAGATGCGTCCGATTGTTCTGATATGCGCAGCGCATCCATGTCGGCCCTCAGCGCAATCGCCCGGTTGCCGCTGCCGCGCTTCAGCGTGCCGACAACACCGGTGCCGCCGACGCCTTCGGTGACATCGTCCAACCCAAATTCGCGCAGTTTGGCGGCGACGAAGGCGGCGGTGCGCTTCTCCTCGAAGCCGAATTCCGGGTGTGCATGCAGATCGCGCCGCCAGAAGATCATTTCCTGCTTCAGCGCGTCGCGATCGAGTTCAGACATTCTTCTGCCCCTTCTGCTTCTGCCCCTTCTGACCTACTTTGCCAGTTGCGCGGCCACATCAAGCAGGATGTTGGCGCCGGCAACAAGCTCGGCGTCATCGGTGTGTTCGCGCGGACTGTGACTGATGCCGCCAACGCTCGGCACGAAGATCATCGCCGCAGGCGCGATACACGCCAGCATCTGCGCGTCGTGGCCGGCGCCTGATGTCATGCGCCTGACCCCGAGGCCACGGCGTTTCGCGGCGGCCTCGATTTGTTCGACGATGCGCAGGTCGAAGATCACCGGTTCGAAGCGGGCCAGTTGCTCGACCGAAACCGTCACGTTCTCAGCGGCGGCAAGCTGCTCGAGATGGGCGGCAAGCGCCGCTTCCGCCGCCTGCAGGCGCTGTTCGTCGGGATCGCGCAGATCGACGGTGAAGACCGCGCGCGAAGGGATGACATTGATGGCATTCGGCTCGAAGCGGATCGTGCCGACGGTGGCGACGGTCGGCGCGTTCGAGGCTTTGGTCCGGTCGAGCAGGAAGGTGATGACCCGGGCGGCGGCGTGGCCGGCATCGTTGCGCATCGACATCGGCGTGGTGCCGGCATGGTTGGCGACGCCGTCGATGGTGATGCGCTGCCAGGAGATGCCTTGCAGATTCTCCACCGCGCCGACCGGCAAGCCTTCGCGCTCCAGCACCGGCCCTTGCTCAATATGCAGTTCGAGATAGGCGTGCGGCGTGAGGAAGCCGGGCTCCCGGTCGCCGGCATAGCCGATGCGGGCAAGCTCCTGCCCGAGCACGCTGCCGTCGGTGCCAACGGCCGCCAGCACCGTTTCGGCATCGATGCCGCCGGCGTGGACCAGCGAGCCCATCATGTCGGGTGTGTAGCGTACGCCCTCCTCATTGGTGAAAGCGGCGACCGCGAGCGGGCGCGACGGCGAAAAGCCTGTCGCCTTGAGCGTCTCGATCACTTCCAGCCCGGCAAGCACCCCGTAGCAGCCGTCATAAATGCCGGCATCGATGACGGTGTCGATGTGCGAGCCGATGAGCAGCGGCGCTTGCCCGGTAATTTCCGGGTTTTGCCAGATGCCGAAAATGTTGCCGACCCGGTCGATGGCGACATCGAGCCCGGCCTGCCGAAGCCAGCCGACGAAGAGGTCGCGGCCCTGCCTGTCGGTGTCTGAGGCGGCCAGCCGGGTCAGCCTTCCCTCGCCATCCCGGCCAACAGCGCCGAGTTCGCGGATGCGGCCGAGCAGGCGCTGCGCATCGATGGCGATCATGCCGTTGCCTCGGCTGTCATCTTGCCTTCCAGCACATCGGCCGGGTTCATGCCAACCAGTTCGGCGTAGCGATGCGGGTCGGTGGCGCCTTCGGTGTTGATCACCAGCACCCGCGATTTGCCGTCGAGTTCAAGATCGGCCCGGTTGTCGGCCACCGCCCGGATCAGCCCGGCAAGGCCGACACCACCGCTTTCGCCGGCAACGATCACCGGGTCACCGCCGGCCGGCCAGGCCAGCCGCCGCATCACCGCGATGGCCTCGTCCTCATCCACCGTCATGAAGGCGTCGGCGGCGCGCGCCAGCACCCGCCAGGCGACCGGCGAGGCTTCGTAACATTCAAGCATGGCCATCACCGTCGGCTGGCCGTGCGCGACCTTGACCGGGCGCCCGACCTGGGCGGCTGCAAAAACACAAGCGGCACGCGCCGGCTCGACCACGATGAAGGTCGGCCTGGCGTCACCGAGCACGGTGGCCAGATGACCGGCCAGCGCGGCGGCAATGCCGCCGACACCGGCCTGCACGAAGACGTGGGTCGGCGTCCGAGGGAGTTGGCGCAAGGCTTCGCGTACGATCGCGGTATAGCCCTGCATGACCAGGCCGGGAATGCGCTCATAGCCCGGCCACGAGGTGTCGGAGACCACAGTCCAGTCCTTGTCGGCCGAAACCTGGGCAGCTTGCCTGACCGAATCGTCATAATTGCCGTGGACGCAGATCATCTCGGCGCCATAGCGGGCGATCGCCGCGATGCGCTCCTCGCTGACGCCGGCGTGGACGAAGATCGCCGCCCGCGCGCCGACGAGTTGCGCGCCTTGCGCGACGGAGCGGCCATGGTTGCCGTCGGTCGCACAGGCAAATGTCATCGCCGCGGCGACCGCCCGCACATCAGGCCGATCGAGATCGGCCACATCGAGGAGCCGGCCAAGGCGACTGCCGGCCTCCTCCAGCACCAGGCGGAAGACGGCATAGGCGCCGCCAAGCGCCTTGAAGCTGCCGAGGCCGAGGCGAAAGCCCTCATCCTTGATATGGATGGCGCCCAGTCCGAATTCGCTGGCGAGCGCCGGCAGTGCATGCAGCGGCGTCATCCGGTGATTGTCGCGGTGGCTGAGAAAACGCTCGACCGTGTCGGCTCCGGCCACGCCAAGGGTTTCGGCATCGATCGGATCGAGCGGCCGGCGGTGCGATGCGTTGCGGTTGAGCAGGAACATTGGCCGGTCCCGTTGGTCAGCGAGAACATATTGCAGGAGCAACGCAAAGAGCGCTGTAATATGGTCTCTTAAATGCAAGTTTGTTTCGTCCAGGATATTCCATTGCCTGCATTGCCGTCCTCGCTCGATAGTTTCGATCTCGCCATCCTTGCCATCCTGCAGCGCGACAACACGACGCCGCAGCGGTTGATCGGCGAGGCGGTGAACCTGTCGGCGCCGGCGGTGCAGCGCCGCATCAAGCGCATGGAGCAGACCGGCGTCATTGCCGGCAATGTCGCGGTCGTGGAGCCGTCGGCTGTCGGCCAGCCCATCACCATCTTCGTCGAGGTGGAACTCGAGAGCGAACGCGCCGAACTGATCGACGCGGCCAAGCGGCAGTTCTCGGCGACCCCCGAGGTCCAGCAATGCTATTACGTCACCGGCGAGGCCGACTTCATCCTGGTCATCACAGTGGCCGACATGGGCGCCTATGAGGCGCTGACGCGAAAACTGTTCTTCGACAGCAACAATGTCCGCAAATTCCGCACGTTCGTTGCCATGGACCGGGTCAAGGTAGGGTTGACGGTGCCTTTGCCTGTCTAAATATTTGTCGCGCGGCAGGCCTTTACTTTCCCACCATGTTTTTGACATTCTCGGGCTGTGAATTCTGCCGCGGAGGCGCGCTTGGACGACACCACCCCAGTTGCGATCATCGGTGCCGGGCCGGCGGGCCTGGCCATTGCCGCGTGCCTGCGGCAGAGCGGGCAGGATTTCGTCCTGCTGGAAAAGGAGCAGCAGGCCGCACCCGCCTGGCGACGCCACTATGAGCGCGTCCATTTGCACACGGCCAAGCGCTTTTCCTCGCTGCCCTTCGCGCCCTTTCCCAGGGACTATCCGCGTTATGTGCCGCGCGATCTCTTCGTCGACTATCTCGATGCCTATGCGCAACGTTTCGATCTGCGGCCGCGATTTGGAGAAACAGTGCGGGCGATCACCCGGCGGGGCAGAAGCTGGCTCGTGGATACGACGACCGGCCCCTTGCATGCTTCAAACGTTGTGATTGCATCTGGCAACAACGCAGAGCCGCTGATGCCCGGATTTGCCGGCGCCGATACCTTCAAGGGCCGAAAGCTGCATAGCGCCGACTATCGCAACGCAATGCCTTTCGCCGGTCAGTCGGTGCTGATCGTCGGCATGGGCAATACCGGCGCCGAGATTGCGCTCGATCTGGTGGAAGGCGGTGCGCGGCCGACGATTTCGGTGCGCGGCGGCGTTCATATCGTACCGCGCGAACTGCTTGGCGTGCCCATCCAGATGATCGGCATGGCGGCACGCCTGATGCCGCAGCGCATCAACGATGCCTTGTTTCCCATCATCCTCGATCTGGCGTTGGGCAGGCTCGGGAAATATGGGCTCAGGCGGCCGCAGCAAGGAATGTTGCAGCAGATCGTGCTCTCGTCGCGCATTCCGACGATCGATATTGGCACGGTGCGCAAGATCCGCGAAGGCGCGATCAAGGTCGCACCCGACATTGCCGAGATCACCGAACAGGGCGCCCGTTTTGCCGATGGCAAGCATGGCGAGTTCGATGCGATCATCTTCGCCACCGGCTTCCGGCCCGGCTACGCCAAATTGCTGGAGCCCGGCGTTCAGCCAGTGCGCAGCGGCGTCAATGCGAGGGCTTCAGAGCTTGGCCTCTATCTCATCGGCTTTCACAATCCGGTCACCGGATTGCTGCGCGAAATCTCGATCGAGGCCGAGCAGATCGCCGACGACATCAGTCTTAGGCGAAACCGAAAGAAGGTGGCCGAAGCCCTGCCGGTATAATTTGACGCGAGAGCAACTGAGTTCTCTCACCTTGCCGCGCGCAGCCAGACCTTGTTGTCGTGGAAGGCAGCACCCCCATAGGGCGCCGGCGCGTCGGCGCCGGTCAAAACGTTGATGCCCTCGCCGCGCTCATGGGCGCTGTTTGGCCAGATGCCTTCGGCGATCACCACGCCACGCTTGATGCCGTCGAACAGTTTTGCATGCAGCACGACTTCGCCGCGCTGGTTGCCGACCTCGACACGGTCGCCATCGGCCAGCCCAAGTGCCGCGGCATCGTCGGGATGTAGAAGCAGTTCCGGGCGGCCCTCCCTGGCTTTCGACACCGGTGTTTCCGAGAATGTCGAATTGAGGAAGTTGCGCGCCGGCGACGTCGTCAGCCGGAACGGGTGGGCTTCGTCGGCGACCTCGATCAGGTCGACATGGTCGGGGAATTCCGGCAGCCGCGCCACCGGGCCGAACAGGCCCATGCTTTTGGGCGGCCGGTTGGGCGCCGCCTGCCCGGTCCAGTCGGCGCGGAAGCGGAATTTTCCATCCGCGTGGCCAAATCCGTTGATGAAGTGTGCTGCCTCGAAATCCGGCTGCAGGTCGACCCATTTGTCTTGCTTCAAGCTTTCGAAACTGCCCAGCCCGCGCTTGCCCAGGATGATGTCGATATGCTGCTGCTCGGTCAGGCCGAAACCCGGACGGTCGGCGACACCGAGGCGATCAGCCAATTGCTCGATGACGAAATGGTTGGTGCGCGGTCCCTCCGGCGGCTCGATCAGCTTGGGGCCAAGCGTGATGTGCTGGTTGCCGCCGCCCTTGTAGACATCGTCGTGCTCGAGGAACATCGTGGCCGGCAATACGATGTCGGCAAGCTTGGCCGTGTCGGTCATGAACTGCTCGTGCACGCAAGTGAACAGGTCGTCGCGCAGGAAGCCTTGCGTCACCAGCCGCTGCTCCGGCGCGACATTCACCGGATTGGTGTTCTGGATCAGCATCGCCGTCACCGGCGGGCCACCATAGAGCGCATCGCTGGCACCGGTCAGCACCGGGCCGATGCGCGAATGGTCGAGATAGCGGATCGAGGGATCGCGCATCCTGGTGCCTTCGAGCACATCCTGGTTGAGCTTGAAGATGCCGGAATTGGAATGGAAGGCGCCGCCGCCCTCATATTGCCAGCTGCCGGTGACAGCCGCGATGCACGAGGCGGCATGCATGTTGACGGCGCCATTGCGCTGGCGTGCAAAACCATAGCCGAGGCGGAAATAGGTCTTCTTGGTCGTGCCGACGAGGCGGGCGAAGGCCTCGATCTCGGCAACCGTCAGGCCCGTGATCCCGGCCGCCCACGCCGGCGTGTGCGTCTCGAGATGCGCTTCCAGCCCTCTCGGGTCGTCGGTGTATTTCGAGAGATAGGCGCGGTCGGCCATGCCCTCCTTGAACAGCACATGCATGACCGCGCAGGCCAGCGCGCCGTCGGTGCCCGGCTTCAGCACCAGGCCGAGATCGGCCTGCTTCATCGTCGCGTTTTCGTAGACGTCGATGACGACGATCTTGGCGCCGCGCTCCTTGCGCGCCTTGATGGCGTGGGTCATGACGTTGACTTGGGTCACCACCGCATTGGTGCCCCAGATCACCACGCAATCGGATTTCGCCATCTCGCGCGGGTCCGGCCCGCGCAAGGCGCCGGCCCCCATCATCCAGCCCGTCCAGGCGAGATTGGTGCAGATCGACCCGAAAAAGCCGGAATATTTCTTGGCGTGGCGCAGCCGGTCGATGCCGTCGCGCTGCACCAGCCCCATCGTGCCGGCATAATAGTAGGGCCAGACCGTCTCCGAGCCGTAGCTCTCCTCGGCCGCAATGAACTTTTCGGCGACAAGGTCGAGCGCGGCCTCCCAACTCGCTTCCTTCCAGGTGCCGCCGCCCTTGGTGCCGGCGCGGATCAGCGGCTTCAGCAAACGGTCGGGATGGTGGACGCGGTCGGCATAACGCGCGACCTTGGCGCAGACGACGCCGGCCGTGTAGCTGTTGGACTTGGCGCCATGGACGCGGCCGATCCGATTGCCGTCGAGCAGTTCGACCTCGAGCGCACAGGTCGACGGGCAATCATGCGGACAGGCGGAATGGCCGATTCTGAGCTTGGCGTGCTGGTTCATGGGGCATGTCTAGCGGGTTTCGAATGCGGCGTGTAGGGCCAGATAGGGCCTTCCCTTCTCCCCTTGTTCTTGTGGGAGAAGGTGGATCGGCGCAGCGCCGAGACGGATGAGGGGTGTTCCAGCGGAGTGAGACGTTGGCGTTTCCTGGAACACCCCTCATCTGTCGCCTTCGGCGACACCTTCTCCCGCAGGGGAGAAGGAAGGAACAGTCTCCTTATTCCGCCGTGCCCTCCTCATACTCTGCCGACATGGACAGCCACTTTTCCTCGTGGCCGGCCAGCGTCTGGGCCAGTTGCGAGCGCTCCTTGGCCAGCCGGGTCGCTGTCGAGGGATCCTTTTCGTACACCGCCGGATTGGACAGTTCGTCCTCGATGCCGTCGATGCGCTTGCGGATGCGGTCCATCAGCGCTTCGGTGGCGCGGATTTCCTTGGCCAGCGGCTCGAAGGCGGCGCGGCGTGCCGCCGCATCGCGACGGCGGTCGGCCTTTGATGCCTTGTCGGCCTCGCGCTTGCCGCGGCGGTCGCCGGACACGCCGGTGACCAGCGTCTTGTAGTCTTCCAGATCGCCGTCATAGGGGTTGACCGCGCCGTCCTTGACCAGCCACAGCCGGTCGGCGGTTGCCTCGAGCAGATGGCGATCATGCGAGATCAGGATGACGGCGCCAGGGAATTCGTTCAACGCATGGATCAGCGATTCGCGGCTGTCGATGTCGAGATGGTTGGTCGGTTCGTCGAGGATGAACAGGTTCGGCCCCTCGAAGGCCGACAGGCCCATCAGCAGCCGCGCCTTCTCGCCGCCCGAAAGATCCTTGGCGGCGGTGTTCATCTTCTCGGTGGTGAGGCCGAACTGGGCGACGCGGCCGCGTACCTTCGATTCCGGCGCCTCCGGCATCAACCGGCGGACATGCTCGTAGGCGTTTTCGTCCGGCCGCAGATCGTCGAGCTGATGCTGAGCGAAGATCGCCACCTTCAGCCCGGGCGCCACCGTCATGGTGCCGCTCTCCTGCTTCAACCGGCCGGACAGCAGTTTGGCGAAGGTCGACTTGCCGTTGCCGTTGGCACCGAGCAGCGCGATGCGGTCGTCGGCGTCGATGCGCAGCGTCATCTTCTTAAGGATCGGCTGCCCCTCGGTGTAGCCGACATTGACGTTGTTCAGCGCCACGATCGGCGAGGCCACCGTCTTCACCGGCTCGGGGAAGGAGAACGGCCGCACCGAGTCGTTCACGAGGGCCGCGATCGGCTTCATCTTTTCCAGTGCCTTGATGCGCGACTGTGCCTGTCTCGCCTTGGAGGCCTTGGCGCGGAACCGTTCGACGAAGGATTCCATGTGCTTGCGCGCGGCTTCCTGCTTGACGCGGCCCTTCTCCTGCAATTCCTTCTGTTCGGTGTATTGACGCTCGAACTGGTCGTAGCCGCCGCGCCAGAAGGTCAGCTTCTTCTGGTCGAGGTGAACGATCGAGTTGACGGCGCGGTTGAGCAGGTCGCGGTCGTGCGAGATCAAAAGCACGGTGTGCGGATATTTCGACACGTAGTTTTCCAACCACAGCGTGCCTTCAAGATCGAGATAGTTGGTCGGCTCGTCGAGCAGCAGCAGATCGGGCTCGGCAAACAGCACCGCGGCGAGCGCCACGCGCATGCGCCAGCCGCCGGAAAAGGAGGAGGCCGGACGCCGTTGCGCAGCGTCATCAAAGCCGAGGCCGGCGAGAATGGTGGCGGCGCGGGATTCGGCTGAGTGCGCGTCGATGTCGGCAAGCCGCATATGGATGTCGGCGATGCGGTGCGGATCGGTCGCCGTCTTTTCCTCTTCGAGCAACGCCGTGCGTTCGAGATCGGCCTTGAGCACGATCTCGATCAGCGCATCCTCGGTGCCTGGCGCTTCCTGCGCCACCTGGCCGATGCGGGTGCTCTTCGGCAGGCTGATCGAGCCTGTCTCGGACGGGAAATCGCCGGTAATGGCCTTGAACAGCGTCGTCTTGCCGGTACCGTTGCGGCCGACAAGGCCGGCTTTGGTGCCGGCCGGCAAGGTCAGCGAGGCATGGTCGAGAAGCAGGCGTCCGGCCATGCGGAGCGATAGGTCGTTGATGATCAGCATGGCCGCGCTTTTGCACCGGACATCAACGCTTCGCAAGGCCTTGCGGGCCAGTTGGCCGCACAAGGCCTCGAAACGACGCCCGCGAGGGCGCCGTCAAAGCAGCCGAACGGTGGCTTGCCTGCTCTCAGGCAGTCGCCTTGCGCTTCGTTGCCTTGGCGACAGCGGCCGGCGCTGCTGCCGGCTTGCGGCCCAGTCCCGTCGACTTTGCCAGCGCCGATCGCGTCGCCGAGTAGTTTGGCGCAACCATCGGATAGTCCGGCGGCAAGCCCCATTTGGCCCGATAGTCGTCCGGGCTCAGGCCGTAGTCGGTCCGCAGGTGCCGCTTGAGCGACTTGAACTTCTTTCCGTCCTCAAGGCAGATGATGTAGTCGGGAAATACCGACTTCTTCGGATTGACTGCCGGAACCAGGTTTGGTGTTTCCGCGACAACTGCACCAGCGAGCTTGCGAACCGAAGCACTGACGCTGGCAATCAACTCAGGCAGGCCGGAAGCCGGAAGGGGATTGTTGCCTACATAGGCCGAGACAATATCGGCCGTCAGCTCGATAACGGTCTTATCATCGATATTTGACAATTCTTTCACCTTATTTGCGACAAAATCCTCCACCCCAGCGAAGACTTGTGTCGATGTATCTCTTTAACCGCGTCCCCCAACGGACCGCCAAGTCTCATAAAAGAATGAAGAATCGGCCAAAATAGCATTCATGCGAAATCGACGCCGTGCAAATTAGAAAATCTAATACTTGGAACCAGCAGACTTAGCGGCAGGACTTTCGTCCAATATCTCCAGAATACGCTTCCAGCGGGCGCAGCGCGCGAAATCCTTTTGTTCTATCGCCTTTTCGGCCCTCATCGCGGCGTAAAGCGGTGCCTCGACGCCGAATTCGTCGATCAGCCAATGCGCTTCCTGAATGGCCAGACGCTCATTCTCGTCAAACATGGTTTTCGGCCTCCGAACGTTCCACACCGACCGCGACACAACTGCCGATGACGAGGATGGCTCCGACAATGGCCGTCACCGTCAGCCGTTCGCCGGACAAGGTCAAAAGCAGGGTCGAGGCGATCGGCGTGAGATAGGCGACCACCGCGACCCTGCCGCTGCCTTCAAGCTTCAAGGCGCGCGACCAGAAATAGTAGCCCAAGCCCATCGGACCGGCGCCGAGATAAAGGCCGAGAGCCAGGTCCGCGCCGATGGGCCAGGTGAAACCGTCGCGAGCGCACCACAGAAACGTCAAAGCGACGCCGATCAACGATGAGGGCAGCAACAGGCGATCGGCTGGGGTGGCGACCCGTCCCACCATGATCGAATATAAGGCCATGCACAGCGCCGACCCGAATGCGGCGAGATATCCGACCAGATCGCCCTCGAACCAGGATTGGTTGCGCCCTCCCGAAATCACCAGTGCGACGCCGATGAAGCCTACCACCGCGGCGAGACCCAACAGTGCCGGACGCCGCGGATTTTCCAAGGCAATGACTGCCGCCGCGACCATCAACGGCCAGGTGTAGGCGACCAGATTGGCCTCGATCACCGGCATCGAAGCGAAGGCGATGTATTGCAGCACCATGGTGCCGACCAGACCGATGAAGCCGACCGCGAGAGAGATGAACGCCGCCCCGGCCGTGACCGGTGCTACTCTTTTCAGGCTCATCAATCGGATGGCGGCGAAGACGAGTGCAGCGCCTGCAAATTGCAGGAACTGGACCTGCGACACCGGGTGGCCGGCCAGCAGGGATTTGCCGACCAGGGCATTGGTGGACCACAACGCCACCGCACCGGCAGCGAAGACCAACGCGGATATCGAGCCGGATCCCTGCCGAAACAATCGGCATGGGATTCTATTTTGCTGTTCGACCATGATCCTGTCCGAAAACCGGTTCCGACTTTTCGGGATCATGGTTCACTACCATGATTCCCTGGCTCCGCCCGGAACCGGAGCATCGACGGCGGCGGGCACGGGATGCTCCGCCTCGAACCGACGGTAGGCCGGGAGCTGGTTGGTCCAGACATCTTCGGCCAGTTCGCTGACCCACTCACGGTCGTGGTCATTGTCGGCGGCGAGATAGAACATTCTGTTGTCGTCGACATAGGGTTTGGCCACCGAGCGCTGGTTGAGCACCAGCGTGACGCGCTCGCCGAACCGGATCGGCGCGGTGCGATGCAGGACGCCCAGGAACTGGCCGAGCGTCGCGTAGTTCATCTTGTGATCGATGCGCATGACACTGTTGCGCGGGATCTCGCGGCCGGATTCGAGAATGGCGCGGCCGGTTTCGGAGTCGTCGCAATAGATTTCGAGGTGGCCGCCGACCAGCGGATTGCTGATCGACAGCGGAATGAGCTCGGTGACCGGAACGCCATCGCAATGCCACTCCACGGCGCCGTCCCTGGGATTCATGAAGGTGACCGTCGAGCCGACGATCGACAGCGGATAGGGCTCCAGCTTGGTGCCCATCATGTCGGACAGCCGCTCCAGGCGCAGCTTGTCATGCAGCAATTCCCTGATCTCGGGGATGAAACGGTCGGCCCCGGTGATGAAGGTCAGATCGAGGTGCTTGTGCACGGCATGGCTGGCCTTGAGCTTCAGGGCAGCCTCCTCGATCGCGGCAAGCAGTGCCGGGTCATAGCCGTGCAGATATTGCGCGACACCGAAACTCGACACTTTCCAGGCGGTTTCATGGCCGATAATGGCTTCGCGGCTCATCGCATAACGCAGTTCGGGAATGGTATGGGCGTTCATTGTACTTCTCCAGGATGGGGGCAACACTTGGTAAACAGTCGATTAATTCACCCACCCCTGTAAAATTAGGAATGCTGGTGCTAGTGTAAGCCAAGCTTAAGGTCGAAACCGTGCGTCTGCTCAGTCAGGTCAACCTCAATTCGCTGAAAATCGTGGAAAGTGCTGCAAGGCACGGTAATTTCACGCGCGCCGGTGAAGAACAGTTTATTACCGCTTCAGCGGTCAGCCAGCGCGTGAAAAGCCTGGAGGATCAGCTTCGTTTCAAGATTTTCCAGCGCGGCGGCAATGCGGTGTCGTTGACGCCGGAGGGCGAGACCTATGTCTCGCGCGTTCGCGAGGCGCTGGAGCGAATCGTCGCGGCCAGCATGGAAGCGACCGGGCAATCGCAGGAGCATGTGCTAAAAATATCGGTGCTGCCGACCTTTGCGGCACGCTGGCTGTTTCCGCGCCTGCCGCTGTTCCAGCAGCAATATCCCGATATCGTGATGCGGGTCTCAACCTCCTACGCGACGCATGAGCTCACGGCCTCGGAATTCGATCTCGAAATCCGTTATGGCGACGGTCACTTTCACGGGCTGCAATCCGATCTGCTGTTTCGCGAAGACCTGACACCGGTGTGCAGCCGCAAGCTGTTCCACGAAGTCCTCGGCGACAAGCGGCTGTCGAAGGTGACACCGGACGACCTCAAGCACTTCACCCTGCTGCATTCCGACTCCTGCACCCAGAATTGGCAGTCCTGGCTTGGTTTCGCCGGCGCCAGCTTCGTGCTCAGCGAGACCAAGAGCATCTATTTCGACTCGTGCATGATGTCCTACGAGGCAGCCAATTCCGGGATGGGCTTTGCGGTGGCCAACCGTGCCTATATGGCCAGCGACATTCGCGCCGAAAGGCTGGTGGCTCCCTTCGCCGTCCATCATCCGAACACGGCTGGCTGGTATTTTGTCTCTCCGCTGAAAGGCCTTGCCGCACGCAAGGTCCAGTTGTTCAAACAGTGGGTCATGGCGGAAGCGGCCCTGACCCAGTCCCAGTTGGACAACGAAATCAGGGGCGAGGCTTCGACGGCTGCCTGAATCCATCCGGTGCCTACTGATGCAAAGACGATGCTGCAGCACAAAATGCAGCGATGGTCGGCACAACCTTCGGACTGGCTACGCCAACGCCACCGATCAGGCGAAAGCCCTGCCCTCCTCGGTCCGCTGGAAAAGCATCAGGTCCAACCCCAGGCTTGGCCGTCCCAGGATGGTCAAGATCGTATGCGCCTGGCCGCGATGGTGGGTCTGGTGGTTGAAGACATGGTCCAGCGCCGGCGCCAGCCTTTGCGAGACGGTGCGCATGTCCGAGACGGTCATGTAGGTGAACCGGCCCGTCAACGCCTTGTCATTGAGGCCGCCGACCCAATCGATGATCCGCCTGTCCTCGGCTTCACGCGCCGCCCGCAGGCCGGTCAACCCCCGATGCAGGATAGCGTCCAGTGTCGTCGGCGCGTCGCCCTCCCCGGTGAAGCGCTTCATCCAGATGCGGTCGGCAGTCAAAAGGTGGTTGAGCGTGCCCATCATCGAGCCGAAGAAGGCGCCGACATCGCGGTTGAATTCCTCATCATCGAGTTCGGCGGCGGCATCATAGATGCGACCGTTGGCCCATTGATTATAGGCCGCAAACATCATGAAATGCTGTCTCATGGCTTCCCTCGGCTCGCGTCGATGCGGGGCCTACCTAACCCGCACGGGAGCCGCCGCCAATGACCATTCTGCTTTATGATCTCGTCGGACGCGACAGCACACGTCCGTTCAGCCCGCATTGCTGGAAGGTGGCGATGGCGCTTGCCCACAAGGGGCTCGACATATCAACCGTACCGACGCGCTTTCTCGAGGTGCCCACTGTCGAGGGCGGCGTTTCGAAAACCGTTCCGGTGATCCGCGACGGCGAGACAGTCCTCGCGGATTCCTTCGCCATCGCGCTCTATCTCGATGAAGCCTATCCGGACCGGCCGACGCTGTTTGGCGGTGAAGGCGGCGAGGCGATGGCGCGCTTCATCGAACGCTGGTCGCAAGTGACCATTCATCCCTACGTGACCACCGCGGCCATCATGGACCTTCATGCCATGCAGGACGCGGAAAACGCCGTCTATTTCCGCCAAAGCCGGGAGCAGCGTCTTGGCAAGAGGCTGGAGGAGGTGACGGCCGCCAGGGAGGCCGGGCTCGGCACTTTCAGAGCCTCGCTGGAGCCATTGCGCTCGATGCTCTTCTATCAGCCGTTCATCGGCGGCGCGGCGCCGCTGTTTGGCGACTATATCGTCTTCGGCGCCTTGCAATGGGCGCGCATAGCCTCGCCCTACCAATTGCTCGACGACGGCGACGTGGTGGCGCAGTGGTTCGCCCGCTGCCTCGACCTGCATGGCGGGCTGGGGCGAAAGGTCGCCGCCGCGGCTTGACGCCGTAAAGCAGTAACTTACTTGGCCGCCTTCTTTGGCTTGCCGGCCTTCGTGGCAGCCTTTGCCTCCTTGGGGGCGGCTTTTGGCTTGGCGGCGCCAGCTGCCTTCTTGGTTGGCTTTTTGGCTGCCGACTTGTCCGTGGCGTCCTCCTGGTCGACATCCGCCGCCGCCTGATGCCAATGGCGCTCATGATGTCCAGCCGGCTGGCCCTCTTGCAGCCAGATCTGGTGCGCACGGTTGCGAATGCGTTCCTGACGATCGTCTGTCATGGTCATGTTGTCTCCATACGGCCCGACCTCAGCGCGGCGCCGGCACGCGACTATAGCAAGCAAAGCGTTGCTGTGCAGCCGTCTGATCGGGGGCCCTTGGCAATGGGCCGGGCGGCTTGTATAGAGCCCGCCACTCTCAATTCCATTCTCAGACAAGGACGACCCATGGCGCTCGAACGCACATTTTCCATGATCAAGCCGGACGCAACCCGGCGCAATCTCACCGGCGCCATCACCAGGATGCTGGAAGAGGCAGGCCTGCGTGTCATCGCCTCGCGCCGGGTCTGGATGAGCCGCCGCGAAGCGGAAGGCTTCTATGCCGTCCACAAGGACCGTCCTTTCTTCGGCGAATTGGTTGAATTCATGTCGTCGGCACCGACCGTCGTCCAGGTGCTGGAAGGCGAGAACGCCATTGCCAGGAACCGCGAAGTGATGGGCGCCACGAACCCGGCCAACGCCGCCGAAGGCACCATCCGCAAGGTTCATGCGCTGTCGATCGGCGAAAACTCCGTGCACGGCTCCGACGCACCGGAGACCGCGGCAGAAGAGATCAAGTACTGGTTCTCGGACACCGAGATCGTCGGCTGAGCCGACGATCCAGACCTTGGATTCCGTAAAAAGAAGGCCGGCGTTTCGCCGGCCTTTTTCGTTGGGGGTCAGCTCGCCGCGCTAAAGCGCAGGATCTCGCGGCCATCCTTGCCTGATATGATGAGCTTGCCGGCCTCGACACGGTATGACGCCGCCTTGGCCAGCGCATCGAACAGCGCCTTTTCCTCGGCCATCACCTCTGGCGCACAGGCCTTGTAGGTCGAACCGATGTCTCCGATCACGATCGTTTGCCCATTGACCTTGGCGGTGGCGAAATAGGTGTTGCAGGGGCCGCTGCCGCCCGCCTTGCCGGCCTCGCTGACCCTGAATGTCGCTTGCGGGGCAGCGATGACGCCGATGCCGTCGACATAGTCGACCAGCCAGAGCTGGTCGAAGACCGAAACCGTCGGCTCGGCGTTCGGGGCGACCATCTTCAGCATGATGGTCTGCGGCACGTCGGTCAGCGGATCGACCTGATGGCGCATATCGGAGATGAACAGGAGCTTGTCGTCGACGGTGATGCGGGCTTGCAACGCGTAAGTCATCTGCGACCGGATGACGGAAGGGTCGAATTTGATCTCGAAGCTGATCGGCACCTGGCCGGTCGGCTTCACTTTCTGCTCGCCGATAATGGTGGCCGGCGCATCGGCCAGCGACACATCGGCAAGTTGCACAGAGAGCACGGCACTGGGCGGCAAGGCAATGCGCTCGCGATAGATCACTTCGCCTCTCACTGCCTTTTCGGCGGCAACAGACTGCTCAGGAACGGCCAATATGCCGACGACCAGAGGCACGAAACCGAAGATGAAGAACTCCGCGATCCTGTCCAGCATGACCATCTCCCTCACCCCGGGCTGCCAATGCCCTGGGCTGCCAATGCCACGGGTTGCCAATGCCCAGGCTGACCAATTCCGCCAATTGGCCAAAGGATTGCGGTCAATGCATGGCTGCGGCGGATCTTATTCGGACGCTTTCCAGCGTTGCGCGGCCGTTGCATCGGCTTCCTTGGCCTCGACCCAGCCACCCTCCGAGCCGTCAGCCCGATGCTCCTTCTTCCAGAAGGGCGCGCGCGATTTGAGATAGTCCATGAGAAAATTCGCCGCCTCGAACGCCGCATGGCGGTGCGCGGAGGCTGCCACCACCAGCACGATGCTCTCGCCGGGCGCGATCTTCCCGTGGCGGTGGATGGCGGTGAGCCCCTGCAACGGCCAACGCTCGACCGCTTCAGCAGCGATGCGGGCGATTTCTGCTTCGGCCATACCGGGATAGTGTTCGAGCTCGAGCGCTGAGAGCGCGCCCTGCTCGTCGCGGCAAAGGCCTGAGAAGCTCACCACGGCGCCGATATCGGCGCGGCCTTGCGTCAGTCTGGCGATTTCGGCCGCGACGTCAAAATCTTGGCGCTGAATGCGCACGACAGGTATGATCCCGCCGGTCATTTCAGCCCCCGGTCATCGGCGGGAACAGCGCGATTTCGCGGGCGCCCGCGATCTTCTCGCGGTGCTCGACATGCTCCTGGTTGATAGCGACACGGATGACGTCAGGATATTGCAGCGCGTGCTCGTAGCCCTCGCCGCGCGATTTCAGCCAGCGCAGGAGATCGGCGACCGTCTCGATGCCAGCCGGCAAGTCGACGTCTTCCTCGGGCATGCCGATGCGCTCGCGCACCCAGGCAAAATAGATGAGCCGGGTCGTCATCTCACTCGTCCATGATGTGCTTGAGGCCGGCGCGGAAATAGTCGTAGCCGGTGTAGAGCGTGACCAACGCCGCGATCCACAGCAGCACCAGCCCGGTCTGGGTGGTCAGCGGAAAGATCTTGTCGCCGGCCGGTCCGGCCAAGAGGAACGCTATGGCGACCATCTGGATGGCGGTCTTCCATTTTGCCAGCTGCGTCACCGGCACCGAGACTTTCAGCGCCGCCAGATATTCGCGCAGGCCCGAGACGAGGATTTCGCGGCACAGGATGATGATCGCCGCCCACAACGACCAGCCGGCAATGCCCGCATGGCGATCGGTGTCCGCAGCCAGCAGCAGCAGGCAGGTGGCGACCAGCAGCTTGTCAGCGATCGGGTCGAGCATCTTGCCGATGTTGGAGGTCTGTTGCCAGGCGCGCGCCAGATAGCCATCCAGATAATCGGTGATCGAGGCGAGCAGGAAGATGATCAGCGCCGACCACCGGGCAAAGTCGCTCGACTTCAGATGTCCTTCGAGAAAAAAGCACAGCACCACCATCGGCACCGCGACGATGCGGGCGTAGGTGAGCATGTTGGGCAGGTTGAACGCGCGCTTGGCCATATCCGGGAAACTCTTTCTGCCTGCCTACTCAAATCAGAAGCAAATGTGGGGGGTCAACAGGCCAGATTCGACAGGCCAGATGAAAGTGCCAGATTTTTCAACTCTCGTGGAAGTGATTGTAGACCAGTTTCGCCACCTGCTCGGAAATCCCGTCGACTTTCCGCAGATCCTCGATGGCCGCGCGGCTGACCGCCTTGGCGGTGCCGAATGCCAGCAGCAATGCCCGCTTGCGGCCGGGACCGATGCCGCTGATCTCATCAAGTGGGCTCTTGACCATTTCCTTCTTGCGGCGAGCCCGATGCGAGCCGATCGCGAAACGGTGAACCTCATCGCGCAGCCGCTGGACGAAATAGAGCACGGGGTCGCGGACCGGTAGGGAAAACGAGTCCCTGCCTTTGACGAAGAACCGCTCGCGACCGGCATCGCGGTCCTGGCCCTTGGCGATGCCGATGGCAACCACGCGGTCCTCGATGCCGAGATCGGCGAGGATCTTGCGCACCGCGGTCATCTGGCCCTGGCCACCGTCGATCAGGATGACATCGGGCCAGGCCGGGAAGCTGCCGGAGATATCGTCCTCCATATCGTCTGCCGAACCGTCGGCTGCATCCCCAGCCGGGACATCGCCATGCTCCTTGAGCAACCGCGAAAACCGCCGTTCCATCACCTCGCGCATCATGCCGAAATCGTCGCCAGGCGTGATCTCGGTCGAGCGGATGTTGAATTTCCGGTACTGGTTCTTCACGAACCCCTCCGGTCCGGCAACGACCATGGCGCCGACGGCATTGGTGCCCATGATGTGCGAATTGTCGTAGACCTCGATGCGCACTGGCGGCTTCGGCAGGCCGAATGTCTCGGCGAAACCGGCAAGCAGGCGTCCCTGGGTGGAGGTTTCAGCCAGCCGGCGTCCGAGCGCTTCGCGGGCATTCTGCAAAGCGTTGTCGGTCAGGTCCTTCTTCTCGCCGCGCTGCGGCACGGAGATCGCGACCTTGCGGCCAGCGCGGGTGGAGAGCGCCTCGGCCAGCAGTTCCTGATCCTCGACGCCATGCGACAGAAGAATGTTCCGCGGCGCCGGCTTGTCGTCATAGAACTGCGCCAGGAACGAGCCCAGCACCTCGGCTGCTTCCAACGCCGGATCGGCCTTGGGGAAATAGGCGCGGTTGCCCCAGTTCTGGCCGGTGCGGAAGAAGAACACCTGGATGCAGACCTGGCCGCCTTCCTGATGGATGGCGAAGACATCGGCTTCGTCGACGGTCGCCGGATTGATGCCCTGGTGGCTCTGCACATGCGACAGGGCCGCCAACCGGTCGCGATAGATCGCGGCGCGCTCGAAATCGAGAGCTTCCGACGCCTGCTGCATGGCGGCCGAGATTTCCGTCTTCACCTTCTGGCTGCGGCCGGACAAGAAGTCCTTCGCCTCATTGACCAGCTCGGCATAGTCCTGGTGCGAGACCTCGCCGGTGCAGGGACCGGCGCAGCGCTTGATCTGATAAAGCAGGCATGGCCGCGTGCGGTTCTCGTAGAACGAGTTGGTGCAACTGCGCAGCAGAAAGGCGCGCTGCAGCGAGTTGATGGTGCGGCCAACGGCACCGGCCGAAGCAAAGGGGCCGAAATAATCGCCTTTGCGCGAGCGCGCGCCGCGATGCTTGTAGATGCCGGGCGAGACATGGTCGCCGGTCAAGAGGATATAGGGAAACGACTTGTCGTCGCGCATCAGGACGTTGAATCGCGGCCGCAAGCGCTTGATAAGATTGGCTTCGAGCAGCAGCGCTTCGATCTCGGTGCGGGTGACGACGAACTCCATCGTCGACGTTTCGCGCACCATGCGGCCGATGCGGGTGGTGTGGAAGCGGCCTTGCGCGTAGTTGGTGACGCGCTTCTTCAGGCTGCGTGCCTTGCCGACATAGAGCACATCGCCGGCAGCGTTCATCATGCGGTAGACGCCGGGCGCGTTGGGCAGCCGCTTGACCAGCGTCTGGATCACCTCGGCGCCGATCATCCCTTCCGCGTCGCCGGCATGCGGCGTCCAGTCGATGGCGGTGAAGGCGACATCGGGACCGACGGTTTCAACGACCTCCTCGACCGCCTCGTCCTCGAGATCGATATCGGGAGGCAGATCGTCGGTGCCGCCGCGCGGCTTGCTTTTGTGGTCTATAGGACTCATTCCGTCATGCCTGTCACATCGGGCGTCTGCCACGCAAGATGCTGGCCGCCATCAAGCGCGATCATCTGGCCGGTGACCGAGCGCGCTTCCCAGAGATAGCGGATTGTGGCGCCGAATTCCGGCAATTCCGGGCCGCGCTTGAGGATCAAGCCATCGACTTGGGCTGCAAAATCGCTGTCGTCCTGACGCGCGTTCTTCAATGTCGGCCCCGGGCCGATGGCATTGACGCGGACGCGGGGACCGAGCGCTTGCGCCATCATCTGGGTGGCTGTCCACAGCGTCGATTTGGACAGTGCATAGGAAAAGTAGCGCGGCGTCGGCCGCCAGACGCGCTGGTCTATCATGTTGACGATCAGGCCCTCCTGCCCTGCCGGTAGTGCCCGGGCGAAATTCTGCGCCAGGAGCGCGGGCGCTTTCACATGGACGGCAAAGTGCCGGTCCCAGGCCCGCCAGTCGAAATCCAGAACCGAATCGTCCTCGAAGAGCGACGCGTTGTTGACCAGCAGCGAGAGCGGCCCGAGCGCTGCTTGCGCCTCGCCGATAAGGTCATCGATGGCGTCCATATCGGTCAGGTCGGCGGCGACCACCGCGGCGCGGCAACCTCCGGCGATGATTTCGGCAGCCAACGCATCGGCCTCGGTGCGCGAGCGGTTGCAATGGATGGCGACGGCAAAACCGTGCGCGGCGAGATCCTCGACGATCGCCCTGCCGATCCGCCTGGCCCCGCCCGTCACCAGCGCCGTGACAGTGGCTTTGCTCATATGGTGTCAATCCTCAATTTCGGCCCGAAAAAGCAGTGCCGGCGAAATATGGCCCGGCATGCGTTAAATGGTGTTCGCACCTTGGGCAGCATTGTGGCGAAACGGCCGTTTGGGCATCTTGGCCCGCCCTGGACTCAGGCGTGCCCGACCGCAATATAGGGTGCTGGAGTCCTTGCACCAAGCGGTGTGCAGCGCAGCACCGGATGGTTCCTGCCATTTCGCTGTTGCGAAGATGCAACGTCAAGGTTCTGCCTCATTTGCGCCGGGGAATGACCCAAGTTCAGGTTCGCTTCAGCCGCATTTTGACACGACATTTGGAACCGACGAACGCCAGATCCGTTTCACCCCCCGGACGGGTCGATGGCGATCGTGAGAAACAAGCCTGTGTCCTGTGGCTTAAGGAGTAAAGAACAATGCAAGCCAATCTCAAATTCGCACGGCCGCTGGCCGTTGCGCTCGGGCTCTTCGCCCTCAGCGGAACTGCCTATGCTGCTGACGTGGTTTCGGAAGAGCCGCCGGCACCTGCGCCGATCGCTGAACTTCCCGTCGCTTCGTGGGCCGGCCCCTACGCCGGTCTCAACGTCGGCTATGGCTTCAGCGGCCATACCAAGGAAAAGGATCTGGGTGTTGACAATGTTGACGTCGGCACCAAGGGCTTCGTCGGCAGCGTCTTCGGCGGCTATCAGTGGCAGCAAGAGAACTTCGTCTACGGCGCTGAAGCCGAACTCGGCTACAACGGCGTCAAGGGCGACGATTCTGGCGTCAATTCCAAGGCCGGCTTCGAGGGTTCGTTGCGAGCCCGTCTCGGCTATGCCGTGACCCCGGAAATCCTGCTCTATGGCACCGGCGGTCTCGCCGGAAGAAGCCTGAAGGTCGAAGACGACGTATACGGTTCGGACCGCGCCACGTTGCTCGGCTGGACCGCCGGTCTCGGCACCGACATCAAGCTGACCGACAATGTCTTCGGTCGTGTCGAGTATCGTTACACCGACTTCGGCAGCAAGAGCTTCGATGGCATCGGCAAGGTCAAGGCCACCGACAACCGCGTCACCTTCGGCGTCGGTATGAAGTTCTAAGTCGTTCAAGCCACGACACGAAAAAGCCGGGCCTCGCGCCCGGCTTTTTTTATGCTCGCGTGATTTCCGGGTAAATCTATTCGGGTAATGGGCGGTCAACCGGGAATGCAGGGCTTCAGTTCTGGAAACTTCTCGTCGAAGCGTGCCGCCCACCGCGTCAGCCGGGCGCGACCCTTCTCCCATTTCCCGGCAAAGCGCAGCGCGAGATAGCCAAGGCAGGCGCGCAGCGCCATCTGGCCGGCGGTGATCTTTTTCGGCAGCTTCGGCGGGTTGGCGTTGAGCAGGTCGAGTGCCGCCGTGATCTTCGCCCACTGGCGATCGAGCCAGGGCTGATAGACCATCTCCTCAGGCCGCGTGCGCCGTTCATAGACCATCGACAGCGCACAGTCGCAAATGCCGTCGGCCAATGCCTCCAGCACTTCCGCCTCGAGCCGCTTGTCGGGATTGCGTGGAAAAAGCGCGCTCTTCGACAAACGGTTGAGATGCTGGGTGATGGCCCGACTGTCATGGATGGAGCGACCGTCGTCGAGCACCAGAACCGGAATCTTGCCGAGCGGGTTGGCGATCATCAAGTCGGCCGGCTTCTCCTCGGTCTTGATCGGCACCAGATCGACAGCGATGCCGGCATAGGCTGCCGCCATTCGTACCTTGGAACTGTAGGGAGAAGACGACGCATAGAGCAGTCTGGGCATGATCCGTTTCCTGTTTTGCAGGCCGGCAGTGTTGACCGATCGGGCGCGATCGGGCAATGGCCAGAAGCGGAAAACCCAGCCGCCAGCGAGCGACGCAGCGGCCAGGGCCGTTTAGCGAGCGCTCCATGAAGACGGTGCTTCATCACCATGGTTGCCGGGATCGCGCGAAGCCGCCAGCCGACTGGCAAGACCGACGAGCCTCGCGCCGATGTTTCATCACCCGCATGAATGACACGAAAAAAGCCCCACCGGACTCCGCCCTATGGCGAAGTCCTGGGAGCTGCGAAAAGATATCCTCCGTCCGCCTCTGTTCTCGCCTTCCGACTGCCTAAACAACGAGCGGGGCGCCCTGTGAGGCACCCGCCCTTGACTGTTTCGGCACCGCCCCCGGCGAGGGAAGCGCGACTACTTCTTGCCGGCCTTCGCGGGCGCTGCCTTCGGCTTGGCCGCAGGTGCCGCTTTCTTCACCGGCGCTGAAGATTTCGCTGCCGCAGCCTTCTTTGCCGGAGCAGCCTTGGCAGCCGGCTTCTTGGCTGGTGCAGCCTTGGCAGCCGGTTTCTTGGCAGGTGCTGCCTTCTTCGCTGCGGGTTTCGCCGCAGCTTTCGCTGCAGGCTTCTTGGCCGGTGCCGCCTTGGCAGCCGGCTTTGCCGCTGCCTTGGCGGGTGCCGCCTTCTTCACTGCCGGTTTCGCCGCAGCTTTCGCTGCCGGCTTCTTGGCCGGTGCTGCTTTTGCCTTGGCCGCCGCGGCCTTCGGCTTGGCAGCGGGTGCTGCTTTCTTCACTGCAGCTGCGACCTTTGCCGTCGCTGCTTTTGCGGGTGCTTTCTTTGCCGGTGCCTTGGACGCCGGCGCTTTGGATGACTGCTTAGCCATGCGATGCCCCTTCCTTTGTGCCGACGGCCGTAATGACCCGGCGCGCTCATGCATATCTGACTCGCGGCTTGCTAGCCAGCGAAGCAATAGACTGATTTTCGCAGCTTAAATTTCGGTTACGATCGGCACATGATCGTGCTGATCGTCGCAGAAATTCACTTCTGATCTTCGACCATTGGCTAGAATGTGTCGCCGACATTCTCCACAGTCCGCGGAAGCGCTCCTCTCGTGAAGCTCCGAAGATCAGCGAGCAGCTTTGCGTGTCGATCGTCGGCCGCCGATATCATGACCGCTGCCTCATCGGTGCGATCATCTCGTGCAGGCGGACGATCTATACTGCAATGCGACAGCCGATCGGTGCATCGTCTTGTCAAGCACGAACGCAGATCGGCCTGCTCGTGAATTGACAGATAACTCTACATGGCAGAGTATTCTGTACAGCATGCTGGAGCATTTCAATGTCGATCGCACAGGAGCAAGCGGCGCTGTCGCCGTTCGAGATTGCCAAGACGGTCCGCCACGGCGGCAGCATGGTTGTCGGCGGCCTCCGGCTTGGCTGCGCCGGAGCCAATCGATGAGTGCCGACGAAATCATCCACCAGAGCACTCGGCTCAGGATCATGGCGGCGCTGAGCATGCTGGAAAGGCGGCAAACGCTGGATTTCACCGGGCTGAAAGCCATCGTGGACGTCACCGACGGCAATCTCGGTGCGCATCTCGATACGCTGGCCAGGGCTGGTTATGTCGACATCGAAAAGCTGTTCGTCGGCCGCCGGCCGCAGACGCGCGTCAGGGCGACGACGAGCGGACGGCGCGCGTTCCGCGGCCATGCCGCATTCCTGCGCAAGATCCTCGATCAGGCCGAGGCGGCGGCGCGCAGGAAATAGCGTGATGACTGGGCAATCCGCTCAGCGCGCGGCAACAACGGCAACGCCGGCGCCGATCATCACACCGCCCGCCGCGCGGTTCACCCGGCGTACGATCCTTGGTGTGCGCAACAGGCTGCGGGCGCGACCGGCGAGGACGACATGACCGCCGATCACCACGACCTCGAGGGCCACGATCACCATCATCAGCACACCGAGATGACCTGCGTCGAGCGATGCGCCGACGACGCTAGGCAACAGCGCAATGTAGAACAACGGCATTTTCGGATTGCCAAGATTGAGCGCGATGCCGGTGGCAAAAATCATCAACAGCCCTCGCCGTCCTGAGATGGGCTGCAGTTCGGGAATGACGGGCGCCGCCATCCACAGCCTGATGCCCGTCCAGACCAGATAGGCCGCTCCACCATAGCGAAGCACCGTCATGACGATCGCCATCTTGGCGGCGACGATCGACAGGCCGAAGGCGGCGAGGATCAGGAAGATGAGGATGCCGACCACGGTGCCGGCACCGTAGGCGATGCCCGACGCGGCGCCATTGGAGATTGTGCGCGCGACGATCGTCATGTTGTCCGGACCCGGGCTGGCAGCGAACACGAAGAAGGCGGCCGCAAAGGCAAGCGAGGTCGCGAGATCCATGAAAACTCCCGAGGGTAATGCCGCTCTCGGGAGTCCAGACTAGCCGGTTTACCTGTCGGCGCCATCAGGAAAATCGAGAAACTGCGCGATGCGCATTTCCGTCACGGCTGATAGCCGAGGCAGATGGCGCCGAGCGCGACGATGGCGCAGGCGCCGACCCGCCGCGGCGTCAGCACCTCGCCGAGGAACAGACGTCCGATGAAGGCCGCGAAGACGACGCTGGTTTCGCGGATCGCGGTGATCGGACCGGCCGGTCCGAGCGCGAAGGCCGCGACCACGACACCGTAGGCCAGAAGTGCAAACAGGCCGCCGCCCAGCGCCTTCCAGGTTTCCGGCGCACCCAGGTCGACTGTGAGCCGGCCACGGCAGGCGACGAAGGCCGCCGGCAGCAACGCGCCGTAGATCACCAGCACCCATGCGGTATAGGCACCGGCGTTTCCCGCCGCCCGAACGCCGAGCGCATCGACCGTCGCATAGGCGGCGATGATCGCTCCCGTTGCCAGCGCATAGAGTATCGATGTCGTGGCGGCCCTGCCCCTTCCGAGAGAAAGGCCCATGATGCCGCCCGCGACCAGCGCGACACCGATGGTCTGCGGCAGAGTGAGCTGCTGGTTGGCCAGGAAGAACCCGCCGAGCGTGACGAGCAGCGGCACGCTGCCGCGAACGATCGGATAGACCTGTCCCAGCTCGCCTTATCTGTAGGCGGCCACCAGAAACAAACTGTAGCCAACCTGCAGGCAGGCCGAGAGCACAATGTAGGACCAGGCCGGCGCGGCCGGAAGGGCGTGGAAGAAGGCTAAGGGGATGGCGAGCGCCGTACTGGAAAAGCTCATGACGGTGACGGTCCACAACCTGTCGGCCCCCGTGCGCAGGAACGCGTTCCAGGTTGCGTGCAGGATCGCCGCAAACAATGCGAGCCCGATGACCAGCGGGCTCATTGGGACTTACGCGAAGCAGCGACGATGCCCATGGCCGCCTTGCGGGCGTCGCGAATGGCGGCGTCGGCCGGCCCCATCTGCGCCAGCAAGGTCGCACCTTCGATCAGCATAAGCAGTGTCGCCGCCACGCTTTCGGCGCGGCCGCGCGGCATCATCTCTTCGAGGATAGACCGCATGCGCCGCTTGAGGCCGTTCTTCTGCCTGACAACGGCCTTGAAAACCGGATGGCCGGGATCACCGAACTCGGCCAATGCATGAGCGAACAGACAGCCATGGAAATCGGCGCTGCGGAACCAGCGTGCATGCCAGTCAAAGATCCTTCCGATTTTCTGTTCCGGCGGAATGCCCTCCTGGGCGAGCCGGTCGAGCTGGCGGTCGAAACGCATAGCGCGATAGTCGAGCACCTCGACGATCAATTCGTCCTTGCTGGGGAAGTGGCGATACATCGTCATCTTGGCCACATCGGCTTCGGCGATGATCCGGTCGATACCCGTCGCATGGAAACCGGCGCGCTTGAACAGCACATAGGCCGTTTCAACGACGTGCTGGCGCTTATCGGAAACGGGCGATGGTGTCATGGCGCATACCGAGTGGTGAGACAGGTCTGTCTCATATCTATGCGACGGATCGCGCCAGCTGTCAACGCAGCACGAAAAACGCCTGCAGCCGATCAAGCCACAGGCGCGAAAGAGATTGGAAGGGGAAACCGGGTTTAGCGCAGAATGCGGCAGCGGCCGTTGTAGACCATCCAGCGGTCGAAGCCCGAGACGCAGAATTCGACATTGTCGCCGATCGAGGCAAAGCCCTGGCCTTCCTCGATCAGGTACCAGATGGTGCGATCGCGGCCGTCGGACAGGCTGACGGTGGCCCCGCAATAACGGCGACCGATCGGCCAGGTACCGTCGGCCGCCAGATAGCGATGCTGGTGAATGCGCCGGAAATCGGTGATCTGCACATCAGGCAGATGCGGCACGTGATGCACCTGATAGGAAAAGCGGCTGGTGATCTTGTTCAGTACCCAAGGCTGACCGCAGACCCCGCTGTCTTCATCGGAATAGACCGTAAGATCGGCGGCCTGCACGGTCTGGGTGATACCGAGAGGCGCGGCAAGCGGGGTGCAGAGCGAAATCAGGGCGGCAAGAGCGGATTTGGCGAAGCGAGTCATGGCAGCCTCTCAAGGTCGATTGTGCGCACTGTGCGGATTCGCTCGGCGGCGGTCAAGCGGTTGCGTTGACAATGGTTTCCCAGTTTGAAACTGCTTTTTGACCAAAGCCGAATTTACACGGCACCGGAATGGCTCTGGCACGTTCATGCCCGGATCCAAAAGAGCGCGGGTCCCGGGTCGTCAATGAGCCCGCCTCAAGCCTGCTCGCCGGCCAGCCATTCCAACGACCAGTGCGCCGGCCGCCCCACCGCAAGCAGCCTGTGCAGGGCCGGCAGCAGCGTCCGCAGCTCGCCCTCCAGCGTGAACGGCGGATTGACCACCAGCAGACCGCTGCCGTCGAGGCTGGGTTCCGAAGAGGCCGGCCTGATCTCGAATTCGATGTCGAGCAGCTTCGGGATGCCCGATTGCTTCAGCGCCTTGCGGAAAGCGATGATCGCCTTGCGGTCCTTGATCGGATACCAGAGCGCGTAGATGCCGCCTGGCCAGCGCTTGTGCGCCCTTATGAGCCCGTCGACGAGGCGATCGAACTCACCCGCTTCCTCGAATGGCGGATCGATGAGAACAAGGCCGCGCTTCTCCTTCGGCGGCAGATGGGCGCCGAGCGCGAGCCAGCCATCGAGTTCGATGATCCGGGCCTGGAAATCGCCGGCAAAGAACGTCCTCAGCCTCGCGGCATCCTTGGGGTGCAGCTCGATCGCGGTCAGCCTGTCCTGCTTGCGCATGAGATGGCGCGCAATCAACGGCGAGCCCGGGTATTTCTGGATGCCACCCTCAGGGTTGAGCGACCGTATTGTCTCCAGATAAGGCGCGAGCAGTGCTGCCACCGGCGCGGCAAACGGGGCATCGATCAGCCTGCCGATGCCGCCTTGCCACTCACCCGTCTTCTGCGCTTCGGCCGACGACAGATCGTAGCGGCCAATGCCGGCATGGGTGTCGACGACCCGAAACGCCTTGTCCTTCTGCTTCAGATACTCGAGCAAGCGCGTCAGCACGACATGCTTGACGACGTCGGCGAAATTCCCGGCATGGTAAGCGTGGCGGTAGTTCATCGTCTTGTGCCGTTATGCATGTCGTTGTCCCAAAACCGCTGCACACTTTTGGGCGACATGCATCAGCCCCTGCCCCAGCGCGGCGGTGGCGGCTGAGAGTTCGGATTTTCCGGCCGACCGCCTCGAGTGCGCAAGGTCAGCAAAAATCCGATCAGGCCGATCGCCATCAGCGCGAAGCCGACCGGCCGTGCACGGCTGTCGATCTCGCCTGCGCCGGAGCGCAGGATGAGATCGACAGCCCGCATCGGTATGTCGTCGGCATCACCCGGTCCGACGGTGAAGACGTAGGGACCCGGGCTGACGGTCGCGATGACGCCGGCCTCGTCGCGAAAGATCTTGTCGGGCAGTTGCGGGCTGGCCTGGCGAGGATTGTCGGAATGGTTGAACTGCAGCATCGAGGCGAGCACCGTGCGGCCATTGCTGGCGGCGGTCAGCGTCAGCACGGTGCGCTGCTGCGAGACGATGCGCTCGGCTCTTGCGGTCAGGTCGACCAGCACCCGCACCGGCGCATCGCGGCCGGAGAGCGGCACCGTCAGCGGCTTGAAACGGCCTTGCTCATAGACCCGCCAGGTGCCGATCTCGTGCCCGGAGAAATTGCTCATCGCCCAGGGATAGATGACACCGACGCCGGCGCCGACAAGCAGGATCAGGACAAACAGAAAGCGCATTCACATCACCATGGCGTATCGTAACCTTGCCAATAGCGCCCCGACGGCCAAAAGGCGATGGCCAGTTGCGGCAGCCACCCTGGAGGTGGACCGTGCGGGGTGCGAGCGCAACCAGATTGGCGGCGTGGCTGCGCAACAATGCCGATAACGTTCTACCTATGCGCTCAAAAATTAAGCCGTGTATTTCGCGCGCCGCGCTGAATATTGCTGTCGGCTCATTCTTGGCCGTTCTTGCTGTCAGGTTTTGATTCTACCTCAAGGGACAGCTTGCCGCGTCCGGCAACATATTGACGTCGATCGAGCCAATATGCTGATTCATAAACAGGATTTGCCTTGTGCGCCATGCTTCGGTCCGAGAGGCCGTAGCCGCTTTCATGATTAACCATTCGCGAGCGCATTTGGTTAAGGAATTGCTAATTTAGTTGACTATAATTTCCACAGGTATATTTTCGATGCGTTGGGATGTGCAATTTGGGCGAGCAATCGATGGTGACACCGGGCGTGTGATCGCGATTTCGGGGCGCGGAGAATGCTGAGCGGCAGCACGGAGGTTGTGTAGTCGCACCAGCTTCGCGAAAGCCAAGAACAATTGACGCACATCAGTGATGGCGGTTCCGCAGATGCGGAGGTTTGCCACGTTCTCAGGAACGTGGCCGGGCGATGCTTTGTCCCGGCCCGGCGGTAGCGTGTTCGGTGCGTATGAGGAAAGCATGACTAAGCTTGTCAAGGTTCTGAAACTGGAATCCGGCAGCCAAAAGGACGCCAGCCAAAGCCGACGACGCGCCCTTGTCGCCGGAGGAGCGGGATTTTTAGGTTCGCATCTGTGCGAACGTCTTTTGCGGGACGGATACGACGTTGTCGCGCTGGACAATTTCCACACCGGCAAAAGATACAATCTCAATGCCCTTCAGCGCAATCCGAGCTTCAGCTGCATCGAGCACGACATCGTCGATGCACTGCCTTCGGACCTTCAGTGCGACGAGATCTACAATCTCGCCTGCCCAGCCTCTCCGCCGCACTACCAGGCAGATCCGATCCACACCTTCAAGACAAGCGTGCTTGGCTCGCTGAACCTTCTGGAACTCGCGCGACAGAACAAGGCCAAGATATTCCAGGCCTCGACGTCCGAAGTCTATGGCGATCCCTTCGTGCATCCACAGCCCGAGAGCTACTTCGGCAACGTCAACACGCACGGGCCGCGCTCCTGCTACGACGAAGGCAAGCGCTCGGCCGAAACCCTGTTCTTCGATTATTCGAGAACCTATGGTCTCGATATTCGTGTCGCCCGCATTTTCAACACCTACGGTCGCCGCATGCAGCCCGACGATGGACGTGTGGTTTCGAACTTCATCGTCCAGGCGCTGCGCGGCGAGGACCTGACCGTCTATGGCAGCGGCCAGCAGACGCGCTCCTTCTGCTATGCCGACGACCTGATCGAGGGCTTTATCCGGCTGATGAATGCGCCGAACGCGCCCGCCCACCCGGTCAATCTCGGCAACCCTGCCGAATTCACCATCATGGAACTGGCGACGCTGGTCGTCGATTACACCAACGCCCGATCGAAGATCGTGCATCGGCCGCTGCCCGTCGACGATCCCAGGCAACGCAAGCCGGACATCTCCTTTGCCAGGGCCAATCTCGGCTGGGAGCCGAAAATCAGCTTGAGCCAGGGGCTCGCGCGTACCGTCGAGTATTTTGATACCCTGCTCTACGGAAGTCACACCGCCAGAGGAGCTGCTGCTTCATGAGCCGGCCGGCGGTCCTGGTGACGGGTGGAGCCGGCTTCATCGGCAGCCACACCTGCAAGCAGTTGGCCGCCGCCGGCTACATGCCGGTGGTTTTCGACAATCTGAGCCGCGGCAATGAGAGATCCGTCGCCTGGGGGCCGCTTGTCGTCGGCGATATCCGGGATCGGGATGCACTGCGGCGGGCGATGGAAACGCACCGGCCGACGGCCGTGATCCATTTTGCTGCGCTGGCCTATGTCGGAGAGTCCGTTCGCGAGCCGGCCGAATATTATTCGACCAATGTGACAGGCACCATCGCGGTGCTCGACGCCGCACGCGCGAGTTCGATCGAAAACATCATCTTCTCCAGCAGCTGTGCGACCTACGGCGTGCCGGAGGCGTTGCCGGTTCGCGAGACCTCCTCGCAAAATCCGATCAGCCCCTATGGGCGCACCAAGCTGATCGGCGAACAGATCATCGGCGACTATGCGTCCGCGTACGGAATGAAATTTGCGATCCTGCGCTATTTCAACGCTTGTGGCGCCGATCCCGATGGCGAGCTCGGTGAGTGGCATTCGCCGGAAACCCATCTGGTTCCCAGAGTGCTCATGGCCGCATCGGGCATCATCGACGCGATCGAGGTTTTCGGCACCGACTACGACACGTCGGACGGCACTTGCGTAAGGGATTATATCCACGTCACCGATCTGGCCCGCGCCCACCTGAAAGCGCTCATGCATCTCGAGGGTGGCGGGCGAAGCCTTGCGGTCAATCTCGGCACAGGGCGGGGCGTCTCCATCAAGGAGATTGTCAAGGCGGTCGGCCGAATGACGTCGAGGCCGGTTCCGGCAGTGTTCAGGAGCCGACGCCCCGGAGATCCGGCGGAGCTCTACGCCGACCCGGGAAGCGCACGCGAACATCTTGGCTTTGTGCCGGAGCTTTCAGACATCGATACGATTGTCAGGACGGCCGCTCCCTTTTTCGGACTGAAGACCAGGCCCATGAAACTGCCGCCAGTGAGGGCGGCAGCGCCGGTCGTCGCCCGACGGGTCAGAGATAGCGGGGGTGACAGCTCGCGCGCTGGCCAAATCCGCTAGGGCTGCAGATATAAGGCGAGCCGCCCGAGAACGTGCTGCCATCGCCCGGATTGAACGAGATGTTCACCGGCGCCGGCGTGCTGGCTTTGATCCGTTGCGGCGGTGCAAAGGCGTAGGCACTTTCGGTCCCTATTGTGCTTGTCATCTGGATCGGAAGGTCGGCCCGGAGCGAGCGCACGAGAAATCTGGCCTGCACGGGCTGGACCGCGGGCTGACTGCGGACCGGGTGGACGATGGGCCTGATAAGGACCGAACCGGTTTCAGTTGCGTCCATACCTTGACAACCTGCAACCATAGAGCTCAGCGCCACAGCCGCGGCAATAGATACGACATTCTTGCTTGAGCGAAATACGCTCGCGGAATTTCTCATCCTCTGTCCCTTGCTATCAAGTATAAGCCAGGGGCGCATTGCGACATACTATACTTGGGCCGCTTCCACGCCGCATGAGTGACCACTCGCACATCACACGTTATATTAGATATCACTAATTATTAAATTTCATCAAAACCGTATGGCAGGCCATCGTCTTGTCGTCCGGGTGATGCAATTGAATGCGATTAAATGCGATCGGCGCGCCGATCGCGCCTGCCGAGCCACTCAACCATAAGCGATTCGCGGGTTCCACAACAGGCGCACGGGGAGAACAGCCAGGCCATCTCAGCGCGGCCGGAAGCGGCCTACTTTTTGGCATCGACCAGCTTGCGGGTCATTTCGAACTGCGCGCCCTTGGTGTCGCCTGCTTCGAATTTCTTGTATTCGTCGGAAGGATCCTCGGGAGATCGCTTGAAACCGTACCATTCCCCGTCCGGATCCTTGCGTTGCTCGATATTCCGGCCCTGAATGCGGTGGCTGTAGCAGGTGCGGTGCTGCTCGCCGGTGTAACCTTTCGATCGCCAGGCGAGCTCCATGCACATCTTGCCATCCTTGGTCACCAGCCATCTGCCCTCCGCGACAGACGCGGTGTCCTGCCCGGACGTCCAGGCCTGGAGACGTCGATTGTCCTGCGCGAAAAAGGCCGCGCCGTTTTTCCATATCCATGTGCGGTCGGCATAAAGAAGCTGCAGCTCGTAGGCAGTCGGAGCCGGTGCGATGACCGTTTCCGCTGGTCTGCCGTCTTTGGCGGCAGCCGCATGCGCCGTTCCCGAAAGCGCCGTCTGGCCGCAGAGGGCCAGGAGAAACATGAGTTGCATACAAGTTGCGAACCGACAATGTTTGCGTCGACGGTCGACACCATGCGGTGGCAATCCGGTCAGAGCTGTCAGTACAATTGGCGTTCGCATGCCCGTTTTGCCCAAGGTAGCACTATCATCGCTCTGACAGCCGTATGAACTATTTAACAGTCGCGAGAACGGTGATGTCAACCTTTGCGAGCGGACGGACAACAACCGTTCCAGATGTGCGCATCCCGCTGTCGTCAAAATTAAGAAATGTGTCATATGCTCTGCCCAACTCTGACAATCGCACTCAAAAGCAACATCCGCAGACGTGAGGGAGGACGCGGTTTCAAATGGCGGGCGACCCGGAATTGAACCAGGCTGAAGGTCAGCAATACCGGCAGCAGTCGACCGTCCGGGAAACGACTGCTCGCAACACCGTGAGCCCCAACATGGCGGTCTTGCTGGGGATACTGTTCATTGCGATCCTGTTCAGGTTCCACAACATAACCTTGCCGCTGGTCGATGCCTTCAGCTGGCGCGAAACAAGTACCGCGATGATGGCCGACAATTTCCAGCAGCGCAGCTGGAACATCTTCTTCCCCGAGGTCAGCTGGACCGGGCCCGGGCCAAGCTATCAGGGCCGCGAGTTCCAGATCGTCAGCTATCTGACCGCCATACTCTACCAACTCTTTGGCTGGCACGACTGGTTCGGCCGCATGATTGCGGCCCTTTTCGGCTTGGTGACGGTGCTTTCACTGCACAGACTAACGGCGTTATGCTGGGGCGAGACGCACGCCCACGCCGCGGCACTTGCCTATGCGCTGATGCCGGCGGCGATCATGATCGACAGCTCGTTTCTTCCCGACCCCTCGATGCTGGCTCTGGTAACCTTGGGCGTCTGGCTTTTCACGAAATACTGGACGGGAGGCAGCGCGTGGCTGCTCCCCTTCGCCACAGCCAGCTTTTCCCTCGGTGTGCTTGCAAAACCACCGGGTTTGGCTGCTGGAGGCGTCATATTCTATCTGATGGTTTGCTGGCTTTTGCAAAATCGGCGAAAGCATGCGGCCAAAGTATTCATAAGCGGACTGGTCAGCCTGTTCGTCATCGGCGCTTACTACAGCTGGGCCATTTATCTCGGGCGAACCTATCCGCCGTTTCATGTCGCGGGCAGCGGATACATCTGGGATTCTGGATTCTGGGCATTTTTCAACAACGATTTCTATTTCAAATCTGTTTGGAACACGTCGGTCTGGTGGTTTTACGGCTATCCGTTCATGATTTTGATAGCGGTCGGATTCTGGATGCCGCCCCAGCCAGTCGCGGAATCGAAAGAACGCGCTCTTTCGGCCATACCTTTCATATGGCTTGCAGCGGCCTCTGTTGTTTATTTCGCTGCGGCACGTGAGATCACGACCAATCCATGGAACTATCATATATTCCATGTGCCATTTGCGATGTTTTGCGGCCGTGGCGCGGTCGTCCTGGCGACGCTTGGAGCCAAAACCGTTCCGTCTCCTGGGATAATTCTGCGGTCGATTTGCATCGTGGCCGCTATGCTTGTCTGGTCGACTTTTCCTCTCGTCCGGACGATGAAGGCGCCCTTCGCCATGAATGGAAAGTTGCTTGGCGACGAGCTGGCGCGCAGGGCCCAACCTGGCGATCTTGTCGTGGCCATCGCTCCGGAGGTGGGAGATCCCGTCGCAGTCTATTACAGCAGGGCGCGCGGGTGGGTGTTTCCGCCTGGTGGCGGCGACGTGGAGTGGTCCAGGTTCGTCGAGGACGATGCCATCGCGATAGCACAGCTTGAGGAACTTCGCACGCAAGGCGCGGATTGGTTCGGCGTGGCAAAGGATGCCGAAGACAGTCAGAAACGGCCGTTCATCGAGCATCATGACGGGGTGATCGACTATCTCAACAAGATCGGGACCAAGCGGCTGGATTCGGACAACCTCCTGATTTATGAAATCAGCCGGCCTTGATCTGGTCAGGCCGTTGGGCTTATGGGCTGGGGATCAGGCAAACGTTGGAAATCCGGCGACGGTCAGCGACCTTGCCGACCCGCCCTCGCCTGCCCAACGCAGCAAGCTAAGCGAGACAAGCCGGCCAGCAAGGTCAAATATCTCTACGGCTGGCGGAATTCGACGGTTGCGACCGGAGGAATTGTTGAAACGAGCGATTTCGATCATTGTGACGCTGGCCCTGCTGGCCTGGCTCGCCAGCGACTCGCGCTGGCGCATGGTCGGCGACGCCTTTGCCCGCATCACGCCCGGCACCTTCGCCGTGGCGACGATCGCGTTCTTCGTCACCTATGTCTTGCGTGCGCTGCGCGTCTGCGACGAGTTCCGCGACGAGGTGCATGGCCGCTTCGGCGCCTGCCTGCGCGTCATTCTGATCCACAATGCGATGATCAACGTCGTGCCCTTTCGCGGCGGCGAGACGGCCTTTCCCCTGCTCCTGCGCCAGGTCTTCGGCATACCGATCATGCGCGCCAGCGCCTCACTGCTGTGGTTCAGGCTGCAGGACGCCTTCGTCGTCGGCGTGCTGGCCCTGGCTGTATGGCCGGGCCTGCATCCGGCGATTAGGATTGCGGGCGGAGCCGTCTTGATCGCCGCCGCCTGGTACCTGCCGCGCTGGGCGCGTGCGCCGCATGACTGGGCCGGCCGCGGCAAGATCGTGGCGAAGCTCGGCAAGCTCCGAGATGTGTTCACCGAAGCAACCGGACGCTCGCGCTATGGCTGGTGGTGGACGATCGCGAACTGGTCGCTGAAGCTCACTGTGCAGGGATGGTTGTTGGCAATGCTGCTGGGGACATCCTTTTCGACCGCCTTTCCAGGCGTTGTTGGGGCCGAAGGAGCCGCCATACTGCCGGTGCAAGGCGTCGCCGGCTTCGGCACCTATGAAGCGGGAGCAGCGGCGGCGCTGCTCACCTCCGGAATCACGATGAAGAATGGCTTGCAGGCGGCGCTGGCGCTGCACCTGTTCATCTTCTGCTCGGCAATCGCCACGGGTGCGATCGCCTGGCTGTTTCCCTCGAAATCGACGCTGCCGGGAAATCCGGCTGTCGGACCTGCAAGGAAGCCATCCCAATGAACATATTGCCCATCCCTGCTTCGGGACTGCCTGACGGCGCGGTAATGCCGAACCATACGCTGTCCATCGTCGTCCCCATGTACAACGAGGCCGAAAACGTCGAGCCGCTGCTGGCACGGATCCACCAGGCGATGGAACGCTACGACCAGCCCTGGGAGGTCGTGCTGGTCGATGACGGCAGCACCGACGCGACGGTGAGCGAGATCAGGCGCCTTGCAGCGCATTACGGCTCGCATGTGCATGCGGTCGAGCTCGTGCGCAACTACAAGCAGACCGCCGCGATGCAGGCCGGCATCGACGCGGCGCGCGGCGACGTCATCGCCACGATCGATGGCGACCTGCAAAATGATCCCTACGACATTCCGCGTATGGTCTACCGCCTGCTGAGCGAGGATCTCGACCTGGTGGTCGGCTGGCGCAAGGACCGGCAGGAAGGGTTTTTCATGCGCAGGCTGCCCTCGCGCATCGCCAACGCGCTGATCGCGCGCGTCACCGGGGTGCGCCTCAAGGATTATGGCTGCAGCCTTAAGGTCTATCGCGGCAACGTCATCCGCAGCGTCAAGCTCTATGGCGAGATGCACCGCTTCATCCCGGCATGGCTGGCCACGGTGACGACCCCCAGACGCATCGCGCAGGAGGTGGTGACGCACCACGCCCGCATCCACGGCCAGTCCAAATACGGCATTTCGCGCACCTTCAGGGTCGTGCTCGATCTGGTGTTCATGTACTTCTTCATGCGCTATCGCACACGGCCGGGACATTTCTTCGGCGGCATCGGCATCGTGCTTGGCGCGCTGGGTTCGCTGATCCTTGCCTACCTGCTTTGCCTGAAGCTGTTTTTCGCCGAAGACATCGGAACACGCCCGATGCTGTTCACCGGCTTCTTCCTGCTCATCGCCGGGGTGCAGATGGTGACGTCGGGCGTGCTGGCGGAAATGCTGGCACGCGTCTATCACGAGGCGAACGGAGCATCGGCCTATGTCGCGCGGCCACGGCCGCCGGCCGGCGACAATGACGGCTGGCACGCCCCGGGCCGAGCATCGTGACCTGATCGGAATGCCACGGAGGTCCGCGCCTAACGAACGCATGGCGGTCGGAGGGCAAGAGGCAAAGCGCAACGTCTGCGCAAACCTCTCGCCCTCCACTCGCGCCCCCCCGGCAAAGACCCGGCAGCGGTCAAATCGGCCGCGCTTCAGGTCTGATGGCTTAGTAACGCGAACGGCAGCTGGCGCGCTGGCCGAAACCGCTCGGACCACATATCCAGGGCGAATGACCCAGGAGCGGGCCGCCATTGCCCAGACTGTAGGAGACCTTCACCGTCGCCGGCCTGCCGACCCGCTGCGGCCGCACGAAGGCCGCATAGGCCTCCTCCCTCGTACGCGTCACGTTGGTCATCTTGGTGAGCGGTTTGCGGTTGATCAGATGCAGCCGCTTGTCCTTGGCGTAGTGCACCCTCTGGCCGAGCGAATGAACCACGGGCTTGGTGCCGATCGAGCTCGTCTTGGTGGCATCCATGCTTTGGCAACCGGACATCATCGAGATCAATGCAACCGCGGCAAATGCACAGGCATGTTTCTTGCCGAGCCTTGCCCCTCTTTCCATTATTTTGTTCATCGCTATCCCCTGCCATGAAATACAAGTCGCTGGAGCGCGGAGATATATTGCTCTTATTTGCTTTCCGCACCACGCGAGTGACCCATCGCCACTCACATCATGGGCTGTATATTAGGGGGGACTTATTAAATATCATGCAAACGATATGATGAGCGCGGTCTTTCGGCACTCGACCGGATATTATTAAAATTTGACCTAATTTGGGATCGTGCCTGGCCCTGCTACAGCTTGCCGGCCGGCTATCAAGGCAAATGCGGTTCAGGGGAGTTGTTTGCGCACGGACGCCTGTCGGCGTCAGCGTGGCGGATTCCAGGCGGGGTCAAGATGGAATGTGCGGGTTCCGCTCCCGCCGCGCCCGGCTCCGGAAACCGGGTAGGCCACGCTGACGATGCGCACACCGCCTGCCCCCTGCTGGAGCCCATATATGCCTTCCAGGCCGCGGTCACAGAACGCGGCGCCCGGGACGAAGAGCGCAACGCCAGCGAGCGAGGCCTGCAAGGCGAGTTTCGCGGCATTGCAACGCAACGAAATTTTGTTCTCCACGAGGTGCCTGGTGATGATCACGACCACAAGCAATCCGTAGACGAACGCATTGAAGGCAGCGAACCAGTAGAAGCCGGTGGCGTCCGAGGCGCGGTCTACAAGAAGGACCGGCAGCGAAGCTCCCATTGCAAGCACCACATAGGGAACAATAACGCGGGCAGGCAGCAGGTTTTTCGGGCCGCTGCCCTTGGGGGTAACGCGAAAATCGACGAACGACTTGGTCAGATAATCGCGGATCGACGACAGCGTGCCCGCCAGCACCCACGGCCAACGAGCGAAGAATGAGAACAACATTCCCTCCCAACTGATCGTCTTGGCGGTCAGTGGGCGCGACAGCCCGAAGGACTTCAACAGCATCACCAGCACAATCAGCGAAATCGAGTTCGGCGCATAGTATAGAAGGAAGTCAATATACGTCACATTGGCGAAATTCTGACCCGTAAGAAGCGCGTATATCGGCATGATGTACATGAGAAGCGAAAATACGGCGAAAAGCGGATACCAGAGCTGGCGAAACAGGAACTGGAATTTCAGCCGTGGCGATACCTTGGAAAGGTATATGGGCGAGTATTCGAGCATGATCGTCATCAGGCTCCGCGACCACTGGAACTCTTGCGTGACAAGATCGGCAAAGGTTTGCGGGCCGTCGCCATGGGCAATGGCGTCTATGGCATGCACACCGCGCCAACCAGCCGCAATGAACAGCATGGACGTCGAGTGATCTTCGGCCAGTTCCGGGCCAAGGCCGCCGACCTGCTTGAGCGCTGCGGTTCTCACGGCATAGTGCGAGCCGATGCAGAGCGGCGTTCCGTCGCCCGTGTGGCCGGACTGCAAAGGTCCGTGGAACATCCCTTCCGGGAACAGCCGGCCGCGTGCCGACCAGCTTTCAGCGGCATTGTTGTCGCATATGCTCGGCGCCGATACATAGCCAACCGCCGGGTCGGCAAAGGCGACCAGGATTTCCCTGAGATAGGTTGGCGTCGGGACGTGGTCCGCGTCCATCTGAGCGACGAAGTGATAGCGTTCATAACCATAGTGGTCGTAGAAGAAGGCCAGGTTTCCCTCTTTGCAGCGCGTCCGGCGGGGCCACACCTTGCGGTGATAATCTTCCCGCCCGCGCCGTGTCGAAATCATGACGTTATGGGCATCGCACCAGGCAATCGTTTCCTCGGACGGGTCCTCGTCGGCCAGCCAGGTATCATGCGGACAGTCCTGCGCCAGCATTGCCTCGAGGGTTCGCGCAACCACGGAAAACGGCTCTGACGGAGCCTTGGTCACCACCATCGCGACACGCGAATGCTTCGGGATCGTGTGAAGCCTGGACGGCTTTTTCATCGCATGCACGTTCAAGAGAAAATACATCGGCATGAATGTCAGCCATACGAGCGTCAATGTCGCCAGCATGTATGGGATGACGTGTTCGATGTGCCCGGGCTGCAGCCACCAGAACCAGAAAAATCCGAACGTTACCGACCAGCAGGCAAGTCCCAGCTTCCAGATCCGCTTCTGGGCGGCCGACAGCACGGGCACCAGAAAAGGAGGCTTCTCCGCCGCCTTGCCCGGAGCTGCCCCACGCCCCCGTTTCGGCATGGTCTTACTGCCGATGATCCCCACGTCCGCGGAAACACTCATACACTTAACGCCGCCACCCGAGCATCAGCCAAACGACGGCCGATGAGCCTAACCCAGCAGCAGAATCCGCTCAGGCATCCTTAGAGTCAACTAAATTAGTTATTTCTTAACTACGGTTCTTCAGAACTGGTTAAGGATAGTCCGGTGGAACAGTTTCCACCGACCAGCACGTGAACGATGAGCCGCAAATTTTCAGCGCTGGAGAATTCGCCGATGGGCCAAAGCTGTCCGGCAAGGATCGAACTTTGAGAGCAGCGTTAACCATGTCGCGCGCACATGGTTAAGCAACCGTTAATTGCACTTGACTCTTGGTCGCGACCGGCTCTTAAATTAGCCAGGGATGATATATCGGGATATTGACGCGAATTTGTGAGTATCGCGGCGAACTTTCTCTCGAGCGCCCCCTGTATAGGGCCTTGAGAGATAATTTTTTGGGTGGCTCTGTGTCAGGTTTCGCACATCCGCCAACGGGTCGCTCCGAAATCCCGCAGATTCTGCCAAATAGAGCCGATCGGTTTTGGGTAATCGTGTCGATCAAGCATCGATGCGCACGGGCGAAGCCTTAACTTCCGCAAGAGGTTGGGGCCATGGGAGATCGACATGAAACACTCCACAGTAAAAGCACTTGCAATCGCGCTGGCATTGGGCGGAAGCGCCGCGTTCCCCACGGCAGGAGGCGCTGGCTCAGTAGCCGCGACGGACCCCGTCCAGACGAGCAGCGCCGCCTCGGCGTTCGGATCCTACGATCCCTACGGCGACTTCAGCGCCGACAAGAGCGCCAGCATCGAAGAGCTGTTCCTGCCCTGGGAAGACGTCGATCTGTCGACGCTGCCACTCGCCGACGCCTATGCGCTGCAGCGCGGCCGTTCGCTGCTGATCACGGTTGAGCCGTGGACCTGGTCCAAGGACTGGCGCATCACCCCGCCCGAATTGCGCGACGGCATTTTGAGCGGCAAATATGACGCCAACATGCAGGCGATCTGCGACCTGGTGGGACAGATGAAGAGCCCGGTGACCATTCGCTGGGCGCAGGAAATGGAAGACAAGAACGGCCGCTTCACCTGGGCCAACTGGGCTCCCAAGGACTGGATCTCCGCTTACAAGCGCGAAGTCGACATCTGCCGCAAAGCTGCCCCCGCAGCCAAGTACATGTGGTCGCCCAAAGGCGAAGAGGGTTTGGAAAAATACTACCCCGGCGACGACTATGTCGACGTCATCGGCCTGTCGGTGTTCGGTCTGCAGAAAAAAGATGATGACGAGACCGGCCGCGACCGCACCTTCGCTGAGCTGCTGAAGCCCGGCTATGACCGCGTTGCAGTGTTCAACAAGCCGATCGTCGTTGCGGAACTCGGCTATGTCGGGAAGCAGGACTATGTCTCGAAATGGCAGGAAGATTCCCGCAAATCCTACGCGGAGTTCCCGGCGCTGACTTCGGTTGTCTACTTCAACCAGAAGGAAGTGTGGCCGTGGCTGGGTGGCTATGGTCTGCCCGACTGGAGGGTGACCCAGCACGTCCTGCCGTAGACGCATCGTGCTGATCGACCCCGACGCGATCGGGATCGACTTCCAATCTCCTTGTTTGATCGTGATCCATCCCGAACCAGCGGTTCGGGATGAGGATTGAGGCGTGGCGTAAATCAGTCTGTGGAGAAGTTTCGTGAAGCGGGTAGTGGGAAATTATCTTGGAGCGGCATTCGCCTGCTCCGTTCTTGTTCTTGCCTTCCAGGCTCCTGCGACAGCCAAGACGGCGATGAAAATCGCCGAGCAGGCTCAAGAGGCCACAGCGGTTCCTGACGAAGGCGTCTACCAGATCTATCAGAACCATTCGTGGCTGTGGGGCAAGAAGGGCGCCGGCTTCTTTGCCGTCAAGCAGAGACAGTTCGAGTCCTGGACCCACGACAAAGGCAAGTCGGGCTATGGCGACGGCATGTGGTTCATTCCCGGCGGCGGCAAGCTGTGCTGGCGTGCGCAATGGCACGGTTCCTGGGGCGTGAAGGGCTCGATGACCTGCTTCGAGCACCGCCAGGCTGGCAAAGTAATCTACCAGCGCAAGGCTCCGGATGGCGACTGGTATGTTTTCAAGAGATTGAAACACGGCGACTACGTCACCCGGAAACAGAACCGGATCAAGGCAAAACTGTAGGATCGAGTCATCCGCCACAAGCGGCTGGTCTACGCCTTGCGCTCCCAGCGGCGATCTGGCGTCTGTTGCCAGTAGGTGACGTCGTGGCCAGCGCTCTTCATCACCTTCCAGTGTCCTCGCGCCGCCTCGAGCTGGGCGGCATCGTGGCCATCGAACAGGAACACCGCGCGCTCGTAGCCGCCAAGGTCAGGCGGCACCGCGCCGTCGACCAGGAACCTTATCTTGGCGTCGTTGGGATTGCCGTCGCCGGTGGTCAACAGAATCGGCTGTTCGCCGGGATGAGCTTCACGATCGGTTGCGTGCGCCAGGAACGAATCGTCGCGGAAGGTCCAAAGATGCTGGTCGAGCGCATCGCGGCGTTCCTCGGTGCCTGTCTGCACCACGGCGCGCCAGCCACGGTCGACGCTGCGCTCCAGGAGGCCTGGCAGCGCGTCCTCCAGCGTCGATTCGGTCAGGTGGTAGAACAGAACGTCGGCCATCGCTTCAGCCTATAGTGATTGAACCCGTTCACTGCTCATAGTTATCGCGCACCAGCCGGTCGAGCAGCCTGACGCCGAAACCGGAACCCCACGACTGGTTGATCTCGTTCGACGGCGCCCCCATCGCCGTGCCGGCTATGTCGAGATGAGCCCATGGCGTGTCCTTGACGAAGCGCTGCAGAAACTGCGCCGCGATGGTGGCGCCGCCAAAACGGCCGCCGATGTTCTTCATGTCGGCGTTCTTGGAATCGATCAGCTTGTCGTATTCGGCGCCGAGCGGCATGCGCCACAGCCGTTCCTGAGTCGCCTGCCCCGCCACCGACAATTTTTCGGCCAGTTCGTCATTGTTGGAAAACAGGCCGGCATAATGTTGGCCGAGCGCCACCATGATGGCGCCGGTCAGCGTCGCCAGATTGACCATGAATTTCGGCTGGAAGCGGTCGTTGCAGTACCACAACGCATCGGCCAGCACGAGGCGGCCCTCGGCGTCGGTATTGAGCACCTCGATGGTCTGGCCCGACATCGAAGTGACAATATCACCGGGACGCTGGGCATGACCGTCGACGGCATTTTCGACCAGTCCGATGATACCGACGACATTGGCTTTCGCCTTGCGGGCCGCCAGCGCATGCATCAGGCCGGTAACGGCGGCGGCGCCGCCCATGTCGCCCTTCATATCCTCCATGCCCGAGGCCGGCTTTATGGAATTGCCGCCGGTGTCGAAAGTGACGCCCTTGCCGACGAAGGCGATCGGGCTGTCCTTCGGCTTGCCGCCGTTCCACTGCATGATCGCCATGCGGGCGCCGCGTGGCGAGCCTTGCGCGACACCGAGCAGCGAGCCCATGCCGAGCTTCTTCATTTCCTTCTCAGCCAATATCTCTACCTTGACGCCTAACGCCTCGAGTTCCTTGGCGCGGGCAGCGAACTCGACCGGCCCAAGCACGTTTGCCGGTTCGTTGACGAGGTCGCGCGCCAGAAGGACGCCGTCGATCACCGCCTCGGCATCGGCGAAGGCCTTCTTCGCAGCGGCCGGATCGGCGGTGTGGATGGTCACCTTGACCGGCTTCTTCGGCTCTGCCTTGCCGTCGTCCTTGTCCTTCCTGGTCTTGTACTTGTCGAAGGAATAGCTGCGCAGGAGAATGCCCGCGGCAAGACTTGCCGCGTCCTTCGCGCTCGGCGAGGCGCCGAC
The DNA here is from genome assembly GCF_029269325.1 of Mesorhizobium sp. XAP4. Classification (NCBI taxonomy): domain Bacteria; kingdom Pseudomonadati; phylum Pseudomonadota; class Alphaproteobacteria; order Hyphomicrobiales; family Phyllobacteriaceae; genus Mesorhizobium; species Mesorhizobium sp. XAP4. Next base: position 756,688 of record NZ_JARIXW010000003.1, on the reverse strand, counting down.
CACATCGAGGATCACCGCTACCTCGGTCGCCTTGCGCAGCGACGCGGCAACGGTGCCGCCAAGCTTCAACCACGCATATTCGTCCAGTCCCGACACCTTGCCGGTGCCTATCGCCACCAGTCTGTCGAGCGACGCTCCCTGCGGGGCCAGAACTTCCACCGTGCTGGCGAACTTGCCCGTGAACTCAGCCACGGGAAAAGCCCGCTCCAGTGTCTTGCCGGGATCGCCGGCCTTGGCGACGTCGCTCAGGCCGCCCTCATCCGCCGCGAGCACGAAGACCGTGCCCTTCTTGTTCACCGCGCTCTGGGACCCGGAAAATTTGGCGAAGGCGATCGACGGTCTTTGATTCATCATGTCCTGCTTTCAGGGAATGCGCGACTTTTGGGGAAGCGGTTCGAAACGATGCGCGACATTTGGTCGTTTTCCGGCATTTGGCAAGACTTTGCCGAATTGGCATCCCATATGACCTATGGAATCGATGACGATTCGTCGCGGCACGGCCCCGCTTTTTGCCGCAACTTGTTGTTAACCATCGATGTTCGCCCTTTCTTATCCATTCCCGCCGACACTCCGCCCAGCCGGGGGGCGTGATGTGGGACAGAACCCGGATAGACCATCTGATGAGCCAGTTGTGCAGGCGCTGCCGGACAGCTACCTTGTTCGGCGGCATGATGCCGTTCGAAAAAATCGAGAAAAGCCTTCATGAAGGTCGTTGAACGCTACATCATGCGCCGCGCTTTCGTGGTCTTCATGGCCGCTCTTGTGTGGACGCTGGCGATCGTATGGACGACGCAGGTGCTGGCAAAGATCGATCTGGTCACCGACAGCGGCCAGTCGGCGCTGACCTTCTTCGAAGTCGCCGCCCTCATCCTTCCGTCCATCATCCCGATCGTCGTGCCTTTTGCGCTGGTGGTGGCGGTCGCTCAGACACTCAGCGTCATGAATTCGGATTCCGAACTTGCCGTCGTCAACGCCGCGGGGGCCTCGCGCTGGACGATCGTGCGGCCGATCATGTTGCTGGCGCTCGCCGCAGCCGTTTTTTCCTTTGCCGTCGACAACGGCATCGATCCTTACGCACGGCAGAAGAACCGGGCCCTGGTGGCGTCGTCACGCGCGGATCTGTTGTCGCTGATCATCCAGGAAGGCACCTTCCGCAAGATCGACGACGGGTTGTTCCTGCAGGTCGGCGAGCGCCTTCCCAACAATCGGCTGGGCGGCATTTTCGTCGCCGATTCGCGCGAAGAAGGCGTCAACCTCGTCTACTACGCCAAGACCGGCAGCATCATCGAACGCGGCGGTGAAAAGGTGCTGATGATGAATGACGGCGTCATCCATCGCAAAACGCTGACCGGCGATCTCTCCGTCATCCGCTTCACCTCCTATGCCTTCGACATGTCGGCATTCATGGCGGCGGCTTCAGCGGTGACGCTCCTGCCCAAGGACCAGACGACGCAGTACCTGCTCAACCCGAGCGCCAACGACAAGTATTATCAGCAGAGCCCCTACGAATACCGGGCCGAAGTCAACCAGCGGTTCTCGGAATGGACCTATTCCATGGTTTTCGCGCTGATCGCGCTTGCGGTCGCCGGGGATGCGCGGTCGCACCGCGAGGCGCGCGTCAATCCGCTGATCACCGCGATCACGATATCGCTGTTCGTGCGTTGGCTGGGCTTTTTCGCCGCCAGCAAGGCGGACGAGATCCCGCAATATGCCTATATGGTCTATGGTGTGCCGATCGTGGCTTCCGCGGTGGCGATCTGGTTCATCGTCTCGAACCGGACACTGGAACTGCCCGTGACCTGGGCGGACTGGATGACAAACTTCGCCTCGCGCATCGCTGACAGCTGGAATGCTTTCAAATTGCGTTTGTCCAGGCGCGGCGCATCAGGGCAAGGGGTTGGCTGATGGGCTGGACACTGGGCCGCTATTTCTTCTTCCGCTACGTGACGATCACCATCTGGTTCTTCATCGGCCTCCTGGCGCTGGTGTTCCTGATCGATTTCACCGAGCTGTCTGGCCGCACCACCGGCCTGCCCGGCTTCACCTACGGCACGGCGGTAGCCATTTCAGGCCTCCGTATGCCGATGATCATGCTGCAGACGGTGCCGTTCGTCGGTCTCTTCTCGGCGATGGCGACGCTGGTGTCGCTGAACCGGCGCTACGAGCTGGTCATCGCGCGTTCCGCCGGTGTTTCCGCCTGGCAGTTCCTCTTGCCCTGCTGTATCGGAGCCTTGCTGTTCGGCGTCCTGTCGGTTGGCGTCATCAATCCGCTCGCCGCGCACGCATTCTCCTGGTCCGAGCAGATCGAAACCCAGCTGCGTTCCGGCAAATCGAATACGGTCTCGGCCGATGCCGCGCCCTGGATCCGGCAGAAAACCAGTTCGGGGGACACCATCATCGGTGCGCGGGCCATCCTGAACCAGGGCCTGGAAATGGCCGATGTCGTATTCTTCATTCTCGACCCGCAAGGCAACATCGTCGAGCGCAAGGATGCTGCCCGTGCCTTCCTGCGCGACGGCTATTGGGAATTGCAGGACGTCAAGACGTTCCAGAACGGCACGATCCAGGCATCGGCAACTGATCGCGTACCGACCAATCTGAAGCCCGAATTCGTGCAAGAGCGGCTGGCGCGCCCGGAAACCATCCCCTTCTACGACCTGCCCGGAAAGATCGAGGTTGCCCGCTCCTTCGGCCTCAAGGCAAATGCCTTTGCCATGCAGTTTGATTCGCTCGTGGCGTTGCCGTTCCTTCTCGTCGCCATGACGCTGATCGCGGCAACGGTTTCAATGCGATTTGCTAGGATGGGGCAGTCGGCGACGATGATTCTGGGTGGCATCATCGCTGGCTTTCTGCTTTATGTCGTTTCGGTTCTGGTGAAGGCATTCGGCGTGGCGGGATTCGTGCCGACTGTCGTAGCCGCCTGGGTACCGGTCATGGTGGCTATGTTCTTCGGGGTGACTTTCCTGCTATACAAGGAAGACGGCTAGTGAGGGAGGCGTTTTTGCCCAGCAACAGGCAGGCCGGTTTGGCGCGCCTCTATGCGGCGACCGCCTTGGCGTGCGTGCTTGCCTACGCCGTTCCGGCACCGGCGCTTGCGCAGGACGTCGGCGACATGGCGACATCGGTTCCATCCGGCTCGCAAATGCTGCTGGCCGCCGATACACTGGTCTATAACAACGACAATCAGACCGTGACCGCCGTTGGCGGCGTGCAGATCGACTATGGTGGCAATCGCCTTGTCGCCCAGCGGGTCGAGTACAACCGCAACACCAAGCGAATGGTCGCAAGCGGTAACGTCGAAGTCATCAACAGCGACGGTACCAAGATCAATTCGCAGCATATCGACATCACCGATGACTTCGCCGACGGCTTCGTCAACGCGTTGCGGGTCGAAACCATCGACAAGGCCTATTTCGCCGCCGAAAGCGCCGAACGCATGGGCGGCGTGCTGACCACCTTCCACAATGGCGTCTACACCGCCTGCGAGCCGTGCGAGGATAAGCCGGACAAAGCGCCGACCTGGCGCGTCAAGGCCAAGAAGATCATCTGGAACGGCGAGAAGAAGACGGTTCGCTTCGAGAATGCGAATTTCGAGTTCTTCGGTTTTCCGCTTGCCTATCTGCCTGCATTCGAAATTGCCGACCCGACGGTGAAGCGCAAGAGCGGCTTCCTGATCCCGAGCATCATCTATAAGAGCGATCTCGGCGTCGGCGTGAAAGTCCCCTATTATCTTGCATTGGCGCCGACCTACGACCTGACCGTCACCGGCACCGGCTATACCAAGCAGGGTTTCCTCGGTGAGGCCGAGTGGCGTCAGCGCTTCAACAATGGCGAGTACAGCTTGAAGATCGCCGGGATACACCAGCAGAATCCCGACGCTTTCCTCGACACCACTGCCTTCCCCTCCAGCTCTGGCCACAACGTCAATTCGGGCAGCGCCGGCGATCCCAACAAATTCCGCGGCATGATGGGTACCCAGGGGCAGTTCGCCATCAACTCACGCTGGAACTTCGGCTGGGACGTGCTGCTGCAGACCGACAAGAATTTCTCGAACACCTACGGCATCGAAAAGTACAATAGCAGCGTCCACCAGTCGTCGGTCTACTTGACGGGTCTCAACGGCCGCAACTATTTCGACGTGCGCGCCATGCATTTCGATGTGCAGGAAGATACACCTGACGACAACGCCTCTGCGCGAAGCGGACAACAACCCTGGGTGCTGCCGTCGCTCGACTACGCCTATATTCCTGATGCGTCGGTGGCCGGCGGCCAGCTATCGCTCAATGTCAACGCGCGTGTCATCCGCCGCGACGATGTCGATGAGACCTTCGTCGAGCCCTACAATGCCCTCACTCCCACGCAGCGCGTCCGCGGCATCGAAGGCGAATCGGGCCGTCTCACCGCCGAGGCCGAGTGGAAGCGGAGCTTCGTCACCGATGGCGGGCTGGTGCTGACGCCGTTGCTCGCGCTGCAGGGCGACGTCGACTACCTCAACGCGTCGTCGGCTTCGCTGGACGCGATCGACAGAATGGCGACGCATTTGGGCGAGCAGGACGACATGCGCTCGTCATTTGCCCGTTACATGGCAACCGCCGGGCTTGAGATGCGTTGGCCGGTGCTGTTTTCCATGGCCAGCGGGTCCAGCCATGTCATCGAACCGATGGCACAGGTCTTCATGCGTCCGAACGAGCAATATGTCGGCGGCCTCTCAGTGCCTAACGAAGACGCCCAAAGCATGGTCTTCGATGCGACCACCTTGTTCGAACGCGACAAGTTCTCCGGCTACGACCGCGTCGAAGGCGGTTCGCGCGCCAATGTCGGCTTCCGCTATTCCGGCTCCTACAACAATGGCTGGGGCACCAATGCCATTTTCGGCCAATCCTATCAGATTGGCGGCGAGAATTCGTTCGCCGCGCCGGATTTGGTGAATGTCGGCGCAAACTCCGGCCTCGACACGACCAAGTCCGACTATGTCGGCCTGTTCGGCATCAACAGCCCCAACGGCTTCGCGGCCTCGGTCAGCGGCCGTTTCGACGAACAGAGCTTCGAGATCCGCCGCGCCGAGGTGAAGGCCGCCTATTCCGGCCTGCCTGTGTCGCTGAGCGCCAAATACGCCTTCATCCAGGCCCAGCCGCTGTACGGCTTCACCACCGACCGCCACGAGGTCACGCTTGGTGCATCGACGCATCTGGCCGAAAACTGGCGCGTCTTCGGCACAGGAACCTACGACCTGCAGCAAAGCCTGCTGGTCAAGGACGGCGTCGGCTTCGCCTACAACGATTCCTGCTTCACTTATTTGATGACCTACTCGCAGTCGCGCGATCTGAACACCAGGGAGGTGTCGCAGACCATCGGCTTCAATCTGTCGTTCCGCACCCTCGGCGATTTCGGCTCGTCGACCAGTGCCGTCGACACGATCCAGTAACAATCGGCGACATCGTTTCGCCGCATAGGGCTGGCACGGATTTCGCGCACCTGGAAAGATCAAATTGGGCGGGACCGGGATAGAATTGGGATGCCAACGATGAGGAAATACCTCTTTTCAGCAGGTTTCGCGTTGCTCGTGGCGGCGACGTCCGTGTCGATCACCGTAATGGCGCCGCCGGCTTTCGCCAGCGAGATCAAATACGTCGTCAACGACATTCCTGTCACCACCGGCGACATCGCCCATCGCGCCGCCTTCCTGAAGCTGCAGCGCAAGAAGGGCGATGCCGGCCAGGAAATGATCGACCAGACGCTGCGTATGGCCGAGGCCAAGCGGCTTGGTATCCGCATCAGCGACGCCCAGGTCGATGCCGCGTATCAGCGCTTTGCCTCGAGCAACAAGATGCAGCTCAGCCAGCTCGACGGCGTCATGGAGAAGTCGGGCGTCACCAAGAGCCACTTCAAGGAATTCATCCGCGCCCAGATGGCCTGGAACCAGGCCTTGAGCGCGCGCTACCGTTCCGGCGACGGCACCGGCGCCGTCAGCGAACAGGATCTCGTCAGGAAGATGCTCGAAAAAGGCGGCGCCAAACCGAGCGCCACCGAATACATGCTGCAGCAGGTCATCTTCGTGGTGCCGGCGGCTGAACGCAGCGCGACGCTGGGCAAACGCAAGCGAGAGGCCGACGCCATGCGCGCCCGCTTCAATGGCTGCAACACGACGCGCGAATTCGCCAAGGGCCTGATCGACGTCACCGTTCGCGATCTGGGCCGGGTGCTGGCGCCGCAACTGCCGCCGGACTGGGCCGAGCAGATCAAAGCTACCAAAGTCGGCGGTGCCACCGTCACGCGCGAAACCGAACGCGGCGTCGAATTCATCGGCATCTGCTCGTCGCGCGAAGTGTCCGACGACAAGGTTGCCCAGATGGCGTTCCAGGCCGAAGGCTCCGGCGGCGACAAGGATGCCGACGCGCTCAGCAAGAAATATGTCGACGAGCTGAAGGCAAAAGCCCGCATCGTCAAGCGCTGACGTGGGCAACGCAGTGACTGCGCTCGCGTTGAGCGCCGGCGATCCGTCCGGCATTGGGCCGGAGATCGCCATCGCCGCCTTCATGGCGCGTGAAGCTGCCGCCCTGCCCCCCTTCTACCTGCTCGCCGATCCGGCGCTGATCGCCTCCCGGGCGCGCCTGCTCGGCCTCTCGCTGCCGATCGCCGAAGCCACCCCGGCACAAGCGGCGCAGGTCTTTGCCCGCGCCTTGCCGATCGTTCCGCTGGCTGCAGGCTGCATCGACAGCCCCGGCCAGCCGGATCCGGCCAATGCGGCCGCCACCATCGAGGCCATCGACCGCGCCGTCGCCGATTGCCTTGCCGGCGAAGCCTCGGCCGTGGTCACCTGCCCCATCGCCAAGAAGCCGCTCTACGATGCCGGCTTTCGCTTTCCCGGCCACACCGAATATCTGGCGCATCTGGCGGCTCGGCACAGCGGCGTCGAGGCGATGCCGGTGATGATGCTGGCAGGACCCGACCTGCGCACCGTTCCCGTCACCATCCACATAGCGCTGGCCGAGGTGCCGAAGGCACTGACCACCGAACTGATCGTCGCCACCGCGCGTATCACCGCTGCCGACCTTGCCGGCCGCTTCGGCATCGCCAGGCCACGGCTGGCGATTGCCGGGCTCAATCCACATGCCGGCGAAGGCGGCGCCATGGGCCTCGAGGACGAGCGGATCGTGCGCCCGGCGGTCGACATCCTGCGCGCCGAAGGCATCGACGCTTTCGGCCCTTTGCCGGCCGACACATTGTTCCATGCCCGGGCGCGGGCTGGTTACGACGCGGCCCTTTGCATGTATCACGACCAGGCGCTTATCCCGGCCAAGGCGCTGGCTTTCGACGAGGCGGTCAATGTCACGCTCGGCCTGCCCTTCATCCGCACCTCGCCCGACCACGGCACGGCCTTCGACATCGCCGGCAAGGGTGTGGCGCGGCCCGACAGCCTGATAGCGGCGCTGAAGCTTGCCCGGCGGCTGGCCGACACGAACACCAAGGCGGTTGCCGCATGAGATCTCGGACATGAGCATCGACGGGCTGCCGCCGTTGCGCGAGGTGATCGAGCGTCATGGGCTGCAGGCGAAGAAGGCGCTCGGCCAGAATTTCCTGCTCGACCTCAACCTCACCGGCAAGATCGCCCGCACCGCCGGCGACTTGTCCGATGCAACCGTCATCGAGGTCGGCCCCGGTCCCGGCGGGCTGACCCGCGCCTTGCTTGCCAACGGAGCGCGCCAGGTGATCGCCATAGAGCGCGACGAACGTTGCCTGGCTGCTCTTGCCGAAGTGTCCGACCACTATCCCGGCCGGCTGGAGGTTGTTTCGGGCGATGCGCTGAAGACGGATTTCACGGGCCTTGCCAGTCGAGCGACCGGCAATGGCGGCCCGGTCAAGATCGTGGCCAACCTGCCCTACAACATCGGCACGGAGCTGCTGGTGCGCTGGTTGACCGTCAGCGACTGGCCGCCTTTCTACACCTCGATGACTTTGATGTTCCAGCGCGAGGTGGCCGAGCGCATCGTCGCTCCCGCCGGCAGCGACAGCTATGGCCGGCTGGGGGTCCTTGCCGGCTGGCGGACGGAGGCGAGGATCGCCTTCGACGTACCGCCACAGGCATTCACGCCGCCGCCAAAGGTCACCTCCTCGGTGGTGCATCTTGTGCCGCGCCCGATGCCCCTGCCCACCGAGGTGAAGAAACTCGGCCGCGTCACAGAAGCCGCCTTCGGCCAACGTCGCAAGATGCTGCGGCAAAGCGTTAAGAGCCTCGGCGGCGAGGCCCTGCTCGACCGCGCCGGCATCGATCCGACACGCCGCGCCGAGACGCTCAGCGTCGAGGAGTTTGTAAGGTTGACAAACGCGGTGTAAGAAGCTGCCGATCTGCCCCCCTCGTGGGGGAGATTGGCGCTTCACCGCCTCAACCCGTCTTCTCGTCCAACAGTCCCGAGACGAAATCGAACAGGCCTGGCCGGCGGTCGCGTCTCAGCCGCTCGGCGACGACGATGCCGCGCACTTCGGCGAAGGCGCGGTCGAGGTCATCATTGACGATGACGAAATCATATTCCTTCCAGTGCTCGATCTCGTTGCGGGCGTTTTTCAACCGCGTTTCGATCACCGCTTCCTGGTCTTCGGCGCGGCGCTTCAGCCGTGCCTTCAACTCCTTCATCGATGGCGGCAGGATGAAGATCGAGACGATGTCGGCGCGCATCTTCTCCTTGAGCTGCTGGGCGCCCTGCCAGTCGATGTCGAACAGCATGTCGCGCCCTTCAGACAGCGCCAGTTCGGCAGGCTCGCGCGGTGTCGCATAGCAATTGCCATGCACCTCGGCCCACTCCAGCAGCGCGTCGGAATCACGAAGCCGCTCGAATTCGCGCATCGTCCGGAAATGATAGTGGACGCCTTCGATCTCGCTGCCGCGGCGCGGCCTGGTGGTGACCGAGACCGACAGTTCGAGGCTGGAATCGCTTTCCAGAAGATTGCGCGCGATCGTCGACTTGCCGGCGCCGGACGGCGACGACAGGACGAGCATCAGGCCCCGGCGGCGAATGCGGGACCCCAAATCCTTGGCAACCATCGGCTACTCCAGATTCTGGATCTGTTCACGAAACTGGTCGACCACCGCCTTCAGGTCCAGCCCGATCGCGGTGATGGCGGCGGCATTCGACTTGGAACACAGCGTATTCGATTCGCGGTTAAATTCCTGTGCCAGAAAATCGAGCTTGCGACCGACCGCGCCGCCGCCCACCAGCAGTGCCCGGCCGGATGCGACATGCGTTTTCAGCCGGTCGATCTCTTCGCGAATATCGGCCTTGGTGGCCAGGAACGCGGCCTCCATGTGCAGTCGGGTGGCATCCAAATTGGCGGAAGCGTCCATCAGCAGCCTGACCTGCTCGGCGATGCGTTCCCGGATCACCGCGGTCTCGCGGGATGGATCCACTTCTGCCCGCAGCGTCAGCGCCTCGATTGCGTCGATATGGCCCGACAGCAGCAAAGCCAGCGCGGCCCCTTCGCCCTGCCGAGCCTGTTCGAGCCCGTTCAAGGCCACTTCGAGCGCGGCCATGATCGCGGCATCGAGCGCGGCCCTCGCCTCCTCGGTTTCGACAGTTTCGGGAATGTCGAGCACGCCGCGCAGTGACAGCAGTCCATCCGAGGTCGCCGCAGCAACGCCGAACTGCTCCTGCAGCCGCTTGGCGAGCCCGGCCAGGTCCTTCAGGAAGGCTTCGTTGACGACCGGCTGCGCCTGCGCGCCGACGGCACGGCCGATGGTCAGCGTCGCCTGAAAATTGCCGCGTGCGAAACGTTTCTGAAGTATCTGCCGGACAGCCGGTTCCAACCGCTCGAAGCCTTGCGGCAGCCGCAGCCGTACTTCGACGCTCTTGCCGTTGACGGACTTGACCTCCCAGGCGATCGAAGTGCCTTCGTGCTCGGCGACGGCACGTGCAAAACCGGTCATGCTCTGCAAATTCATATCGCCCACACGTCCCTGGCACATTGCCCCGAACCGGCTTTCCGGACAGAGCAAGTGCGGCTTGAAAATGACTGCGCCGCAGGCGCGTCGAAATCGGACGCGCGGCGCTCTTGCAAATGTCAGGGCGTCGCCTGTCGGGCAACGCCTTTCTTCATTCTACTGGGCAGCGCCCGCGTCACCGCCGCTGTCGTCGGCACCGTCAGCAGGCCCACTGTCGGCCGGCCCACCGTCCGCCGGCTTGACGGCATCGCTGTCGCCGCCGCCGGTCGTCTTGGCGGCTTTGGCGACGTCATCCGCCTGCTTCTTCTGCAGAGCGCGATAGCGGGCGACATTCTCGTTGTGCTCGTCCAGCGTCGCGGCAAAGACGTGCCCACCGGTGCCGTCGGCGACGAAATAGAGGTCGTCGGTCTTCGATGGGTTGGCCACCGCCTCCAGCGCTGCACGACCCGGATTGGCGATCGGCGTCGGCGGCAAGCCGTTGATCACATAGGTGTTGTAGGGGGTCTGTTTCTGGATATCCGACTGGTAGATCGGCCGGTCCGCCGGCTTTCCCTTGCCGCCGAACAGCCCGTAGATGATGGTCGGATCGGATTGCAGGCGCATGCCCTTGGCAAGCCGGTTCAGGAAGACGGCGGCAACCCGTGAACGCTCGTCACCCTTGCCCGTCTCTTTCTCGACAATCGAAGCCAGCGTGACGAACTCCTCGACGTTGGCCAGCGGCAGGTCCGGCGCGCGCCGCTGCCAGACATCGTCAACCAGCTTCTTCTGATCCGCAAGCAGCTTGTCGACCATCTGCTGGCGTGTCGCGCCGCGCGTGAAGCGCAGCGTGTCGGTGGCGAGGCTGCCCTCCGGCGGCGTGGTTGCCGGCATGTCGCCGCTCAAGGCAGTCTCCTCGGCGATGCGCTGCAATGCCTGGTCGACAGTCAGTCCTTCAGGGATGGTCAGCGAATACATCACCGACTTGCCGCTCTTCAGAAGCTCCATGATATCGCGCATGGAAGCCCTGGGCTTGATCTCGTACTCGCCGGCTTTCAGCGCCGAATCATTGCCGAAGGCGCGCACGCCAAGGCGGAATACCCGGGCATCGCTGATCAGCCCGCGGCGTTCGAGCTGGTCGGCGATATCCTGGACGCCGGTGTTCGGCTTGACCAGGAAGGTATCGCCATTAGCGGAGGGTCCGGGCTCGGTGAATTCCTGCTTGCCGAAATAGACCGCGACGCCGGCCGCCAGAACCACCAGCATCACCGAGGAGATGACGAAGTTCATGAACACGACGACCTGGCTGCGTGACGCACGCGAGCGCTTCGGCGGCGGCGTGCCGGCCTCTGGCCGCAACGCCTCGCTGGCCGTTTTCGGCACGATCGGTCCGGATGTTGCCGGCCGTTGCCCGAATTCTCCGTTGCCTGCCGGATTTGTGTTCATTTCGCCCTACCGTTTGATCGCCCAACGAATCCCCAGCGGCAGAGTAGAGGCGAATATGGCAAAATTGGCGGCACGCCAAAGCGTCGCCCGGCAGCCGGACGATCAGCCATTGTAGCGCTGGAAGACCAGCGACGCATTGGTCCCGCCAAAGCCGAACGAATTGGACAGCGCCACGTCGATCTGGCGGGCGCGCGGCTTGTTCGGCACCAGGTCGATCGCGGTTTCGCGTTCGGGGTTGTCGAGGTTGATGGTCGGCGGCGCGACATTGTCCCTGATGGCAAGGATCGAGAAGATCGCTTCGGCGGCGCCGGCCGCCCCAAGCAGATGGCCGATCGACGACTTGGTCGACGACATCGAAATCTTCGATGCGGCATTGCCGACAAGCCGCTCGACAGCGCCGAGCTCGATCGTGTCGGCCATGGTCGAGGTGCCGTGCGCGTTGATGTAGTCGACGTCGGCAGGCGTAAGCTTGGCCCGGTTGAGTGCTGCCGTCATGCAACGGAAGGCACCATCGCCATCCTCGGCGGGCGCCGTGATGTGATGCGCGTCGCCGGTGAGACCATAACCCGTCACCTCGGCATAGATCTTGGCGCCGCGCGCTTTGGCATGTTCGAGCTCCTCGAGCACGACAACGCCGGCGCCCTCGCCCATGACGAAGCCGTCGCGGTCGCGATCATAGGGGCGCGACGCCGTTTGCGGCGAATCATTGCGTTCCGTCGACAGTGCCCGGCATGCGGCGAACCCGGCGATCGACAGCCGCGTCACCGGCGCTTCGGCGCCACCGGCGACCATCACGTCGGCATCGCCCCACATGATCAGCCGGGCAGCATCGCCAATGGCGTGCGCGCCGGTCGAACAGGCCGTGACGACGGCATGGTTCGGGCCTTTCAGCCCGTGCCGGATCGAAACCTGCCCGGAGACGAGATTGATGATCTGGCCCGGGATGAAGAAGGGGCTGATGCGGCGCGGGCCGCGCTCCTTGAGAACCATCGCGTTCTCGGCGATGCCCTCGATGCCGCCGATGCCGGAGCCGATCAGGACGCCGGTGGCGCATTGCTCTTCATGCGTCTTGGGTTCCCAGCCGGAATCCTTCAGCGCCTCGTCGGCGGCGGCAATCCCGTACAGGATGAAGTCGCCGATCTTGCGCAATTCCTTCGGCTCGAGCACGGCCTCGGGATTGAAGGTGGCATTGCTGCCGTCACCACGCGGAATGACGTGGGCGATCTTGCAAGCAAGGTCCTCCACCTCGAACTCGGTGATGCGCTTGGCAGCGCTGCGGCCGGTCAGAAGCTCCTTCCAGCTGTGCTCGAAGCCCATGCCGAACGGCGACAGCAAGCCAAGGCCCGTGACGACGACACGCCTCATCGCAGGTCCTCCCCGGTGATGACTGCAGAAAGCGTCAGGCCGAAGCCTTGTCGATGTACTTCACGGCATCGCCGACGGTCAGGATGGTCTCGGCCGCGTCGTCGGGGATCTCGACGCCGAATTCTTCTTCGAACGCCATGACGAGTTCGACCGTGTCGAGGCTGTCGGCGCCCAGATCATCGATGAAGCTCGCCTGCTCCGTCACTTTGTCGGCATCGACGCCAAGGTGCTCGATGACGATCTTCTTGACGCGCTCTGCGGTGTCACTCATTTGGGCATCCTCGTCTTTTGTTTGTCTGTCTTCGTTAGCGGGCAGAATGCCGCTAATCAAGCTGAAAGATGGTCCTGCCGGAAACGCAACGACTACGGACCGATTTTTGCCCGAACCGCCGGGTTGCGGGTCGCATTACACGAAAAATAGCTGAGGTCCAAGCCGAAATGGTCTCTTTACACAACCCGCCGGCGTTGCTGCAGAACCTCGTTCAAATCATAGCCATGCCGCCATTTACGTGGATGGTCTGGCCGGTGACGTAGGCGGCTTCGTTGGAGGCGAGATAAGCGACGGCGGACGCGACTTCGACGCTGGTGCCCATGCGCCGCGTCGGGATCGCCGCCATGATCGCCTCTTTCTGCTTGTCGTTGAGCTTGTCGGTCATTGCCGATTCGATGAAGCCTGGTGCAACGCAGTTAACGGTGATGTTGCGGGTGGCGATCTCCTGCGCCAGCGACTTGGAGAAGCCGATCATGCCGGCCTTGGAGGCGCAGTAATTGGTCTGGCCGGGGTTGCCGGTCACGCCGACCACCGAGGTGATGTTGATGATGCGGCCATGGCGGCGGCGCATCATCGGATGGGTGAGTTCGCGGGTGAGCCGGAAAACGGCGGTCAGATTGACCTCGATCACGCTGTCCCAATCGGCATCCGACATGCGCACGAACAGCCCGTCCTTGGTGATGCCGGCGTTGTTGACCAGGATGTCGACGCCTTCGAGATCGGCCTCGGCTTTCTGGCCGAGCGCCTTGACGTCGTCACGGTTGGACAAATTGGCCGGGAACAGCTTGACCCGGTCGCCAAGCTCGCTAGCCAGCGCGTCCAATTTCTCGATGCGGGTGCCATGCAGGCCGACGATCGCGCCTTGCGCATGCAGCATCCGGGCGATCGCCTCGCCGATGCCTCCCGATGCGCCGGTGACGAGCGCCTTGCGGCCAGTCAATTCGAACATTTTTGTCTCCTGATTGAGAAGAGAACACCCCTTTGCAGGGAATGGGATCAAATGGGGCTTTATGCAAGCGCTGCTAGCGTCGCCTCGACCTCAGCCGCCGAGCCGACCGACGCAGTGGCGATGTCGCGGTTGATGCGCCGCGCCAATCCCGAAAGCACCTTGCCGGCGCCAATCTCATAAAGCGTGGTGACGCCATTTGCGCCGAACCACTCCACGGTCTCGCGCCAGCGTACGCGGCCGGTTATCTGCTCGACCAGGCGGCGGGCGATCTCGTCCGGATCGCTGGTCGGGCTGACCGTGACATTGGAGAGGACGGGAACGACCGGCGCATTCTTTGTCACACCGGCGAGTGCGTCGCGCATGACGTTCGCGGCCGGCGCCATCAGCGCCGAATGGAAGGGCGCGGACACCTGCAGCATCAGTGCGCGCTTGGCGCCTTTCTCAGTGCACAGTTTCGCCGCCAGTTCGACCGCGGCCCTGGCGCCGGAAATGACCAGTTGGCCGCCGCCATTGTCGTTGGCGATCTGGCAGACGGAGCCTTTGGCAGCCTCGGCGCAGGCTGCTTCGACATCGGCCTGTTCCAATCCGATGATCGCCGCCATGGCGCCCTCGCCGGCCGGCACCGCCGCCTGCATGGCATTGCCGCGGATGCGCAGCAGCCTGGCGGCATCGGCAACCGAAACGAAGCCAGCGGCCGCGAGCGCCGAATATTCGCCCAGCGAATGACCGGCGACATAGGCGATCTTGCCTTTCAGCGAGAAGCCGCGCGATTCCAGCGCCCGGATCGCGGCCAGCGACACCGCCATCAGCGCCGGCTGCGCGTTGGCGGTCAGCATCAACGTCTCTTCCGGCCCTTCCCAGATCAGCTTCGACAGGTTTTCGCCGAGCGCGTCGTCGACTTCCTGGAAAATTCTGCGCGCCTCGGGACAGGCCTCGGCGAGATCCTTGCCCATGCCGACTGCCTGGCTGCCTTGTCCAGGAAAGGTGAATGCAACGGCCATGCGCGGGCTCCCAAGGGCTGGTTTTGCTTGCCTGATAGACGAGTTTTTCTTGCCTGTGACGCAAGGCAGGCCGCCAAGTCAAGCCCGGTTCGACCCTGCTCGACGGCAGCTTCATCCGCCGAGTGCCTGTTCCGAAAGGCTTTTTGGCGATCACTCCTGATGAAAACCGCTCACGATTCGTTTGCTGGCTCTTCTTATTTTGGCCACAGGCGCTAGCTTTGCGTGACAATTCCATGACAATCGAGTGACGTGCTTGTCGCTGGGTGGGGAAGTTAAAGTGGCAAAGAGTTACAAACGCGCCGGCAAGGCCGCGCCACAGTTCCTGGAAGACGACCCCTCCACCGGCTATCTGCCGGGCAGGAGATGGCCGGTCGTGCGCTATGGGCTGATCAGCCTGGCGATCGCCGCCGTCCTGGTGTTTGCCATCGAACTGATCGTGCGCGGCGACTTTGCCGGCACGGTCTCCTTCTTCCTGCAGCCGCTCAAGCCGGGCTGGACCACCATCGTCGTGTTCGCGCTGATCCTGATCGGCCTCGATGCGGTGCTGGGCCGCAGCCATCAGAGCCTGATGATCGTCGCGCCGCTGACGCTATCGCTTGCCTTCGTCGGCCACCAGAAGTCGCATTATCTCGGCGATCCGCTCTATCCGACCGATTTCCTCTATGCCCGCCAGATCTTTGCGCTGTTGCCGCTTTTGGTGCGCGACCGGCCGATGACCGCGCTCGCCATGGTCGTCGGCATCGTCGCCGGCCTGTCGCTGCTCGTCTATGGCTGGCGGATGTGGCGCCGCAAGGTTCCCGCACTCAGCCGCAAGGGACGCCTTGCGCGGCTGACGCTGGCAGTGCCGCTGCTCGCCTTCTTCGTTTCGATCATGGACTATGCCACGTTCTCCTGGACCAGGGACCGGTTGCAGATCATCCCGATCATGTGGGACCAGAAGGAAAACTATGCCTCCAACGGTTTTGCGCTGGCCTTTGCGCTCAATGTGCCGATGGCGCATGTCTCTGCGCCGCCGGGCTATTCCGACAAGGCGATCGCGGCGATCGCCAGGCCCGATGTGACCGCCTCGGTGCCGGCCGAGAAGCCTGACATCATCATCGTCATGAGCGAGTCCTTCTGGGACCCGACCAAGCTGCCCGGCGTCACCATCACGCCCGATCCGATCCCCAATGTGCGGGCGCTGCGCTCCGGCTCGATGTTCTCGCCGGAGTTCGGCGGCATGACCGCCAATATCGAGTTCGAGGCGCTGACCGGCTTCTCCAACGCGTTCCTGCCGGCCGGCAGCATCCCCTACCAGCAATATGTGCGCACGCCGACGCCGTCGCTGGCAACCTTCCTCAAGAGCCAGGGTTATCGGGCGCGCGCCATCCATCCGGGCACCAACTGGTTCTGGAACCGTGGCGCGGTCTACGCCGATTTCGGCTTCAACGATTTCAAGTCGGAAGAGACGCTGCCGCCAATGCAAAAGCGCGGGCCACTGGCATCGGATGCCGCGATGACCGACGAGATCATCAGCGAGGCCGACGCCAGCGAAGAGCCGGTATTCTTCTTTGCGGTCAGCCTGCAAAACCACGGTCCCTACGAACCGAACCGCTATTACAGTCCCACGCACAGGGTGCAGGCGCCGATCAGCCAGTGGGCGCGCGAATCGCTGCTCAGCTACGCCGAAGGCTCAGCCGATGCCGATCGCGGTCTCGAACGCCTCGTCGAATGGGCAAAGACACGCTCCCGCCCAACCGTGATCGCCTTCTTCGGCGACCATCTGCCGCCGCTCGGGCCGGTCTATGTCGAAACCGGCTTCCTGAAGGACAATGTCGCGCCGCGCAAGGAAGCGTCGCCCGAGGCTGCCCTCGAGCATCATGAGACGCCGCTGGTCATCTGGTCGAACCGCACCGGGCCGGCTGAGCACATGGGCGCTGTCAGCCCGGCCTTCCTGCCCTATCATATCCTGAAGACGGCCGGCATCAGCCATCCCTACTACACCGGCTTCCTGGGCGAGATGAGCGAACACTACCGTGTCGTCGACCGCAATTTGCTGCTGACGCCGGCTGGCGAGGCCACGCCCGATTGGGCGCGGCAGAAGGAGATCGATCCGGCGATCCGCGATTTCCGCCTGCTGCAGTACGATATGATGTTCGGCAAACGCCACGCAGCGCCCGACTTCTTCCCCGAAACGGTCGACAAGATTGTCGCCGCGCATACGAGTTGAGGCCAGCGATTTCCTCAGAGCCTGCTGGTCCGTCTCGGTTCGCGTGTTCAGTTGGTCAATTGCAGCTTCGTGAAGTTGTTGGCGATCTGAAGGAACACGTTCGGCAGTTTGGTCGGATCGTTGACGGCATAATAGTTGCTCGGATCCGAGGCGCAGGCGCTGTAAAGCGCACGGTTGGCTGCGGTGTCGGATTGCAGCACCATGGTGTAGATCTGCACGCCCTCGTTCTTCAATTGCGTGCAAACGTTTTTGGTCCAGCCGTCGACATTGCGCGCAGCGGTCGTCTGGTTGTCCGATCCGAAGCGGCCGCCAGCCAGATAGCCATAGGATGTGTAATCCGACTTTGTCGGTTCTTGTTCGCTGGCCATAGACGACGTTCTCGCCGTCGGTGAGCAACAGCACGATCTTGCTGATGCCGGGCGTCTTCCACGGCGCTCCGTCGGTGTAGGGCGCGGCGGGCGACAGCACACGCATACCCCATGACAGGCCCTCGGAGACATTGGTACCCGAGCCATTCCACTCGGTCATCTGACTGGCCGCCTTGCGCAGCTTGTCGAAGTCGTCGGTCAGGGGGACCACCGGGGTCGGACACGCACGGTTGGGGCCGACAGTGACGGGAGAGCCGATCTCGGTGATGAGTTCCTTGGCGGGCGCAACATATTTGGCGATCTTTTCCCTGGCATCCCTGTCATCGGGCGACAGAAGTTCGATGAGATTGCCGAGCAGGTTGCTGAGATCGATGCCCAGAATGTTGATGCCCGACTGGGCAAGCCTGGTTTTGTCGCTGACATCGTTGAGATAGGAGTTGTTGTAGTATTTATCCG
Organism: Mesorhizobium sp. XAP4; assembly: GCF_029269325.1. Lineage (NCBI taxonomy): Bacteria > Pseudomonadati > Pseudomonadota > Alphaproteobacteria > Hyphomicrobiales > Phyllobacteriaceae > Mesorhizobium > Mesorhizobium sp. XAP4. The sequence goes on along the minus strand of NZ_JARIXW010000003.1, from coordinate 738,713 downwards.
AATTGCCATAGGAGCCAGACGGCTTCTGGGCGTCTTCGGGATCATCCGGCGCAAAGTAGGGCACGAACAGCGTGTCGGGCTTGGCCGGGTCGGGTGGCGTGTCGGAGATATTGTAAGCGCCTGGCCGCGCCTCGACGCAACCTTTCCATCCGGTGCCATTCCATCCGGCATCGGCCCATCCGGTCTTCTTGAGCTGTTTGAAAAGCGCCATGTGGTTCGGCCGCTTGCCGTCGATGACGGGAAAATTGACGCCGTTGGTTGAGGACTTGCCGTCCATGTCGATCCAGGACGGGTCGAAGCCGTCGCCATTGACGTTGACGGCCGTCACGAAAGGAACCAGCGAGGCGCGGATCTTGCGCGTTGGCGATTTCGCCGCTTCGAGCGTGTCGAGCAACGATTTTGTCGCCGTCCTCAGCGCCGTCATCCGCGCGCCGGCCATCGAGCCGGTGTTGTCCAGCACCAGCACGACTTCGAGCTGGTTGTTCGATTCGACCGCCGAGGCATCGACCACGATGTGCTTGCTGTCGCCGAACAGGAAGGCGAAGTTGAGATGGACGTCCGCCGAGGCAACCGCCTTGGTCTTGACGAAGTTGACGCCCTTGTCGACAGTCAACGTCGCCTGCGCATTGTCGAGCTCGCCATGACCGACGATGTTGGCCTGGAAATAGCGGTTGAAAGCGTCATTGCGGGTGATGTCGAGATCGCCAAGGTGCGAAGAAGCAAGGTTTGCCGAATCGAGAGCGTTCTGCAAATTGCTCTTGGCCCGCATAAGGGTCGAGACATCGGTTGCGAAAGCGACTGCCGTCAGGATGACCGGCAAACCCAGTCCCAGCACAAGCGTGAAATTGCCGCTCTTCGAGCGCCAGAATTTGTTGAGAAGCATCCTTACCCCCGGAAATGCTTGCCGCTTTTGCGCGGTTGTCCGGGCTTTTGCGCCTTCCATGATGAATCGACCGTTGACGGCCAGGCTTCAACTCCACACAACCTGCTGGTGTGGTTAAGACGTGGTTGCCGGAAACCACGACTCCGGCCGTTGCTGCTCCCGATCGTCGCCTGCGACACACGGGAATGCCGCTTGCCCTTGCTTTGCGGCCGGATTGCTGTATAGACGCCCGCAATCTGCCGGTCCTTGCTGGGGGCTGAACGGAGGGCCGGAGGTTTTTCAGAACCTTCGTGTGAAGCCGGAAGTGCTTCCGCCTCCCGTGTCTCCGCTCTCGACCGTCTCGTCATGCTCCTTTCTTCCCCCTGCCCCTCGAGGGTTTGCGGGTCAGAGAAGTTGCAGAGGCTTTTGCCGCCGGGAACCGGGAGAGAAACGAAGAAAGGCATAAGACATAATGGCTCTTTACGAACATGTGTTTCTTGCCCGGCAGGACCTCTCGCAGCAGCAGGTCGATGCGCTTGTCGAACAGTACAAGGGTGTCATCTCCGCAAATGGCGGGTCCGTCGGCCGGGTCGAGAACTGGGGACTGAAGTCCCTCACCTACCGGGTCAACAAGAACCGGAAGGCTTACTACACGCTGATGGACCTGAATTGCCCGGCGGCCGCGCTCAACGAGATGGAGCGCCAGATGGGCCTGTCCGAAGACGTGCTGCGTTTCCTGACCATCAAGGTCGAGGCGCATGAGGAAGGCCCGTCGGCCATGATGCAGAAGCGCGAAGAGCGCTCGGAACGCGGCGGCTTCGGCGACCGTGACCGTGGCGATCGTGGTCCGCGTTCGTTCGGCGATCGTGATCGCGGCGACCGTGGCGATCGTCCGCCGCGCTCGTTCGGCGACGCCGGTGCCGATCGTGGTCCGCGCCGTCCGCGCGAAGGCTTTGAAGGGGGTGCAGAATAATGGTCGACATCAATCAGATCCCGACCCGGCGCCCGTTCCATCGCCGCCGCAAGACCTGCCCGTTCTCCGGCGCCAACGCGCCCAAGATCGACTACAAGGACGTGCGTCTGCTGCAGCGCTACATTTCCGAGCGTGGCAAGATCGTGCCGTCGCGCATCACCGCCGTCAGCCAGAAGAAGCAGCGCGAACTCGCCAAGGCGATCAAGCGCGCCCGCTTCCTCGGCCTGCTGCCCTACGTGGTTCGCTAATATCTCAAATGCGGGCGGTTCGCCGCCCGCTCTTCTCCCACGGCGACGGGCGCCGCAGGGTTGAACATCAAATCCCGGGTTGAGGTCAAAACCTCTAACTGCCGCACAGGCAGGACAGCGACACCAGCGCCAAAGGCGCTCAAGCTTCCTGACCTGTTCCCAAGACATTCGGCGCCGATCTCATCGATCGATTGGCGTCCAACCAAAGGAACAAATCCATGGACGTCATTCTTCTCGAACGCGTTTCCCGCCTCGGCCAGATGGGCGATACCGTCAAGGTCAAGGACGGCTTCGCCCGTAACTTCCTGCTGCCGCAGGGCAAGGCGCTGCGCGCCAACGAAGCCAACAAGAAGAAGTTCGAAGGCCAGCGCGCCCAGCTTGAAGCCCGCAACCTCGAGCGCAAGTCGGAAGCGGCCCAGGTCGCTGAAAAGCTCGACGGCAAGAGCTTCATCGCCGTTCGCTCCGCCGGCGAAACCGGTCAGCTTTACGGTTCCGTTTCGACCCGCGACATCGCCGATCTGCTGACGGCGGAAGGTTTTTCGATCAACCGCAACCAGATCCTGCTCAACCAGCCGATCAAGACCATCGGTGTCACCAATGTGGCGATCGCGCTGCATCCGGAAGTCGAGGTCACCGTCACGCTCAACATCGCCCGCACGGCCGACGAAGCCGAGCGCCAGGCCAAGGGCGAGACGCTGACCACCGCCGAAGCCATCTATGGCGACGACATCAACGACAACGCCCGGCCGGAGAACTTCTTCGATCCGAACACCGAGTTCGAGGGCGACGAAGACAACGCCTGATCACACGTCGCAAGCAATTGGAGCCATGGGGCTGATCACGACTTGACGCCAAGCTCCGATCACTTTGCCGTCATCCAGCCATGCTGGACCAATGCCCGGGCCTCGCGCCCGGGCATTTTTGTGCCAAATGGAACTTTTCGAACCCCTATATATTGTTGCAGACTATGGCGTCGCGCGTCCTTTGGCCGCGCAAAGCACGCTGTGCAACTTTGGTTCGGCGCAAGATCTCCGGCGAAATCGATCCCGATTTTCGCGGTCACGCGCCAAGGCAGCCTGTCTGGCCGAGAGGGGACATTTGGTCATGAATATTCTGTTGAAGCGCGTTCTCGACCGCTTGGTGCGCACCGGCAATCTTAGGGTAACCGGCCCCAAGGGCACGGCGGTGGTTTTCGGCGACGGCAGCGGCGAACCGGTGCACATGCACATCAAGACCGCGCATGCCGAGCGCGCCATCACCTTCGATCCGATGCTGGCGGTGCCTGAAGCCTACATGGACGGCGAACTCGACATTCTCGAGGGCGGCGTGCTGGGCGTGATGCGCATCGCCTTCCAGAACATGGGCAGCGGCGGCATCGACGCCACCTGGTCGAAGGCCATCGAAGGCCTGCGCCACGCCTTCCGCCGGCTGCAGCAGATCAACACCGCCTCGCGCTCGCGGCGCAACGTGCAGCGCCACTACGATCTGTCGGGCGATCTCTACCGGCTCTTCCTCGACGAGGACATGCAATATTCCTGCGCCTATTTCGAGCAGCCGGATATGACGCTCGACGAGGCGCAGGGCGCCAAGAAACGCCACATCGCCGCCAAGCTCCGGCTGAAGGCCGGCCAGACGGTGCTCGACATCGGCTCCGGCTGGGGCGGGCTTGGCCTCTATCTCGCCAAGGCGTTCGACGTCGACGTGCAAGGCGTCACGCTGTCGACCGAGCAGCATGGCGTCGCCACCGACCGGGCGCATGCGCAAGGGCTGGAAAGCCGCGTGCATTTCGAGCTGAAGGACTACCGCGAACTCAATGAGCGTTTCGATCGCATCGTCTCGGTCGGCATGTTCGAGCATGTCGGCGTCAACCACTATCGCACCTTCTTCGACAAGAGCGCGACGCTGCTCAAGCCGGATGGCGTCATGCTGTTGCACACGATCGGCCGTTCCGGCGTGCCGTGGGCGACCAGCGCCTTCATCCGCAAATACATCTTCCCGGGCGGCTACATCCCGTCGCTGTCGGAAGTGATGCCTGCGATCGAGAAGTCGGGCCTGGTCGTCACCGACGTCGAGATCCTGCGGCTCCACTATGCCGACACGCTGAAGCACTGGGGCGAGCGCTTCGCCGCCAATCGCGACAAGGCCAAGGCGATCTATGACGAGCGCTTCTGCCGCATGTGGGAATTCTATCTGGCGGCCTCGGAAGCCGCATTCCGCTGGCAGGATCTGGTGATCTTCCAGATCCAGATCGCCAAGAAGAACGATACGCTGCCGATGACACGCGACTACATGGCCAAATGCGAAAAAGCGCTGGAGATGCGCGATATGGGGCATCGTGAAACGGCTCCCGTCAAAAAGAGCCCGGCCGCCAAGCCGGCTCGCCGCCGCAAGGTTGCCGACCAGGAATAGCATTGCCGCTTGCCATTGCCGGCGCCGGCACTGAAAAAGGTCCCGTGACCGTCGCGGGACCTTTTTCATGACCTTTGTCCTCTATGCCGCCGCCGCTCTGGCCGAGATCGCCGGCTGCTTTTCATTCTGGGCCTGGTGGCGGCTGGAGAAGTCGCCGCTTTGGCTGCTTCCCGGCCTCGCCTCGCTTGCCCTCTTCGGCTTCCTGCTGGCGCTGGTCGACACGTCAGCCGCCGGTCGCGCCTACGCCGCCTATGGCGGCATCTACATCGTGGCGTCGCTTGGCTGGCTGTGGCTGGTTGAAGGCGTTCGCCCCGACCGCTGGGATCTTGCCGGTGCCGCGCTCTGCATTGCCGGTGCTTCGGTGATCCTTCTCATCCCGCGGGGCGCTTGAGATGGAGTTGCCTGCCTCCCTTCGCCAAGGTGTCGAGCGTCTGCTCGAAAACGTTCCGCTGGCGGTACTCAAGCAAGCGGCAAAGACGCTGTCCGACCGCTACCGCGCCGAGTTGCGCGACGGCCGTCTGCACATGGCCGAGGATCTGGCGGTGAAGGCCTATCTGGCGACGCGGCTGCCGGCGACCTATGCCGCGATCCGTGCCAGCCTCGACGCGCTGAGCGACGCCAAGCCTGCCTTTCAGCCCAGGACCTTGCTCGATGTCGGCGCCGGCCCTGGCACGGTGCTTTGGGCCGCGACCGATCTGTGGCCCGATCTCGAACAGGCGGTGTTGTTCGAAGCCAGTGCCGCCGTGCGTAAGGTCGGCGAGACGCTTGCCGGCAACACTATTGCCGCCCAGAGCAGATGGCTGGCCGGTGATGCCACCATCGACCTTGCTGACATCGAGCCGGCCGATCTGGTCACGTGCGCTTATGTGCTCGATGAAATCGCGCCGGCATCGCTGCCGAAACTCATTGACCGGCTCTGGCAACTCACTGGCGACACGCTCCTGATCGTCGAGCCGGGCACCCCCGCCGGCTGGCAGCGCATCCTTGCCGTGCGCCGGCAGCTGATTGAGGCGGGCGCGCATGTGCTTGCGCCTTGCGCGCATCAGGCGCCCTGCCCGCTGGTCCAGCCCGACTGGTGCCATTTTTCCCGCCGCGTCGCCCGCTCGCGCCTGCATCGGCTGGCCAAGGATGCCGACGTGCCGTGGGAAGACGAGAAATTCATCTACGTCGCGGCTTCTCGCGACGGCCCCACATCACACCAGGCACGAGTTCTTGCGCCACCGAAATCCGGCTCCGGCAAGGTTCTGCTCAAGCTTTGCCAGGACGACGGCACCGCCACCGAGCGCTTGTTCATCAAGCGCGACGGCGCCGACTTCAAGTTGGCCCGGCGACTGGACTGGGGCGACAGGCTGGACAACATCGCAAAATGAAGAGCGCCATTGTTCTTGCTTTGTTCCGACGAGTCAGATAGAGATCCGGGCCCTGTCGAGTCAACTGGAATCGGGGCACGCGAATACTCTCCTGTGGACGATTGGTTGTTCCTGTGAACAACGGGCATCAAGGTTCTTTGGTTGGGTAGTGATGCAGAAAGGTCAGCACCGACTCATCACGTTCTGATATCGAAAGGCCGGGATTGAAATCGGGGATATCATGGCAGAGGCAGCGCGAAAATTCGGCGTCGCGGAAACACCGCTTTATCGTGAAGCGCCAAACAACATCGAGGCCGAGCAGGCGTTGCTCGGCGCCATCCTCGTCAACAACGACGCCTTCTACCGCGTCTCTGACTTCCTCAAGGCCAGCCATTTCTACGAGCCGCTGCACCGCAAGATCTATGAGGTGGCGTCCGAGTTCATCCGTATGGGCAAGGTGGCGACGCCGATCACGCTGAAAACCTTCCTGCCGGCCGACGAGAAGGTCGGCGACATGACGATGGCGCAATATGTCGTGCGGCTGGCGGTCGAGGCTGTGACCGTCGTCAACGCCACCGACTATGGCCGCGCCATCTATGACCTTGCGACGCGCCGCGCGCTGATCACCGTCGGCGAAGACATGGTCAACATCGCCTATGACGCGCCGGTCGACATGGCACCCGGCGAACAGATCGAGGATGCCGAGCGGCGGCTGTTCGAACTGGCCGAAAACGGCCGCTACGATGGCGGTTTCGAAAGCTTTTCCGATGCGTTGAAGAATGCCGTCGACATGGCCAGCGCGGCCTATATGCGCGATGGCCACCTGTCCGGCATTGCCACCGGCCTGCGCGATCTCGACCATCGCATGGGTGGTCTGCAGCCTTCGGATTTGATCATCATCGCCGGCCGCCCAGGCATGGGCAAGACGTCGCTGGCCACCAACATCGCCTACAACATCGCTGCCGCCTATGAGCCTGCCCAACAGGCCGACGGCTCCGTCAAGGCGGCCAATGGCGGCGTCGTCGGCTTCTTCTCGCTTGAAATGTCGTCGGAGCAGCTGGCCACCCGCATCATCTCCGAGCAGACCGAGATTCCATCGTCGAAAATCCGGCGCGGCGATTTGACGGAAGCCGATTTCGGCAAGCTTGTCGCCTACACGCAGGAGAACCATAAGCGCCCGCTCTACATCGACCAGACGGGTGGTATCTCGATCGCCCAGCTCGCGGCGCGCGCCCGCCGCCTCAAGCGCCAGCGCGGCCTGGACCTGATGGTCATCGACTATATCCAGCTGATGCAGGGTTCATCTGCCAAGGCGTCGCAGAACCGCGTCCAGGAAATCACCGAGATCACCACCGGACTGAAGGCGCTCGGCAAGGAGTTGGGCGTGCCGATCATCGCGCTCTCACAGCTCTCGCGTCAGGTCGAAAGCCGCGACGACAAACATCCGCAGCTGTCCGACCTGCGCGAATCGGGCTCGATCGAGCAGGACGCCGACGTCGTGCTGTTCGTGTACCGCGAGGAATATTACATCAAGAACAAGGAGCCGGAGAAAGGCACGCCCGAGCATCTCGCCTGGGAGACGAAGATGATCGAGGTCCAGGGCAAGGCCGAAGTGATCATAGCCAAGCAGCGCCATGGACCGACCGGCACCGTCAGCCTTGCCTTCCAGGGCGAGTTCACCCGCTTCTCCGACCTCGCCGAGGAGCATCATCTGCCGGAAAGGTTCGAGTGACCTATTGAGACAGGTCCCATTCCTTGGCGCCCCCCTCTGTCCTGCTGGACATCTCCCCCTCAAGGGGGGAGATCGGATGGCATCGACGCTTTCGCCAATTTTTGGCGTTGAAAAGAAGGCGCAAGCGCTGAAGCTGCAAATCTCCCCCATCGAGGGGGAGATGGCCGGCAGGCCAAAGGGGGGCGCTGCCCCGCCAGCCTGTCACGGCGTGGCTTCCATCTGATGGCCAAATCGCGCGTCCAATTCATCTGCCAAAGCTGCGGATCGGTGCATCAGCGCTGGGCCGGCAAATGCGATGCCTGTGGCGAGTGGAACACGCTGGTCGAGGAAGGCACGTCCGGCGGCATCGGCTCAGGACCAGCCAACACGCGCAACGCCCGCAAGGGACGCGCCGTGGTGCTGACCACGCTGTCCGGCGATATCGAGGACGCGCCACGCATCATCTCGGGCATTGGCGAACTCGATCGCGCCACCGGCGGCGGTTTCGTGCGCGGCTCGGCGCTGCTGGTCGGCGGCGATCCCGGCATCGGCAAGTCGACGCTGCTCACCCAGGCGGCCGCGGCGCTGGCATCAAAAGGCCACCGCATCGTCTATGTCTCGGGCGAAGAGGCGGTCGCGCAGATCAGGCTGCGGGCGCAGCGGCTTGGCGTCGCCTCCTCTCCGGTGGAACTTGCCGCCGAGACCAATGTCGAGGACATCCTGGCGACGATCGCCGACGGCAAGCGGCCTGACCTCGTCATCCTGGATTCGATCCAGACGCTGTGGACCGACCTTGCCGATTCGGCGCCCGGAACCGTCACCCAGGTGCGCGCCGCCGCCCAGGCGATGATCCGCTATGCGAAATCCACGGGTGCGGCGATCGTACTGGTCGGCCATGTCACCAAGGAAGGCCAGATTGCCGGGCCGCGCGTCGTCGAGCACATGGTCGACGCCGTGCTCTACTTCGAAGGCGAAGGCGGCCACCACTACCGCATCCTGCGCACGGTGAAGAACCGTTTTGGACCGACCGACGAGATCGGCGTCTTCGAAATGTCGGACAAGGGCCTGCGCGAGGTCGCCAATCCGTCCGAGCTTTTCCTTGGCGAACGCCACGCCAAATCGCCCGGCGCGGCGGTTTTCGCCGGCATGGAAGGGACAAGGCCGGTGCTGGTCGAGATCCAGGCACTGGTCGCACCCTCCTCGCTCGGCACGCCGCGCCGCGCCGTCGTAGGCTGGGACGGCGCCCGGCTGTCGATGATCCTGGCGGTTCTCGAAGCCCATTGCGGGGTGCGATTCGGCAGCCATGATGTCTATCTCAATGTCGCCGGCGGCTACCGGATTTCGGAGCCCGCGGCAGATCTCGCAGTGGCGGCCGCCCTGGTTTCCTCGCTCACCGGTCTTGCCCTTCCCGCCGATTGCGTCTATTTCGGCGAAATCAGCCTTTCGGGCGCCGTGAGGCCGGTTGCGCATGCGCAACAGCGCCTCAAGGAAGCCGAAAAGCTGGGTTTTGGAAGCGCGGTTCTGCCCTCGGGCAGCGGGGAACTGGCCGGGGGGATCGGGGCCGGTTCTTTCCAGCCGACCGAGCTTGCCGACCTCGTGGCACGCATAGCCGGCTCACGCCGAAGCCGCGTGGACGAAGAAGACTAGAGCGTCGGACCCAGAGCCCGATGTTCGGCGCTATAATGCGGCTCATGGAGTGGGGCGAAAGACATGCCGATTACGCTGCTTGACGGAATTCTCGTCGGCTTCACTCTGGTTTCGGCGATGCTCGCCATGGTTCGCGGCTTCTCGCGCGAAGTCCTGTCCGTCGTCTCCTGGGCAGCGGCGGCAGCGGCGGCGTTCTTCTTCTACAAGCCGGTCGTGCCTTACCTCGCTCCCTACATCGAGAATGAAAAGGTCGCCATGGCGGCCGCCGCCGGCGTGGTTTTCATCATCGCGCTGATCGTCGTCTCGGTCATCACCATGAAGCTCGCCGACTGGATCATCGATTCCCGGATCGGCGCGCTCGATCGTACGCTCGGTTTCCTTTACGGCGCCGCGCGCGGCATCCTGGTCGTTGCCGTCGCCCTGCTGTTCTTCAACTGGCTGGCCGGCGCCAAGGCGCCAGCCTGGGTCACGGAAGCCAAATCGCGGCCGCTGCTCGAACAAATCGGCGCCAAGCTCGAAAGCCTGCTGCCCGAGGATCCGGAAAACGCGATCCTCAAGAAGCTCAATCCGAATCAGCCGGCCGCCGAGACGCCAGCTGCTCCGGACGCACCGGCGGCGGATGCTCCGGCGGGCGGCGACGATACCAACGCGCCGGCGCCTGACGACAATGACGCAACACCACCGGCGAACAACGCCCCGGCCGCTCCGGCACCGGCGGCACCGGCAAACTGACGCCGAAAAACGGCGTCAGGATCTGACGATGGTGTGAACGACTGCACGGCCCGCGTTGCTTTCGGCGCGAACCCGCATTATATGGCGATTTTAGCGGAGCTTAAGATGGCAGACGCAGACGACGTGCTTTCCGCCGAGGCCGACGACCATTTCCACGACGAATGCGGTGTGTTCGGCATTTTCGGTCGGCAGGACGCTGCGGCCATCGTTACATTGGGCCTGCATGCGCTGCAGCATCGCGGCCAAGAAGCGGCCGGCATCGTTTCCTATGACGGCAGCCAGTTCCATGTCGAACGCCATGTCGGCCTGATCGGCGACACCTTCACCAAGCAGCGCGTCATCGACAGCCTGCAAGGCAACCGCGCCATTGGCCATACGCGCTACGCCACCACGGGCGGCGCCGGCATGCGCAACATCCAGCCCTTTTTCGCCGAATTGGCCGATGGCGGTTTCGCCGTCGCCCACAACGGCAATCTGACCAACGCCATGACCGTGCAGCGCGCGCTGCAGAAGCAAGGCGCGATCTTCTCCTCCACCTCCGATACCGAGACGCTTTTGCACCTCGTCGCCACCAGCAAGGAGCGCGATTTGAACTCGCGTTTCATCGATGCGGTGCGGCAGGTGGAGGGCGCTTTCTCCCTGGTGGCGATGACGGCCAAGAAGATGATCGGCTGCCGCGATCCGCTCGGCATCCGGCCGCTGGTGCTGGGCGATCTCGACGGCGCCTGGATCCTGGCCTCCGAAACCTGCGCGCTCGACATCATCGGCGCGCGTTTCGTGCGCGACCTGAAGCCCGGCGAGATGGTCGTCGTCACGTCCAAGGGCATCGAGAGCCTGTTCCCCTTCGAGCCGCAGAAGACCCGCTTCTGCATCTTCGAATATGTCTATTTCGCGCGGCCGGATTCCTCGGTCGAAGGCCGCAACGTTTATGAGGTGCGCAAGCGTATCGGCGCCGAGCTGGCGGTCGAAAGCCCGGTCGAGGCCGACATTGTCGTGCCGGTGCCGGACTCGGGCACGCCGGCGGCGATCGGCTTCAGCCAGGCGGCCGGCATTCCCTTTGAGCTCGGCATCATCCGCAATCATTATGTCGGCCGCACCTTCATCCAGCCGGGCGATTCGATCCGCCACATGGGCGTCAAGCTGAAGCACAATGCCAACCGACGCATGATCGAAGGCAAGCGCGTGGTGCTGGTCGACGACAGCATCGTGCGCGGCACCACCAGCCAGAAGATCGTGCAGATGGTGCGCGACGCCGGCGCCAAGGAGGTGCATATGCGCATCGCCTCACCGCCGACACGCGCCTCCTGCTTCTACGGTGTCGACACGCCGGAGAAATCGAAGCTCCTGGCATCGCGCATGTCGATCGAGGAGATGGCCGAGTTCATTCGCGTCGATTCGCTTGGCTTCCTCACCATTGACGGGCTCTACCGCGCGGTCGGCGAGGCCAGCCGCGACAACGACCAGCCGCAATTCTGCGATGCCTGCTTCACCGGCCAGTACCCGACCCGCCTGCTCGACTTCGAAGGCCACGACAATGTGCGCACGCTGTCGCTGCTGGCGACAAGCGGGACGTAGGCCGGACCGCCATCAGCGTTAGTCAATTCCCGGAATCCATCGCATGACCCTCGACCTTTCCGGCCGCGTTGCGGTCGTCACCGGCGCCTCGCGCGGCATCGGCTATTTCATTGCCAAGGAATTGGCTGCCGCCGGCGCGCATGTCATTGCGGTGGCTCGTACTGTCGGCGGGCTGGAAGAGCTCGACGACCAGATCAAGGCGGCCGGCGGCCAGGCGACACTGGTGCCGCTCGACCTCGCCGACATGGCCGGCATCGACCGCCTGGGCGGCGCCATCCACGAACGCTGGGGCAAGCTCGACATTCTCGTCGCCAATGCCGGCGTTCTCGGCGTCATTTCGCCGATCGGTCATGTCGAAGCAAAAACCTTCGAGAAGGTGATGACCATCAACGTCACCTCGACCTGGCGGCTGATCCGCTCGGTCGACCCTCTGCTGCGGCTCTCCGATGCTGGCCGCGCGATCATCCTGTCTTCCAACGCCGCGCACTCGGCGCGCGCCTTCTGGGCACCCTACGCGGCATCCAAGGCCGCGGTGGAGACGATGATGCGCTCCTGGGCGCATGAGACGCAGAGCCTGCCGCTCAGGGTGAACGCCGCTGACCCCGGCGCCACCCGCACCGCCATGCGTGCCCAGGCAGTGCCGGGCGAAGATCCCGAGACGTTGCCGCATCCCTCCGAGATCGCCAAGCGGATCATGCCGCTGGCCAGCCCGGACCTGAAAGAGACCGGATTGATCTTCCAGGCCAAGCACAATCGCTTCGTCGCCTATAGGCAGCCGGAATAAACTTGAGCCTTTTTTTGACGCATGTCGGTTTCCCAAAAACCGCTGCGCACTTTTAAGCGACATGCGTAGGGATTAAACAGGCCTCCGGAAACGTTTCTTCGACGTAGTCGAAGCCCAAACCGGAGGAACCACCATGCGCAAACTGCTTCTCGCCACCGCGGCCATCCTGATCGCAGCCGCGGGCGCCGCTTACTCGCAAGATGCCAAGATGAGCTTCTTCGTCACCAGTGTCGGTTCCGGCAAGGGTGCCGACCTCGGCGGCCTCAAGGGTGCTGACGCGCATTGCGCATCGCTGGCGGAAGCCGCCGGCGTCACCGGCAAGAGTTGGGCTGCCTATCTGTCGACCAGCGACACTGACGCCCGCGACCGCATCGGCAAGGGGCCGTGGGTGAACGCCAAGGGCGTCAAGATCGCTGACGACGTCGCCTCGTTGCACAGCGATGCCAACGGCATCACCAAGCAGACGGCGCTCAACGAGAAAGGCGAAGTGGTCAACGGCCGCGGTGACACGCCGAACCGCCACGACGTGCTGACCGGCTCCAAGCCCGACGGCACCAAGATCGCCGACCAGACCTGCGGCGACTGGACGATGAGCGGGGCGGAAGGCGCCGCGATGATGGGCCATCACGACCGTACCGGCCTCGACGATTCGGCAGCCGCCAAATCCTGGAATTCCTCGCACGCCTCGCGCGGCGGCTGCAGCCAAGAGGCGCTGAAGGGCACCGGGGGCGATGGCTTGTTCTATTGTTTTGCCACCAACTGAGCCGATTGCGCTTCGAAATCGGGCTGGGAAACCCGCCGTCACATCACGCGGCTGTGATTTGGCGGCGGGAAGCTGTGCCGCGGTCATGCTTTCGTCATTTCCTTGGAGTTGGTAGGGTCACCGCGACTCCCACAACAAGCGCCCAACTGGCAGAACAAGGAAATCCCCATGGCTACGACCGCAGCAGCGTTGGTCTGGTATCTGGTAATCGCCGGTCCGCAAGGCGGCATGGTCGTGCTGCCCAGCACCTTCGACAAGCGCGAACAATGCACCGCCGCCATCACCGAATATCAGAAGCAGCCGACACCGGCCGGCTGGTCGGTGCAATGCGTGCCGAGCGCCTCGCCCTTCACCGACGAGGGTGACGCCGAAGAACCGTCAGCACAGTAGGCGTCAGCGGCGTGCGCTGACCGTCAGTTCCGGCTTCTGGCTGATGGTCTGGAATACCACGCAATAACGCTCGGTCAGCTTCAGCAGCGAGTCTATCCGCTCCTGCGGCTCATCGGTGTCGAGGTTGAAATTGAGCCGGATGGCGCGAAAGCCGACCGGCGCATCCTTGGCGACACCGAGCGTGCCGCGAAAATCGAGATCGCCTTCAGCCTCCACCGTGGCGGCGCCGAGTTTGAACTCGAGCGCCGTCGCCACCGCCTTCAGCGTCACCCCAGCGCAGGCGACCAACGCCTCCAGCAGCATGTCGCCCGAGCAGAGCTCAAGGCCTGAGCCGCCTGTTGCCGGATGCAGGCCGGCGATGGCGAGCGCCCTGCCCGTCTCCACCTTGCAGGCAACCGACTGGTCGTCGATCGAGCCCTTGGCGCGAAGCGTGATCATGGCCTGCGAAGCGTCGTCACGATACGCCTGCTTCAGCGGCGCCTGCATGGCCTTCAGTTCGGTCGCATCCATCCGCTTTCCCCTTTCGTCGACTGCTTGCGTCACCGGCATGCGCCGTCCGGTCAAGATTTGCGCCGATCACCTTGGGAAGGCAATGCCATTCCGCAACAGGTGCCAGCCGCCTACACCGATATCCCAAATGGGACATTGACGGACAAGGTCCCAAAAACGTCTGATCCGGGCAAGTCATCACTCCATTTCCCGGCGGTCCCCGATGCCTCGAACCCTCTCGACAAGGCCGAAACAGGATGGGTTTCGCGCGCCCGGCGAATTCGAACCCAAGTCAGGCTGCTGGATGATCTGGCCGGAGCGGCCGGACACCTGGCGCCTCGGCGCCAAGCCCGCGCAAAAACTGTTCGCCGATGTCGCCGCGGCGATCGCGCAAAGCGAGCCGGTGACGGTGGCGGCTTCTGCTCGCCAGTGGCAGAATGCCCGAGCGCGATTGCCCGGTCATGTGCGCGTCGTGGAAATGTCCACCAACGATTCCTGGCTGCGCGACAGCGGTCCCAATTTCGTCGTCAACGATCAAGGCGACGTGCGTGGCGTCGATTGGATCTTCAACGCCTATGGCGGTTTTGACGGCGGCCTCTATTCGCCATGGGACCTGGATGACCTTGCGGCGCAAAAAGTGCTCGAAATCGAGAACATGGATCGCTACCGCGCACCTCTGATCGCCGAGGGTGGCGGGTTGCAGTGCGACGGTCAGGGCACGCTCATCACGACGGAGCAATGCCTGCTCAACCGAAATCGCAACGCTCATCTCGGCAAGGCCGAGGTGGAGCGCCAGCTTGGCGACTATCTCGGTGTCGACACCGTCATCTGGCTGCCACGCGGCTTTGCCTTCGACGAGACCGACGGCCATGTCGACGACGTTTGCTGCTTCGTGCGCCCCGGTGTGGTCGTGCTGAGCTGGACCGACAATCGGGAAGACCCGCAATACGATATCGTGCGCGAAGCCGAAGAGGTGCTGCGTTCGGCTCGTGATGCGAAGGGCCGCGCGCTGGAAGTTCACCGGCTGCCCCACCCCATGCCGATCGAGATGACGCCGGAAGAAAGCGACAGCGTGGACCGGCTGGATTCGACCTGGGCGCGACCGGCCGGAAACCGGATCGCGGCGAGCTACATCAACTACTATCCGGGCAACAGCGTCGTGGTGGTACCGCAGTTCGGCTGCGATCTCGATGTGAAGGCCAAGCGGACGCTGGCCAAGCTGTTTCCCGACCACCGGATAGTCGGCATCGAAAACTCGCGAGAGATCCTGCTGGGCGGCGGCAATGTCGCCTGCATCACCTTGCCGGTCTATGCCCCGCAACGACGTTGAGGGACGGAGCATGCCGAGAACACATAGCGAAAACGGAGGACATTTATGCGCGCTCTGATCTTCTCAACCCTGCTTGCCTGCGGCGTCTGCGCAAATGCGGCTTCGGCTGACGAGGAAAAGATCGTCAACGTCTACAACTGGTCCGACTACATCGCGCCGGACACGGCCGAGAAATTCGAGAAGGAAACGGGAATCAAGGTTCGTTACGACGTCTATGACGGCAACGAGGTGCTTGAGACCAAGCTGCTCACGGGCGGCTCCGGATATGACGTGGTCTACCCTTCAGCCTATCCGTTCCTCAAGAACCAGGTCAAAGCAGGGGCTTTCCTGGAACTCGACAAATCGAAGCTTGCGAACCACTCGAAGATCGATCCGCAAGCCCTCGCGCTGATCGCCGGCGCCGACCCGCAGAACCTGCATGCAGTGCCCTATATGGCGGTCACCGACGGCATTGGCTACAACGTCGCTGCGGTGAAGCAGCGGCTGCCGGACGGGCCGACAGATTCCTTCGCCATGGTCTTCGACGTCGATGTGGTCAAGAAGCTGTCCGATTGCGGTGTAGCTATCATCGATGCGCCGGCTGAAGTCATCCCGATGGCGATGAACTACCTTCACATCAACCCCAAATCGACCAGTCCCGACGACCTCGCCAAGGTCGAGGACCTGCTGGTCAAGGTGCGGCCCTACATCCGCTATTTCCATTCGTCGAAATACATCAACGACCTCGCCAACGGTGACATCTGTGTGGTGTTGGGCTGGTCGGGCGACATACTCCAGGCAAGGACCCGTGCGGCGGAATCCGTGAAGAAGCTGGAGATCGCCTATTCCATCCCCAAAGAAGGCACGCTCATCAACTTCGATACGATGGCGGTACCGAAAGATGCGCCGCATCCCGACAACGCCCAGGCCTGGATCAACTTCAATCTGCGGCCCGATATCGCCGCGGCCAATTCCAGCTATGTCTCCTACGCCAATGCGATACCGGAGTCCCTGCCGCTGATGGACAAGGCCATAGCCAGCGACCCCGGCGTCTTTCCGCCTGATGCCGTGAAGGCCAAGCTGTTCGTGGTGGACAACAACGACCCAAAGCTGCTGCGATCACAAAACCGCATGTGGACGCGCATCGTGACGGGACAATAGAGCAATTCCAGAAAAAGTGCGCAGCGGTTTTCCCGGGAAAAGCGCGTAGCGCTTTCCCTTGGGAATTGCGTCAAAGCAAAAAGACAGAGCCGGGCGGAAGCCGTCAGGCTCAAGCGGCTTCGCGGATGGCCGCCAGCAACTCGACCTGGGAGTGCACGCCGAGCTTGCGATAGATCTGCTTGATGTGGTTGCGGACGGTCCCGGGCGAGATGGCGAGGCATCGCGAAATCGTCTTGGCGTTGCCACCATCGACCAGATGCCGCGCAATCTCGGTCTCGCGCCTGCTCAGCCGCGAGCGAGCGTCACCGATTGCGGCCCCCTTGTGCCGGAAGCGGCACAGATGGAGCAATCTTTCCAAAATGAGCCTTGTCGCGCTGCTTGCCGCGCAAGCCGTCGCCAGATCCTGCTCGCCAAACGGTACTGCCCCGTTTCGCCTGAGAAAAGTGACATAGCCAGCGGTCAGCCGGTCTAGATTGAACACGCCGGTGATCTCGTCGAAACTGTCGGAAGGGCCGAAGAATTCGCGATAGTAGGGAGTGCGCTGGAAGTCGCCATTGCGGAGTGCCGACAGCGGCAACAGGAAATCCTGCCTTGTGCTGGCGAACCTCTGGAAGAAGGGATCCTGGCGATACAGTCGTGCATCGTAGTCGCGGTTCCAGCGATCGGGACCGGCATCGTCGATGGTCAGGGATGTGATGTCGCGACGGTAAAAGCCGACATAGGCGCGGTCGGAGCCAAGCAACTCGCTCGCCGCTGCCGTGAAGCGAGCCGACAATTCTTCGGGTGTCACGGCAACGGCCGCAGCGGCGACACCGCCGCTCCAGCGCCCAAACTGATCGAGGGAAAGGTTCGACTGCATTCCAATTCATACTAGGCATGATGCCGAAAAGTGTGAAGCGGTTTTCGGACGGCATCATGCTCCATCTGTTTGATTTAGAGCCGGATGATTTCAGGTCGATCGACCTGAAATCATCCGGCTCTAGCGCAAGCCGTTGCAAGTTCAAATCAGCCATTTCCTTTGACTTCGACCCTCTCGGCCATACCTATGCGGGAGTCGTTGTCGCGGAGCCATCATGCCGGTCAAATTGAAACTGATCTGCCTTATCCTGCCGATGCTCGCCGTCCTGGCGCAGCCCGTCCTGGCTGAAACGGCGGAGCGGCCGGCGCCCTCGGGCGGCGTGCTATCCCTGCTGCCGCCGCCGCAGACCACCAACCATTCGATCACGCTGGCCGGGCGCAAGCTGGATTACCAGGCAAAGGCGGCGACCCTGTCGCTGCTATCGGGCAAGGGCGACGTCACGGCGGAGATCTTCTACGTCGCCTACACACTGGAGCCGCCGGCAAGCGGGGCCAAAGACCAGCAGCGGCCGATCACCTTCGTGTTCAACGGCGGCCCTGGAGCAGCGTCCGCCTATCTGCATATC
Organism: Mesorhizobium sp. XAP4; assembly: GCF_029269325.1. Classification (NCBI taxonomy): domain Bacteria; kingdom Pseudomonadati; phylum Pseudomonadota; class Alphaproteobacteria; order Hyphomicrobiales; family Phyllobacteriaceae; genus Mesorhizobium; species Mesorhizobium sp. XAP4. Next base: position 720,887 of record NZ_JARIXW010000003.1, on the reverse strand, counting down.
GGCGCACTCGGTCCACGGATAATCGCGACGGGAGCCGACGGCGAATTCCTGCCGTCACCGCAAAGACTGATCGACAATCCGGACAGCTGGCTCGACATGACCGATCTCGTCTTCGTCGATCCGGTGGGAACCGGCTATAGCCGCGAGGCACCGGGTCAGGACACGCGCGACTTCTGGGGCGTCAACCAGGATGCCGGCTCGATAGGCGCCTTCATCCGGCTCTATCTCGCGCAGAACGGCCGCACCGGGTCGCCGCTGTTCCTCGCCGGCGAAAGCTATGGCGGGTTCCGCGCAGCGCTGCTCTCCAGGACGTTGCAGGAAGATATCGGCATCAGTCCGAACGGCATCGTGCTGATCTCCCCGGCGCTGGAGTTCACGCTGGTGCAGCCCGACGAATTCGAGCCGCTGCATTGGGCGCTCGAACTGCCTTCACTGGCTGCGGTGCGCCTGCGCGCCGAAGGCGTCAGCGGCGACGCGTTGCGGGAGAAGCTGGCAGACGTCGAACATTATGCGATGGGCGATTACCTCACGGCAATCACCAGCGGACTGGAGCAAGGCAGGCGGCTGGCCAGCCAACGCGTGGCTGACATCACCGGCCTGCCGCTCGACCTGGTGCAGCGGAACTCCGCCCGCATCCCCACCGGCCTGTTCGCAAGGGAGTTCGCCCGCGCCAGCAGCAAGGTGCTCAGCCCCTATGACGCCACGATCGGCACGGCCGACATCGCGCCCGAGAGCGCCCGCATCGCCGGCCCGGATCCGGTGCTCGACCGCAGCGTGCCGGCGCTGACGTCGGCGTTCGTCGGCTATATCAGCGACGAACTGCATTTTCGCACCGATGTCAGCTATCGGCTGCTCAATGGCGAAATCAGCCACAATTGGGATTACGGGACCGGCGCCTCGCGGCAAGGCTATGCCGGGGTGATGGACGATCTGCAGCGCGCACGCTCGCTGAACCCTTCGCTCGGCGTCGTGATCGTTAACGGCTACACCGACCTGGTGACACCTTACCTCGCCTCGCGCTACCTGGTGAGCCAGATCCCGTCGCTCGCCAATGCCAAGCCCATCCGTCTCGATGTCGTCGAGGGCGGGCACATGATGTATTTCAGGTCCGACGGCCGGCGCGCGCTGAAAGAAGCCGCTTCGGAGCTTTATCAGGCGACGCAATAGACTTTGCGACAGTGCAGCTCGCCATGGACCCGTGCCCCAATATAAGCACCGGACTGGCGTAGCGCCGCAGGGGTTTTCGCCCGTATAGCTTGGTACCAAGGGAGTTGAATTCACGGCTCCCTTGTGTCGCTCCTCACAGCATTTCTGCCGCTCCGGCAAATTTGGTCCCACGCGCCTTATGGCCGATATCGCCATTCTCGAAACACGCGAGCGGGTTCTTGCAGGCATCCTGCTGACCGGTGCGGCCTATCTGCTGTTTTCGACACAGGATGCTTCGATCAAGCTGCTGGTCGTCGGCATGAGCGTCTGGCAGATCATGTTCTTCCGCAGCATCACCATTCTGGGCGCGTGCGCGGCGATCGGCGGACGACAGCTGTTTGCCGACACGATGCGCTCGCCGATCGTGCGGCCGATGCTGGTGCGCAGTGCCTTCACGCTTGCTGCGTGGCTCTGCTACTACAACGCCGCGCGCAGCCTGCAGCTCGCCGAACTGACCACCGTTTATTACGCGGCCCCGATCATCGTCACCGTGCTTTCGGTGTTCCTGCTCGGCGAAAAAGTGCCGATGCTGCGCTGGCTGGCGGTGCTGATCGGCTTTGCCGGCGTGTTCATCGCTTGCGATCCGACCCATCTCGGCCTGTCCGTGCCGGTGCTGCTGGTGCTGGCGGCCGCCTTCTTGTGGGGCATCGCCATCGTGCTCTTGCGCAGGACCGCCCTTGCCGAGCGCTCGATGATCCAGCTCCTGCTCAACAATTTCTATTTCCTGCTGTTTTCGGCGGTGCCGGCGCTGCTCTGGTGGCAGACGCCAAACCTGGCGCAATTGCTGCTGCTTGCCAGCGTCGGCGCACTCGGCGGCCTGGCGCAGTATCTTCTCTTCGAAGGCATGAAGCGCACGCCGGCCTCGGTTCTCGCGCCGCTGGAATACACCTCGCTGTTGTGGGCATTCGCACTCGGCTTTGCGATCTGGGGCGACGTGCCGCGCCGCGAAGTCTTCCTGGGCGCTGCGCTGATCGTCGCCGCCGGCCTGCTGATCGTCGGCACCGAGCATTCCCGCAAACGGCTGTGATGTGGATCGCCATCATTGCTGACACTACGATGTCAGGACCAAGCGGCGTAGGCTGGCGGCATGACTGAGATTGCAGCCGCCACCGACACCGCCGCGGAGCGGACACTCGGCATCATCCTGGTGTCGTCCTCAGCCGCCGTCTTCGGCCTGACGGGCGTGCTGACGAAATCAATCCACGCCGACCCGTTGACCATCATCTGCTGGCGCGGCTTTGTCGGCGCGATCCTGATCAGCCTCTATGTGCTGTGGCGGCGTCACCGTTCCGGTGGGCGTGAGAACCTGCGGCTTGGCTGGCGCGGCTGGCTGCTGGCGGTGGAAGGCGCGCTGGCCAGCATCGCTTTCATCTCGGCGTTCAAGTTCACCTTCGTCGCCAATGTCGCTGTCATCTATGCCACAGCACCTTTCGTCACGGCGCTGCTGGCCTGGGTTCTGACGCGCGAACCCTTCCGGTTGCAGACGATGGTCGCCGCCGCAGTGTCGCTGTGCGGCGTGGCGATCATGGTCTGGTCCGGCTTCGGCACCGGCAATCTGTTCGGCGACGGACTGGCACTGCTGATGACCATCGGCAGCGGCCTTTACATGATCATGGTACGCGCCTTCCGCGACACGCCCGTGGTGTGGGCCGGTGCGGTGTCGGCATTCCTGTTGTTCGTGCTCGGTTGGTTCGTCACCGATCCGCTGGCGGTTTCGCCGAGAGATGCCGTTCTGCTCGCCACTTTCGGCGCGTCCTTCGCGCTGTCCTCGATCCTGTGGACGGAGGGCGCACGGCTCATCCCGCCGGCCGAATCCGGGCTTCTCGGTTCGGCCGAAGTGCCGTTCGCGATCCTGTTTGCCTTCCTGTTCCTGGGCGAGATTGCACCAGCCGCCAGCATGATCGGCGGCGCCGTCGTGCTCACCGCAGTGTTCGCCCATGCGGGGCGGGATTGGCTGATGGCGCGCTCGCAACGCATGGCGTCAAATATTTCTTAAAAAAGTGACACAGTCATGGAACCATCATCCGGGTCAGGCATTATTGCTGCGACGGGCCATCCCCAAGTCCCCCCAAACCCCTCGGCCCGTCCTACTCCAAGCCGACCGTAAGGTCGGCTTTTTCTTTGCCGCTTGCCGACCGTAAGGTCGGCTTTCTCTTTGCCACTTGGGACCGCAAGGTCGGTTTCTTTGGGTATTCAGCCCGACAAGGCAAGGTTACCGCTGAGCAGGGTCGCCAGATCGGCTGCCGATCCATCGGCACCGGCGCGCAGCCGGATGGCGAACTCAGCCAAAGGCACCTGGGGCAGGCCAAGCTGGCGCGGCGCCTCGACAATCCCGGAATGGGCAAAGCGAGCCGTTCGCAGCGTCAGTGCGACACCGGCGTTCACGGCTGTGCGCAGGCCGGCCAGACTGGCGCTGCCGGCAGCAATGCGGTAGCGGCGGCCAGCGGCATCGAGTGCGGCAAGTGCCGCTTCGCGAAAACCGCAATATGGATCGAGCAGCGCCAGCGGCAGTTCCTCCTGCCGCGTGGCCAGCCCCTTTTGTGAGCATAGCCATATCATCGGCTCGCGCAGCACGCCGACTTCGTCCGGCGCTGCCGTCTGGCGCATGACGATCGCCAGATCGAGGCCGCCAGACTGCAGCGCCTGCGCCAACTCGGCGGAACGGCCGACCCGCAGTTCGATCCTGACGCGCGGATGGCTGCCGGCGAAAGCACGCAGCAGATCCGGCAGGCCGCTGTCGGCAAAATCCTGCGTCGTGCCGATGGCAACGCGCCCGGCAGCGCGGGCGCCCTTCAGCGCCAGCCAAGCCTCGCGATGGGCGGCAAGAATGCGCTTGGCGTGGCCGACGAGATCCTCACCCGCCGGCGTCAGACCACGTCCTCGCCCTTGCGCCGCCAGCAGCGGCTCGCCGACGACTTCCTCCAGCCGCTGCATCTGGGCGGTCACCGCCGAGGGCGAACGGCCGATGCTTGCAGCCGCCTGGGCCAGCGAGCCGCTGTCGACGAAAGCAAGGAAGGTTCGGAGCAGATCGGGATCGAGCGTTTCCATACTTCGATACTATCGAAGTATCATTTAAAAACAATTCGATTTTTTTGACTAAAAGGTGGTGGCATGGTTGTTTCAACGGCGATCGGACGCCGCTCAAGCCAAGGAGAAGAAGAATGCCTATCATCAACATCAGCATCACCGGCAAACCTGACGCGGCGCTTTCCGCTCGCATCGCAAAGGAGGCCACAGAAATCACCGCGACGCAGCTGCGCAAGGACCCGACGATCACGGCAGTTGCCGTGTCCTATGTCGATCCGCAGCACTGGTTCGCCGGCGGCAAGTCGCTGGCCGAGCACGGCACCAACACGTTCTGGCTTGATATCAAGGTGGTCGACGGCACCAACACCAAGCTTGAGCTGGAGGCCTATCTGAAGGCGATCTTCGCAGCCTTCGGCCGTCTGCTGGGCGGCGTGCACGAGGAGAGCTACGCCTTCGTGCATGAAGTGCCGGCAGCCGCTTACGGCTATGGCGGCAAGACGCAGGAATTTCGTTTCATCAGTGGACGGCTGCAGGCGGCGTGAGAAGCAGCTTCCCGCACCAAGGGAAGCAAAAGCTCCGCATTGACCTTGCTCCCACATCGTCTAGGTTCTGGCCGACACGGCCGCAAAGAGCCGAGATGCTAAAAACGTTGGGAGAGACGCGGCATGATCCTGACACTGGCGCTGCTTGCGGGTCTTGTTCTGGCCTGGCTCCTGATTGGCGTGGCGGAAAAATTCCGCCTCGGCCTACGCTTCACCCAGGCGCTGCTCTATGTCCCGTTCAAGCTTGCCTACCGGATCGGAGACAGCCGCATCAGGATCGCCCGCAAGGCGCAGGCCCCAGTCATCTACGTCATCTCTCATCAATCGCGCTTCGAGCCGGCGCTGATGCTGTCGCTGCTGCCGGAAGACACGCTGCATATTCTCGATGAGGTCTCGGCGCGCTCGCCGTGGCTCGAACCTTGGCGCGAGCTTGGCCGTACCATCGCCTTCAACGCCGAACATGTCTTCGTCAGCCGCCGGCTGGTGCGGGTGCTGAAGGGCAAGGGCCGGCTCGCTGTCTATCTGCCGGATGCAGTCGAGCCCGACGTCAAGACGTTTCGGTTGTTTCGTGCCGTCACCCGCATCGCCATGCAGGCCGATGCCAAGATCGTGCCGATCTTCGTCGGCGGCGCGCGCAGCCTGCCGGTGTCGCTGACGCCTGGGGACAAGGCGCCACGACACTGGTTTCCGCAACTGTCGATCAGCGTGCTGGAGCCGATGACCATCACTGAGTTGGTGGCGCGCAACCCCGAGCAGGCCTCGAACACCAACGCGCTGTTCGACCGTGTCGCCGAGGCGCGGCTCTTCGGCACCAACCTCGATCGTGGCCTGTTCCTGGCCATGCGCGATGCCGCCGACCGCGTCGGCGCTTCGCATATCATCATCGAGGACGTGATCTCCGGCGCGCTGAGCTACCGCAAGCTGTTCATCGGCGCCCGCGTCCTGGGCAGGCGCTTCGAGGCGGTAACGGCTCCGGGCGAGGCAGTCGGCGTGATGCTGCCCAATGCCAATGGCGTCGTGCTGTCGCTCACCGGCCTTCTGTCGGCCGGCCGGGTGGCGGCGATGATCAACTACACGGCCGGGCCGGCGAGCGTCACCGCGGCCGTGCGCACGGCGGTGATAAGGACCGTGATTTCGTCCCGCGCGTTCGTCGAGAAGGCCGACCTTGCCGATATCGTCGCGGCGGTCGAAAAGGGCGGCGCCAGGCTTCTCTGGCTCGAGGATGTGCGGGAGAGCGTCACCGCGCCGGACAAGCTTGCCGCCGCCTTGCTGTGGCGCTGGCCGCTGCAGCGACAGGACGCGGCCAAGCCGGCGGTGATCCTGTTCACCTCGGGCTCGGAAGGCACGCCGAAGGCAGTCGTGCTGTCGCACAAGAACCTTTACGCCAACGCCATGCAGGCTGAGGCGCGCATCACCATCTCGCCCGCCGACATCCTGCTCAACGTGCTGCCGGTGTTCCATTCGTTCGGCCTGACGGGCGGCACCATCCTGCCGCTGGTCACCGGGGTAAAACTGTTCCTCTACCCCTCGCCGCTGCACTACAAGATCATCCCCGAGGTTGCGCGCAAGGTGAAACCGACCATTATGTTCGGCACCGACACGTTCCTCGCCAACTATGCGCGTACCGCCAAGGACGGCGATTTTTCCAGCCTGCGCTTCGTCGTTGCCGGCGCCGAGGCGGTGAAGCCGGAAACCCGCCGCGTCTATCGCGAACGCTTCCAGGCCGAGATCATCGAAGGGTTCGGGCTGACAGAGGCGGCACCGGTGGTTGCCGTCAACACGGCAATCCATGGCCGCGACGGTACCGTCGGGCGGCTGCTGCCGGCCATGCGCATGAAGCTTGAGCCGATCGAAGGCATTTCCGATGCCGGCCAATTGTGGCTCGACGGACCGAACCTGATGATGGGCTATATGACATCGGACCGCCCCGGTGAATTGCAGCCGCTGACGGGCTGGCACGACACCGGCGACATCGTCGCTGTCGACCGCGAAGGCTTCATCACCATTCGCGGCCGCGCCAAGCGCTTCGCCAAGATCGCCGGCGAGATGGTGTCGCTGGGTGCTGTCGAGATGCTGGTGCAGTCGTTGTGGCCGGAAGAACGCCATGCGGCGGTAGCGGTGCCGGACAAGAGGCGCGGCGAGCGCATTGTGCTGGTCACCACCGCCGACGACGCCAATCCCGACGAGTTGCGCAGATTCGGCAAACAAGCGGGCGCCGCCGAACTGATGGTGCCCAACGACATCGTCAAGGTCGAGGAAATCCCGGTGCTGGGTTCGGGCAAGACCGACTATGTCTCGACCCGAAAGCTGGCGATCGACAGGCTGGGGCTCGGCGTCGCGGCCTGAGTCGGATCAAGCACTTCCGCCGACCTTCTAACCTATATCCGAAGGCGGTACCTTCTCGCCCTCCAGCTTGGCGCGTTTCGAATAGGCGCGCACACTGAACGGCAGGAAGATCAGGTAGCCGGCAACCGAAGCGGTCAGCGTGTACCAGGGGTAGGTCATCAGCAGCAGTACGTAGAGCACGACACCCAGGATGATCGGCAACACCCTGTCGCCCGGGATTTTCAGGCTCTTGCCGGAATAGACCGGCAGCCGGCTGACCAGCAGGAAGGCGACCAGTATGGTAAAGCCGGTGGCGACGAAGGCCGCTGGACGACTGGGCTCCAGCCCTGTGCGCAGGAAATAGAGATAGAGCGGCAGCATCACCAGCACAGCACCAGCCGGCGCCGGCACGCCGACGAAATATTCGGACTGCCATATCGGGCGGTCGGCCTTCTCGTCGTCGAGCACGTTGAAGCGGGCGAGCCTTAGCCCGCAGGCGATGGCGAACAGCAAGGCCGCAATCCAGCCCGGCGAGCCGGCACGGTCGAGCAGGAAGGCATAAAGCACCAAAGCCGGGGCGACGCCGAAATTGACGATGTCGGCCAGCGAATCCATCTGGGCGCCGAATTTGGAGGTTGCCTTCAGCATCCGCGCCAAGCGGCCATCAATGCCGTCGAGGAAAGCGGCCAGCAGCACCATCACCACGGCCGGCTCGAAGCGGCCTTCGAAGCCGAAGCGGATGCCCGACAGACCGGCGCAGATGGCAAGCACGGTGACGAGGTTGGGCAGCACCATGCGCATCGGGATCTCGCGGATGCGCGGACCGCCGCTGGCATGGGCCTCGAACTTCTTATACTGCGTGCCCACGGCTCAGGAAATCCGCACGAGGGGTGTGCCGGCGACACCGCCGAATTCGGCCAGCACGGTTTCGCCGCCGACCGCTGTCTGGCCGACGGCAACGCGCGGCGTGGCGGTCAAGGGCAGGAAGACATCGACGCGCGAGCCGAAGCGGATCAAGCCGAAACGCTCGCCGGTGCCGATCGAGCCGCCCGCCTCGGCCCAACAGACGATCCGCCGCGCCACCAGGCCGGCGATCTGGACGGCGGCGATCGTGCCGTTGGGGCTTTCGATGACCAGGCCGTTGCGCTCGTTCTCGGTGCTGGCCTTGTCGAGTTCGGCGTTGAGGAATTTTCCGGGCCGGTGTTCGATCCTGACGATACGACCGCGTACCGGGGCGCGGTTCACGTGACAGGAAAAGACATTCATGAACACCGAGATGCGGGTCATCTCGACATTGCCGAGGCCGAGTTCGCGCGGCGGCACGGCCGGCCCGACCGCCGAGATGATGCCGTCGGCGGGGCTGACCACCAAGCGGTCGTCGACCGGCGTGACGCGCTCGGGATCGCGGAAGAAATAAACGCACCAGGCCGTCAGGATCAGACCGATCCAGAACAGGACCGAGGAGAAATAGCCGAGGAAAAGCGTCGCCGCGCCAAACGCCGCGATGAAGGGATAGCCTTCGCGATGGATCGGTACGAACGCGTTCTTGACCGTATCGACAAGGCTCATCAGCTAAAAACAGGCTCCGTTTCAAGTCCGGCCTCAATAGCCGAAAGCCCCCCTCGCCGCAACGCAACAATCGGCGGCGCGGGCGAACGGGCAAGGGCCTGTCGCCTCAGGATAGCCGAACGCTCCGCGTTCGTGAGGTCGCGACCGGCTCGCATGCCTGTGCCACTGGCGTCAGAATTTCGAGACAATCAGCCCAGATCAGTTGGCACCATCGGCTTCGGCGCGCACAAAATGTTCTTCGATCTCAAGCCTATGGGCATCCGCCAGCGGATCTTCGGCGCCCGACCTCAAGAGCGCGCTCCCGTTGGGAGAGGACACCAAAAACAGCAGTCTACCGTCAGCAGCAACTGTCCAACTGACGACCGATCCTCCCTCGCTCGGAATCAGCATCGATGGCAAAGCAACTGCTCCTGCCGTATCAATTCCAGCCCTGCGCAAAAGAAGGTCGAGGGCTGCTGGTGCCCCGTATTCATCAGCCAGTTCGATGACTGTCGCTATTGAATCAGCGCCGACATGCGACAGCTTCAGACCGACACGTGGAGCACCTTCGCCAAGTAACTCATCAACGCTATCGACCGGTCCGAGGTCGAGTTGCAGTTCTGTACCATCAGCAGCCAGGTACTGGTATGCAGCCGCATGCGTTGGCGTGACTACGCACAAACGCACCCTGCCGGCGTTGGTTACGACCGGAAATGTCATCTGCTTCTCGCCATCTATGTCCAACATCCGTCCTTTGCCGAGCCCGAGCTTAACCTCGGGCTGCGGCAAAGCTGCACAGGCGAGCCCGATGCCCACTTCAAGTCGGCTCGTCATCACTGCTTTCAGATGGAACACCGAACGATGGCGCAATCGAGGTTCGCGCCTGGAGTTGGCCATCACAATGTCAAGAGTGGCCTCCTGGCATTCGGCATCGTCGACAATCTCCAGTTCAGGCCAGGAGGCTATCCAACCCACTGCGCGGGCAAGCATCGGGACGCTGTCTTCCTCCTTGTAAAAAAGATCGTCGAGTCCATCAAGGAAATCAGCGCGGCCACCTTCGAATCCAGTCTGTTCCTCCGCTTCCTTGGGATGTTCCCGGACCCAAGCAACCATCTGTTTCAAAATAGCTAAATGGTTTTCTGCTCGCATTCCAGCCAAAGCCAAATGCACATCCGAGGTGACTTTATCGAGGTGATCACGGTAATTGTGAATAAATTGGCTATGGCCGCCATTAGCCACTTCCATCCCGTATAGGTAAGCGTGAAAAAACTGCCTCGCTGACGGCGGTATTTCGTGATCTTTGTAGAGGCCCTGATCAAACATTGCGGTCACGAAATCCATGACTGCAGTCACGAGGTCAGCAACGTAGTTTTCCTTAGCGGCGCGCTCGACTGCTGAAAACGGGACAACAATTGAAGTCACGCGCGGACTGGCCGTCGGTTGCTCCGGCTGGTGCGCCGAAATCGTTGTCGACTGCTGCAGCCTTTTCTTTCGCGAAAAAATTCCGAACATTCCAAAGCCTTCTTACCCGGAGGAAAGCAATACCGGTAGATCAGAGTCTGTCAGCAGAATATCACTTGGAAAAGTGGATAAAAAGGCGCTTGAAATTCATTTTCACTGCGTCTTACCAATATTTTGAAGAACACTTCAACCGATAGTTTGAAGAACACTCCAAAAACTGACCTCGAGGCTTCGTCGCGAACTCAGCAAAGAGCAGCCAAACCAAAATTATCGGTTCTGTGCCTGTCGGCAGACCGCTGCCTCGCCCGTCCTTGGTGAGACAGCGCCATCATGGACCATTTGGCGATGCTGACGCACTCAACAAGGAGTCCCCTACATGCAGAAACCACCTGCCCCCCAAGCGCATCTCGTCACTGCCGGTCTCGCTTTCGGCGAGTCGCCGCGCTGGCATGACGGACGGCTGTGGCTTTGCAACTGGGGCACCGGCGAGATTATCGCCGTCGATGCCGACGGCAACCGCGAGGTCATGCTCACCGTACCGGCTGTCCTGCCCTACTCCATTGACTGGCTGCCGGATGGCCGCCTGCTCGTCATCTCCGGCCGCGAAGGGCTGCTGCTACGACAGGAGGCCGACGGGAGCCTCGTCACTCGCGCCGATTTGCGTGACCTGTCGAAAAGCCCTTGGAACGAGATCGTCGTCGACGGGCGCGGCAACACCTATGTCAATGGCGGCGGACCGGCGCCGGCTTCTGGCGAGCATTTCAGCCCCGGCACCATCGTGTTGATCACGCCGGACGGCGCGGTCCGGCAGGTGGCGGAAAATATCGCCTTTGCCAACGGCATGGCAGTGAGCCCGGACAACAAGACGCTGATTGTCGCGGAATCCCATGCCAATCGGCTGACCGCCTTCGACATTGCCGCCGACGGCAGCCTTGCCAACCGAAGGGTCTGGGCCGACCTCGACGGCTATCCCGACGGCATCTGCCTCGATGCCGAAGGGGCGGCCTGGTATGCGGATGTTCCCAACAAGCGTTGCGTGCGGGTGCGTGAAGGCGGCGAGGTGCTGCAGACAGTGACCGTCGATCGCGGCTGCTTTGCCTGCATGCTGGGCGGCACCGACAGGAAAACGCTGTTCATTCTCGCCGCCGAATGGCGCGGCTTCGAGCATATGGTCAGCGACGCCCGCACCGGCCAGGTGTTCAGCGTCGAAGCGCCGGCACCTGGCATCGGCTGGCCGTAACAGCCTTGCTACAGCCCGGGAACCCTCTGATAGTTGGCGATGTCGGCGCGAACGCCGAGCCGGGCGATCGTCTCCTGCGGGTTGAAGGCGATGCGCTCGTGCGCGGCCTTGACGATCGGCACGACATTGTCGACGGCCGCCTGGCTTTCCCATTCGACGATGGTGACGAGGTTGAATTCGCCCGGCCCGGAGAATTGCTCGAGCAGGAAATCCTGCACGAAGCCATGCTGCAGGCGCAGCAATTCATGCGTTGTCCTGACCTTGGCGAGTATCTCCTCGCGGGCGCCGGCCGGGACGACGAATTTGTCCACCCTGAACACGCTGCCGCCGTTAACAGTCTGATTTATCTTGCTCATTTCGATTGCTCCGTTCCTGGATCATGGTGTTTTTTGGGCTCCAGGAACGGCCTACAATCTCAACTTAAGTTGAGATCAAGTGCAAAAATCAGATCACACGCCGAACCTTCAATTCACCTCCGACGTGCGCCGGCGGACGATGACACCAAGTTCGTCGCCTTCGCGAGCCAAGCGCAGCCGCTCTTCGGCCTCGGTCGCCTCGCGCTGGCGGTCCCACATCGAGGCGTAGAGGCCATGCTTGCGCATCAGCTCGGCATGGGTGCCGCGCTCGGCGATCTGGCCGTCCTGCAGCACGATGATCTCATCGGCCGTGATCACCGTCGACAGGCGGTGAGCGATGACGATGGTGGTGCGGCCACGGCTGACCAGATCGAGCGCGGCCTGGATCTCCTGTTCGGTGTGGCTGTCGAGCGCCGAGGTCGCTTCGTCGAGCATCAGGATCGGCGGCGCCTTCAAAATGGTGCGGGCGATTGCCACGCGCTGCTTCTCGCCGCCCGAAAGTTTTAGCCCGCGTTCGCCGACCATCGACTTGTAGCCGTCAGGCAATCGCTCGATGAACGGGCCGATCTGAGCGAGTTCGGCCGCCTTGCGCATATCCTCCTCGCTGGCACCGATGCGGCCATAGCGGATGTTGTAGGCGATGGTGTCGTTGAACAGCACGGTGTCCTGCGGCACCATGCCGATCGCCCCGCGCAGGCTCTCCTGCGTCACGTCCCTGATATCCTGGCCATCGATCAGCACCTGGCCGCCCTGCACGTCGTAGAAGCGGAACAGAAGCCGCGAGATGGTCGACTTGCCGGCACCCGAAGGCCCGACAATGGCGACGGTCTTGCCGGCCGGCACCTCGAAGCTGATGCCCTTCAGGATCTTCCGGTTCGGGTCATAGGAGAAGTGCACGTCGCGGAACTCGACCTTGCCGGCGCTGACCGCGATTGGCCTGGCATCCGGCTTGTCGACGATCTCCTGCGGCACATCCAGCAGATCGAACATCTGCTCGATATCGGTGAGCCCCTGGCGGATTTCGCGGTAGATGAAGCCGATGAAATTGAGCGGCACCGACAGCTGCATCAGCATGGCGTTGATGAAGACGAAGTCACCGACCGTCTGCGTGCCGGCCTGCACTTCGAGCGCCGACATGCACATGACGATGACGGTGCCCAGGCCGAAGATGATGCCCTGCCCGAAATTCAACCAGCCAAGCGAGGTCCAGATGCGCGTCGCGGCGACCTCGTAGCGTGCCATGGAGCGGTCGAAGCGCTCGGCTTCCATGCCCTCATTGTTGAAATATTTCACCGTCTCGTAGTTGAGCAGCGAGTCGATTGCCTTGGTGTTGGCGTCGGTATCGCTGTCGTTCATGTCGCGGCGGATCGAGATGCGCCAGTCGCTGGCGCGGACCGTGAACCAGACATAGACCCAGACGGTGACCGCGACGACGACCACATATTTCCAGCCATAGGTGTAGGCGAAGATGCCCGTGGTCAGCGCGAATTCGAGGATGGTCGGCGCCGTGTTGAGCATGATGAAGCGCACGATCGTCTCGATGCCCTTGGTGCCGCGCTCGATGATGCGCGACAGGCCGCCGGTGCGGCGCTCGAGATGGAAGCGCAGCGACAGTTGGTGCATGTGAACGAAAGTACGGAAGGCGAGCTGGCGCACGGCATATTGGCCGACGCGGGCAAACAGCGCGTCGCGCAACTGATTGAAGCCAAGCTGCACCAGGCGCACGACATTGTAGGCGACGACCAGCATGACGGGCGCCAGCAGGAAGCTCGGCAGCGGCGGCGCCGATTTGGCGTCGCCGGCCAGCGCGTCGGTCGCCCATTTGAAGAAATAGGGACCGGCGACCAGCGTCAGCTTGGCGACGACCAGCAACAGCGTCGCCCATGTGACCCGGGCTCTCAGATCGGCGCGATCCGCCGGCCACATGTAAGGCCACAAATTGAGCAGCGTCTTGAAAGTCGAGGAGTCGGAGACGGTTTTTTCGGCCATTTCTTGTGCCTTCTTCTTATTTCAGCGGCCGGAGCAGCAGGAATTGACGAGAGCGGCCACCGATGCGGAGACATCGGCGAGCGCGGCATGGTCGATCGCATAGCGCGAGCGCTGGCGATCGGGCTCGAAGCGAACCAGCCCGGCTTCGACCAGTATTTTCAGATGTTGTGACACGGTGGACTGCGCCAGATCTAAGCGGTCGACGACCTCGCGGCAGCAGCAGGAACTGCTCGTCGATAGGTGTTTCAGGATTTCGATCCGCGCCGGATGGGAAAGCGCTGCAAGTCGGGCGGCGACCGCACGGCTGTCCGGACCGCCGCATGATGCGTTTGTTTCCATCAGGGATTCTGCCATCGTTCATCGGCGATAGACGATGAACGGGCACGGGGCAAGCTAACCCTATGGGCAGAGCGCCGGAACCGCCAATCTCCCCCTCGTGGGAGAGATGTCCGGCAGGACAGAGAGGGGCGCGAAGGATCGCGACTTTCCACGATCAAAGCATTACGAGCAGCCGTAAGGTAGCTCGACCGGATTTGGCCGACAGGCTGGCGAGACAGCGCCCTCCTCTGCCCTGCCGGGCATCTCCCACAAGGGGGAGATTGCGCTCAACCGTCGGCGCTCAAACCCTACTCCGTCTTGGCGGGCGCTGTCGTTGCCTGCTCGCCCATGGCCTTGAGGTCGGCGGCTTCGCCTTCCTTCGACTTTTCCGGGACCTTGAACACCTGGCCCGGCCAGATGCGGTCGGGATCACTGATCTGGTCCTGGTTGGCGAGGTAGATGGTCGAGAAGCGTACGCCGTGGCCATAGACGCGCCGCGAGATCCGCCACAGCGTGTCGTTGCGGCGGATGATGACGGCGCCGTCGGCATGTTCAAGCTTGGGCGCCACCGTCTCGGGCACATCGCTTGGCGGCGTCGCCTCCGCCATAACGGCCGGAGCCTCGGTGGCGGGAGCAGGCGTAGTGGCCGCGGCCGGTGCCTCGGCGGCGGTAGGTGCGGCCGGCTTGGGCTGAACGGGCTTCGGCGCCGAGGGTGCCACGGCGGCGATCGCTTCGCCGGGCTCACGCTCGAACGGTACGGCCGCGCGGGCCACAACTGTCACACCGTCGGCATCGAGGCCGTCGACATGGATTGTGTAGCTGCCGACCGGAACGTCGCGCGTCGCCTCGACCAGGAAATGACCGTCCGTCGAAGTTTGCGCGTCACCGAGCAGGATGTCGTTGGCATAGGCGCGCACCTTGCGGCCGGCATCGGCGAGGCCGGCGACAAAGATCTTGCTGCCGTCGATCTCGACCGCCTCGACGACGATCTTGGGCTCGGTCACGCCTGCAGCGGGCGGCGTCGCCGGCGCTGCAGGAGCCGGTGCCGCGTCGACCACGGCTGGCGCTGGGGCGGCTGGCGCCGGAGCGGTTGCGGGGGCTTCGGCTGTGGGAGCAGCCGGCGCGGCGGCCGGAGCAGCCAGCTTTGTCTCGGGTGCGGGAACGGTCAGCAATTCGGCCGGCTTGCCCGGCTCCTCGACCATGGCCAGCACCTGGCCGGCCGCATCCTTGGGAACCGACACGACGGCGGTCTGCACCGAGGGCGTTACGACGTCACCGGTGGTCGCGCGCAGCGCGATCGTATAATCGCCGGGCTTCAGCGGATCATCGAGAATGATAACGAAGGCGCCATCGGGACCAGCGACCGTCGAGCCAAGCACCGTCGAGCCATTGAGGATTTCGACCTTGGCGTTGGGTGCCGCATTGCCGGCGACGACAATCGAGCCATTGCTTTCGACGCGCACGACATCGAAGGACGGTGCGACCGGACCGGTCGCAGCAGGCGCCGCCGCGTCCGCGGCCGGTGCGGCGGGTGCCGTTGCCTGGGGCACTGCGGCGGGAGCCGCCGGGACTTCAGCGGCGGGCAGCCGCGCTTCGGTGCCGGGATCGGCCGATTTTGCCGCTGCGGGCGGCGTCTGCGCCGCCACTTGCGCCGGCGGCGTGGGATTGAGATACGGGTCGAGTGCGCCCGCTACATAGGCGGTTCCCGCGGCCGCAACGGTCCCACCCGCCGCGAACAGGAACGCCTTCAGTGGATTAATTGCCATATTTCCCTACCCCTTAGCCACCTAACGCCGGTCTAGCCTGTTTTAGCAATACCGACAAGAAAAAGCCCAGGCCGTTAACCCTTGGGGCTTGACCGCGCTTTCAGACCCAATCACCAATCATCGACATGAACACGATTCGATCCGTCTGCGTCTATTGCGGCTCGTCTCCGGGCCGCGATGAAATCTATATCAAGGCCGGACACCTGCTCGGGCGCTCAATTGCCAAAGCGGGATTGCGGCTGGTCTATGGCGGCGGCACCAAAGGCATCATGGGCGCTGTCGCCGAAGGCGCGCTCAAGGCCGGCGGCAAGGTGACGGGCATCATTCCGCGCTTCCTGATCAACAAGGAGGCGAGCGAAACAGCGCTTGACCGGCTCGATGAACTCTTGATCACCGACAACATGCACGAGCGCAAGCACAAGATGTTCGAGAAATCCGACGCCTTTGTGGCACTGCCGGGCGGCATCGGCACGGTCGAGGAGATCGTCGAGATCATGACCTGGGGACAACTTGGCCATCATCGCAAGCCGATCGTCTTCGCCAATGTCAAAGGATTTTGGGATCCGATGCTGGCGCTGCTCGATCACATGGCCGCCGAAGGCTTCATCCACACCGCGCAGCGGGTCAAGCCGCTGGTCGTCGACGACCCCGAAGCGATCGTCGCCGCCATCATGGTAGCCGGATCGTCCGTCGACGCCCCGACCGAGGGCGTGCAGTCGGTGATCGATAAGATGTAGGGGAATAAGGCAGTAGGGCAGTAGGGCAATATGTGACAACAAGTGAATTGCCTGGAGGTCTCTGCCCTACTGCCCTACTGCCCTACTGCCCTACTGCCCTACTGCCCTACTGCCCTACTGCCCTACTGCCCTACTGCCCTACTGCCCTACTGCCCTACTGCCCTACTCCCCTACTGCCCTACTGCCCTACTCCCCTACTCCCCTATTCCCCTCTTCCGCCGCAGCCTGCCGCAAATCGGCAATCACCGCGCGCCGGTCATGACGCCGCCAGGCGAGATGGAGTGAAACCGTGCGGTCGAACCACGGCAGGTCGCGAAACACGATCCGCGGCGGCGCAGCGGCACGCAGGCTGGCTTGCACCGTCGCCAGGCCGAGACCCGCGCTGACAAGGCCGAGCGAGGTCAGCGGGTCCGCCGTCTCATAGGCGATGTCGGGCAAGAAGCCGGCTTTGGCGCAGGCGGCAAGGAACTGGCCGCGATTGGTGTCGTCCGGCTGGCGCACGACGGTGATCCAGGTGCGACCGTCAAGATGGTGAGGCCCGATCTCTGGCACTTCAACGAGTGGGTCATCTTCGGGGATCGCCAGCACCAGCGGCTCATGCCGCAGCGCCATGGCGGCGACATCCGGATCATCATCGGGTGGCGGCGAGTAGACAAAGCCCAGATCCAGCGACCGCTGCCGTAGCCCTTCCAACTGCGCCGCCGAACGCAGGCTTCTCAGCTGCAGGTGGAAATCCGGCCGGTCGCGACGGAACTGGCGCAGCATCCCGGCGACAAGCCCGGCATGAACGGCCCCTTCGACATAACCGATGGCGAGCCGGCCGACGGCACCGCTGGCCAGGTTGCGGCCGAACTCCTCCACACGTCGCGCATTGGACAGCAGCGCGCGGGCCTCGGTGAGGAAGGCGCGGCCCTCGGCGTTGAGATGGACCCGCTGCTTCGACCTCTCAAAGAGGGAAACACCCAACTGCTCCTCGAGCTGGATGATCTGCCGGCTGAGTGGCGATTGGGAAATATGCAGCATTTCGGCTGCGCGCCCGACATTTCCGGTTTCGGCGACCGTGACGAAATAGCGGAGCTGGCGCAGGTCGAACATTTCTCCTCCAAGGCTCAAGTCCCTTTGGGTCTCAACTTTAGCCTAATCAGTCTTGGACTGTCTCACCAGCCAAAAGCGATAATCGGCCATCCCAACCAAAGGAGACCGCCATGCAGTTCTTTGCCCTTCTCGCTCGCAACACCGAAAAATTTACCGATGCCGATTTCGCTCCACTTCTGCCCGGCGAAGCCGAACAGCGGCGCACGCTCTACGCCGAAGGGGCGGTACGTCAGGTGTGGAACCGAGGCGACATCCCGGGCAGCGGCATGATGCTCGAGGCTGCTGATGATGCTGAGGTTCGCGGCCACCTCGCCACCTTGCCGTTGGTCAAGGCCGGCATGATGGACATTGCCGCAATCGTGCCCCTCAAGCCCTACCCCGGCTTCGGCCCGAAGCACTGACAGGGCACATCCGGGGGTGACGAAGGCGTCACCCCCGGATTGACACGGGGGATCGACAGACTGTGATCGGCTGTCAAGAAACCGTCACACGAAACCGGCTTCGCGCGTGCTAGGAATCAGTATCAGGCAGCCGCCGTGCGGCGCCATCTTCGGAACATGCATCTGGCACCGCCCATGGACATCACTCTCGCCCCGGAAGGCACCGATCTGTCGCCCTACCTGCCCGACGAGCACGGACTGTTCTTCATCTATCACTTCACCGCTGAGGGCGTGCGAACCAGGGACGCCGCCGCCGCGCACTGGACATGGCGCAGCTACCAGCTTTCCGACATGCGGGCCCGTCACGAAATCGGCGCCGATCGGGCTTTGCCGGCACCGGCGCGTGAAGCTTTCCTGTCCGCCAGCCATGGCTGCCACATCGACCTCGAGGACGACTGGCTCTATGGCGATCTGCCGGACCTGCGCCATGACTATTCGGCGGAAGCGGGCGGGCTTGGCCATTTCCGCTTCGCGCTCAATGACACGATGCTGGTCGGCGCCCGCAAGCAACCGCTGCAGTCGGTCGACAACATCCGCAAGGCGATCGAGAATGGATCGCGCAAGTTCCGCTCGCCAGCCGAGTTGATCGAGGCTGTCGTCGGCCAGTCGTTCGATGGCATGGTGGCGGAACTTGCGGCACTCGGCGACAGTCTCGACGGCATCGAAGACCGTATCGTCTGCGACGCATGGCACAATGAACGGCAATCCCTGGTCGACGCGCGCCGGCATCTGGTGGTGATCCACAGGCAGATGGCGACGCTGACCAATCTGTTCCGTCACCTTGATCATTCGCACCGCAACGACCTGCCAGACAGCATCAACGACATGGCCGCGCGCCTTTCACACCGGGCGCAGACGCTGCACTATGACGGCGAGCAATTGCAGGCGCGCGCCCGGCTATTGCAGGACGAGCTTATGGCAAAGCTGACGACGCAGTCGAACCGGCTGCTGTACGTCCTGTCGGTGATGACGGCGGTGCTGTTGCCGATGACCATCATCTCAGGCCTGTTCGGCATGAACGTTGGGGGCCTGCCGCTGGTCGACACGCCAATGGGCTTTTGGGTGGTGACTGCTGTGTCGATGGTGATCGCGGGCGCGACCTATCTCTTTGTCAGGCGGCTCGGACAGATGTAGCACCCGCCGGCAGCTTTCACGCAGTGGCGCGAAGATCCTCGATGATGGTGCCGGCGGCGGCCACTTCCGCTTCGTGATCGGGCTCGCGCCAGGCCTCGGCAAGCCCAGCCGCATGCCATTCGCGCATCGCCGGCAGAGCAAGCAACTGCGCCGGATACGCTGCAGCCGCACCCTCGAAGGAGAGCCCATAAGACTGTGCGCGGAACGCCACCGGGGCAAAGAAAGCATCTACTGCGGTGAAATGAGCGCCCGCCAGAAATGGCCCGCCGAAACGAGCAAGACCATCATTCCAGAGGTCGTCGAGGCGAAAGAGGTCCTGCTTCAGCGCATCGGACATCGGAAACGGCTCTACCCGCACGCCGCAACTCATCGGACAGGCGCTGCGCAATGCGGTGAAGCTCGAATGCATCTCGGCGGCGGCCGAGCGCGCCCAGGCGCGCGCCTTGGCTTCGACGGGCCACACGCCATGGTGGCGTTCGGCCAGATATTCGACGATGGCCAGCGAATCCCAGACCGCCCAGCCGTCGTCGACCAGGCACGGCACGCGGCCGCTCGGCGAGAAGGAACGGTACAGATCCCAGCTCGATCCGGTCGGGAATGGCGTCAGCCGCTCCTCAAATGGGATATCCAGCGCGCGCATCAGCACCCAGGGCCGCAGCGACCATGAGGAATAATTTTTGTTGGCGATATGCAGCAGGTACATCGAACCCCCTTACCGTGCGGGCTGCGGCGCGGCGCGTCGCGCTGTCGTCAACATCGACCAGGAATAGACTGCCAAAGCCGCCCAGATCAGCGCAAAGGCGATGGCCTGGATGGTGCCGAAAGGCTCGTCGAAGATCAGAACGGCGATCAGGAACACCATGGTCGGCGCGATATATTGCATGATGCCGATGGTTGACAGCCGCAGCAGCTTGGCGCCGAAGGCGAACAGCAACAACGGCACCGATGTGACTGGACCGCAGCCGATCAGCAACGCCGTATCCGTGCCACTGTTGGACACGATGTGGTCCTGTCCGGTCGCGATGAGATAGACGATGTAGCCAAGTGCCGGCACCGACAGCAGAAGGACTTCGAGCAAAAATCCCTGGCTCGGGCCGATCGGCAGCGTCTTGCGGAAGAAGCCGTAGGCGGCGAAGGAAAACGCCAGTGCCAACGACACCCAGGGCAGCTTGCCGCCTTCGATGGTCAGCACGGCGACGGCGACGGCCGCCAGCACCACCGCCGCGATCTGCAGCCGGTCGAGCCGCTCGCCGAGCAGCAGCGCGCCGACAACGACGCTGACCAGGGGATTGATGTAGTAGCCGAGCGCGGTTTCGACGGTGCGGTCGACCGCGATCGCCCAGACATAGATGCCCCAGTTGACCGAGATCAGCGCCGCCGTCAGCGCGGCCATGGCGATGGTGCGTGGCGAACGCAGCGCCGCCTTGAAATCCGCCGTGCGGCCGGCCCAGATCAGAACGGCGGCGGCGATCGGCACCGACCAGACGATGCGATGGGCAATGACTTCCGCGAGCGGCAGATGAGCGACCGCCTTCATGTAGAAGGGCAGCAATCCCCATAGCAGATAGGCGCCGAGCGCCAGCAGAAAGCCGCGCCGGGCCTTGGACTCTGCATCCAGGGTAATTGCTTCAGTGGCCATGGACCAACGCTATGGCCCAGTCACCTTGGCAAGACCATCGCAAAGTTCTGATGGATCAATGGACTTTCGCTGATGGTTCAACCCTATTCGGCGGCCACCAGTCCGGCCATCTCGCGGTTCTTCATCAGCTTGTAGACGATGGAATCCATCAGCGCCTGGAACGAGGCGTCGATGATGTTCTCGGAAACTCCCACCGTCCACCAGCGTGCGCCGGTGCCGTCATGCGATTCGATCAGAACGCGGGTGATCGCCTCGGTACCGCCATTGAGGATACGCACCTTGAAGTCGGCCAGCTCCATGTCGGCGATCTCGCCCTGGAATTTGCCGAGGTCCTTGCGCAGCGCGATGTCGAGCGCGTTGACCGGGCCATGCCCTTCGGCCACCGACATCTTCTCCTCGCCATCGACCACCACCTTGACGATCGCTTCGGAGACCGTCTTCAACTGGCCGTTGGCGTCGAAGCGGCGCTCGACCATGCAGCGGAACGAGGTGACGTTGAAGAATTCCGGCAGGCCGTGCAGCATCTTGCGGGCGAGGAGTTCGAAGCTGGCATCGGCGCCTTCATAGGCATAGCCCTCGGCCTCGCGCTCCTTGACCACGGATATCAGCGCGTCGAGCCGGTGATCGTCCTTCGGCACCTCGATGCCGCGTCGCCTCAGCTCGGCGAGGAAATTGGCCTTGCCGCCCTGGTCCGAGACCATGACACGGCGGCGGTTGCCGACGGTTTCGGGGGGGACGTGCTCATAGGTCGCCGGCTCCTTGGCCAGTGCGGATGCGTGGATACCCGCCTTGGTGGCGAAGGCGGAAGCGCCGACATAGGGCGCTTGCGCCTCTGGCGCTCGGTTCAGGAGTTCGTCAAATGCGCGCGACAACCTGGAAATGCCTGTCAACGCCTCAGCCGAAATGCCAGTTTCGAAACGATCGGCGAAGGCCGGCTTTAGCGCCAGCGTCGGCACGATCGAGATCAAATTGGCGTTGCCGCAGCGCTCCCCGATGCCGTTGAGCGTGCCCTGGACCTGGCGCACGCCAGCCTCGACAGCGGCGAGGGAATTCGCCACGGCCTGGCCGGTGTCGTCATGGGCATGGATGCCGAGATGATCGCCTGAAATGCCTGATAAAATAACCTTCTCGACGATGGCGCGGACTTCCGATGGCTGCGTGCCGCCATTGGTGTCGCATAGCACCACCCAACGCGCCCCGGCATCATAGGCGGTCCTGGCGCAGGCCAGCGCATAGTCGGGATTGGCCTTGAAGCCATCGAAGAAATGCTCGCAGTCGACCAATGCCTCCTTGCCGGCGGCGATCGCCGCCTCGACGGAGGCCTTGATGGCGTCGAGGTTCTCCTCATTGGTGCAGCCGAGCGCGACACGGACGTGGTAGTCCCAGCTCTTGGCGACGAAGCAGATGGCATCCGATTTCGATTGCACAAGAGACGCTAGGCCGGGATCGTTGGACGCCGACACCCCTGCCCGCTTGGTCATGCCGAAGGCGACGAATTTGGCGCGCTCCGTGCGCTTCTCCTGGAAGAAGGCGGTGTCGGTCGGGTTGGCGCCGGGATAGCCGCCTTCGACATAGTCGAGGCCAAAAGCGTCAAGCAGTTTTGCGATGGCGATCTTGTCCTCGACGGAAAAGTCGATGCCCGGCGTCTGCTGGCCATCGCGCAATGTGGTGTCGAAGAGATAGAGGCGCTCGCGGGTCATGGTCATTTGCCTGCAAACTTGTCCGTCGCGCGGATCAGCCGGTCGAGGATACCCGGCTCCGAATAAGCATGACCGGCGCCCTCGATCAGATGGAAATCCGCCTTTGGCCAGGCCTTGTGCAGCGCCCAGGCATAGCGCGCCGGGCATGGCATGTCGTAGCGGCCATGGACGATGGTGCCGGGGATGTCGCTCAGCCTGTGCGCGTCGCGCAGCAATTGTCCCTCTTCCAGCCAGCCGGCATGGACGAAATAGTGGTTCTCGATGCGGGCGAACGCGGCGGCATAGTCGTCCTGCCCAAACGGACCGCTTGTCTCCGGCTCGGGCAACAGCGTGATCGTTTCGCCTTCCCACAGGCTCCAGGCGCGGGCCGCCTCGATCTGCGCCTTTCGATCCGTGCCGACCAGCCGCTTGCGATAGGCGGCCATCATGTCGCTGCGCTCGGCCTCCGGGATCGGCGCCAGGAAGCGCTCCCATTTGTCCGGGAACATTTCCGAGACGCCGAACTGATAGTACCATTCCAGTTCCGCACGCGTCAGCGTGTAGATGCCGCGCACCACCAGTTCGCTGACGCGTTCTGGATGGGTCTCGGCGTAGGCGAGCGCAAGCGTCGACCCCCAGGAGCCGCCGAACACCAGCCATTTGTCGAAGCCGGCCATTTCGCGCAGCCGTTCGATGTCGGCGACCAGGTGCCATGTCGTATTGGCTTCGAGCGAGGCGTTGGGCGTCGATTTTCCGCAGCCACGCTGGTCGAACAGGATGACATCGTAGAGCTTCGGGTCGAACAGCCGCCGGTGTTTTGGCGAAATGGTGCCGCCCGGCCCGCCATGCAGGAACACCGCCGGCTTGGCGCCTTTGGTGCCGGAACGCTCCCAGTAGACCTGGTGGCCGTCGCCGACATCGAGCATGCCGGAATCGAACGCCCCGATCTCGGGATAAAGCGTACGCAATTGACTGCTCATAGTTGTAAACCTTTGGTCGGCCAGTCCGGCGTTTCATGGTCTGGGTGCTGGAAGGAGATGATGGATTCCTGCCTGTTGTAATAATCAGGATCCTGGTGGACGGGCTGATCGAAGATCGTCTCCACCCAGGGCAACCGCGCGGCATAGTTGACCTGGATCTGCGGTGCCAGGTCCGAACGGTCGTCGAAGGCACCGATCGCGATTTCCAGCCCGCCGGGCTGCCGATATGTCAGCGGCGTGCCGCAGCGGGCGCAGAAACCACGATCGATGTTGACCGACGACTGGAAGTAACTCGGCTCTTCATGGGTCCATTCGACGCCATCTCTGGGCACCGTGACCAGCGCGCCGAAGAACGAGCCGAACTGCTTCTGGCACATGCGGCAATGGCAGATGGACGGACGGCCGAGCGCTCCATGAACGCGGAAGCGCACGGCGCCACACTGGCAGCCGCCGGTTCTTACCTGATCGGTCATGATCTTTCCTTTGGCGGCCATTGTTCGGTGTCGTGGTCGGGGTGCTGGTAGGAAACGAGATCGGCCAGATAGGAGGCCGACGACATGTCGGCCATGGTGTCCTCGCCCGGCAGTTGCGGGATCGAGTCGACATAGGGCAGCTTTGCCTCGATCCCCCATTGAATCAGCGGCACGATCTCCGCTGGATTGTCGAACGCACCGATGGCGAGGCCAACCCCGTCCGGCGCGGTGAAGGTCAGCGGCGTGCCGCAATCGGCGCAAAAACCGCGATCGACATGGTTGGACGAACGGAAGTATTTCGGCTCGCCGCGCGTCCAGTCGAGCCTGGCGCCACGCACCGAAACCAGCGGCGCGTAGAACGCGCCGAACGCCTTCTGGCACATGCGGCAATGGCAGACCGAAGCGTCGCCCAAAGCGCCTTCAACGCGAAAGCGCACCGCGCCGCACTGGCAGCCGCCGGTGTAGATCGGTCGGTTGTCGAGGCTCATCGCTGATCACTCCGGCGCATGGCAGACGGCCTCGACGTTGTTGCCGTCGGGATCGAGGACGAAGGCGCCATAGTAGTCCGGGTGATAGTGCGGGCGCAGGCCCGGCCCGCCATTGTCCTTGCCGCCGGCGGCAAGCGCCGCAGCATAGAAGGCTTCGACCTCGGCGCGGCTGCGCGCGGTGAAGGCGACGTGCTGATGGGCCTTCTGACCATCCTTGCCTTCCTGCAGCCAGAATACCGGCCGATCGCGACCGTAGCCACCGACCTTTTTACCGCCGGTGTACTCCAGCGGCACCATATACAACAGCGCGGCACCAAGCGGCGCCATCGCCTTGTCATAGAAAGCCTTCGAAGCGTCGAAATCGGCAACGTTGATGCCGAGATGATCGATCATCTTTTTACCTCCCAGGTGGTGATGCGTTCGCCTGTGACCGGATCCTTGCCGTCCTTCAACTGTATCCCTTGGGCCAGCAGGTCGTCGCGGATGCGGTCGGCTTCGGCCCAGTTCTTGGCGGCGATGAACGCGAGACGCTTGGCGATGGCCTTGCCGACGTGGCCTTCATCAACCTTCGCCGACGCGACGTCGAAGCCGAGGAACAGCAGCGACGCCTTCAGCGATGCAGCGGCATCGTTGCCGTCCACTGCCTCGCCGGCCAACTGGGTCAGGACCTGGAAGGCGGCATAGGTGGCGAGATCGTCCGACAAGGCGTCGATGATCTCCACGGGCACCTGTCCCGCCGCCGTCGGCGCGAGGTCGGCTCCCCGCTTCCATTTTCGCAGGGTGTTCTCGGCCTCTTCCAGCTTGCGCACGGAAAAGTCGATCGGCTCGCGATAATGCGTCATCAGCATCGCCAGCCGCAGCACCTCGCCCGGCCATTTGCGGCCGCCGAAGGTCTCGGTCTCCAGGAGTTCGTTGATCGAGTAGAAGTTGCCGAGGCTCTTCGACATTTTCTGCCCTTCGACCTGCAGGAAGCCGTTGTGCATCCAGATGTTGGCCATCATTTCGGTGCCATGGGCGCAACGCGACTGGGCGATCTCGTTTTCATGGTGCGGGAAGATCAGGTCGAGGCCGCCGCCATGGATGTCGAAGACCTCGCCGAGATAGGCGGCCGACATCGCCGAGCACTCGATGTGCCAGCCCGGCCGACCCCTGCCCCATGGCGAATTCCAGCCCGGCTCCTCCGGTGACGACAACTTCCAGAGGACAAAATCGCCGGGATTTTTCTTATGCGCGTCGACGGCGACGCGAGCACCGGCCTGCTGCTCGTCGAGATTGCGCTTCGACAGCTGGCCGTAGTCGGGCATCGACGCCGTGTCGAACAGGACTTCGCCCGCAGCAATATAGGCATGGCCGCGTTCGATCAGGCTTTGAATCAAGGTGATCATGTCGACCTTGCCGTCGGCACGGGGCTCGACGAATTCGGTGGCGCGCGGCTCGACCGTCGGCTCTAGGCAGCCGAGAACCGCCACGTCGCTGTGGAACTGGTCGGCGGTCTTTTCGGTGACCCGCCTGATCGCCTCATTCAACGACAGCGTGCCGGAAGCGATCTCGCCGCCGAAATCGCGCAAAGCGCGCGCATTGATCTTGTCGTCTACGTCGGTGATGTTGCGCACATAGGTGACGTGCGTCTGCCCATAGAGATGGCGCAGCAAGCGGAACAGCACGTCGAAGACGATCACCGGCCTGGCATTGCCGATATGAGCAAAGTCGTAGACGGTCGGGCCGCAGACATACATGCGCACGTTCAGCGGATCGATCGGGACGAAATCCTCTTTCGTCCGCGTCAGCGTGTTGTAGAGGCGCAGGCCCTGCGATGCGTCGGACATTCGTGCCTTCCCGGTTCAGAACTCAATTCGACGAAGCCAGCCCTGCGCGAACGCAAATCAGGCTCCAGCCTGCTGGCCGGGGCGTTTGTCCAATCTGGGGAGAGATGAGGCGAAAACGTCCGGACCAGCGCGAGGCTAGCCAATAATGCAAATGCCACAAATGGCGAAAGACGTTTTCATGGGCGGCTTTATCGCCTTGGCTTGTGTTGCCGTCAAGTCGCAAGTTTCGGCAAAACCGTCGCTGGGTCACAGGTAATGATGCACTGAAACATTTTATTAAACATGTCGGCACAGTCATGAAACATTCGCCGGCTAGATCAGCAGGCGTCACGATTTGGTCAGAATCGGCCATCAAACGCAGACACGAAAATGTTACCAGGGAAGAGAGACATGCCCCGAACCAAGCAGGAAGCCAACCGCGCCAAGCAGCCGGCGCTGGCCAACCACTATCGCGCAATCGGCCCGGCCGCGATCGTCGCCGCCCTTCTCCATACCGCCAAGAAGAAAAAGCCGGCGCAGAAGATCGTTTCGCCCCGCGCTGCCTGAAGGGATGGGCGGCCGGCGCCAATGGCGCCAGAAATGAAGGCGCCGACGCGCGCGCCCTCTGCTAGAACAACGTCATCTGACTGTCGTCCGCGCCGGACTTCTGGCGCTTGACCTTCTCGGGCTCCGGCCCGATCTCGCCCCGCTCCTGAATCTCCGGTCCGGTGTTGGCGACCTTGTTGACGAGGTCGGAGACCGGAATTGCCTCGAAGAAATCGAGCTGTGCCGGTCGCAACAGATCGGCGACATCGCGCGGTTCGAGCGTGCGGCAATCCAGCCAACGTGCGAAATCCCTGGGATCGATCACCACCGGCATGCGGTCGTGGATATGCGCGATGTCGGCATTGGCGTTGATGGTCAGGATGGCGCCGGTGTCCATTTCCGAACCGCCCGGCTCGGCATAGGTCTCGATCAGCCCGGCGAAGGCAACCAACCCGCCATGCCTGGGGCGTATCCAGTAAGGCTGCCCCTTCTTGCCACCGGTTTGCCGCCATTCATAAAAGCCGGACGCCGGCACCAAAGCGCGGCGATGGCGCATGGCGGCCTTGAACGACGCCTTTTCGGCAGCCCCTTCGGAGCGCGCGTTGAACAGCAGCGGAAACTCGCGTGTATCCTTCACCCAGGTCGGGATCAGCCCCCAGCGCACCAGCATTGGCTGCCGGTCCGGCAGATTGGAGCCCGGCGCCTGCGGAGGGCCGGCGACCGCCATCAGGATCGGCTGCGTCGGGGCGATGTTGTAGCGCGCCGGGAAATCCTCAAGCCCCGCCACGTCCAGAAAGGCAGCGGTCTGATCCGGCGTCGCGGTCAAGGCGAAACGTCCGCACATGGTCGATTGGTGCCCTTCGAAAGGTTCGGTTTCTGAAAGTGGCGATGGAACCGGCGTTGCGCAACCGCTAAAACTTGTCCACGCTGGCCGGTCCACAACTGACCGGCCTTCAGTCTGATTGGGAATCCATGAACGAAGCGCGCAAAATACTTCCGGCAGTCTCGGTCGCCGTCGTGCGGGCAGACACCGTGCTTCTGGTCAAGCGAGCCCGGCAACCGTCGCAAGGGCTCTATGCCTTTCCGGGCGGCAAGGTCGAACCTGGTGAGACGCTGGAGGCAGCGGCAGAGCGCGAACTTCAGGAAGAAACCGGTTTGCGTGCCACAAATTATCGCCCGCTGCGGGAAATCCACATCGACGGCCGGGATGACAGCCACCCGGTCGATTATCTCCTCACAGTCTTCGGCGCCGCCTATGCCGGCGGCGAGGCCGTGGCCAGCGACGATGCGGAGACGGCGGCCTTCTATACGCTCAGCGAGATGGCGGCGCTGCCGCTGGCAGGCTCGGTATTCGCAGTCGCCGAAGACTTGTTGGCCCCCGGCGGAAACGCCGGACTGCTGTCCTGAAATCAACTTGCGGGCGACAAATTGTTTCGCCACAAAGACTTATGCTGTTTAGCAGAGCCACACAGCTGGTAGAGAAGGCTTATGAATCGTCCATCCATGCTCCTCGCCCTGTGTCTTGCGGTCGGCGCGACCGTTTCGATACGGCCCGCGCTCAGCGCCGAGTCGCCGTTCGAGCCCGGGTTGATGCGGCTGGCGGAGGTTCTGGGCTCGCTGCATTTCCTGCGCAATCTGTGCGGCGAGAAGGGCGACCAGTGGCGTGTCGAGATGACAAAACTGCTCGATTCGGAAAATCCGGACGCCGAGCGGCGCGCCCGCTTCATTGCCAGCTTCAATCGCGGCTACCGCTCCTTCGGCGGCATCTATACGAGGTGCACGCCCTCGGCGACCGAAGCCATCAGCCGCTACATGAAGGAAGGCGAGACGCTGTCTCGCGATATCGCCTCGCGTTACGGCAACTAATGCATGTCGCCCAAAAGTGGCTGCGGTTTTGGGAGAACGACACGCATAAAAACGAAAACCTAAAGCGCCTCGCCTGAATCCGTTCAAACGCGGCGCGCTTTAGGCACTCGCTCATCGACAACTATCCGAACCATTGCTGGGTACAGCCGATATATCGGCTTGTGCCAAGCGATATCTTGGTGCAATCCTCATGTTGCACTTCTGCAACAGTATTAACGAAACCTTACCGCGCGAAAGCGGAATTAACTCAAACTGAAGGTTTTCGCCCCGCAGGCCGCCCCAATCGGCTAAGTTTGACTCGAACTGAACGCAGCTTCGCACAAGGCAATCGGGCTTTGTAAAAGACGATCAAAAAAATGTCGTATTTACAAATACTTAATTGTCCCTGCGTGTGAAATGAACAGATCAGGCCTGATCCACATCAATGGATCGCAGCTTGAAAGGGTGGACATTCGCTTATGGAACATGGTGTCAACGACATCGACGCGCTGGTCAGGGAAGAAAAACGCTTGACCGCCGTGGAAAGCCACAGCGAGGCCTGGGCGGAAGGTCTCTCCGCCGGGATAGAGCCCGAGATCATTGCCGAAGCAGCGCTCGAAACAGCCTTCGGCGAGATGTTGCGTGCCAATGGCGAGACCTCGGCCCTTGCCCTGCTCGACCGTATGCGTGAAAAGGTGATTGCTGGCGCCTTCGAACCTGAACGGCTGCGGCACTGAACCGACGTCCGGTTCTTTGACGGCAATATGCCGCTCGGGCGTCATGCCCGTAAGCAGGGAGAAACGGGCAGTGAGTTTTTCGATGTCAGGCAAGCCGCGTGGCTTGGTCCTTCGCATCTCTTTCGCCGCTTGCTGTGCCGCGATTCCCCTGGTTGTGTGTCTCGCGAGCAGCCCCGCCTATGCGCTGAGCGAAATCAAGCGCGAAGAGCTCCCCCCGACGGTCACGCCGCCGGCCGACGACATGTCGCCCCCCGGAAGCACCGTGCCAATGCCCAACCCGGTCGGGATGCCGCCGCCGTCTAGCCAGCCGACTGCTCCTGCCGAAGCCGAGCCGGACAGTCCGGCGGATGGCGGCGTGACCAGGCCACGCGTCGATCCGGACACGCCGGTGCCCGAGGTCATCTACGATCTCGGCAAGCTGCCGGAACCAGTGCGGCGCATGCATGATTTGATCGTCGAAGCCTGCAAGGGCGGCGATATCGAAAAGTTGCGGCCGTTGATCGGCACGGGCGACAACACAACGCAATTGTCCCTAACCGACATTGATGGCGATGCCGTCGCTTTCCTCAAGGGCCTCTCGGGCGACCCGGACGGCCAGGAAATCCTGGCCATCCTGGAGGAGGTGCTTGATGCCGGCTACGTCCACCTCGATGCCGGCACGCCACAAGAGCTCTACGTGTGGCCGTATTTCTTCGCCCTACCGCTGGACAAGCTGGACGCCAAGCAGCGGGTCGAACTGTTCAAGATCGTCACCGCTGGCGATTTCGACGACATGAAGCAGTTCGGCGCCTATATTTTCTATCGCGTCGGTATCACCCCTAGCGGACAATGGTCGTTCTTCGTCGCCGGGGATTGAGAGCGGCTCTTCCCACCCACGGGGGTAGGGAGCCTAGCGGGGCAATGCCTCAGAAAACTCCACCGCCCTACCCTGGCTTGGCGTGGCGATCTCGCCTTCCCACATCACGCGGCGGCCGCGAATGACGGTGCCGACCGGCCAGCCGACCACTTCTCTCCCGTCATAAGGCGTCCAGCCGGCTTTCGAGCCGGCCTGCGCATTGGTGATGGTCTGGCGCCGCTTCATATCGACGATGGTGAAGTCGGCCTCGTAGCCGGCAGCGATGCGGCCCTTTCTCGCCATGCCGAAGATCCGCTGCGGGCCGTGGCTAGACAGGTCGACAAAGCGCTGCAAGGTCAGCCGGCCGGCATTGACGTGGTCGAGCATGATCGGCACCAGCGTCTGCACGCCGGTCATCCCCGACGGTGAGGCCGGATAGGGCTTTGCCTTCTCGGCCAGCGTGTGCGGCGCGT
Source organism: Mesorhizobium sp. XAP4 (assembly GCF_029269325.1). Taxonomy (NCBI): domain Bacteria; kingdom Pseudomonadati; phylum Pseudomonadota; class Alphaproteobacteria; order Hyphomicrobiales; family Phyllobacteriaceae; genus Mesorhizobium; species Mesorhizobium sp. XAP4. The sequence goes on along the minus strand of NZ_JARIXW010000003.1, from coordinate 690,203 downwards.
GGTCGGAGCCGAGCACATCGACGATGCCTTGCGCAATGCCATGCCAGACGCCATCGCGATGGCGCGCGGCACGCACCGGCGGGTTCATCTGGATCAGCGTGCCAAGCCTGAGATAGTCGTCGGCGCTCAGCGTCAAATGATGTGGCGTCGCCTCGCAGGTCGCGACATCCTTGTGTTGTTCGAGGAACACAATCTCCTCGGCGGTCGAGATGTGTAGAACATGGATGCGGGCACGGGCGTTTCGCGCAATGCGTACCAGCCGTTCGGTACAGCGCAAGGCGGCGATCTCGTCGCGCCAGACAGGGTGCGATGCCGGGTCGCCTTCGATGCGTTCGCCAAGGCGCTCGCGCAGCCGGAATTCGTCTTCCGAATGAAAGGCGGCGCGCCGGCGCGTGTTTCTCAGGATCGACGCCACGCCCTCGTCATCCTCGACCAGCAGGTCGCCAGTGGACGAGCCCATGAAAACCTTGATCCCGGCCGCACCCGGCAGCCGCTCAAGCTCGCCGACATCCCCGGCATTCTCGCGGGTGCCGCCGACCCAGAAGGCGAAATCGCAATGCATGCGCCCCGTGCCGCGCCGGACCTTGTCGGCAAGCGTTGCCTCGCTGGTGGTCAGCGGATTGGTGTTGGGCATCTCGAACACGGCGGTGACGCCGCCAAGCACGGCAGCGCGCGAACCCGTTTCCAAATCTTCCTTGTGCTCCAGTCCCGGCTCGCGAAAATGCACCTGGCTGTCGACGACACCCGGCAGGATATGCAGGCCGCGGCAGTCGATCGTCTCGCCGGCCGAGGCCTGGCGGAGATCGCCGATGGCAGCGATGCGCCCGTCCTTCACGCCGATGTCGCGAGCCCCTTCGCCGTCATGGTTGACCACTGTGCTGCCTGTCAGGATGAGGTCGTAGATCATGGCCATGCTCTCTTGCGGGGGGAGTGCCAGCGGCTTACGTAAAGGCCGACCATTTTGCAAGATCAGGTTGCTTTTCCGCCCATGCCCTGTGCCCAGCTCAAAGACCGCGCCCTCATTTCCGTATCAGGTGCGGATGCCGAGCATTTTTTGCAGAACATCCTGACCACCGATCTCGACATCCTGGCTCCCGGCGAAGCCAAACCCGGTGCGCTGCTGACGCCGCAAGGCAAGATCCTGTTCGATTTCCTGATCTCCCGCACCGGCGAGAATGCATTCCGGCTCGAATGCCGTGCCGACATATCGGACGATTTCGTACGCCGGCTGACGCTCTACAAACTGCGCGCCAAGGTCGAGATTGCCAAATCCGATCAGGCGTTTGTCACCGTCGCGTGGGGACATGAATCAACACCCTCACAATCTGATTCAACGGCGGCCGCCGACACACGCTTTCCGAAGGGTGCCGTCACGCGTTCCTATGGCGAAACGGATGAGCCCGGCGATCTTGCCGCGTGGCAAGCCTTCCGCATTGTCGGCGGCATTGCCGAAAGCGGCAGCGACTACCAACTCGGAGACGCCTTCCCCCACGATGTGCTGCTGGACGAAACCGGCGGCATCGGCTTCAAGAAGGGCTGCTATGTCGGCCAGGAGGTCGTCTCGCGCATGCAGCATCGCGGCACGGCCAGGCGGCGCGTGCTGATTGCATCGGCCGACAGGCCCCTGCCCACGCCCGGCACCGAGCTGACCGTCGCAGGCAGGCCGGTTGGCACGCTCGGCTCGACCGTAGACACGACCGGTCTGGCCATTGTGCGCATCGACCGGGTCAAGGCGGCGCTCGATGCCGGCCAGCCGATCATGGCCGGGGACGTTCCGGTAACGCTGGCCATTCCCGGTTGGGCAAAATTCGCCTTCCCGCAGGAAGCCGTCAGCGCGGAGGAGGCCTGATGGCGGCCGACCGCGTCGGCGCGCCGGCACGCGCCTGGCAGCGCATGCTGTCGGGCCGCCGGCTCGATTTGCTCGACCCCTCGCCGCTCGACATCGAGATTTCGGACATTGCGCACGGGCTCGCCCGCGTTGCCCGCTGGAACGGCCAGACCAGCGGCGAGCATGCGTTTTCGGTCGCCCAGCACTCGCTGCTGGTCGAAGCGCTGTTCTGCGACCTGGTGCCCGAGGCTTCGGCCGACGCCCGGCTGGCGGCCCTGCTGCACGACGCCCCCGAATATGTCATCGGCGACATGATCTCGCCGTTCAAATCGGTGATGGGCGGCAGCTACAAGGATTGTGAGTTACGGCTGCAGCGCGCCATCCATCTGCGCTTCTCGCTGCCTCCGGAACCAAGTGCTGCGCTGCGCAAGGAGATCAAGCGCGCCGACCAGATCGCCGCCTATTTCGAGGCAACGCTGCTCGCCGGCTTTTCGACCGCCGAGGCGACCGAGTTCTTCGGCCGTCCGCGCGGCTTCAATGCCGACCGCTTCGATTTCACGCCACGTTCGGTGACCTGGGCGCAGAACGCGTTTCTGAAACGGTTTTCGGCGATCGAGACGTCGCGGCATCAGGTTTCGGCGACCGCAATCGGCTAAAGCGCGTCGCGCTGAAACGGATTCACGCGACGCGCTTTAGGTCTTTGTCTTATGCATGTCATTCCCCCAAAACCGAGGTCACTTTTGGGCGACATGCATTAAAACGCTAAATTAACCAGCGGCGACCACAGTAGCTTGTTCGATCACGGTCCGCAGGCGCGCTCATGCCCGTCGCTGATGCCAAGGATGGTTCGGCCGTCCCGAAACGGGAGGCCGAAGGCATGGACCGCTCCCGCCACATGGAAGACGAACTGCGGGAGCAGAACCAACGCTTTTCGGCTGCGGTCGAGAACATGTCGCACGGCCTGTGCATGTTCGACGCCGACGAGCGGATGATCATCTGCAACGGCAACTACCTACACATCTTTTGCCTCGACGCCAGGGTGATAAGGCCCGGCATCCGGTTCCTCGACATTCTGCGCCACAGCGTCGATATCGGCGTCGCCTCGCAAACCGCCGACGAACTCTACGCCATCCGCAAGCCCTATATCGATCAGGCAAAGCCCTCGACCTACGAAGAAACACTGTCGGACGGCCGCATCGTCAGCATCTCGCACCGCCCTCTGGCTCTGGGCGGCTGGGTTTCGATCTATGAAGACATCACCGAGCAGCGCCGCGCGCAAGAGGATCTCAAGGAGCAGCACCGCCGCTTCGACGCAGCGCTCGCCAACATGTCGCAAGGCTTGCTGATGTATGACGCCGACGGCAAGATGATCGTGCGCAACCGGCGTTTTCTGGAGCTCTACAAGGTCACCCCGGCGGACTTTCCGCTTGGAACGACGCACCGCGACGCGCTCGAACGGTTGCTGGAACTCGGCATCTATACGAAGATCGATGTCGACAGCGAAGTCGCCAAGACCGAAGCCTGTCTGGCGGCGGCAAAAATGCATTCGGCCTATCGGCATCTTGCCGACGGCAGGACGGTTTTGGTCACACGTCGGCCGATGGATGGCGGCGGCTGGGTGGTGACCTTCGACGACGTCACCGAACGTCGCCGCACCGAAGAGCGCATGACCCATCTTGCGCATCACGACACGCTGACGGGATTGCCCAACCGCTCGATGTTTCGCGAACGGCTCGACCTTGCGCTGGAGGACACGGCGGCCACGCCGCTGGCGATCTTCTCGCTCGATCTCGATCGCTTCAAGGCAGTCAACGACACCTGGGGACATCCGGCCGGCGACTGGCTGCTGAAGAGCGTGGCCGAGCGGCTGCAGCGCTGCCTGCATAATGAAAACGACGTCGTTGCCCGCTTCGGCGGCGACGAATTCGTCATCATCCAGTTCAATTTCAAGGGCATTGCCAATGCTGAAAAACTCGCGAAGCGGATCGTCGAGACAATCGGAAAACCGTTCCGCGACAAGAGCCGCGAGATGCATATCGGCATCAGCCTGGGCATCGCGGTTTTCCCCAACGACGGCGGAGACGCCGACACGCTGCTGAGGAACGCCGATACAGCGCTTTACCGGGCGAAGAGCGAAGGCCGCAATCTGTATCGGTTCTTCGAACCCGGAATGGACGCAATGGTACAGGCACGGCGTGCGTTGGAGGTCGACCTCGGGACCGCACTGTCGCGCCAGGAATTCGACCTCGATTTCCAACCCATCATGAACATCGCCTCCGGCGAGATCGTCGGCGCGGAAGCCTTGATGCGCTGGCATTCCCCAGAACGTGGCATGGTGGCGCCGGACAGCTTCATTCCGGTCGCCGAAGAAACCGGATTGATCGTGCCGCTTGGAGAATGGGCGCTGAGGAAAGCCTGCACGGCGGCGGCACGCTGGCCCGCCGGCCTGCGCGTGGCGGTCAATGTCTCGGCCGTGCAACTTAAAAGCGGCAGCTTCGCCCGCAGCGTCATCTCGGCGCTGGCTTTCTCCGGCGTGCCAGCCGGTCGGTTGGAACTGGAGATCACCGAAACCGTGCTGATGGACGAAAGCGAGGTGGTGCTAAGGACGCTGCGGCAGTTGCGCGAACTCGGCATCCGCATCGCGCTGGACGATTTCGGCACCGGCTATTCGTCGCTCGGCTACCTCAGGCGTTTTCCTGTCGACAAGATCAAGATCGACCGTTCGTTCATCCACGACCTCGGCAATCGCGACACCGCGGCGATCGTTCGCACCGTCATCGGGCTGGGTGCCGAGCTTGGCATCACTGTCACCGCCGAGGGGGTCGAGACCGAGGTGCAACTCGACATCCTGCGCAGCAATGGCTGCACCGAGGCGCAGGGCTTTCTGATCGGCGCGCCGTCAAAGGCGGCCGAGATCCAGCGCCTGTTGAGATCCCGGGGGCCGCACAGCCAGACCGGCTAGGCCGGCCATCGTCAATGCAGCGTCTCGATGTACTTTTCGTGGAAGCTGACATAGCCGGGCTCGACCACCTTGAGATGCCGCTCGATCAGCGCATGAAACCGCGGCAGTTGATGAAACGGCACGCCGGGATAGGCATGATGCTCGGCATGGAACGGCATGTTCCACGCCAGCTTGCGGACCAGCCAGTTGGTCAATGTGGTCCTGGTGTTCTCCAGCATGTTGGCGACGAACGGACAACGACCGTGCTCGGCCAAGAGATAGAGGCGCAGAAACGGCTGCCCCAACAGAGCGGGCAAAATCCAGACATAGACAAGCACCGAGAGCCGGAAATAGACGGCCAGCAGAAGGAGCACGGCATAAAAGGCAATCATGGCGCGTGCCTCGATGCGCACCTTGTCATAGCCCTTTGGCGGAACGTAGCTTTCGCGACCACGATCCGCGGCGTTGGCATAAAGCGTGTTGATGTGGCCCCACCATAACGGGATGCCGGATATGTGGACGAGGTATTGCCGCCATGTCTCCGGCTTGGGGAACGCCAGTTCCGGGTCATTGTCGGGATCTTGCGTGTATCGATGGTGGGCAAAGTGGAAGTAGCGGAACCAGTCCGCCGGCAGCACGATCGCCAGGCTGCACACCCGCGCTACGAGATCGTTCAGCCGCTGCGCCTCAAAGGCCGTGCGATGAACCGTCTCGTGCAGCAGCGTGAACAGGAACACGATGAGGAGACCTTGCGGCAGCATCAGCAGCGGCCAGAACGGCACTTTGGCGGCGATCAGCGATCCGAGGATCACGATCGCACCCCAATGAGCAGCAAGCTGAGCGAGGCCCGCGGCATCAGACTTGGCGGTCAGCCGGTTGCGCTCCTCCTGCGTCAACGATGAAATTACGTCGCGATGATCCACGGGCTTCGATCCAGGCTGGGATTTGATAGAATCCACTGTAGCGCATGAAAAACCTTTCCAAAAATGACGATTTCTGCGATTTAGATAAGCTTAGCTTGTCTATTTGGTGATCATGGCCGTACTTCCCTCTCTCAAAGGACTTCAGGCTTTCGAGGCTGCGGCTCGCACAGGCAGCTTTGCGGGGGCGGCGGAAGAGCTTTCTGTATCCGCCGCCGCCGTCAGCCAGCTCATCCGCACCGTCGAGGAGCAGATGGACCGCAAGCTGTTCCATCGCGTCAACCGGCGCGCCGTCCTCACCGAGGCCGGCGTCGAGATGCTGCCCAGGCTGACCATGGCCTTCCAGGAGATCGGCAGCGTCGCGCGCCAGCTGGGCGGCGATGCGTTCCGCCCGCGCCTCGTGGTGTCGGTGCCGCCATCCATGGCCATGGGTTGGCTTTCGCAGCGCCTCACTGGTTTTGTCTCCAGCCATGGCGCCGTCGACATATCGCTCAGAGGCGAGGATGACCCGGTGCCGTTCGACCGTGAGTTGATCGACATCAGGCTCACTTATGGCCCGTACTATCGCGAGCACCCGACCGAGGATATCGTCCAGGACGCGGTCTATCCCGTGTGTGCACCCGGGCTGGCCGACACGATCAAACCCGAAGGCCTCGCCAGCCTGCCGCTTATCCATACCGGCTGGGGACCGACCGGTGCGTCCTTTCCGTCGTGGCACAACTGGTTCGAGGCGGCCGGCATCGAACCCGGCCGGGCAGCGCAGCGCGGGCTCTCGGCCAACTCGTCGCGCGCGGCACTCGACCTTGCCATTTCGGGATTGGGCGTGGCGCTGGCGCAAGGGATCTACTGTGCCGAGGCGCTGGAGGACGGCCTACTTGTCAGGCCCCTCGCCCAGATGGTCGAGCTGCGCCAGCCCTATTGCCTGACGATCCCGGAGCGCAGCGCCAGACGCGATGTCGTGGACGCGTTTCGCCAGTGGCTGATCGACGAGTGCCGGCGCGCAGTCGGCTCGCCGGCACTGCGTTGACGTGACACGCGGCAATGGTCAGAGGTGCCCGCTCAATGCCTCAGCCATGTCCTTGTTTGTCGCCACGGGGATGATCTCGAATTCCACCAGATCCGCCCATTCGATGACCCAACGCTGCAGCAGCGTGACGTCATCGGCCTCCACCAGCAGGAAGCAGCGGCTCATGTCCGCCGCGATCCAGCTGTGGTGGACGAGCAGCTCGTCCGGTTTCAGGCGGCCGCGGTCGCGAAAGCGGCGATAGATCTCCTTGCGATCACAGCCGGTGAAGTCCTCGATCACGATAAATTGCATGTCCTACCCCCCGATCAAATTACCGCCCCGGCCGGTCCAATCGCTCCAGGAACCACTGCGTCAGCCGCACCCAGACCTCGTCCTTCTCACCGGAATCCTCCCAGCCATGGTCGAGGTTGGGATTGTCATTCACCTCCATGACGAAGACGCCGTCCTTGGTCTCCTTGAGGTCGACGCCATAGAGCCCGTCGCCGATGCAGCGCGCCGCCTTCACTGCCGTCTCGACGACATGCGCCGGCGTTTCCTTCAGCGTGAAGGTCTTGATGCCGCCCTGGTCGGGCTTGCCGTTGGCCTTGTGGTTGACGATCTGCCAGTGCTTCTTGGCCATCAGATAGTGCACGGCAAACAGCGGCTGGCCGCCGAGCACGCCGACACGCCAGTCATATTCGGTCGGAATGAATTTCTGCGCGATCAGAAGGTCGGAATCCTCCAGCCATTCGGTGGCGAGCGTCTTCAGTTCCTCGACGTTGGCGCATTTCTTGACGCCGCGCGAGAACGACGAATCCGGGATCTTCAGCACCAGCGGAAAGCCCAGCGTCTGCGCCGCCAGTTCGAGATCCGAGGTGCCGGCGATCATCACCGTCGGCGGCACCGGCACCTTGTTGTAGGCCATCAGCTCGTTGAGATAGACCTTGTTGGTGCAGCGGATCATCGACAGCGGATCGTCGATCACCGGCATGCCTTCCTGCTGGGCGCGGCGGGCGAAACGATAGGTGTGGTTGGAGATCGAGGTGGTCTCGCGGATGAACAGCGCGTCGTAATTGGCGAGCTTGGCCAGGTCGCGCTTGGTGATCGGCTCGATTTCGACGCCCATCTTCTCGGCGATCTTGGCCCAATAGCGCAGCGACGAGATCTCCGAGGGCGGCAATTCCTCATGCGGGTCGACCAGCGTGGCGAAGGTATAGCGCGCCGGCGTGCGGCCCTTGGTGTCGCGCCACTCCCGGTTGGTGTAGGTTTCCAGGCACTGGATGAAGCTTTTTTCCTCGTCCTCGGTCATCCGCGCCAATGGATGAAAGCCGATCTTGCGGATCGAGGCCCATTCGGCGCTGTCCTTGATGTGGACTTCGAGCGCCGGTGCGCGGAACCAATCGAACAACAGCTTGGCGAAACGGTCCCAGATTTTCGACGGCCCGATGCCGAAGAAGATGCAGACCTTTTGCGGAAAGGCGCCACCAAGATCCTTGCGGCATTTGTTGAGCGCCAGTTCCAGTTCCGGCAGCGCGTGCTCATAGAGCTTGCGTTCCGACAGGTCGATCATCGTCTCGACGGTCGGGATCACCTTGTGGCCGCGCGAGCTTGCCAGCAGCGATGCATAGTAGCCGCGGCTCTGGTAGGCGTAATTGTTCGACAGGTTGATGACCTTCGGCCGCTGGCCGCGAAACAATGACGGATGCGCGAGATAGTCGCGGTTGGTGATGATCTTGTGCGGTGTCGCCACCTGGTCGAGATCGCTCTGCCTGCCGGTAAGGATGACCCAGGTCATTGTCTGTCACGCTTTCCCAGAGTGATGGCGGCCCGCAGTCCATCGCGACCGAACTGCGCCATGTTCATGAAGATGCCGTAAGGCACGGGAATGTTGGCTGCATCAAGGATGGTCTCCTGCCTTTCATCCTCGACCCAAGGGTCGTGGATCAGGATATGGTCGCCGTCATCGCCGATCGCCAGCACCCAGTGCGGCACCTTCTTGCCGAACATCAGGAAGCCGCTGATCAGCACCAGCACCAGCTTTCCCCCAGCGATCGCAGCGCGGATATCGTCGATTGTGAATGCACGGTAATTCACCGGGATGCCGTAAAGTTCCGCGCGTCGGCGAAAGTCGACCTGCGCCAGTTCCATTACCCTGCGCTTGTCCTCGCTGCGCACCGATTGCAGGAACAGCGCGCCATAGAAGGAGACGTAGATCTCCACCGCGAGCCCGCTCTCGTAGCCCGAGACAGCGAGGCCGAACGGCTCGCAACCGCCGGGACCCGACATCATGAAGACGGTCGTCGCTTCACGCCACAGGCGGATTTCCATGACCGGATCCGGCACGAAGCCGCGATCGAAATTGGCCATCGCCATCATCAGGCAGCACGGACCGCAGGTGAATTCGCAGGTCTGCGGGTAGAACGGCACCTTGGTGGCGATCGGAATGTCGCCACGCAAGGTTTTTTCGTAGCGAAGTGCCGTTTCGCCATCCTCATAGTAGCCGGGCTCACGCCCGATCTTGCGATAACCGGCCCGTTCGTAGATGCGGATCGCGCGGCTGTTGTCTTCGCGAACTTCGAGACGCAGCATCATGCGGTCGTGCTCGAAGGCGGCATCTTCGGCGGATCCGAGCAGGATGCGGCCGACACCCAGCCCGCCGAAAAACGGACTGGTCGCAATCGAGTAGAGGCGCGCCACGCCGCTGCCTTTGCGAAACAGCACGATCGCATAACCGGCCACGCGGCCGTCGACTTCGGCGACCAGCGTCTCGGCGGTTTCACGCTCGATGAACAGTCGGAAGGAGCGGCGGGAAATACGGTCTCTTGAGAAAACAGCTTTCTCGATGGCGGCGAGATCATCGACGTCAGACGCGCGGGCCGTGCGGATCTCGGCAGGCATGCGGCTTCAGAAAACCTCGATTGGTGGTGGAAATGGCCCTACTCGAACACGTCCTTGACGCCAACCAGGGCGTTGGGAAAACCGGCGTCCACCTGGGCGCACGAAGTCCGCTCCACCACCTTGAATCTTCGCCTCGTTTTTCCAAAAACCGTTTCCGATTTTCGGGGCGATGCGACGGCATTCATCAAGCGCTATCGCACCTCGATTAGGGCCGAATTGTGACAAATCCGACGCCGATCCGACGGGCGCAAAGGTCCTTCGGCCGGATCGGCATTCGCGGATCGACGGCACCGGCAAAAGCGGTGCCGTTCAGCTTGCCAGCCCGTTTACAAGTTGCGTGTAGGCGTTCCTGGCGACCTCGTTCAGCCGCTCGCGCGGCAAGGAGCCGACGACGGCGCAGCCATAGCCCTTGTCCAGCCAGTAGACGGCCTCGGGTCCGTCTTGCGTGGCGGCGTAGGTGCCCTTGGCATTCTCCGTCGATTCCGTGGTGACGAACAGCGATATACGCTGCCCATTGCCGTCCTCGTAAAGCAGCATGGCGGCCTTGCTCTCGCCTGCCGGAAGCAACCGGCCGCCGACCAACTGGAAACCGTTCGCGGTCAAGTCGGGTGCCACCAGCTTCAACCCTACCCGGTTGGACAGCCAGGTCTGCAGATGGTCCTTGTCGCTGGCCGGAACCTCGACGGCATGCCGCTTTTCGGCGGCATAGATGACATGGGCCGCGATTGCCTGCTCGGCCAGCCGATCTTCCGCCGGGTCCTCCTGGCCGATGCCGTCGACGCCGGCAAGGTAGCCACCAAGCCCGCCGGCGGCGACCAGCAACACGGCAGCGGCAAGCCACCAGCGCGAGCGTGGCACAGCTGCCTTGACCGGCGCCTCGCCAAGCACGACCTTGCGCAACCGCGCAGGCACGGCTTCGTCCAGCACCCCGGCGAAGGCGGCACGCAGCGCCGTCCGGTCGGCGGTGAAACGGGCGCTCCTGGCCTTCATCTCGGGATTGGCGTCGAGCCAGGCGTCGTAAGCGGCGCGCTCGTCTGCAGGCAGCTCGCCATCGAGCGCCATGTGGATGTCCCGTTCGGAAAAGTCGCGGCGGATCATTTCTCGACGATCCTTATCGCGCGGCGACGCGCCGTATCGTCCAGCAACCCACGCAATTCCTCACGCCCGCGCGCAATGCGCGACATCAGCGTGCCAGCGGGGACGCCCAGAATGTTGGCGGCTTCGGCATAGGAAAAACCTTCGATGGCAACCATGACAAGAGCTGCGCGTCGATCGGGGCTGATCGCCTGCAACGCGTCGATGATCTCGCGCGAGGCGATACTCTCCACCTGCTCTGCCGGCTGGGCAACGGCCTCGCCCGCCTCCAGCGGCAACATCGCCGCCTCGCCGCGGCGGTTCACCTTGCGCATCTGGTCGATGAACAAATGATGCATGATCGTAAACAGCCACCTCCGGGGGCTTTCTCCTGTCTGCCAGTTGTCGAGCCGCACAAGCGCCCGCTCCAGGCAATCCTGGACAAGGTCGTCGGCAGCGTCGCGGTCGCGCAAAAGCGAGCGTGCGTAACGGCGCAGGCGCGGTATTTCGCCAAGGATTGCTGCCTTCTTCTCGTCCATGACCGCTGGTTTCGGGGTCGCCCTTGTTGATCTGGATTGAACGCGCCTTCCGGGCGCGGCGCAAGCGGCCAGCGCGAAGCGGTCCGCCGCTCCGGTCACCCAAGCAATGAGATAACGAGCCCATTGGCCGATTTATTCCCGGTCGGGGTGAAATCTTATTGTTCTTGCTTGCCTTTATCCGTTTTCCTTCGCCGCCCGTGTCAAAAGCCGCTGATAGAACAGGCCGATACCGATCAGAACCGCGCCGAGGCCGATGAAGGATAGCGCCCGGAGTACGCCTTCCAACTCCGACATGTCGAATATGAAGACCTTCAGCACGGCGATCGCGATCAGCGCGGCCGAAGCGATGCGCAGCACCTGCGATTTAAGCCAGACGCCGGCGGTGAGCAGCGCCACGCCGATAACCAGCCAGAGCGCCGAATAGGTGTAGGTTTCCAACTGGCCGAGGCCGCTCCACAGGCCGATGAATTCGCCCTTGAACAGGCGCCTCACCGACAGCGTGGCATAGGCGAAGGCAAGCGCGGCAGCCACCACGGCCAGCATCTGCGCATACCATTTTGGCCGCTTGTCCCTGGCGTAGAGCGCCAGTCCCCCGGCGGCGACCGCCGGCAGGAGACAGGCGAGGAACAACAGGTTGAACACCGGGATACGGCCGGTCGATTCGTCTGTGAAAAGCGGGTTCAGCACCACGAAGTGCCGGATGACGATGAAGCCGACGGAGATTACGCCGACGGCCATCGAACCATAGCGCAGCACCGAGCTTGGCGAGCGCATGTCGATAGCGACCAGGATTGCGCCGGCACCGATGGCGATCAGGGTGTAGATCGACTGTTCGGCGAGCGTCATGGCACCCGTGTCGATGACGCCACCGTGCATGGCGTGGCGCACCAGTATGGCGAGCGTGAGCAGCGCAAACAGTGCCGCTGCCGCCTCCATGGCAAGGCGCGGCCGGCCATTCGTTGTGCGCGCAAGCTGCCAGGCGGCAAAGCCGAAGGCCAGCGCCGGCACGCCGTAGCCGGGCAGCAGCCAGTTGAACACCGGCGTCGTCGACAGGAACCCGGCGCCGACAATGGTCGGGTCGAAGGCGACACGGCCAAGCACCGCGATCACCGCGCCGACCGAAATCCAGCCGAGCACCGGATAGACGCGCCAGCGCGTGGCCAGCGCCGGCACGATGGCCGCCGCACCGAGCAGGATGGTGGTCCAGCCGGAATCGAAAGCCATATGCATCAGCAGCAGCCCGGCGATGGCCGCGCCGCCCAGGGCAAACGACACCGCGACACCGCCCTTGAGCGGCGGCTCCTCGGCCCGCGCGATCCACTCGCCGCCGGCGGCGAAAATGACGACCAGCAGTGCCGCTGCGGCGGCGTAGACAGGGTCACGGTCGAGATTGCCGAAAGTGAACCAGAGCGCCAGCAGGACGACCAGCGGGACGATGACGCCCCACGCCGCCCATGAGGCCGCACGTATCTGTGTCCCAGCGGCGAACCGGCGCGCGGCCCAGAAGCCGGCGCCGATGAAGACCAGGCCGAGTGCGATGCCGATGCGCAAGGTCAGCGCGTTGGACGTGGCCACCGGCAGTCCGTCGACGCCCAGGGCGCCGCCCGAAAAATCGGAAGCGATCGAGGTTGGCGGGATAATGCCGAGATAGATCAGCACCGTGACCAGTCCCGCGGCATAGAGGAGCGGCAGCGCCAGCGGACGATAAAGCGTGACCGCCACCATCGCGGCGATCACCACCGCGCCCGGCAAGGCATAGCCGGCGGCAGCAAAGGCCGGGTCTACCGACAGGCCCAGTGCCGAGAATGCGACGAACAGGCCAGGCACGATGGACGGCCAGTCGAAAGCCCTGTCTGGCGTGGTTTCGTCGCCACGGCGAGCGAGCCAGACAAGGGCGAGCACGGCCAGCGTGACGGCGTCGATGAGCAGGATCGCAGAGAGGTTCGCCCCCGGCGCATCGGTCATATAGAGAATGGTCCAGACACCGGTGCCGAAAAAGGCAGCCGCCATCAGCAACTTCCAGTCGCGCATGCGGGCGATGACGCCGGTGGCGGCAAGCACGATGGCGAGATAGCCGAACAGCGCCCAGGGATTGGGTGCCTGCGAGGCGACGAGCACCGGCGTCACCATGGCGCCGACAAGGCCGACGCCGGCCAGCGCCTGGCCGTGGACGAGCGCAGCGGCAATGGTTGCCACACCGATGGCCCCAAGCAGCGTGAAGGCGAGCGCCGGCCCGATGAAACCGTAAATGCCATGCGCGGCGTAGACGGTGCCGAACAGGATGAAGGCACCGGCCGCTGTCAGGATCGCCGGAATATAGGCGCCCGCGGCGCCTTGTACGGGCATCTTGAAGCCGGTGCGGCGGACGAACTCGCCGCCCACGACCAGCACAAGGCCGAGCGCGCCGGCCATGGTCAGCCGTACGCCGGGGCCGAAAATGCCGGCTTCGATGGTGTAGCGGATCAGGAACAGACCGCCCAGCGCCAGGGCGATGCCGCCGACCCAGACCGCCCAGCGGGTGCCGAGCGCGGTTTCGACATCGGATTGGCGGGCGGCTTTCGTCGCTCCGGGAAGCTCCGAGGGTTCCACCGCCTTCGGCGCCGGTTCTGGAGCGGTCCACGGCCCGGACACGATCTCGCCGGTCGAGTCTTCCGTTTCCGTGGCTGGCGCCGGTGCGGCGACCGGCTCGCTTGTCGCTGGAGAGGGAATGTCGGCCGCTGCCGCAACGGCTGGAATCACATCGGCGGGTGCGTTGTCGGCCACCGCCTGTTCGGACGGCTTGGCCGCCGGCGGCACGGCTCCCGAGAGCACAAGGCTGCGCAGCGCGCCAAGCTCACGCTCGACAAGGCCGATGCGGCTCTGCTGACGCGAAATGATGACGAACAAGGCGATGATGGCGACAAGGCCGATCAGGCTTTCAAACATGGCGGTTCCCCCAAACCAGGCCAGTTTTCACTGACATTCGTCGTACTGACATTCAAATGCGGCGGCCAAGCGGCCAGAAAACTCAGCGCGCCGCCAGATTGGCGGCCGGAAAGATCGAGCATGTTTCGGTGCCGAAAGCCAGCAGCTTGCCGCCGGCATCCTTCAGCGTCGCTTCCGACACCGCCAACGTGCGGCCCTTGTGAACAACCCTGCCCTCGCAGACCACCTCGCCGGTCTTCGGCGTGATGGGACGCGTCAAATTCACCTTGAACTCCGCCGTCGTATAGGCCTCGCCCTTTTCGAGCAGCGTCTGCACGGCACAGGCCAGTGCCGAATCGAGCAGCGTCGCCGCCCAGCCGCCATGCACGCTGCCCAGCGGGTTGAGATGGCGCTCGCTCGGCATGCCACGAAAGACAGCGCGCCCTTCCGAGACTTCGGTGAGAGTGAAATTCAGCTGAAAGGAAATCGGCGGCGCCGGATACTTGCCGTCGACGATGCGCTGCAGCAATTCCAGACCGGTGTATTTCAGGATATCGGCGTGCGGAATGGTGCCGAGCCCGAGCGGTGAGACCCGGCCAGGATAAAGTTCGACCTCGCTCATGTGATGATTTCTCTGGTTGCGTCCTCGCCAGCTATGGCCTTGCCGCGCGCGTGATGTTTGCGCAAGGCGGCGAGGAAGCCGGTACGAGCGTCCGGCGGCTCGATGCCGCGCGGCTCATAGACATGGCGGTTGAAGAAGAAGCCGGTGAGCCGGAAGGCGTCGTCGACATCAGCCGCATTCGCGCGCAGGCCGGAGCCGCGCTGCAGGAAGGCCGGCAGAGCCAGCATCTTGTCGCGCCATGGCAAACCGGCTTCGCGCGATACCGCGCGTCCCGACTTCGGCGAGACATAGGCCAGGTCCTGTCGCGTGCCGGTGGCGGCACATCGACTGAGATCGAGGCCGAAGCCGAGTTCGTCCAGCACCAGAAGCTCGAAGCGCGCCACCAGTTCTCCGGCAACGTCGGCGTCGTCGAGATGGACGATCATCACGGCAAGCGTTTCGTAGAGACCTTCATGCGCGTCGCGCTCGGGCAGCAGGCGCAGATGCGCGGCCATGGTCTGCAAGCCGTAGACGGCGACGGCGCTGTCCATCAACCGGGCAGCATTCATCTCGATCGCTTCGGCCTGGAACGTGCCGAGATGTTCATCAAGGCGCGCACGCCACAACAGGTCGACGCGATTGCCGGGCTGGAGGACGGGCTGCTGTTTGCGCGAACGGCCGCCGCGAACAAGGCCGAGATGACGGCCATGCGCTCGCGTCAGCACCTCGAGAATGGCGCTGGTTTCGCCATGCTTGCGGGTGCCGAGAATGATTCCCTCGTCGCGCCATTCCATTTCAGGAGCTTTTCACCGATCGGGTGGCGAAATCAAGGTATGGGCTTGGCTCCTGGGTAACTCTCACACCAATGCATAAAAAACCGCCCGCAGCGATGTGCTGCGGGCGGGCTGGTGAGGTCAGTCGATCTGCTAGAAATTGCGCTGGAAGCGGACGATGCCGCCGACGCTGCTCTTCTTGTCGGCCTTGGTCCAGTTGTTGAAGTCGAAGTCGTCGAATTTTCCTGCATTGAGGTAATCGACTTCAGTCGTGACCGTAAAGCCGGGCACAATGGTATAGGCAACGTTGGCAGCGACGCCGAGGTTCTTCCAGTCGTCATAGGAAATCTGGGCGTTGAACGAGGTCTTCTCGTTGAACTTGTAGGTGCCGCCACCCCAGACTGCCCAGTTACCGCCCCACGGCTTGTATTGGGTACGGCCTGTGCCGAAGTCGTTGATGTTGTCGTTGGTGCCGTAGCCGCCCATGACGAACAGCGTCAGTTCCTTGCTGACGTTGACGTCCAAACGGACCTTGCCGGCCACTTCCTCATAGTTGCTGTCATAGGCCACGACGCCAGTGATCGCACCCCAGTCGCCCTTGTACTTCAAGCCGCCGACGACATGCGGAACATAGCTGTCGATGGTGTTGACGGCGGTGCCTTCCTCAAGCGAGACCACGCCCGTGAAGCCGCTGCCAGCGTCGAAGTAATAGCTGATGAGATTGGTATCCTTGACACCATACGGGATGAGCGTGTCCTGGATGACATTGCCGGCATAACCGATGAACTGGTCGTATACCGTTTCATCCTTACCGACGCGCAGACCACCGAGCTGGATCCAGGCGAAATTGAGGGTGGTGGTCTTGTTGCCGGCCTGCCAGCCGGTGCCGTCGCCTGTATAGTCGCCGGAGGAGTTGCCGAACTGGAAGCGAGTTTCGGTAAAGGTCTTCAACGTGCCGAGTTCGGTTTCCTGGCCGGTATAAGTCCTCAGCGTGAAGCGCATGTTCTTGTAATAGGTGTCGTGCCTATCGCCGTCCATGTGATCGGCAACGTTGTTGGCGCCATCGAGCGAGCCGGAATCGCCGACGCCCATGTCGTAGCGGAGATAACCGCCGATGCGCAGGCAGGTCTCGGTGCCCGGAATATAGAAGTAGCCGGCGCCGTAGACGTCGCAAATCTTGACGTATTCGGCCGGTTCCGGTTCGGCGACAACGACAGCGTCGGCGGCGCGCGCGCCGCTGACCGCGATCAGGGCCGCGGCTGAGCCGAGAAGGAGGCTCTTGATGTTCATTTTCTGACCTCTCCAGTCATAGTTATAAATGGCTTCGGATTTGTGGCTGGCGGCAATGTTTTCCCGCCTCACCCCCACAACGAAAAAGGCTCACACCGCTCGCCCTTTTCAGCGGCGAACATACCCATCGATCATCTGCCTTCAATGACGATTTCCGAAATAATGCCAATTCCGTGAACAGATTAATGCTGTGTTGCACAAATAACACTTTGCGTGACGGCGAATGGCACAAGTGGCACAACGTCACATATTGAATATATATACGGGATACTTTCGCGGCTAAATATAATTCAACGTTTTATATTTCTAAAAATACCGCACAATGTGGAATATCTACCTGGTTTTCGCCGACATCGACCTGAATCTTGCCGACCCCTCTATCGCCAGATGACGCCCATTCGCCAATCTCACTCTGATGCCGAGGCGAAAAGCGGGATGACGCTTCCAAGCCTGTCTGCTTCTTCCAAGACGATCGAAACCCTGGAGCGCTGTGGCGTCCCCGATTGTGACAGCAGCCAACCGTTCAAAAACGATTCCTCCGTGACGCCTCTCAGTCGACCTTGGCGACACGGGCGACGTGGTCGTCCGCCTCGATCAGGCGGATTGGCACTCCCGGGAAGCATGCGTCGGTCGGAATGTCCCTGGTCGCGCCATGCGACGGCGGATGTTTGGCGACGGGACTGGGTTTTGGTTGGCTAGAGCGGCTTATCGTTCGGCGCTTCACGCTCGCGCGCGCGGTCGGCAAGGACTTCATCGATTACGTGACAGGATTTCTCAACCTCAACAGGGTTGGCGTCGATCTGTCCAGCGACCGTGATCAGCGCCTTCCAAAGCGTCCAGCCACGACCGCGCGCCCACATCGCCTCGTCGGCCGGAAGCCCGGCACGAAACGCCTCCCGGCTTTTGCCTTCAAACAGCGTCCACGCAATCGCCAGATCGCAGGCGGGATCGCCGACGCCGGAGGTTCCGAAGTCGATCACCGCGCTCAATCGGCCTTGCCTGACCAACAGGTTTCCCCAGCTGACGTCACCGTGGAACCAGACCGGCGCACCGCGCCATTGTGCGGCAAGTGCTGCCTCCCACACCGCACTGGCTGCGGCCGTATCGATCTTGCCGTCGAGGGCGGCAATCGCTTGCCGGGCCTCGCCATCGTAGACGCTGAGTGCTCCGCCGCGAAAGAAATTGTGCTGTCCCGGCGCCGGTCCACCGGTGGCATCGATACGCTGAAGGGCGACCAGGAACGCGGCCAGGTCGGTCGCAAATTGCGGCAGGCTGGCAATCCGCTCGCGCTCTGCCGTCTCGCCTTCGATCCAGCGGTAGACGGACCAGTGCCAGGGATAGCTTTCGGCCGGAACTCCCATCGCCAGCGGCACCGGGATCGGCAGCGGCAGCAGAGGTGCGAGCCTCGGCAGCCAGCGATGCTCCTTTTCCACCTGCAGGGAATAGGCCGCGGCGCTTGGCAGTCGCACGGTCATCTCGCCGCCCAGATGAAAGGTCCTGTTGTCCCATCCGCCTGGTGCAACCGGCCTGACCGGAAGATCCTTCCACTTGGGAAATTGCGTGGCGATCAATCGGCTGACAAGCGTTATGTCGATGTTCAGCTCGCTGACCATCGAGCCTAGCGCGGAAACTCGAGCCCCATTTCGCGGTAGCGCTCGGGGTCGTCGCCCCAGTTCTCGCGCACCTTGACGAACAGGAACAGGTGCACCTTCTGTTCGAGGATGCCTGCTATCTCCATGCGCGCCGCCTGGCCGATGGCGCGGATGGTCTCGCCCTTGTGGCCGAGAACGATCTTCTTCTGGCTGTCGCGCTCGACATAGATGGTCTGGTCGATGCGCACCGAGCCGTCCGGCTTCTCTTCCCATTTCTCGGTCTCGATATGCGAGGAATAGGGCAATTCCTGATGCAGCCTGAGATAAAGCTTCTCGCGCGTGATCTCGGCCGCGAGCTGGCGCATCGGCAGGTCCGAGATCTGGTCTTCCGGATAGTACCAGGGACCGACCGGCAGAGACTCGGCCAGATAATCGAGCACGTCCTTGCAGCCGGAACCGGTCAGCGCCGACACCATGAAGGTGCGCTTGAACGGCACCCTTTCGTTCGCTGCCGCCGATAGAGCCAGCAGCGCTTCGTGCTTGACGCGGTCGACCTTGTTGAGGATCAGCACCATCGGCTGGCGCACATCCTTCAGCCGTTCGAGGATGGCGTCGGCGTCGCCCCTGATGCCGCGCTCGGCGTCGATCAGAAGCAGTACGATATCGGCGTCCTTGGCGCCGCCCCAGGCGGTGGTCACCATCGCCGTGTCGAGCCTCCGCTTCGGCTTGAAGATGCCGGGCGTGTCGACGAAAACGATTTGCGCATTGTCATGCGTGGCGATGCCGCGCACGATGGCGCGGGTCGTCTGCACCTTGTGGGTGACGATCGACACCTTGGCGCCGACCAATTGGTTGACCAAGGTCGACTTGCCCGCATTGGGCGCGCCGATCAGCGCGACAAAGCCGGAATGCGTGGCGGCGGCTGTGGTCGCCGGCTCTTCGGTAGCGGTCATGCCGCGCTCCCTTCACTGGAGGGCCGCGAGCCCCCCGATTTTTGGGCCGATGCGGCGGCCCAGACGCCTTCGCGCACAAGAAATGCCGAAGCCGCCGCTTCTTCGGCCGCCCTGCGCGAGCCGCCGGTGCCGCTTATCGGCGCAAAGCCGCGGACCTGCAAGGATACAGTGAAGACCGGCTGATGGTCGGGTCCCTCGCGCTTGTCGATCACATATTCGGGTCTGATATCGCTGGTCTTGGCAATCCATTCCTGCAGATCGGATTTCGGATTGAGCGGCTTTGCGATCACCGTATGCGAGCGCGGTTCCCAATAGCGCAGGACGAACCGCCGCGCGGCCTCGATGCCACCGTCGACGTAAACCGCCGCAATCAGCGCTTCGACCGCATCCGCCAGATAGTTTCCGCCCGAGCCCCGCGACCGCATCTTCAAGGCAGAATCGGCGCGGACCAGATCCTCCAGCTGCATTTCGATGCCGATTTCGGAGCAGGTCCGCGCATCGACCAGCGCATTGAAGCGCGGCGCGATTTCACCTTCCGGCGCATCGGGAAATTTTTCGAAAAGCATATCGGCGACGACAAGCCCGAGCACGCGGTCGCCAAGAAATTCAAGACGCTGGTTGTTGGTGGCCGCCTTGACCGCACTGGAATGCGTCAAGGCGGTCTCGAGCAAACGGATATCCTTGAAGACGTAACCGGTCTTGGCCTTCACCAAACCGGCCAGTGTTTCGCCTGTCGGGCGCTTCAAAGCCATCAATTGACGAAGTGGAACAGGCGCGAAGCGCGCATCAGCGACGGCCATTTCCAGATTTCGAGAGGGCTCGCCTTGCCGGCGATCGAGAAGAAAACAAGATTGGCGCGGCCAACCAGATTTTCCGCGGGAACGTAGCCGACGGTGAAACGGCTGTCGGCGGAATTGTCCCGGTT
Organism: Mesorhizobium sp. XAP4; assembly: GCF_029269325.1. Taxonomy (NCBI): domain Bacteria; kingdom Pseudomonadati; phylum Pseudomonadota; class Alphaproteobacteria; order Hyphomicrobiales; family Phyllobacteriaceae; genus Mesorhizobium; species Mesorhizobium sp. XAP4. The sequence continues at coordinate 669,959 of NZ_JARIXW010000003.1, read as the reverse complement.
GTCGCCCATCATGAAATAGTGGCCGGGCGGCACGTCGAATTCGCGGGTGTTGTCGCCGATCGAGTTCGAATTCAGGTCAAGCGTGTCGTAGCTGACGCCGTTGGGCAGGGTCTCACGATAGACATCGATCGGGCGCGATTCCTCGGTGATGTCGGGATTGTCGATCTGGCCTGTTTTCACGCGCGGCACGCCGACGCCGTTGATGAACAGCTGGCCGTCCTTGACCTGGATCTTGTCACCCGGCAGGCCGACCACGCGCTTGATGTAGTCGACGGACGGATCAGGCGGGAACTTGAAAACCGCCACGTCGCCGCGCTTCGGCTCGGAGCCCCAGATGCGGCCTGAAAAAATATCGGGTCCGAAAGGCAGCGAATAGCGCGAATAGCCATAGGACCATTTGGTGACGAACAGATAGTCGCCTTCCAAAAGCGTCGGCCGCATCGATCCCGATGGGATCGAAAAAGGCTGGAACAGCAGCGTGCGGATGACCAGGGCGAGCAAAAGCGCCTGGACGATGACGCTGACGGTCTCGCCAAGCCCGCCGGATTTCTTCTCGGATTTTTCAGCCACGCTCATGTCGTCCTCGATTGTGCGTTGGATGGTATAGAGTCTCGGCGCGCGCTGGGCAACGTCAATGCCGGTCGTCAGAGGCAATCAATGTGGCGCTTCTTCGACGGGCAGCGCCTCGATGATCACAAAGGCTTGAGCGAGCGGGAAATCATCCGTGATGGTGAGGTGGATTGCCGCCCGATGGCCCTTTGGCAGGATTTTGTCCAGCCTGGCCTGCGCTCCTCCCGTCAGCGCCATGGTCGGCGCGCCACTGGGCAGGTTGACGACACCCATGTCGCGCCAGAACACGCCCTGCGCCAGTCCGGTGCCCAGCGCCTTGGCGCAGGCCTCCTTGGCGGCGAAGCGTTTGGCATAGGAGGCCGCGCGGGCGCGTCGATTGTCCGAACGCGCCTGTTCGATGTCGGTGTAGATTCTCTGGACGAAGCGCTGGCCGTGACGCTCCAGCGATTTCTCGATGCGTCTGATGTCGATCAGGTCGCTGCCGATGCCGATGATCATCGCGCAGTGGAACCGATGCTTGCGCCGGGATGGGACGATTGCGCATGCCGGCTTGCGCGCTCGGCCAGGCGTTTGCGCCGCTGTTCGCGGAAAGCGTTCATACCCCAGCGCGTGATGGCGTAGAACAGCAGCCCGAAGATCAAGCCGAGCGGAACCGCACCGATCAGCATCGGTTCAAGGACCGGTTTCCACAATTGCGCGAAGGAGAGGTTGTGCAACATCTCGCCCAGATGCGCCGGCGGCCCATGTGTCGGCAAACGGTCATGCAGGATGAGCTTGCCCGTTTCCCACGACGCGCCCCATAGCAACGGGAAGGTGAGCGGGTTGCCGAAAAAAACCGCGCCAAGCGCCGCCGCCACCAGATTGCCGGCGATCACCCAGCACAGGATGGCAGCGATGATGAAATGGAAACCGACGGGGAAGAATGAAGCGAAGACACCGGCCGCAACGCCGGCCGCCACCGCATGCGGTGTGGCCTTCAGCCGCAGGATGCGCTTGGAAAAATACTGAAGCGAGCGCGAAAACGAGCGGCGCGGCCAAAGATAGGTACGCACCCGCTCATAAAGGCCATCAGGCTTGCGGCGTCGAAATAGCACTCTGTTCCCGTTCCACAGCGCCCGCAACGGCACCTTCAGCCGGGCGTGGCAGCCACATCTTGCGCTTGACGATCACCCTATGGCAATCGCCAGCTTATATAACAACGCGCTGGCGCAAGAACAACCAAACACCTTTTGTGCGCCGCGCTTGTCGCCGCCCTTCGGGGCGGCAGGTCTTGCTTCGAACATTGGACAATCGCGGCAAATTTAAGGAACGGCAGTCGCATCGCCGAAAGGCACAGCGCCGCCAGCGGCTACGGCAGGTATTCGCTGACCTCGACCAGATTGCCGTCCGGGTCGCGGAAATAGACCGACATCATCGGACCTCGGGCCCCGACACGTTCAACCGGGCCGAGTTCCACCACCACACCATTGGCCGCGAGCCGCGCACGGACCTCATCCAGTGGCCGCTCGGTGATCAGGCAGAAATCACCTGATCCTGATGTCGGCGACTTCGCCTTTGGCTCGAAAGTCCGGCCGACCTCATGCACATTGATCTTATGGATACCGAAAGCCAGCGCCGTCGGTCGATCGGCCGCGTCGATGCGCTCAAAACCCAGCACGCGCTGGTAAAACTCACAGGTCACTTCCAGCGAAGCGACCGTCAGCACGAAATGATCGATGCCGGCGATCATTTCCAATTCGTCTTCACGCATGTCGGCATGCCCCGTCAGATGTTGCGGCTGCCGGGCTTGATCGCCGGGATGGCGGCAAGCTCCGGCGGCAGCCGGTCGGCCGGATAGGCCGGGACCTCATACTCGGCAAGCGCGATGAGCGGCACGCCGACATCAGTCTTGCCGGCCGAACGGTCGATGATGCAGGCCGCGGCAACCACCTCGGCGCCAAGATCGCGCAGGCACTCGATGGTCTCCCGGATCGACAGGCCGGTGGTGACGATGTCCTCGACGATGACGACACGCGACCCCCTGGCGATCTCGAAGCGGCGCAAGCGGAACTCGCCCCCTTCCCGCTCGACCCAGATCGCCGGCACGCCGAGATGACGTGAGGTCTCATAGGCCGGGATCAGCCCGCCGATCGCCGGGCCGACGACATAGTCGATCTTGCCGGGCACGCCTGCGCGGATCTTCTCCGCCAGCGCCTTGCACAGAAGCTCGGTCTTGTCGGCATGCATGAACACGCGCGCCTTCTGCAGGAAGACCGGACTCCGCAGGCCCGAGGTCAAAATGAAATGCCCTTCCAGAACAGCACCCGCCTCGCGGAAAATGCCCAGCACTTCATCGGTGTTCATGTCTGCCTCTTTTTGATTGACCATGATGTTGTCCGAAACCGGAGCATGGTCTAGCCATTGACGCGTCTTGCATCGCTGACGCTCGAATTGTCCTTGAGCTGCGATAGCAGCCGGTTGAGGTGCTTGAGATCCCAGACTTCGAGATCGATCAGCATTTCGGTGAAGTCGGGCGCAGTGCGCACCATCGACAGCGTGTGGATGTTGGCGTCGTTCGAGGCAACCACCTGCGCTATATCGGCGAGTGACCCCGGCGCGTTGATGGCGGTGACCGATACGCGCGCCGGAAAGCGTTCCTTGGTGCGCTCATCGATGTCCCAGCGCACGTCGATCCAGCGCTCGGGCTGGTCATCGAACGCCTGCAGCGCTGGCGACTGGATCGGATAGATAGTGATGCCGGTGCCCGGCTGGACGATGCCGACGATGCGATCGCCAGGCACTGCCCCTTCCGGCGCGAAGCGCACCGGCAGATCGCCGCGCACGCCGCGGATCGGCACGGCTCCATCGCGCGGCTGGTCCTTGTCCTTGCGCGCGGCACGACCCGGAATCTGGAACAGCATGCCGGCGGCATTGCGGATCTTCGACCAGCCCTCCTCTCGCGGCTTGGGGACGGCCGTGGTGACGCGCTCATCCTTGTAGTCAGGGAATACCGCCTTCATGACATCAGTGGAGGCGAGCTCGCCACGCCCGACAGAGGCCAGCACATCCTCGATGTCCTTGCGCGCCAACCTGTGCAGCACCTGCTTCAGGCTCTCCTTGGTGAAGGTCTTGCCGGCACGCTCGAAGGCGCGTTCCAGGATGCGGATGCCAAGACCCGAATATTGCTTGCGGATGGCGTTCTTGGTGGCACGGCGGATGGCCGAGCGCGCCTTGCCGGTGACGACGACCGATTCCCACGCCGCCGGCGGCACCTGCGCCTTGGAGCGGATGATCTCGACCTCGTCGCCGTTCTTCAGTTCCGTCATCAGCGGCATGATGCGGCCGTTGACCTTGGCACCGACGCAGGTGTCGCCGACATCGGTGTGCACCGCATAGGCGAAGTCGATCGGTGTCGCGCCGCGCGGCAGCGCAATCAACATGCCTTTCGGGGTGAAGCAGAACACCTGGTCCTGGAACAGTTCCAGCTTGGTATTTTCGAGGAAATCCTCAGGGTTGTCGCCTTCGGCAAGCTGCTCGATGGTGCGGCGCAGCCAGGCGTAGGCGTTGGTTTCCTTTGAAATCGCGTGGGCGGCGCCATTCGTCTTGCCGCCGGTATCCTTGTAGATCGAATGGGCGGCGACGCCGTATTCGGCGATCTTGTTCATCTCTCGGGTGCGGATCTGCAGCTCGACACGCTGGCGCGACGGGCCGACAATGGTGGTGTGGATCGAGCGGTAGTCGTTCTGTTTCGGCGTCGAGATGTAGTCCTTGAAGCGACCCGGCACCATAGACCACGCGGTGTGGATGGCGCCAAGCGCCCGATAGCAGTCCTCGACCGTGTCGACGACGACGCGAAAGCCGAAGATGTCAGAGAGCTGCTCGAAGGACAGCGCCTTGGCCTCCATCTTGCGGAACACCGACCACGGCTTCTTCTGCCGGCTCTTTACGCTGGCGTTGATCGCATGCTTCTCGAACAACGTGGACAGTGCCTTTTCGATGTCCGTCAGCACGCCCTTGTTGCGTTCGAAGATTTCGGCAAGCCGTGCGGTGACGGCGCGATAGGCTTCAGGATTAATGAAGCGGAAGGCGATCTCCTCCAGCTCTTCACGCATGCCTTGCATGCCCATGCGCCCGGCCAGCGGTGCGTAGATATCCATCGTCTCCTCGGCGATGCGCAGGCGCTTGGCCTCCGGCATGTGGTCGAGGGTGCGCATATTGTGCAAACGATCGGCGAGCTTGACCAGCAGCACGCGGACATCTTCCGAAATCGCCAGCAGAAGCTTTCTCAGGTTTTCCGCCTGCTCGGCCTTCTTCGAGACCAGATCGAGCTTCTTCAACTTGGTCAGGCCCTCGACCAGCTTGCCCATTTCGGGACCGAACAGATCGTCGATCTCGGCCCGCGTGGCGGTCGTGTCCTCGATGGTGTCGTGCAGCAAGGCGACCGCGATCGTCGCCTCGTCCATATGCATTTCGGTGAGGATGGCGGCGACTTCGAGCGGATGCGAGAAATACGGATCGCCGGAAGCGCGCTTCTGGTGGCCATGCTTCTGCATGGCATAGACATAGGCCTTGTTGAGCAACGCCTCGTTGACGTCAGGCTTGTAGCGCTGGACGCGCTCGACAAGCTCATACTGACGCATCATGGGCGGAATCTCGCGGTGCTGAAATGATTGATGCGCCGCACTAGCGTACGGCGCATCCCATAGATAGCCACGAAACTGACTGGACGGAAGTGCCGGAAACGTATTCCAGGCAGGTCCAGAACGCTGGCTTAGTAGTCGTCGCTCTTTTCCGGCGGCACCAGGCCCTCGATGCCGGCCAGGAGGTCTTCCTCGGTCATCCGGTCGAAGGTGATGTTCTCCTCGGCGTCGTCGGCGTCGGTGGCGGCAACGGCGGTGCCGGTCTGATCGGCAATCGCCTCGCCATCGGCCTCGGGCTCGTCGACTTCGACGTGCTTCTGCAGCGAATGGATCAGATCTTCCTTGAGGTCGTCGGGCGACAGCGTCTCATCGGCGATCTCGCGCAGCGCCACAACCGGATTCTTGTCGTTGTCACGCGGCACTGTGATCGGCGCGCCCTGGCTGATCTGCCGGGCACGATGGCCGGCAAGGAGCACCAGCTCGAAGCGGTTGTCGACCTTGTCGATGCAATCTTCAACGGTTACGCGGGCCATGGATTGCCCCTTTCATGCGATGGATTTGATGGAAAACAGGCGCGGTCCATAACCCGAACGCCGCCAAAATACAAGCATCATGGCAATGGCTGGGTTGCATGGCGCCCAAACCTTGGTTCAAACACCCGATTTGGCAAAACCAGTCTGTCCTATGTGTTCGGTGTCCCGATCACAATTGCTTGCAGTGCCGCACGCGCCCTTGGATTGCCGCGAAACTGGCGCTATCTCGGATGGCATAGAGGTCAGCCGATTTATTATGAGCCTGACCGAACGCTATCGCATTTGGTTTAGACGGGTGTTTATTTCGAGAAGGAATATTTTCCATGTTCGACCCTCGTGAAAAAATCGCCCTATTCATCGACGGCGCCAATCTCTACGCGACGTCGCGCGCGCTCGGCTTCGACATCGACTACCGCAAGCTTCTGTCGAGCTTCCAGAAGCGCGGCTATCTGCTGCGCGCCTATTATTACACGGCACTGGTCGAGGATCAGGAATACTCCTCGATCCGTCCGCTGATCGACTGGCTCGACTATAATGGCTTCAAGGTGGTCACCAAGCCGGCCAAGGAATTCACCGACTCGACCGGCCGCCGCAAGATCAAGGGCAATATGGACATCGAGCTCACCGTCGATGCGCTGGAACTCGCCGATGTCGTCGACCACTACGTCATCTTTTCCGGCGACGGCGATTTCCGCACATTGGTCGAGGCATTGCAGCGGCGTGGCCGCAAGGTATCGATCGTCTCGACCATGGCCTCGCAGCCGCCGATGATCTCCGACGATCTGCGCCGCCAGGCCGACCATTTCATCGACCTGACGACGCTGAAGAACGAGGTTGGCCGTGACCCGTCCGAGCGCCCGGTGCGCAGGCCCGAGCCGGCCGAAGTCGACGAGGACGATTATTGAGGCCGGTCGCCTTGACCGTGCTTTCCGCCTCCGAACCCGGCCGCGATTGCCCGCTCTGCCCAAGGCTGCATGACTTCATCGCCGAGTGGCGGCAGCGCGAGCCGTCCTGGTTCAATGCGCCGGTGCCGACTTTTTTACCACCCGAGGGTGACGCGGCGGTTCAGTTGCTGATCGTCGGGCTGGCGCCTGGCCTGCGCGGTGCCAATCGAACGGGCCGCCCGTTCACCGGCGACTATGCCGGCGACCTGCTCTACTCGACGATGATTTCGCACGGTTTTGCGCGCGGAGAGTTCAAGGCGCGGCCAGATGACGGATTGGAGCTGGTCGGCACCGCGATCACCAACGCGGTGCGCTGCGTGCCGCCGGAGAACAAGCCGGTGGGCGCTGAGATTGCCACCTGCCGGACATTCCTGGTGCCGACGATCGCCAGGTTCCCGAACCTGCGCGCCGTGCTGGCACTGGGATCGATCGCGCACCAGTCGACGGTGCGGGCATTGGGCGGGCGTGTCGCCGCCTATCCGTTCAAGCATGGCGGGCAGCTGCCGGCCGGCAGCATCACGCTGTTTTCGAGCTACCATTGCTCGCGCTACAACACCAACACCGGTGTGCTGACCGAAGCGATGTTCGTTAGCGTTTTCAGCCAGATAGCGGCGTTCCTGCAGAAATAGAGTCGGGCGCCAGCGGATCAGCTTGATGGCGCAAACAGTGCAGCCAGCACCGCCGGCCCACCCTTCAGCACGTTCATATCGACATCGCCATTGATGCCGTCAACGCGACCCCTGTTGTGGTACTGCCAGTAGACCCAGTCGTCGCGGTCCGGCTCCAGGAGCAACGAGCGGAGCCAGAGCGGACGGGCAGCAATGCGCCCTGCATAGGTCTGCGCTGCCTCATCGGTCAGATAGACGATCGCAGGTTTGCCGAACGTCGCCTCGACTGGAGCGAGGAACGCGGCCAGTTCGGCGTTCAATTGTTCGGGCGTCGGCCGCTGCGGGCAGTTGCCGCCGAACTCGATGTCGACGACCGGCGGCAGCAGCGGCTGGTCGTGCGGCACAACCGAGATGAAATTCTTCGCCTGGTCGGCGCCAGGTCGGCAAAAGGTGAAAAAGTGATAGGCGCCGACGGCGAGACCGGCGGCGCGGGCCTCTTCCAGATTCCTCGCGAAGGCATCGTCGACATGATCGCCGCCTTCGGTCGCCTTGATGACTGCGAAAGCGACATCGTCGGCGGCGACACGCGGCCAGTCGATCCGGCCCTGATGATGGGAAACGTCGATGCCCCTGAGCGGATATTTGTCGCGGTCCGGCGAGAATGCCTTGAAATAGATGTAGCCGCCTGCTGCGACGAAACATACCAAGACCAGACTGGCCAGACCAAAGAGAACAATCCGGTTCTTCAAGCGAATGGCCCCAGCCTACCCACGCTCTTTTAACAGCCGGCCCTTCTCGCGCGACCAATCGCGCTGCTTCTCGCTCTCGCGCTTGTCGTGCAGTTTCTTGCCGCGGCCGACAGCGAGCAGCAGCTTGGCGCGGCCCTGGTCGTTGAAATAGATCTTTAGTGGCACAAGCGTCATGCCTTCGCGGTCGACGCTTTGCGACAGTTTCGCCATCTCGCGCTTGTTGAGCAGCAGCTTGCGGCGCCGCCTGGGCTCGTGGTTGAAGCGGTTGGCCTGCAGATATTCCGGCAGATAGGAATTGATCAGCCAGATCTCGCCGCCTTCGACCGAGGCATAGCTGTCCTGGATATTGGCCTGGCCCTGGCGCAGCGACTTGACCTCGGTGCCGGTCAGCACCAGACCGGCCTCGACCGTGTCGAGCACCTCATAGGAAAACCGCGCCTTGCGGTTTTCCGAAACGGTCTTGTTGTTGGGATCGGCTTTTCTGACTTGATTCATGATGCGGAGAGGTGGCGCCTCATCCCTAATTAATCAAGCCGGCGTGCTTCATAGCCGCATCGATCTTGTCGGCAGTCGACTGTTCGATCGTCACCAACGGCGAGCGCAGCACGTTTTCGACCTTGCCTAGCTTCGACAGCGCGTATTTGGCGCCGGAAACGCCAGGCTCGATGAAGATCGCCTTGTGCAGCGGCAGCAGGCGATCCTGCAGATCCAGCGCCTTGGCGCTGTCGCCGGCAAGCGTTGCCTCCTGGAATTCGGCGCACAGCCGCGGCGCGACGTTCGACGTCACCGAAATACAGCCGACGCCGCCATGCGCGTTGAATCCAAGCGCCGAAGCATCTTCGCCCGAAAGCTGGATGAAATCCTTGCCGCACGTGGCACGCTGCTCGGAAACCCGTTCGACCTTGCCGGTGGCATCCTTGACACCGACGATGTTCTTGAAGTCGTGCACGAGCCGGCCCATCGTGTCCGGCATCATGTCGATGACCGAGCGCGGCGGGATGTTGTAGATGATGATCGGCAGCTTGGTCGCCCTGGCGACCGCCGCGAAGTGCTCATACAGGCCGCGCTGCGTCGGCCTGTTATAATAAGGCGTGACGACCAGGGCGGCATCGGCGCCGGCCTTCTCGGCATACTGCACGAGCCCGACGGCTTCCTCGGTGTTGTTGGAACCAGCGCCGGCGACGACCGGAACTCGTCCCTTGGCCACCTCGATGCACACCTTGACGACCTGGCGGTGCTCGTCATGCGACAGTGTCGGCGACTCGCCGGTGGTGCCGACCGGCACCAGGCCCGTCGTGCCCTCCGCGAGTTGCCATTCGACGAATGCGCGAAAGGCTTTCTCGTCGAAACGCCCGCTCTTTTCGAACGGTGTCACGAGCGCAGTAAGCGAGCCTCTCAGCATATCGTCCAACTCCTTGGCACTTCTGGTGTTTTGTGTCGGTGTTTGTGGTCGCGCCTTCTAACCGAAAGCGAAGCGGCGCACCATAGTCTCGACATGGTTGCGCGGCAAGCATTGCCATGGTGCCAGCAAGCGCAATTCGAACGGCCTCGCTAACTCTTTGTTTACGGGCTCTTCACGACCTAAGTTTAGGCTTCGAGGCATCTTCGCCAGCTTGTGGAATGCCAGGACAAGGAAAGATTTAGGGATCATGCCGGGCGGTCGGCCTCACCTTCTCGCGCTGCTTGGCGCCGCGCTCGCGCTGATGCCGGGCATGGCGATCAGCGGCAGCGTGGACGCACGGGTCACCTCAGCCATTCCGATTCCAGGCGCGGCAATTGCGCTGCCAGACCTGCAGGACAGAACGCGACAGGCGCCCTTGCCCGACGTCGCCCCTCTGAAAAGCGGACTGGATGCGTTGGCGCAGGGTGATAGTCCCCGCGCTCGTGGCGTGCGCGATGCCCTTCCGGCGCAGTCGCTCGACCAGCATATCCTTGCCTGGGCGATCGCGCTTTATGGCGGCGACAAGGTTCCGAGCGACGATATCACTGCTGCGGCCAAGATGCTGCCCAACTGGCCGGGGACCGTAGCCCTTCGCAAGAACAGCGAGCGCGCGCTCTATCGAGAGAACCCTGCCCCCGACATCGTCATCAGGGCGTTCGATGGCAGCCAGCCGCAGACATTCGAAGGCGTGATGGTTCTCGCCCGCGCCTATGTGGCGTCCAGCAATACCAAGGCGGCGCGTTCCGTGCTGTCGCCCTTCTGGCGCACCGCGATCCTGGAGGCCAAGGACGAGGCGGCGCTGATCAAGGAATTCGGCAGCCTGATCCCGGCCGCGGACCACCGCTTTCGCATGGAGCGCATGTTCTATGCCGACCGCGCGAATTCCGCGCTGCGCGTCGCCGGCCTCGCCGGCGCCCAGCAGCTCGCCGATGCATGGGCGGCGGCCGACAAAGGCGACAAGAACGCGCCCAAGCTGCTGAAGGCCGTGCCGGCAATGCAACGTTCGGCCGGCTACTTCTTCGCGCAGGCCGAATATTTGCGCAAGCAGGAGGATTTTGCCGGCGCTGCAGCCATTGTGATGCAGGCACCGACCGATCGCGAAGCTCTGGTCGATCCGGATGCCTGGTGGGTCGAGCGCCGGGTGCTGTCGCGTGAACTGGTCGACCAGGGCGACATGAAGGCCGCGTACAAGATCGTCGCTACACACGCTGCCGAAAGTGCCACCAACGCGGCCGACGCCGAATTCCATGCCGGCTGGTACGCGTTGCGCGGCCTGAACGACCCCAAGCTTGCCGCAACGCATTTCGCTCGCATCGCCGACCTTGCCCAAGGGCCGATGACGCTGTCGCGCGCGTATTACTGGCTCGGCCGTGCCGCCGAAGTCGGCGGCCCGGGCAACGCCAAGGATTATTTTGCGCGCGCCGCTGCCTACGGCACGACATTCTACGGCCAGCTTGCCGCCGAACGTGTCGGCCGGCAGGCGCTCAACATCGTCTATCCCTCGCCAAGCGCAGCCGACCGGCAGAACTTTGCCGGCCGCGAGGCCGTCAGCGCCATCAAGCGGCTGCAGGAGGCGGGCTACGACCGCTATGCCGAGACGCTCTATCGCGACCTTGCCGGCCAGTTGACCAGTCCAGGCGAACTGGCGCTGCTCGCCGTCCTTGCCGAAAAGCAAGGGAACCATTTTATGGCGCTGAAAATCGGCAAGATCGCCGGGGCGCGCGGCATCGATGTCGGCGCACTGTCGCATCCGCTCGGCGTCATTCCCGCTTCGGCTGACATTTCCGGCTCAGGCAAGGCGCTGGCTTATGCGATCGCCCGCCAGGAAAGCGAATTCAACATCGGCGCCGTGTCGAGCGCCGGCGCGCGCGGGCTGCTGCAGCTGATGCCGGGAACCGCAAGGCAATTGGCGAAGAAGGCCGGGCTGCAGTTTTCGCAAACACGGCTGACCACCGATGCCGGCTACAACGCGACGCTTGGTTCGGCCTTCCTCGGCGAACAGCTCGACCGCTTCAACGGCTCTTACGTGCTGACCTTCGCCGGCTACAATGCTGGCCCCAACCGGGCCAGCCAGTGGGTGGCCAGATATGGCGACCCGCGCGGCAAGGACATCGACGCGGTCGTCGACTGGATCGAGCGGATTCCCTACACGGAAACAAGAAGTTACGTTCAGCGAGTGATGGAGAATTACGAGGTCTACAAGATGCGTATTTCCGGCAAATACGACATTGTCGGGGATCTGGTGAACGGGCGGAGTTGAGCCTTTCTGTCCTTCTCCACTTGTGGGAGAAGGCAAGAGCGCCTTTTATTGACCATCCCTGCCCTCGCCTGTAGCTGTCCAGATTGATACAGCGAGGTCGCACATTCCGATGGCAAGCGAGCAACTTTTTTCCGACTTCTTCTACAGCGCACCGGACGGGTTAAAACTCCATGCGCGCGTCTATGGCGAGGCCAATTCCGGACCCTGGCCGGTTGTCTGCCTGCCTGGCCTGACCCGCAATGCCAGGGATTTTCACGAGCTGGCGCTCTATCTGTCGACGCATGCGGCAACTCCACGAAAGGTCATCGCCTTCGACTACCGCGGGCGCGGGCAGTCAGCTTATGATCCCGACGTCAAAAATTACAATGTCGGCGTGGAGGCCGGCGACATTCTCGCCGGGCTGGCGGCGCTGAACATCGGAGAAGCGGCCTTCATCGGCACCTCGCGCGGGGGATTGATCATCCATGTGCTCGGGACGATGCGGCCATCCGTCCTGAAAGCCATTGTTTTCAACGACATCGGACCGGTGATCGAGACGGCCGGACTTGCCCATATCCAGTCTTATCTCGAGCGCGACCCGGCACCGAAAACACGCACACAGACGACCGCCGCCCAGCGCAGTGTGCATGGCGAAGACTTCTCCGCCCTTGCCGGCGCCGATTGGGATCGGATGGTATGGGCTCTCTACCGCGAAACGGATGGTGGACTGGTGCCGGATTTCGATCCGAAGCTGGTGGATACCGTTGCCAGTCTCGATCTGACGCAGAAGCTGCCTGATCTATGGCCTCAATTCGAGGCGTTGGCCGCCATCCCGTTGCTCGCCATACGTGGTGCCAATTCGAGATTGCTGTCGATAGACACGCTCAAGCAGATGAAAGAGCGCCATTTCATGATGGAGACGATCACCGTCGAGGGCCAGGGCCATGCGCCGTTCCTCGAGACCGGCAGCCTACCGGGCGACATAGGCACTTTTCTCGATCAAGCCGAGCGGAAGAATATCCTGAAGTAAATCCCATGACCGAACAAGGTCACGGGATAGCTAAGATAGTATAGGCAAGTTTCTTCAGCCTACTTGGCTTTTGAACTTTTCCGAGTCGCTTTCGGGGACTCCTTAGCGGCGGCGGCTGCCCCGTCCCTCTTTTTCCGCTCTGCCGTCGGCGACGAAGGCGTCGTCACGGGCGAAGAAAACATGGGGCCTTCAGCGCAATTGCCGCCCGGCTGAGTCGATCGAGGCGTTTCCAGCACGATGACACAGCCATCGAGATCGTTGGTGGCCAGATGCGCGTAGCGCATCGTCATCGACAGCGTTTGGTGGCCGAGCCACATCTGCACGCGCCTGATGTCGATGCCGCCCTGGACAAGACGCGAGGCGCAGGTATGGCGCAATATGTGCGGCACCACCTGATCGTCGGCGCCGAGGCCGACTTCGGCCTTCGCGTCGTTCCAGATGGCACGGAACTGTGCCTGGCTGAGCTTGGTGAACGGTCCTTTGGGCCGACGACCCTCGGTGGGAGGCAGCTTGATGACCTCCTTGACCCGCTCGGTCATTGGAATGGTGCGGCTGCGGCCGGATTTGGTGATCCAGAACGAGACGCGATGCTCCTGGATATCGTTCCAGATCAGCCCGAGCGCCTCGCCGAGACGGCATCCGGTGTCGACCAGGAAGACGGAAAGCCTGTAGGCATCCTCGCTGCGGCTCTTGATGGCGGCGAACAGGCGCGCCTCTTCGTCCCTTTCGAGGAAGCGAATCCGACCGGCCCGCTCCTTCTGGCGGCGGAACTCGGGCAGGCTGTGGATATCTCCCATCTTGTGAGCCTTGCGCAGCAGTTTGCTGAGGGCAGCCATCTTTCGATTGATGGTTGCGTTGCTGTTGCCGCGCTGGCGCAGGGTGCCGATAAGGTTGTCCAGGGTACTTTGGTCAAAGGCGCTGAAACGCTCACCAAGGAGAATCTCGTCTATTTCGCCGATGAACGAGCTGACATTATACTTATGCCGCCCATCATCCCATAATATGTCCCGATATGCTGAAAAAAGATCTCCGACCCGATGCGATTTTACTTCTCTAATCTTGTTGTAGGTGTATCGAATCTTCGGACTTTGAGAAGAAAACATCGAAAAATGATCAGAGGACTCGCCCTCTTGAATCGCTTCGTTCGTCATCATTTGCCACACCCCCGAGTGGGATAGGTCAGCCCTACCCGCTTGGAAGCGTCCTTTCAAGAGATTTTAATCACGCAGTTGTGATTTCATCCGCCCATCAGCGGATCCCACGAAACCACCCCACGGATTTATTCAGCTACCGTTACCCCCATCCTTCCGTTTGCCTTGATCCAGTCACGAAACAAAAACAGCCCGGGCGTTTGCGCGCCCGGGCTGGATTTCACCTGTAAGGAACCAGCCCTTAGAACGAGCGCTGGAAGCGGAGGATACCGCCGATGTTGCTCTTCTTGTCGGCATGGGTCCAGTTGGACACGGTGTCGTTGCCGACATTAAGGTAATCGACTTCGGCCGTAACCGTGAAGCCAGGAACGACGTCGTAGGCGATGTTCGCCGCGATGCCGAGGTTCTTGCCCTCGTCATATGACACCTGAGCGTTGAACGAGGTCTTCTCGTTGAACTTGTAGGTGCCACCGCCCCACAGTGCCCAATTGCCGCTCCACTGCTTGTACATGCCGCGACCACCAGCAGGGAAATTCAAGCTTGCGTCGGTGTAGTTGTCGTCGGTGCCGTAACCGCCCATGATGAACAGCGTCAGCTCGTTCGTCGCGTTCACGTCCAAGCGAACCTTGGTGGCGACTTCTTCGTAGTTGCTGTCATACGAAACAACGCCGGTGATTGCACCCCAGCCCTGCGTCCACTTCACACCGCCGACGACATGCGGAACATAGCTGTCGATCGTGTAGGCGCCATAGCCTTCTTCGAGTGAAACCACAGCCGAGAAGCCGTTGCCAGCATCGAAGTAATACTGGATGACGTTGGTGTCGAAGCCGCCATAGGGAACCAGCGTATCCTGGATGACGTTGCCGGCGTAGCCGACGAACGTATCGAAGGCCGATTCGTCCTTACCGACGCGCAGGCCACCGAGCTGGATCCAGGCGAAGTTCAGCGAAACAGGCTCGTTGCCAGCAGCATTGATGAACGGGCTCGTATCGCGTTGGGTGTTGCTGAAATTGAAGCGGGTCTCGGTGTAGGTCTTCAAGGTGCCGAGTTCGGTTTCCTGACCGGTCCAGGTCTTCAGCGTGAAGCGGGCTCTCTTGCGCCAGGTGTCGTTGCTCTCACCGATGTCCTGATGATCTGCGCTTCTTGCACCATCGAACGAGCCGACGTCGCCGCCACCGATGTCATAACGGATATAGCCGCCGATGCGCAGGCAGGTCTCGGTGCCGGGGATGTAGAAGTAGCCAGCGCCGTAGACGTCGCAAATCTTGACGTATTCAGCGGGTTCCGGCTCGGCGACGACGACGGCGTCGGCGGCGCGCGCACCGGAAACTGCGATCAGGGCCGCAGCGGAGCCGAGGAGAAGGCTCTTAATGTTCATTTTCTGACCTCCAGTCAAAAGTTAAAAAACGGGTCTGGGTATTCTTTGCTGAAGGACAGCGTTCCCTGCCCCATCCCCACTACCGAAAAAGATGCGCACCGCGCCGCTCCTTCGAAATCGACATTACCCATGAGGCGGCGAGGTTCAACCACGATCGTACCGGTGAAAGGGCTGCCTGGCTGCTATCCCCCGGCGTTGTTGCACAAATGACACGATTTGGCCTCACTCAGAAAGCTCTCGTTAACCATCAGGCCGCCGCACTCCCTTGTTTGCCGGCGAATCCGGCGATGGGCCGACGGAATCATGGCGAATTCCCGAGTCGCTAGCCAGGAAACAACCGCAGAACCGCCACATCCATGGGGGTCGCGGTTCGGCGCCTTCTTATTTTTGCATATAATGATGCGGGCTTGTTGATTGTGCCGGCGCTTTTCTTTATCCAGCGGCGCAACGGAGAGGTGGCCGAGTGGTCGAAGGCGCTCCCCTGCTAAGGGAGTAGAGGTCAAAAGCTTCTCGTGGGTTCGAATCCCATCCTCTCCGCCACCCTACGCCCTGCGGGCTTCGGGTGGCAGGCCACCCGGAACCGCATCGGCGTGGGAGTGTCGCCCGAAGCTACGAAGTAGCGTACGGGGACCATGTGGTACGTGTATTTCCTGCAGCTTCATAATGGCGATGTCTATGTCGGGTCGACAAACGACCTTCGACGCCGGTTCGAATCGCATCAATCAGGCTATGTGACTTCGACCAGAGCCTATCTGCCTGTAGCCCTGAAGACCTATATCGCGGTCGAAACCGAGACCAACGCACGGCAGTTCGAGCGATATTTCAAGACCGGATCGGGCAAGGCTTTCGCCAGTAAACGGCTTTGGCGGACAGAGCCCCGCTGAAGGCCTTTTTATCTATCCATCTGAAATATAAAGAAAAAAATACATGAGAGCTGGGTTTTACCGACCTCCGTTCTCGATTCTGACTGGAGGTCAGAAAATGAACATTAAGAGCCTTCTCCTCGGCTCCGCTGCGGCCCTGATCGCAGTTTCCGGTGCGCGCGCCGCCGACGCCGTCGTCGTCGCCGAGCCGGAACCCGCTGAATACGTCAAGATTTGCGACGTCTACGGCGCTGGCTACTTCTACATCCCCGGCACCGAGACCTGCCTGCGCGTCGGCGGCTATGTCCGTTATGACATCGGCGGTGGCGACCTCGGTTCGTTCGATGGTGCAAAAGCCGCGGATCACCAGGATGGTGATGACCACAATACCTGGCTGAAGAATACCCGCTTCACGCTGAAGACCTGGACAGGCCAGGAAACCGAACTCGGCACCTTGAAGACCTACACCGAGACCCGCTTCAACTTCGGCGACGACAACGCCTTCGAGGACGTCAACGCCGCCCACAACCGGGACGTCTCGCTGAACTTCGCCTGGATCCAGCTCGGCGGCCTGCGCGTCGGTAAGGACGAATCGGCCTTCGATACGTTCGTCGGCTACGCCGGCAACGTCATCAACGACACGCTCGTTCCCTACGGCGATTTCGACACCAACGTCGTCCAGTACTACTTCGACGCCGGCAACGGCTTCTCGGCAGTGGTCTCGCTGGAAGAAGGTAACGCCAATGACACGATCGACAGCTATGTTCCGCATGTCGTCGGCGGCGTGAAGTACACGCAGGGCTGGGGCGCCATCACCGGTGTCGTCGCCTATGACAGCAATTACGAAGAAGTGGCCGGCAAGGTTCGCCTGGATGTGAACGTCTCCAACGAACTCTCGCTGTTCATCATGGGCGGCTACGGTTCGGACGACAATCTCAACGATAACCTCAGCAATCATGTCGACGCCAACGGTCGCGGCTTCTACAAGATGTGGGGTGGCAATTGGGCAGTGTGGGGCGGTGGCACCTACAAATTCAACGAAAAAACCTCGTTCAACGCTCAGGTGTCTGCTGACGATTGGAAGAACGTCGGCGTTGCCGCGAACATCGCTTACGACGTTGTGCCGGGCTTCACGGTCACGGCCGAAGTCGACTACCTCCATGCAGGCCGATTTGGCGATGTCAACTATGTTAACCCATCGTTCACACCGGCCGACAAGAAGAACAGCATCGGCGGCCTCCTCCGCTTCCAGCGCTCGTTCTAATATATTTCGACTTGTCGAAATCGAAAACCCGGCGGGCAACCGCTGGGTTTTTTACGCCGGGTTCCGAGAGACTCGTCAAATGCAGTTGAGCCGCCCCGAGACCGAGCCCCTGCACTTCTTGAAGGTTTGCGAGCGACAATAGCCAGCCGACGAAGCCGAGCCCCGGCAGCTCCGGCAGTCCGGCAGTGCGTGAGTTTTCGCGCCAAGCACTTCGAGCGTGTCGACCAGCAGAATCAATTGACCAACCGAGCGATTGTGTTGGGATCATCGGGTGCGGAATCACGCGCATCCGTAAGCTTCTTCAGCTCTATTTCTCAGCAGTGCCAACCAAATCGAGGAGACGTGCGCGCATGAGCGGAACGCAGGACTGGTCTGAGTTACGTGTCCGCCAAGTCGCCCAAAGCATCGATGAGTGGCTGGATCTCGCCTTCATAATTCTTCCAGCGCTTGACCGACGATTTGTAGATCGGTTGGCGAACCTGCCAGCGACTGGGTGTGTTGACCGAACCATCCCTGTCGAAAAAGCGCAGGCAGGCGTCATCCCAGGGCAGCCCAAGGTAATCGATGAGGCGGCGTGACTGCGCTTCCTGATCGTCGACCAGCGTCTCGTACTGATTTTCGAAGATCAGGTTCGGGAAAACCTCGTTCCAATGCTGCATCAGGCGGTCATATTCTCGATAGTACAGGCCGAGTGTCTTCAGGTCGGTGTTGTAGCTGTGCCCCTCGCCGAATTTCTGGACAAAACAAGAGACGCAATTGTCGATGGCGTCACGACGGCAATGAATGATTCGCGCGTTGGGAAAGAGAACGGCGATAAGACCGATCAGTTCAAAATTATGAGGCATCTTATCCACGATCCGAAGCGCGGCAGGCGCTCGCTCCCTCAGATAGGTCAGGTGCTCTTCGGCCAGTGTTCCGGACAGGTGTTCTGTGATCGACGCCATCGCATGGTTTAGCCTCCCGGCCGATGACTTTCTGAGGTCGATCGCATTCGCGACTCTTCTGAGTTTGCTTAGTTCCCCTGCGCCATGGACATCGGGATGACTTGCGCAAATTTGTTCCGTGAGTGTCGTTCCCGAGCGCGGCATGCCGACCACGAACACAGGAACTTCCGAAGGATTTCCGTAACCCGACCTGGCAGCCAGCATCTCAGGCGTGAAGGTCTCAATCAGTGAATCTACCCACCGACGGTATTGGTCGATATCGAAGTAGCGGCCCGAGGCCTGTTTGGCCTTGTTGAAATGGCCGAATGCATCCTTATAGCGCTTGAGGTCGTTCAGCACCTTGCCGGCCGCCAGATGGAGCTTCTCTACGCCGTCCAGATCAAGCTTGGGATTGCCGAGTTCACCAACGATGGATTGTAGTTCCTTTGGCTCTTCGGTGAACTTTTGCGTCTGTACAAGGTCGTTGTAGGCAGTCGGCATTGCGATGCGACGTTCGATTGCTTCTTTAAGAAAGGCGGCGGCCTCGTCCATGCGCCCCAGGCTGCTGAGCGCGCTGGCCAGTCCTATCCGCACTTTGGGATGATCGCGGTTGATCTTCAGCGCCTTCTCATAGAGCGGCAAAGCCATGTCGGGTTTATCAAACTGGATATAAGCGTCCCCCAATGCACAAAGCGCTTCGATGAGACCTGGCTGCAACTCCAAGGCATACTGCATATGCTCGATTGCCGGTGAATATTCACTGACCTTCACATAGGCCGAAGCCAAACCAAGGTGGTAGTAGGGGTTTTTTGGTTCCTCGCCGACCGCTCGTGCGAAATATCGCAAGGCCGCCTCATCGTCGTAGCCCAGGCACACGGTCCCCAAAATATACAGGGCGAGCGGATGGTTAGGCGTGCGCGCCAGCACCCGAAGGCATAGGTCCTGAGCCTCGTTAAGCCGCTTGGCCTGCTGAAACTGATACGCCTGCTCCAGCAACGCATCGTCTGCCTGCGCAGGCGAAAGCGAATTTGCGTTGCGCAGATTTGGCTGCGGGAATTTGGGTTTCGGCCCGGTTTGGACCTTGAGGTGTTTGGACCAGGCCGGCGGCAGACGATTGTTCATGATGTCTCGCTAGCAAAAGCGGCCGAAAGAATCCAGCGTTACGGATCTGCCCAGCGGCAACTTGCACCGACCCATCCGGCGCGCTAGCAAGAAGGCCCTTTCAAGCGAGCTTCCACCATGCACCAGCGCCCTCCCCTCATGCCGCTCATCGCAGCGCTTCCCTCGACGGTGCCGTTTGTCGGCCCCGAAGCGCAGGAGCGCGAGCGTGGCCGCGCTTTTCGCGCCCGCATCGGCGCCAATGAGAGCAGCTTTGGTCCCTCGCCGCGCGTCATCGCCCGCATGGCCGAGATCGCCGGCGACATGTGGATGTATTGCGATCCCGACAATCACGATCTGAAGGTGGCGGTAGCCGCGCATCACGGCGTAAAAGCAGAGAACGTCGTTGTCGGCGAAGGCATAGATGGCCTGCTCGCTCTGGTGGCACGCATGTATGTTGCACCCGGCGATGCTGTGGTCACATCGCTCGGCGCTTATCCGACCTTCAACTTCCACATCGCCGGTGTCGGCGGACGACTGGTGACGGTCCCTTACGAGAACGACCGGGAAAGCCTGGATGGCCTGCTGGCTGCGGTGCGCAGGGACAAGGCCCCGCTGGTCTATCTCTCCAACCCCGACAATCCGATGGGCAGTTGGTGGGAGGCGAGCGAGATCATCCGCTTCATCGAGGCGCTGCCGGAAACCACCATGCTGGTGCTCGACGAGGCCTATGGCGAACTCGGGCCGGCCTCGGCGCTGCCGCCGATCGATATCTCCAGGCCAAACGTCATCCGCATGCGAACCTTCTCGAAGGCGTACGGGCTGGCGGGCATACGCTGCGGCTATGCGATCGCCGAGGCCCAGGTGATCCGCGACTTCGAGAAGATCCGCAACCATTACGGCGTCAGCCGCATGGCGCAGATCGCCGGCGTCGAGGCGCTCGCCGATCAGCACTATCTGCAAAGCGTGGTGGCGCGGGTCGCGGCCGGCCGCCGACGCATCGCCGGTATTGCCGAGGCGAACGGGCTGAAGCCACTGGCATCGGCGACCAATTTCGTCACCATCGATTGCTGCGGCGACGGCGCCTTCGCGCTGAAAGTTCTGCAAGGCCTGCTGTCACGCGACGTCTTCATCCGCAAGCCGATGGTGCCACGGCTCGACCGCTGCATCCGCGTCAGCGTCGGCCTCGATCACGAGCTTGACATTTTTGCCGAGGAACTCCCCGGTGCTTTGGCGGCGGCTCGGGGCAATTAGGATACCGCTGGCGCGCAGCCGGCAGCAAAAGCCGCCTACAAATCCATTTCCCAGGTCTGGCCGGTCAGATCCTTGCCGAAGCTGCGGTGGTGCTCCTGCGAGACCAGCCTGAAGCCGGCACGTTCGTAGATCGCGCGCGCCGCAACGAGGATGTCGTTGGTCCACAGAACCAGCTTGGCGTAGCCGCAAGCCCGGGCCTGGTTCACGCATTCCGCCACCAGTCGTTTGCCGATGCCGAAGCCGCGCGCCGACGCCTCGACATGCAGCATTCTCAGCTTGGCCACCTTATCATCCTGATGAACCAGGAACACCGCGCCGACCGGCTGACCACCGCGCTCGGCGATCCAGCAGAAATCGCGGCCGGGCACGAAATTGCGAATGAAATCGGCGCCGATCTCGGCGAGCATGGCCTCGAACTCGATCGTCCAGCCATATTCCTCGGCATAAAGTTGGGCCTGGCGCTGCACGACCCAGCCGACATCGCCGACGCGGTGCGGCCGCAACGTCACCTCGCCGCTTTCACGGGTGGGATCACCCAGCAATTCCCCCGCCTTGCGCAAGGCGCTGCGCAGTTCATGCAACCTGTCGTCGGGTACGCTTTCGATCAGCCGCGCCGTATCCCGATCGGCCGCCGCCTGCAGCCTGGCAAGCGCTGCCTCGCCCCTTGCGGTCAGCGAGAGGACCCTTCGGCGCCGGTCAGCCGGGTCCGTTCTGGCCTCGGTCAGCCCCTGGCCCGCGAACTTGCGCAGGATCCGCGTCAGATAGGCGGCATCGACACGCAACTGTCTCGATATTTCGGAGGCCGCCGGGCCATTCTCCAGCCGAAAAGCCCCAGCCAGGAAACCTCGCTCGCCGGCGATTTCGGCGGAAGCCGGGTTGCTGCGGTGACCCAGTTCGAACAGCACGCGCGCCTCGGTCAAAGTGAATGCACTTTGTGTCAGCGTCTCGTCGAGAAGGCCGACAGTGCGCGTGTAGAAGCGATTGAAGCGCCGGACATCGGCCACCAATGCGTTGCGTTCGTCCAACATTTGCGGCCAGCTCCTAATAAAGCAGTTCCATTTTCCTAAATTAGTGGACTGAGTCAATTAAATTCAAGGCCAGAAGGCCAGCTAAAGCCGGAAGGCCCAGCTATTGCGTCCGCGCGCAGGTTGCATTCCTCGGGCCGTGCGCCAGATTCAAAACGAGACAGGCTTGGAGAGATTCGTGGCTGGTCATCGCAGGAAAGTGCACGCACGCGTCTACGGCAACGTGCAAGGTGTCGGCTTCAGAGCCTGGGCCCGGGATGAGGCCACGAGCCTTGGTCTTGCGGGCTGGGTTTGCAATGAAGCGGACGGGTCCGTAACGGCCGAGATCGCAGGCCTCGATGAGGCGGTCTCGACAATGATCGAGCGCCTCTGGAAAGGGCCGGCCGGGGCTTTGGTTTCCAAGGTCGACGTCGAGGAGTTGGAGGCAGACAACGCCTCTGTTGGGTTCAGAATCGTGGCATGAAGGCGGATCTGGATTGAGCGCCTTGAATTAATTAAACGTTCGTTTTATTATTGCTCCGCAGAGGAGCTGACATGGCACGCACCGCCGGGTCTGATGGCGAAAAGACCGAAGCGACCATTCGTGAGGCGGCGGTCAATCTGATCGCGCGTTTTGGCTACGAGGCGATGTCGATGCGGCAGCTCGCCGCCGAGGTCGGCGTACAGGCGGCCGCGCTCTACCGCTACTTTCCGACCAAGGAAGAGCTTCTGTTTACGCTGATGCGCGAGCACATGGAAGGTTTGACCGAAGCGTGGGAAACAGCTCGCCCGGTTAGTGCGGATCCCGTGCAGCGGCTTTCGGCCTATGTCGAAAACCACATCACTTTCCACATCGAGCGTCGGCACGCCACGCATGTGTCGAACATGGAGTTGCGCAGCCTGTCGCCGGAAAGGCTGACGCAGATCCTGCACATGCGCACGGCCTACGAGAAGGAGTTGCGCACCATTTTACGCGACGGCGCCGAGACGGGCGCCTTCAGCATCGACGACACCGGTCTGACGGCCATGGCGCTGATCCAGATGATGACCGGCGTCATCGTCTGGTTTCGGCCGGGCGAACGGCTGTCGATCGGCGAAGTGACCACGAGATATCTTTCAATGACAATGCGGCTCGTCGGCGCGAAGATCGACGCCTACAGCGCCGCGCGTCCCTTCGGACGCGCAAAGGACGCTGCAGCATTTTGATTCGCGCATGATCCCTTTCCGAAAATCAAAGTCGATTTTCGGGGTCATGCGCAGGGAGGAGAAAAATGTACACCAACACGCTCAGCTTCGGGCATGACGAAGAGATCGAGGCGCTGCGCGACATGGTGCGGCGCTTTGCCCAGGACCGGATCGCGCCGATCGCCGCCGACATCGATCGCTCGAACGAATTCCCGGCGCATCTGTGGGGCGAATTCGGTGCGCTCGGCCTGCTCGGCATCACCGCCGACCCCGATTTCGGCGGCAGCGGCATGGGCTATCTCGCCCATGTGATCGCCGTCGAGGAGATTTCGCGCGCTTCGGCCTCGGTCGGCCTCTCCTACGGTGCCCATTCCAACCTCTGCGTCAACCAGATCAACCGCTGGGCGACGCCGGCGCAGAAGGAAAAATACCTGCCGCCACTGTGCTCGGGCGAGCGAGTCGGCGCGCTGGCGATGTCGGAATCCGGCGCCGGCTCGGACGTCGTCTCGCTGAAGCTGCGCGCCGAAAAGCGCAATGACCGCTACGTGCTCAACGGCACCAAGATGTGGATCACCAACGGGCCGGACGCCGAGACGCTGGTGGTCTATGCCAAGACGGATCCGGACCAGAAATCGCGCGGCATCACCGCCTTCATCGTCGAGAAGGCTTTTGCCGGATTTTCCGTGGCGCAAAAGCTCGACAAGCTCGGCATGCGCGGCTCCAACACCGGCGAGCTGGTGTTTAGGGATGTCGAGGTGCCCTTCGACAACGTGCTGCATGAGGAAGGGCGCGGCGTCGAAGTGCTGATGTCTGGCCTAGACTATGAGCGCACGGTGCTTGCCGGCGGCCCGATCGGCCTGATGGCGGCGTGCCTCGACGTGGCAATCCCCTATGTGCATGAGCGCAAGCAGTTCGGACAGGCGATCGGCGAGTTCCAACTGGTGCAGGGCAAGCTGGCCGACATGTACACGACGCTGAATGCCGCGCGCGCCTATGTCTATGCCGTCGCCGCCGCCTGCGATCGTGGCCAGACGACGCGCAAGGATGCCGCCGGCTGCGTGCTGTTTGCCGCCGAGAAGGCGACGCTGATGGCGCTCGACGCCATCCAGCTGCTTGGCGGAAATGGCTACATCAACGACTACCCGACCGGCCGCCTGCTGCGCGACGCCAAGCTCTACGAGATCGGCGCCGGCACCAGCGAAATCCGCCGCTGGCTGATCGGCCGCGAGATCATGGCGGAGGGGGTGTAGGGGCTGTGGAAAACAATGCGCAGACGATTTTTCAAATCTTAGGAACGGCAGGAACACTTGCTGCCGCGATTGCGGCGTGGCTGACAGCTCGTGAAATGCGACGGCAAAGCAAAAACTCGGTTAGGCCCTATCCTGTCTTGATAGGACACAGATTCGAGCGGCGAATCCCTGCTGAAGAAAACTCAAGCGAAACGTTTCTTGCCTTAGAGAACGTCGGACAAGGGCCGATGCTAAATGTCACCATTAGCTGGGAAATAAATAATTTACTTAGGTCTCTTCCAAATAGTTTTAAGCTACACAAATCTGGAAAATCCGTCGAATACGCGAATAACGCCTATTCAGCCTATTATGTGTTGGGCGACGCGCTAAATTTCAGAAAATCTCACATCACTTCCGGAATAAACACTGATGTCCACGTACCTACTGTCGTTATGTCAATAATTGATGAAAATATGAATGACCATTTCGGTAATAATAGTTTTAACGATTTTAATATTCCATACATATTTGCGAAGCTCGAATATAATGATATATTCGAAAATAAATACATTTTTTACTACAAATTATATGCCGACATTATCATGTATAGTAAAAACGAAGAAATTTCTAACTACGACGCAGAATGGAAGACGCTACAGTCTCAGCATTTGGAATTCTGAAATGCCCGCTCTTACCTCTCAGATCTCCCCCTCCTCCGAAACCTTCCGTGCCAATGCCGAGCGCATGCGGGCGCTGGTCGCCGACATTGCGGAGAAGGCTGCCACCGTCGAGCTCGGCGGTTCGGAGGAAGCGCGTGAGCGCCATATCTCGCGCGGCAAGCTTCTGCCGCGCGAGCGCCTTGCGCAATTGCTGGATGTCGGCTCACCCTTCCTCGAGATCGGCCAGTTCGCGGCATGGTCGATGTATGGCGAGGAGATCTCTTCGGCCGGCATGATCGCCGGCATCGGCCGCGTCGAAGGCACCGAGGTGATGGTCGTCGTCAACGACGCCACCGTGAAGGGCGGCACCTATTATCCGCTGACCGTGAAGAAGCATTTGCGGGCGCAGGAGATAGCGCTGCAGAACAATCTTCCCTGCATCTACCTCGTCGACAGCGGCGGCGCCAATCTGCCCAACCAGGACGAGGTGTTTCCCGACCGCGAGCATTTCGGCCGCATCTTCTACAACCAGGCCAACATGTCGGCATCAGGCATTCCGCAGATCGCCTGCGTCATGGGTTCGTGCACGGCGGGCGGCGCCTATGTGCCGGCGATGTCCGACGAGACGATCATGGTGCGCAATCAGGCAACCATCTTCCTCGGCGGCCCGCCGCTGGTGAAGGCGGCGACGGGCGAGGATGTCAG
The DNA here is from genome assembly GCF_029269325.1 of Mesorhizobium sp. XAP4. Lineage (NCBI taxonomy): Bacteria > Pseudomonadati > Pseudomonadota > Alphaproteobacteria > Hyphomicrobiales > Phyllobacteriaceae > Mesorhizobium > Mesorhizobium sp. XAP4. The sequence goes on along the minus strand of NZ_JARIXW010000003.1, from coordinate 644,513 downwards.
TGCCGAGGATCTCGGCGGTGCGGATGTGCACACCAGGCTTTCCGGTGTTGCCGACCACTATGCGCTGGACGACGACCATGCCCTCGCCATCTGCCGGCGCATCGTCAAGAACCTGAATCGGAACAAGACTGTAAGCCTGAACTCTAGGAGAGCGATTCCGCCGCTTCATCCGGCGGATGAACTTTATGGCATCGTGCCGACCGACCTGCGCCAGCCCTATGACGCGCGCGAGGTCATCGCGCGCGTCGTCGACGGTTCCGAATTCGACGAGTTCAAGCAGAATTACGGCACCACGCTGATCACCGGCTTTGCCCATCTCCATGGCATGCCGGTCGGCATCATCGCCAACAACGGCGTGCTGTTTTCCGAAAGCGCGCTGAAGGGCGCGCACTTCATCGAACTGTGCTGCCAGCGCAAAATTCCATTGGTCTTCCTGCAGAACATCACCGGCTTCATGGTCGGTCGAAAATATGAAGCAGGCGGCATCGCCAAGGATGGCGCCAAGCTGGTGATGGCGGTTGCCACCGCCAGGGTGCCGAAGGTGACTGTCATCATCGGCGGTTCGTTCGGCGCCGGCAATTACGGCATGTGCGGCCGCGCCTATTCACCGCGCTTCCTGTGGATGTGGCCGAACGCCCGCATCTCGGTGATGGGCGGCGAACAGGCGGCAACGGTGCTTGCCATGGTCAAACGCGAAGGCATCGAGCGCAAGGGCGGAGAATGGAGCGCCGAGGAAGAGGCGAAATTCAAGAAGCCTATCCTGATGAAATACGAGCATGAGGGCCATCCGCTCTATTCGTCCGCACGCCTCTGGGACGATGGCATCATCGACCCTGCGAAGACGCGCGACGTGCTGGCGCTCAGCCTGTCGGCCGCGCTCAACGCCGAAATCGAGGACACGCGCTTTGGCGTGTTTCGGATGTGAGAATGGACGGTCAACTTCGACAGCCAAACGGCGGAACTATACCGGCAGGCCGTTGCTGCCGTGTGAAAAGGCTGAACTGTATGGACCAAGCGATTGGTCAGTATAGGCGGCTTCGAATCTCAAACAGTGAACTGGCGGGGGGACAAAATATTCGCTACTGTTTATCCAGCATGGGGCAATGGGGACGGGCTGGAAATGAAACTGAAATATTGCCAGGGAACGGCTGCTTCGATACTTTCCGCATTTCTAATATTAACGGCGACCGGCATCAGCTCGGCGGAATCGCTCGCAGGACGCAAGGGAGACGTGCGTTTTCCGCCGACCTTGGGTTCGGGCGAATGCAACGTTGCCTACAAGGGTTACGTCGCGGCGAGCGGCCATTCGGCCTACGCCACAACCTTTTATTCGCGCGTTGTCGACCTCTACATCATCTGCGGGACGAAGCTCAACGCGCCGTCCCAGAAGGCGGCGGAAGAGACGGCGCTACGCAATTGCCAGGCCGGGTTGACACGGTGGAAGCTCAAGACCGCGAGTGGCGGCTGCGCAATCTCGTCATCGAAATAAGCAACCGGCCGAGACTTTTTTGCGAATGGGGGAAGCAGAATGAAATCCGGGACCTGCAAACGAGCAGCCACCCCTATAGTGGCAGGCTTGCTGATGGTGGCGGCCTCCACCGCTGCCATGGCCGGATCGCTGGCAGGCAGCAAGGGCGACGTGCGCTACCCGGTGACCATTCCTATAGGAACCACCGGGGGCTGCGGGAAGGCCTATGCAGCGTATCTCGCAGCCGCAGGCCATTCGGCTTTCGCGGCGACGCCAATCGTTCCGGCGACCGAGTACTTCGTTTGCGGCGTGAAGCTGAATGCATCGTCACAAAAGGCGGCGGCGGAACTGGCACTGAAATCCTGTCAGGCCAGCAAAAGCAAATACAAGGTTACTGTCGCCGGCGCCTGCAGCATCGCCGCGTCCAAATAGACCGGAAAGCGCCCGGTTTTTCTCCTTGGGGAAGACAAAATGAAATCCACGAATTCCAAGCGAACAGCCATGGCGATATTGGCTGTATTGCTGGTGTTCGCAGCATCCGGAGCGGGCATGGCCGGCTCACTGGCGGGAAGCGAGGGAGACAAGCGTTTCCCGCCGTACCTGCCGCGAAATCCCAAGGATCCCTGCACCAAGGCCTACAAGGCCTATGTCGCGGCCGGTGGCCATTCAGCGTACGCAACCACTCCCTACGCACGGATAATGTCGTCGTACATAGTTTGCGGCGGCCACCTCAACGCACCATCTCAAAAGACGGCCGAAGAGTTGGCGATGAAATCCTGTCAGTCCACCCGCGGCCACTACAAAGTCACGACCGGCGGCGGTTGCGAGATCGCGGCCTCGAAGTAGGTACAGCCGACCGCAAGGTAGAGCACTTCCCTGGTAAGGGAGAGGTCTACTCCGAGGGCTTAAAAGGCTCGCGGGACAGCACCCCCCTCTGTCCTGCCGGACAGAGGGGGGTGTTCAAGCGCCATGCTTCCCATGGACTTCGAACCTTACATGCGGAGGCTCCATGTTCGCCAAGATCCTGATCGCCAACCGCGGCGAGATCGCTTGCCGTGTCATCCGTACGGCTCGGAAGCTGGGCGTGCGTACCGTCGCCATCTATTCGGATGCCGACGCAAAATCCCTGCATGTCGAGATGGCCGACGAGGCGGTGCATATCGGCGCCTCGCCCGTCGGCGAAAGCTATCTGCGCGGCGACAAGATCATCGCGGCGGCCCTGGCAACGGGTGCGCAAGCCATTCATCCCGGCTACGGCTTCCTGTCGGAAAATCCCGATTTCGTCGACCAGGTGACAGCGGCGGGGCTCATTTTCATCGGCCCATCCGCGGCCTCTATCCGTGCCATGGGGCTGAAGGACGCCGCCAAGCGGCTGATGGAAAAGGCCGGCGTGCCGGTCGTGCCGGGCTATCATGGCGAGGCGCAGGAGATCGTGCTGCTTGCCTCCAAGGCGCGCGAGATCGGCTATCCCGTACTGATCAAGGCGCGCGCCGGCGGCGGCGGCAAGGGCATGCGCCGGGTCGAGCATCCCGATGAGTTTTCCGAGGCGTTGTCCAGCGCACGGCGCGAGGCGAAAGCCGCGTTCGGCGACGACCGTGTGCTGGTCGAAAAATATGTCGACAAGCCGCGCCATATCGAAGTGCAGGTCTTCGGCGACAATTTGGGCAATGTCGTGCATCTCTACGAGCGCGACTGCTCGGCGCAGCGCCGCCACCAGAAGGTGATCGAGGAATCGCCGGCGCCCGGCATGACGCCCGCTTTGCGCAAGGCGATGACGGAGGCGGCGGTGAAGGCCGCCAAGGCGATCAATTATTCAGGCGCCGGCACCATCGAGTTCATCGTCGATGCCTCGCAGGGCCTGAAGGCCGACCGCTTCTGGTTCATGGAGATGAACACCCGTCTGCAGGTCGAGCACCCGGTCACCGAAATGGTCACCGGCACCGACCTGGTCGAGTGGCAGTTGCGGGTCGCGTCAGGCGAAAAGCTGCCCAAGACGCAAAGCGAGATCGCGCTCGTCGGCCATGCCTTCGAGGCGCGCATCTATGCCGAGGACGCGGCAAAAGGGTTCCTGCCGGCGACCGGTACGCTGCATCATCTGAAATTTCCGGATGCGGCCCCGCAAGGCGCCACGATGCGCATCGAGACTGGCGTGCGAGCGGGTGACGCCATCTCGCCCTATTACGACCCGATGATTGCCAAGCTGGTCGTCCACGCAACGGACAGGCAGGCGGCTCTGGAGGCGCTTGGCGCGGCGCTATCCCGGACCGAGATCGCCGGCTCGACCGTCAACACCGCCTTTCTTGCCGCTCTCGCCGCCGATCAGGATTTCGCCGCAGGCGACGTCGACACCAGCCTGATCGCCAGGCACCAGACGGCGCTGACCGAGGTCGCGCCGCCGACCGGCGAAACCATCGCTGCCGCGGCCGTTGCGGCCTCCGGCGCCGGAGCATCGCCGTCACCCAACGATCCGTGGTCGTCGCTTGCCGGTTATGCGCATTTCCACAGCGTGGCGCGACGCACACGATTGAAGTTTGGCGAAGACGAAATCGTCGCGAAAGTTTCGGTGCGGCATGACGGGCGGTTCCAGGTGACGCTAGACAAGCCCTATGACGACACCAATTCGCGTGATTTTCGCTCAACACCACGCCTCGCCCGCTGGCCAGGCCACATCACCGTGTTCGAAGGCGCCGTCGGCTACACCTTTACGGTGCCGGACCCGCTGGCACGGGCCGACGAGGCAGCGGCGGGTTCAGGCAGCCTGCGCGCGCCGATGCCGGGACTGGTCAAGCTGGTACGCGTGGGAAAGGGCGATGCCGTGATCAAGGGCCAACCGCTGCTGATCCTGGAGGCGATGAAGATGGAACACACCATCGCCGCGCCGCATGACGGCGTGATCGCCGAGATTGCCACCGAGGGCGCGCAGGTGACCGACGGGACAGTGCTGGTGCGATTCTTCGAGGAACAAGCTATCTCGACCGCTGTAGCCAGCTGACGGTTTGAAGGTAAACAACAAAATGGCCGGGACGAACCCGGCCATTTCTCTATGCTATTCAGTCGCCGGGCCGGCGATTACTGCGCGATCGGCGCATATTTTCCGTCATGCCACTGGTTGATGTCGTAGCTGGCATTCTTGAGATCGCCCTTCTCGTCGAAGGTGACATTACCGACAACGGTGCTGATCGGCGTGCCGTTCTTCAGCGCCTCAGCAACCTTGGCCGGATCGTCGCTGCCGGCACGCTTGATGCCTTCGGCGAATGCCTGGATGGTGGCGTATGAGAACAGCGTGAAGCCCTCCGGCACGAAACCGCCGGCCTTGATTTTCTCGACGGCTGCCTTGGCTTCCGGCTTTGCCTGCGGATCCGACGGGAAGACGAACATGGTGCCCTCGCCGGCCGGGCCAGCGACCTGCCAGAATTCCGGCGAGGCGATGGAGTCCGGCATTATCAGCTGGAACTTCAGGTTCTGTTCCGCCGACTGACGCAGGATCAGGCCAGCTTCAGGATGGTAGCCGCCGAAATAGACGACGTCGGCTTTCAAGTCCTTGAGCTTGGTGACGAGAGCCGAATAGTCCTTCTCGCCAGCGTTGATGCCGTCATAGTAGACCTCCTTGAGGCCGCCGGCATTCATCGTTGCCCTGACGGCGTCAGCCACGCCCTGTCCGTAGGCGCTCTTGTCGTGCAGGACGACGACATTCTTGCCGGCGAACTTCTTGGCGATCCATGGGCCGATGAAGGCGCCCTGCGCATCGTCACGCGTATAAAGGCGCATGATCGTCGGCCAGCCGGCCTTGGCGGCCGCGTCGGTCAGCACCGGGTTGGAAGAAGCCGGGCTCATCATCAGCGCGCCGGCTTCGGCATAGACGGCCGAGGCCGGAATGCTCGAACCCGAGCAGGCATGGCCGTCGATGAACTTGACGCCATCGGCGACGACGCGGTTGGCAACCGACACCGCCTGCTTGGGATCGCACTGGTCGTCTTCGATATCAAGCTTGATCATCGACCCGTTGACGCCGCCAGCGGCGTTGATCGCATCGGCAGCGGCCTGTGCGCCCTGCTTGAACTGATCGCCGATGGTGGCGAGCTGTCCGGTCATCGGGCCGATCACCGCAAAGGTGATATCGTCGGCGAATGCGACCGGCGTGCTCATCATCAGGCCGAATATGGCCGCGTTCAAAATACTCAATTTTTTCATGATGGTAGAACTCCTCCACTCACGCGCGGCCGCCCCGGCCACGCTTCTTCCAGAGAGGCGGGACAATTTCATCCTTCATTCGGCCTGTCTAGGCGCATTGGCGCCGCTCGATTGGGCCTGCAAGACGTCATCCACGCAAAAAGCCACGCCAGCCTTGTTCCGGCTGGTCGTGGCTTTTTGCCCGTCGAGCAATCTCCAGGCGCCCCGCCCCTAAAAATCCCGCTCAGCTTCCCTGTGTCGCGCACGACTGGGCCTTGCGGCCTGCCGCGTTCTTTCTCTTGCCCTCGTGACCGTCTTGCGCGGCCTTCAATTTCGCCGGGTCCGGCCGTCTGTGCGGCCTTGATCCCGGAGCTTCCCTGTCTTCGATAGGCCTGTCTGCGATTGGCAGATTTCAGTGCATGGTCATCCATTCGCGGGCTTCGCGAAGCGCCGTGGCGATCTCGACCTTCGACATGGCCGCCGACAGTTCCGAGCGCAGTTCCGCGGCGCGGGCCGAGCCCTTGATGGCGGCGATGTTGAACCATTTGTGGGCGGCAACGACATCGGTCTCGCAATCGCGTCCGGTCGCATACATCATGCCCAGTTCGAAAAGGATGTCGGCCTGGGCAGTTGCCCCCATGGCGCCGAAACCTGCTTCAAGCATTTCAAAACGTGCCATTTCAATCCCCTGTTTCCGGCCCCTGTCAGGCTCCCGAGAGCTGCCTTCTTTCGTCCTTGGCGGCTGCTCTTCCGATGCTTTCGAGAATGCCGTGCAGGCTTGAATCCGTCGTTAAATGGCGTGCTTAATTTGAGGAAAACAAAGCTAAAACAAGAGGTAAACGCGGAAATTCGTTAAGGATACAAAGCCAGCAATTCAGCCTGCTTGCGTCAAATTTGACGAAAATTTCCCGATGCCAATTCAAGACTTCGCTAACCACAGGAGACAAAGGCGATGCGCCGATCGTTTCATTTCCTTGGCCAGGAGGCGCATTCGGGGCCCTTCAAAATCCGAAAGTCTTCCGTTGCGGCACCGCTTTTGTTTTGCCGGGAGCTGGATTAGCTTACGTTTGCGTAAGCGGCAGACCGGCGAGGCGGAGCATCCGGCCGGACATCTAAAGGGAGGAAGACATGTTTCGAAGAGTGAGCCTGGCCCTTGCGGCCACATTGATCATGGCCGGTGCGGCCTGGGCCGATCCGATCGAGGGCAATTGGAAGACGCAGGCCGGCGACACCGCAGCCATCGCTGGCGGCGGCTCGTTTTCCATCACGCTCAAGTCCGGCAAATATGCCGGCAAGACCATCGGCTCGCTCAAGGCGACGGGCGACAACAAATATGCCGGCAACATCACCGATCCGGCAAACGACAAGACCTATTCGGGCAAGGCGACATTGTCGGGCACCTCTCTCAAGATGAGCGGCTGCGTGCTCGGCGGGCTGATCTGCAAGAGCCAGACCTGGCATAGACTTTAATTCTGCAGACTGATATTGGGCGGTCTCCAGGCACCAACGGAGACCGTCCAGTCATGCTACAGCCCCGCGAGCTCAAGGGCCGCAATGCGATTTCCTATGCTCGCTGGTCATCTGGCAAGCAGGCCCAGGGCGACAGCCTTGCCCGACAGACCAAGAATGCCGAGACCTTCTGTGCAATCCATGGATTAACCCTCGACAGACAATTGGTCGACAACGGCGTGTCAGCCTTCAAGGGCGGCAACCTCGACCTTGAGGCAAGCCTTGGGCAGTTCATTGCAGATGTGAAGGCCGGGACCATCCCGAGCGATACGGTCCTCCTCCTTGAGAACCTCGACCGCTTCTCGCGCATTCATCCCATGGATGCCCAGCCCGTCCTCTCCGAACTCCTCAAGACCGGCCTTACCTTGGTGACCCTGCAGGACCAGCGGGTCCATACGTACGAAGACTACCGCGCTAACTTCGCCAGCCTCATGATGTCCCTCATGTCCATGCAGGCGGCTTATGAGTACAGCGCCAAGCTATCGCATCGGGTGGGCGAGGCATGGTCCCGCAAGGCACAGAAGGCGCGTGAGGCGGTCGCCAGTGGTGCCGGGCGGGTCAAGGTTGCGAAGCTACCCTTTTGGATTGACCGGGAAACCTACGGCCTCAATGCCCGTGCCGACGACGCCCGCCTTATCTTCGAGCTTGCCAAGGAAGGTCATGGGCAGCAGGCCATTACAAAGCTACTGAACACTCGCGGCATCCCCTCACCCGCAGGGAACTCATGGGCTCAAGTTGTGGTCGGCGATGTCCTCCGCTCACCAGCGGCCTATGGGTGCCTTGTCCTTAAGGGCGAGGAGGTGCCGGGCTACTTCCCTGTCCTGATCAGCGAGACCGAATGGCTGGCCACCCGTCAGCGCACCAGGGCCCGACAGCACAGCAGACAGGTAGGCCGTACATCAAACCTGTTCCCCCGCATGGTCCACTGTAGCCACTGCGGCTCCTCAATGGCCCTCACATCCTCGAAGAAAGGCGGTATGTCGTGGGGTTACTTGACCTGCACAGGGAAGACGTTCAAGCGCACCGAATGCACTGCCCCTAACTGGCCATATCACCAGTTCGAGCGAGAGTTGATTGACCGCATTGGTTTCATGGCTGTTCCTGTACCGCAGGATCAGACGGCCCCTGATCTCACGGGAAAACTTGAGGAGGCCATACGTGCCCTTGAGGCCAAGCAATCCAACGTCCTCGCCGGTATTGCCGAAGCTGAAACCGCCGAGGTCCGCAAGGTCCTCTTAGGCAAGGCCGACGAACTGGCCCGCCAAATAGAGGCGAAGCGGAAGGAGATCGTAGCCATCCGCGAGAATGAGGCGAGGTTCCGCGAAAACGCGGCGGCTATCATCGACTTCGAGATGGATCAGGAAGAGATTACGCGGCTGGCCAAGGAGGATCGGAAGGGAGCCCAAGGGCTGATCTCCAACCTTGTGTCTCGCATAGACCTTGAGAGCGACAGCAAGACTCTCAGGAGGGCGGTCGTCACGATGCGAAGCGGCTACAGCCACGCGATTATCTTCGACAGCACCGGCGAGCCGGGCTGATTAGGTACTCATATGGAATAGGTATCCATATAGAGGAGCGACGCGCTTGCTGCCTTCGTGGCAACGCCCGTGCGCAATCCGCTGATATTGCCCGCTCATATTGAGTGATAGACCGCGAAAATTAGCGGCTGCTAATTAAGTTCCCATACTGAGGGATAGAACGCCCTCCATGAACGATTACCCACCCATAATGATAGAGTACGAAGCTCCTCGCCGCTTCGCCCCCGTTTTCTTCACGGCCTGTCGCCAAGGGCACCACGCCCACAACCAAGACCAGGTGCCTGAACTCGTTCACCGGCCGCCATTCGGTCGATGAAACTAAGGCCCTTCGGAACGGCAACGCCGCCCGACCCCCAGAGCGTGGCCTGAGACGCGTCAAGCCCGGCCGCCCCCTATACTGCCAACCTCAGCCAATCGAGTCCCAACACGCCGTAAGGCCCGAAGAAAGGCATTCCATCGCCATGACTATGCACACCAAGCCCACGCCCGGCCTCAGGGCATGGGTCAAGCAACACAAGTCTGCAGCCTTTGCCCGTGGCGGCCGGTCACTCACCGCCGCAGAGGTGATCGCCGAAAGCGTCCGCTACAAGGCCGAGTGCGGTCGGCCCATCCTTGCTCGCGGAGAAATCTTCAACCCCATCACTGGCGAGATCGTTACCGATTGCCTGTCACTCTCGAAGGCCCTCGACGTCTTACGGGAACGCCACGGGATCGACACCACCGTCCGAAAGCTCATCCCCATGCTGGAGCGTCAGGGGCTCGTCGGGCGCCGCGTTGCTTGGCGCATGGTGCCCATGGTGACCGACCCGACGGTGAGGAAACCGGAGTATCGCCATGACGCTGTGGCCACCAGAGCAGCGGTGGGTGACGGCCGTCTGATATCCATTCATTACGGACAGAGGGAAGAGAACTGGGTCAGAACCTTGGTGACCCCAGATGGACTTGAGTTTCTCGCGCGGTTCCTGAAGGCACCAGCGGGAGCCGTCAAAAAACCCAAGGCTCGGGATACCGTGCGGGAACTACTGGCCGAAGGCAGAACGCAGGCCGAGATCGTTCAACTGAGTGGCATGTCCAAGCAGGCGGTTTGGTACCACGCAAGGTCCATTAGCAACCTCTAAGTCAAAGAAACTGGTCGTCGCTATACTATAGAGAGGTAACTGGGGGGCCTGTCAGACCTCGTCGAGGAGATAACTGGCGGCCCCCAGTCGGAAACCCATAGGTGAGACGGCTTCGCCGTTCATGGGACAACCGACCGCGATGCCAGCTTCGCTTTTGAGACAGGCTTTGGAGACCAGATTGATGGTCATCATTGATGATCATTTCTTTTGTCTCACCTGAGCCGCAACTTCAGTCCCGTCAGGCTCCTCTATCGGTATAGGCGAAGCTCCGATCGCTTACCTGACGATAACCTGAAGTCGGCTGACGGGCTCGCTTGCCATAAGGCGTGCGTCCTTGCCCCCACCTTTTTTCGCTGAATAGACAGGGCCGCGAGGCCGACGCCCAAATGCACTCACGTCAGACCTTTGGTCAGCCCAGCCCGCTTCCTGAGAATGTGAAAAGCTCTCAGAATTATTAGGTCATTCTCCCGCTCGGACTCCTCCACCTTCTCCTCGTACGAGGCTTCCTCGGCGTGAAAATCTTCCGCTCTGGAGGGCATATTTTTCCACCCCCACTGACATGCATCCCAGTAGCTTTCGCAGGGGATGGTGCGCTCTGCAACAACCCGGCCTCTGCTTTCAAAAAACACGATCTTGAAGTGTGTCATACTGTCGGCTCCAATCATTGGCTTTATTGCCGACAGCCGATGTTTCACACATTTGAAGAGGAAAAAAGAGCGACTACCATAGCCTCCACGTTAGCGCAGTCAGGCAGCGATTTGCCAAACTGCTACTCCCGCAAGGAATAGCCCCGCCACGCCCTCCAATCCGCGCGAGATAGCCTCAAACACCCGAGGGCTTCTGTCGAAGAAGTGCATCAGCCGCTGACGGAACAAGATCGATAGGAGCGCGACAAAGGATAGGGTCAGCGCGACCCCCAGCATCATCGCAATAGCGAAAAGGATGCCCGCTCCGGGAACGCCACGAGAGATCGCGAAGGTCATCACGAACAGAGTAAGCGGGCATGGGATCAATCCGGCCATCACGCCCACAACCTCGCCTTCATGATGATGGTGGCGGCCATGGCGAACCGCCCGCCAAACCATCCAGGCGCCAATAAGGCCGAGTAGGCCACGGCTGATGTCTTCGAGAAGCGGAGCGCGGCCCACGCTACCCAGCGCAATGGACACAAGGGGCAAGGAGAGAACCGCGATCAGAACCGCGATTGTGATGTGTGTGAACGACAGCGTGAGCGACACGAATAGGCCGCGAGACACCGTCGCGTCTGATCCGGCAAGGTAAGTGGCAAGGACCGCTTTGCTATGTCCCGGTGTCAATGCGTGAGCCGCCCCAAACAAGATCCCCATAGGCAGGAAGGCCACGAATGCCAGCCAATCGCCTCCCGTCTGAAGCAGCTTTATCTGCTCAGCGAGGGCCAGATAAATCGTTCGCTGATATTCGATAAGCGAATGAAGCATCGGCTCAATATACCAGAAATGGCACCGTCGACGTGACCCTCAGTGGTCGTGAGAGTGAGATGTCCCGTCCCCATGATCGTGTTCGGGCGCATGTGGATGGCCGTGACCAGCCGGTTCTGCCGAGAAGCGAACGTTTGCGGTGGCGAGGGCTGGCATGTGTTCCAACATCTCTTGCTCAAGGGTGTCGGCGATCCTACTCGCCGCCGAAAGCGAGAGGGACTGGTCAACGTTAATCGCCACGTCTGCGTGGAGTTTATGGCCTATCCATCGCGCCTTCGCATCTACGATTTGGGCTCCCGGGACGTGCGCTGCTGCGTGGTGGATGTCCTCAATTACGCCGGGCTCAATGCCGTCGAGCATACGGGTAAGGACGGAGCGGGCTGACTGCCAGACAATTCCCAAGATTGCCACCGTGATCAAAAGTCCAATGATTGGATCGGCAAGGGGAAAACCTAACCAGACGCCAAGCGCACCGATCACAACGGCAAGGCTAGTAAGTCCATCCGTCCGCGCATGGTAGCCGTCCGCGATCAGCGCCGCACTATTGATCTCGCGGCCCACCCTTATGCGGAACACCGCCACAGCCTCATTTCCAAGAAAGCCGACGATACCGGCTGCTGCCAGCCAACCAAGGTGTGTGACTGCTTGAGGATGGATTAGCCGGTCAATCGCCTGATACCCGGCGACAATGGCGCTAAAGAGGATGATCAGAACGATGATGATCCCCGCGAGGTCTTCGACCCGGCCAAGGCCGTAGGTGAACGTCTTAGTGGGCTTCCGGCGTGCCAGAATGAACGCGATCCAGAGCGGTACAGCGGTAGTAGCATCACCTACGTTGTGGATTGTATCCGCGAGCAGCGCCACACTGCCTGACAGCACCACAACGCCAATCTGCAAAAGTGCCGTGACCGCAAGAATGATGAACGACCATTTGATCGCCCAAATGCCGCGATCAGTCGTGGCGATGGTCGCATCAATGACGCCATGGGTATGGCCGCGAGAGGAATGGTCGTGCCCGTGCCCGTGCCCGTTATGGTCATGGGAACCAAAGCCGAACCAATCGAGGATGCGTGCGCCGATGCCGTTCATAGGTATTTGGCCAGTTGCTTGAGTTCGGCGAGGCTGTCATGTGCGCCACCGGGTTCAGCAGTGTCGGTCAGACAATGTTCGATGTGGTCGTGGATCAACTCACGCTTTGCGCTGCTGATGGCGCTTTCAACGGCGTGAAGCTGCTGGGCAAGGTCAACACAGGGACGATGCGCCTCAAACATGGACAGCACGGCCGAGAGGTGCCCTTGGGCGCGCTTTAGCCGCTTCACGATGGCGGGATGCGATGCATGTAAGTTGTCAGACATGGCATCACCCGTATCCCCCCGGGGAGGATAGGGTCAAGGGATTTTTACTCCATGTCTGGCACGTCGCCACCTACAAAGAGGGTCGTCGGTTCCCCGTATTCGCCAAGCGCCGGATTGGCCTCGCGCGACCAGGCAATGACCCCGGCATGTTTCCCCGCCAAGCCCTTCGCGGTCCTTATGGCCCTGTCCTCGGTCTGCTGTTCGGCTGGTCCAAAAGCTGGCTGAAGATCACCGCTCTCGTCGCGGTCAAAGGCGGTAACGACGATGAGCTTGGGGGCCTTCTGTTGGGGAAGAATGTGATCTGACATTTGGTGTCTCCGTTTAGTCGGTCTCACCGCGCCTACGTCTGTGCCATCCCCGGCTAAACCCATAGCTGACGGCAGGGGCCCATAGAGCCACCTCACGTTCCAATGAGGCATTGGCGACAAGGAGCGCCTTTGCTGCCTCTCGGGCGTCTCCACCGTTGGCGGCTATGGCCTGATCAACGGCAAGCTCCCAGTCCATGGCGGGAGGATCGACTTGCTGTTGCTCGGCTGGCATTGCTTTACCCTACAGGCACTTCTCACCATCGCCACGATGCTTGAAACAGAACCAATGCGGTGCTTGTTTTGGCTTTGCGAACCCCCAGCCGGCATCCTTGCCGCAGCCAGGACGCTCGCACCAATGATGCTGGATACCGGGGGCTGTAACGTGTTCGGGTATAGGAAGCCTGATTTCGTCGCTCACGCCCGTCATCACCCCAACATCACCGGCGTGTCGTCATAGCTAACGGTCGCTACCCCCGGATGCCGGTGGGCGATGGCGAGTATCTTGGTCTCAAGCTCACAGTTGTAGACCATAAGCGCCTTCACGGTCTCAAGCGGACTCTCGTATCGAGCGATCAGCTTCACCGCTTCCGAATGCAGTTCGGCTTTGGCCTCAACGTCCAAATGCATGACGCCCATTGCCGGTCCTCCTATCGTGCCGCCCGGCGTCGTGCCGAACGCGCGTCAAGCTGGTCCTGAAGACGACCGTTGAGAACGATCATTTCCTTGAGCGCCTTCATCACGTCGCCCTTGTGGACGGCAACGAACTTGTCGGCGACCGCTTGAAGAGCGGCCTCTTGGCGGCTGTCAAGTGTCACGATGTGGGCCATGACGATTGCTCCAAATGCTTAGATATCCACAGTGAACAAAAAGAGAACATAAATGTCAAGAGCGGATTGACCAAGAGAGGAATAAGTTCCTATTTTTGGGCCATGCCTGACACTGGTGGAAGACGAAAGCGCGGCGGGGAATGGAAGCTCAGCAATGCCCATGAGATTGGGCAACTCGTGCTGGTCCGCTGCGGGCTCTGCAGCGTCAAGCGCTGGTACCTGCCGAGTGACCTGAGGGAAATCTTTGGAGACATTGAAGCCGAGTTGGTCGGCAACAAAATGAGTTGCAAACGATGCGGCAAGAACGAGTACATGCACGCCGAGACACAGAACCCTTCCGCACGAGAACTGCAAGGCATTCAGGTTACGCGGCTTGCCGAAATTAAGACCGTGCGGCGTGTCATTTGGAAGGATGAGGGATAATAGGCTTAGCCTCTAAAGCTCATATTTCGTAATTGGCTCAGTATAAAAACGATGCCGGGGTTCTACTTTCTCCTGAAAGAAGGCTGCTATCTCGGCACGGTGAGCTTCAAAGTCGGCCTTGGCGAGTGGGACTAGGTTGTCAACGGCAGACCGCCAATCATCCAGAGCTATTGCTGCAGCTTCGCCGGTCGGTTCTAGTCGCAGAATTTTCTCCGGGCCGAGAAGAAGCGTGGCCTGGGCCTGAGCATTGTCAGTCGTCAAGAACATCGCGCCCTTGATAATTTCAAGCCAGTTGAAAAATCCGCCTCGCACTGCGAGCTTGCTGATCTCATAAGGGGCATTGCCAGTCCCGATAGAGAAAATCTCGATCTGCTCCCGCGAGATATCATACGCAGACAACGCGTCTATTACCGCCGCCATTATCGGGTTATTTGCCCACACGCCGCCGTCGAGGAACACATAGTCGTCGCCCCCATGACCCGGAAAGAAAGCGGGAGCGGCCGACGTAGCCCGTGCGGCCTCCCACGCGGCCATTTTGTAATCCTGCTTGAAGTCGTAGTGATGGTCAGTTTTGAGCACCGCGATCTCGGTCTTTGGCCCGAGGAAGGCCGGTATGACCAGCCGAGCCTGAGAGTCGCCGAGCCGGTCATCCCGAAAAACGCTATACAGCAGTCTCTCAAGCACACGATGATCGTGCAGAACACGGAAACACTGATAGACGAACTTTAGGTTCGGATGTCGTGACCAGAACTCAGGGAAAACTTGGTTGCCGTTTTTGACGTAGAGGTCCTGTATTTCGGAAGCGGTCTTTTTCAGGCCCAGACCAAGGGCAATAATGCCTCCCGTCGAAGTCCCAGCAATCGTGTCGAAGTAGTCTGCGATTGGCCGACCATTCGTGATCGCGGCCTCAACACGCGCTAACAGCGTGGCTGCGTAAACTCCTCGGATACCGCCGCCATCAAGCGAAAGAATACGGAAAGGCTTATTGGGCGGCCAGGGCAACCGATCCCGGCGCTTCCTTAGCGAGTTCACCCGTCTCTCGGTAAATGGTCGCGGCCCGCGCTTCGGCGATGTTCTCGGGTCCAACTCCGCCTCCTCGCCAAACACCATCGAGGTGCCATAGCTCATAATAAAGAAGCCACTCGGCAGACCACGCTATGGTCGTGTCTGCTATGAGAAGCTTGTTCGACCACTCTTGCCCGTTTGGATCAAACAGGCAAAGCCCGGAAAGCTCGGGGCGTTCCCGATAGAACAGAAGATGCGGGATGTCCTCGAAGGCCTTGCCGTCTCGTGGTTTAAGCGGCGGATCGCGCAAGACCACATAAGGCTTGTCAGGCGAGGTTGCGTCCCAAAAGGCCTCAATCAGATAAGGCCTCTGAAACCCACGAACTCTTCCCTCCCAGCTGACCATCGATCCCTTCAGTTGGGAGAACTGAAATTGCGGCCACCTAGACGCCATTCTTGCTTGTTGCGAACCGAGGCTGCGCGGCCGCTGGTGAAAGGACAGCCCCTTCATTACTCTTTGTCGTCCTCGCAATGGAAGTTGTGGCTCGGCACTGCGGCCCGTGACACTGCCGGAGCCATGATAACGCTGGCCGGAAGAACTGTGCCGGTACCGCGCTCGAAGCTCATCCCGCGCCGCCCAGTGCTTTGGTCCATCCGCTTGGTAAACGTCTCGAATGTTCTTTCCTTGACGCGCTCTCCAAACAGCTCAGCAATAATCTTGAGCATATCCTTGATCTCTGAATACCGCGCCTTCTGCAGTTCCTGAATGAGAAACGCCATGTCCCCGGCAAGGGTTTTGCGGTCAGCCTGTGTGTTCGGCCAACGATCGTTCAATCGATCGGGATCATAGCTTGGATTGCGCTCGTCAGGCCCGCTGTTGGCCAGAAAAGCAGCGTTCATTTCGGACTGGATCTTGGAAGCGAAGCGTTCAAGCTGGGCAGTCAGCCCTCGCGGATCATATCCGCATGTAGCAGACAGTTTCGTCAAATAGATCGACGGCGGGCGCTTGATGTCACGATCCTCGTATCGAAGATTGAGGAAGCGCTTCATGAGTTTCAATGCATACACCTGTTGCGCATCAACCCGCTCCGGGATGACAGGCGGCAAATTCTCCTGGTCCGCTTTTGCGAAAATAGATAGGTCAGGCAAACGATTGACGCCGAACGAACGGCGCCGATGCCTGATGTCATCGAGAAACTCGCGCGACGGATACACTACGCTCTGCCGATACCATGCCGCGAAGCCATAGGGGTTTGAAGGGACGCGGTACCCATTCCCGTGGTCGGGGCTATGAAAAATCTCCCCAACGCGTTCGGCTCGTGGGGCCCGTGCTGGATCGAGGATGGTCACGTCCATATGCATGAATGCGAACCGCATCTGAACGCAGCGCGTGCATCGTACGATTTCGCGTACATCGGGGAAGCCCTGCAACGCGTCAAATAACTGGTCGAGCACATCGTCATCTGACCAGTGGCTCGGGACCGGCATGTCGACCAAAGCATCCACATCGAACCTGTCGTCGTCGGTGCCGCTAACAATTGTTGCACCGATGGCCATTGAACCCTGCGCGTAAATGAGGCTGGCGCTGCTCATCAGGTAGGGGCGCAGCGGGCTTGTTGTGCGCTCAAGATGGGGCTTCAGCCGCCCATACCGATTGTCTGCCACTTCGCGATCGTGATCGCTCAGTTCGATGACTGTCACTGTGTCGAGAAGAAGGTCATCTAGACCGGGTGCCGTTTCGCTGAAGAGCATTGGACCAACTCCCTCAAAAACGCGTCAAAATAGCTAGCTCTATGTATATAGGAACGAAACATGAAAACGCAAGATATAGCAGGAAAAAATTCTTATGGCACAAGATGGGCGGAAAATTCGCTCAAATTATGGGCACTTGGCAGGTGCCGCGTGTGCGACTACCGCGAAGGAAGACCGAAAAACGGGGGCACTGCATCAACCGCCTGGCCATCAAAATTGGGCCCAGTAACCCTCAGCCTACAGTAAGGGCAGTTGCTTCCCGATATCTGAAGCTGCCTGAGGGAACTTAATCTGCGTCGCTGGCTTCTCGACGATCACAAGGGCGTCGTCAGACGCTGGACGCTGCAAGCCCTTCGCTTCCGACCAAGGGGCTCTCAGCCATGTCTCGGTCTCCTCTTGCGTCCTCAGGATCACCGGCATCGCCTTCTCGTGGATCGGCTTGATGAGAGCGTTAGGTTCGGTAGTCAGGAACCCATAGACCTCATGATCGCCGGGGCCGTCCTTCACCTTCCGTACCCCATGCCAAGGGGTCCATAGACCAGCGAAGAAGAACAGCGGACGGTCCTCGTTCAAAGCAAACCAGTAGTTCCGCTGAATGCCGGTCTCGGGGTCCTTATCGCTCGGCGTCGGGCTCGGCTCCGCGAAGCTGGTCACCGGCACCACACAACGATGCTCGACACCGAGGTACGGCTGCCAATGAAAGTAGTTGGTCTTGCGAATGTTGGTGGTCCCGTAGTCGGCTTTGCCTTTCACTCGCTCTGGCGGTGACGGCATTCCCCACAGGAGGTTAGCGACCTCACGTTGCCCGTCTGCCGCATTGCGAACCACCGGCCCGAGTTGATTGGGGTAAATGTCAATCGACGGCTCAAGGTTGCCCAAGATGTCCCGCAAGGTGCCGGTCCATTGGCGGATGGCCTCTTGCGATGTGGTGAGGTTGTAGAGGTTGCACATGCTCGCGAATGTGCCTTGGATTTCTACAATTTTCTAGGACCCTATTCGCCAACGGTGTCCTCCGAGGGACACCTGTGGGCCCCGAGCAAGACAATTGCGATGATCGCTGATCTGAGCACGATGCCATCCTGACGGGCTTCGGTTCCTGTAGACTGTTTGTTCCTGAGGGTGGGTGTTATCAACAACAAATCATGCGTACCGTGCATTGACGTACCGGGTGATTGTCGTCACATGTAACCAATCCGGTGCCGAAATTTCGATACGGGATAAGGGCTAGCCGGGGGAGGACGTTGAGGTGTGGACGCCCATCGTCCCCCCCGCGACTTTGCAGTAGGTCGACACCTCCACTCGGTTTGGCCTCCGAGTCTCAACGGCGTGTATGACTGCACCCCTCCTGTAGTAATGATCGGGAGTCGCGTGTCTAGGTACTATCTGTAGTAACTCAACGCTATTTTGGGTTTTCCCCAACCTGCGCGGTCCCCTCCATTTAAGTCGACCTTTGCTTCATCTCGGCCACCACACGGTTCCCGACCGCGCTGATGGCGAACGTCAGGAACCCGAACAGGGCTCCGTGCCAGTACGTCCCGAACGCCATGTAGGCGAGGAATGCCCCTATGGCTGACATCGTTAGTGTCTCACTAAGATCGCTCCTCATAGCCCTCTCCCTCGGTTGTCACTTCTTACGCAAAAGCTCCCAAAGAGCCGTGCCAACAATCAAGCAGACAACGGCGGGGACGTAGACGTAGACCACAGCTGACTTTGGACCCCGCCAGGTAAGGCAGATGTAGGCCCACCGAACATTATGGCGAGTATGCCGACGAAACCGATGAAGCGCTTCATTCTGATATCTCAGGCAGGAGTTTCCCCTCCTCCTTCGCGGCCAACTTGAAGGTCCTGCGGACCTCCTGAGGTGTCGCCTTGTCCTCCAGAGCCGCCATGCAGCAAGCCACCGCTACTCCCCAGTGTCGACCCCTCTTGGTCCACGTCAGGAGAACGTCGGCCGCAGCCTCCACGCTCCCGACGTTGTAGCGGTGACCCTCAGGGGTCCTCACGGGCACCTTGGGTTGGAACCAGCGCTCGGCCACGTCAGTCGTCCTTGAGTTCCCTGAGGGCTCGGTGACCCATGTAGTGGAAGAAGACGCCAATCCCAGCGCCCCCTGCAAACGGAAGCCACGTCGCCAGATCGGACTTCCCGAGGGCCGTGAGGCTCACGATGGGGATGATCGCACCGGTCGCGAACGCGGCAACCCCAAGGTTGTTGAAGAATGTCGCCCCCAGCTTGACCTGTTCGTTATGCACCAGGTTGCTCATATTCTTTCCCTCCAGAAGAACCGACCAAGGAAAAGGGGCACCCCGTCGCCAGGGCACCCCTTCTTCATCAGAACAACCGTCCGAGAAAGACCATCAACGAAGCCAAGTGCCAACGGCACCCAAAGGCCAAGCGATAGGTCGTCCCATTCGGCTGGCTGGCTTCGATAGTGAGGAATACCGTCATCCGGGCTCTCCTCTATCCTGCGCGTGTCTCTCGATGAGCCGAACATCGCGCATAAGACCAGCAAGCGGGGTTTTTGGGATTTTAAACAGCCACCCGGTGGTCCCCACACGCCTCGGCTGTTCGTAGTTGAGGGTAACGTGGGTTGTCTCCCTGCTCCCGTCAAGCCAGGCTCTCAAGACGCCCTTCCTTTACCTTAACTCCTCAGGGTCATGCCACCGACCGTTGTCGTCGATCTGCTCCAAAGGCACTCCAGTTCGGCCCCGTCAGGTTCCCCCCGCGCAGCCTTCAGCCAGTCGAGGGTTCCCCACGTGAGAACATGCTCCCCTCGCTGCTGATCCCAGTGCTTGCCTCGGTAAACCTTGATCGTGGTCACGGGCTCTCCTTAAGGTCCCTCGGGGTTGCGGACCTTTCTGAGAAAAATTCGTATGACTATACGTATATGTGGGTACGGCTCAATCCCCCCGGAGGGGGGCGCTTTACTATGCATTTGCACATCGTAAGGGATGCACACATCGCGGCCCATGTAGCGCATTTGCCGCTGTAAGAGATGCCTGCATGGCCCCTCCGGTGCCTCCCAAATCCCATGTTCGGAGCTATGCGCCTAACACATTCCGTAAAATAAAAGCTAAGTCTGGCACAAGCTCTGATCGAGCGCATCTTTCCGACCTGATGACGGGGCCCCGACGGGCCCCGTTTTCGTTTTGTCGATACATCCTGCGCCGGTGATGCTCGATGGAGGCCGGCGGCTATCCAACCGACGCCGGCGCCGTCGAAACCCCGTCAATCATCTTGAACCGCAGATGAACGCCGCCATCAGAGCCGGTTCAGTTGCATCAGGGCATTCTCCGGCGTGTTGAAGGAGACCGACCCAATGCTTGCTCGCCGCTTCACCATCGTCTGCCTGCTGGTGAGCCTGTTTGGAATGTTCTTCGCCATCCTCGTCGCTGAAGCGGGCCGTCCGGCCCGCGCCTGGGACGAAGCCAGTTCCAGAACCTGCCGCCTCGCCTGCCCCACCCATCTTCGCAACTGAACAAAGAAACCAAGACCTCGAAAAGAAAAGCTGAACGCCATGAACCGCATCGCCGCCAACGCTCTCAAGACCCTTCGGCTTCTGCCGCGGGCGGCGCTTATCCTGACGGTTCTGGCCGCTCCGGTCCTGGCCGTGCCGATGATGCGCGCCGACACCGGCTCGACGATCGACGCACCGGCCCTGAAGAAGTCCGGCGTCGGCTTTGTGCTTCTGGTCAGCCTGCAGCGCGGTTGAAGAAAAACGGCGCTTTGACCGCCTTCGGTCGCGACACCCCTCCCAAGTGCCGATCCAAGTCTCTATATTGAGCCATGGAAAAGCGAATCTACCCACAAGCCATCGAATCTGTCGTCATGCCGGAGCCTTTTGGCCGGCAAAGCTTTGATAGCGCTGAAAAGGCCGTCAAGGCACTGCAGGCGCTTTACGATCGCAACACCAAGTTCCTGCGCGACTCCTTCGCAGAATTGGCGGCAGCAGGCGGTGATAATGGCAAGCGCTACCGGGCCTTCTATCCGGAGATCGGCGTCACCACCAACTCGTTCACCCAGATCGACTCGCGCCAGGCCTATGGGCATATGCCGACGCCTGGGCATTTTTCCACCACCATCACCCAGCCGGGCCTGTTCGAAAACTACCTCGTCGAGCAGTTGCGCCTGATCATGCGCAATCATGGGGTTGCGGTCACGGTGTCGGAATCGACCACACCCATCCCGCTGCATTTCGCCTTCCTTGAAGGCACCCATGTCGACGGCGCGGCGGCAGAGCGTATCAAGCGGCCGATCCGCGACCTGTTCGACGTGCCGGATCTCGATGGCACCGACGACCAGATCGCCAACGGCACCTTCGAAGTCGCCTTCGGCGAGCCAAGGCCTCTGGCGCCCTTCACGGCGCAGCGCATCGACTATTCGCTGCACCGGCTGTCGCACTATACGGCAACCACGCCGCAGCATTTCCAGAACTTCGTGCTGTTCACCAACTATCAGTTCTACATCGACGAATTCGTCGCCCGCGCCCGCGACCTGATGGCCAATGGCGGCGGCGGATACACGGAGTTCGTCGAGCCGGGAAATGTCATCACCAAGGGCGGGCAGAGCGCGCCCAGCGAAGGCGTTGCACCGCCGCGCTTGCCGCAGATGCCGGCCTATCACCTGAAGAAATCGGGACATGGCGGCATCACCATGGTCAATATCGGCGTCGGGCCTTCCAACGCCAAGACCATCACTGACCATATTGCGGTGCTGAGGCCGCATGCCTGGGTGATGCTCGGTCACTGCGCCGGCTTGCGCAACACCCAGGCGCTTGGCGACTATGTGCTGGCGCATGCCTATGTGCGCGAGGACCACGTGCTGGACGACGATCTTCCGGTCTGGGTGCCGATCCCGCCGCTGGCCGAGATCCAGGTGGCGTTGCAGGAAGCCGTCGCCGAAGTCACCGGCCTTTCGGGCTACGACCTGAAGCGCATCATGCGCACCGGCACCGTCGCCACCATCGACAATCGCAACTGGGAACTGCGCGACCAGCGTGGGCCGGTACAGCGTCTGTCGCAATCTCGCGCCATCGCACTCGACATGGAATCGGCGACCATCGCCGCCAATGGCTTCCGCTTCCGTGTTCCCTACGGCACGCTGCTGTGCGTTTCGGACAAACCGCTGCATGGCGAGTTGAAGCTGCCCGGCATGGCGACCGAATTCTACAAGCGCCAGGTGGCGCAGCACCTGACCATCGGCATAAGGGCGATGGAAAAGCTCGCGGAAATGCCGATGGAGCGGCTGCATTCGCGCAAGCTCAGAAGTTTTTCGGAAACGGCGTTCCAGTAGGCCGGTTCCACGCATCGCATGGGCATTTCGTCATCTTGATTGAGCCGCATTTCTGCCGATAAGCAAGCGGCATGGAGAAAGCGGGCTTCGGGACATTGCTGATTTCGGTTGCATTCCTGGCAATGCTGGCCTGTTCGATCGCGCTGGTGGCCGGGTTTTTCGGAACGCTGCATCCCGCCTTCGATTCCTTCTCGCATTTCCGCGTCCATCTTGCCGTGCTGATGGCGCTTTGCGCACTGCCGCTGCTGGCCACGACATTTCGACTGCAAGCGGCCGTGGCACTGCTTTTTGCCGTGGCGGCCTTCGCCACCACTTCCGGCTCGCTGTCCTTCTCCCGCCTGTGGCCGGTTCAGGCGGCCTATGAAGCCAAGAACGAAGACCGCGCGATCTACAAGCTGCTGCAGATGAACCTGCGCTACGACAATCCAACGCCGAAGAAGGTGCTGTCGCTGATCGGCCGGACCAATCCCGACGTGATCACCCTCGACGAGGTGTCGGCGATGTGGGCGACCGAGCTTGGCTATATCAGCAGCGCATATCCATACCGGATCCTCTGTCCTTACCCTAACAAGATATTCGGCGTCGCGCTGCTCTCGCGGCGGCCCTTTGCCGCCGGCACCGAGGCGCGTTGCGAAAGGCGTGGTGCCATGGCGACAGCGACCGTCGACTTCGGCGGCATCGACGTCGATGTCGCCGCGATCCATCTCAGCTGGCCCTGGCCACGCGAGCAGTACTGGCAGATCGGCGAGTTGACGGAGCCGCTTTCCGCGCTCGGCGAGACGGCCATCATGGCGGGCGACTGCAATGCCGCCCCGTGGAGTGCCGCAGTGCGGCGGGTCGCGGCGCTTGGCGGGCTGACCGTCATGCCTTCCGCCGGCCCGACCTGGATCCACATCAGGCTGCCGGATTTCCTGCGGCGCTTCGCCGGCCTGCCGATCGACCAGGTTTTCAGCAAGGGCGGCGTGACGATCCATTCGGCGACACGGCTGGAAGACACCGGCTCGGATCACCTTCCGGTCATGGTGGAGTTCTCGCTCAGGCTGAACCAGCAAAAGCCGCTCGATGAACATGAAACCGCGACCGCGGCCATTGTCCAGACGGGCAAGACGCCAGGCTGAAGGATCAGGGCCTGACCAAAGCGATGACGAGATGCTGGACATGGCCGCCGTCGCGATGCTCGCGCGCATCGAAAGCGAGCTGCTTGGCCTCATATGCGGCATTGGTGGCCTTGATGCGTCGCTGTGCCTCGCGACGTGTCTTGTAGCAGGACCGGTCGTCGGCAATCCTGAGGCCGGAGATGGATCTTTCCGTGGCCCGCATCATCTCCCTGGCGATGCGGCCATGGGTTTCCTCATGGGCGCGGACGCCGGCGAAGAACCGCGTCCAGCGCTTCCGGAGCGTCGGGGTGGTGGCCGAGGCGACACGCGGAAACGTGTAGAAGAGATTGAGCGTGCCGTTGGCACGCCGCAAGCGGCAGACGCCATTGTCCTGGCTGGTGTCGAGGTCCCAATCCACAGCGTAGCCGGTCAGCGCGATGGCATGCGTCATGAAGCCGTGCTTCGGCCCCTTGCGGTCCATAGCCTGGACTAGTGCCAGCCCCGTGTTCCCGGTGATGTCGTAGGTCCGCGTCTTGACCACCACCCTGGTGCCGGCCGGGGCCGCCGAAGCCAAACCGAACAGCGCACCGATCGCCACAAGGCATGCCAGAACCGCCAGGCGCATTGGCCATCTCCTTATCGTCAAGGAATGGAACCATAAGCGCGCGGCAGTTTCAACAGTTCTAATGTTCCACATGCCACGGGAGACCCCGAGCCATCGTCGGGACCTTTGCGCGCTGCGGCCGGCGCGGGCCTACATGCCCTGATAGACCGGGCCTTCTCCGCCTTGCGGCGGCACCCAGTTGATGTTCTGGTTCGGGTCCTTGATGTCGCATGTCTTGCAGTGGACGCAGTTCTGCGCGTTGATGACGAAGCGCACATCCTTGGCCGTGGGATCGGCGGCGGCGTTGCCGTCCTTGTCGACCCACTCGTAAACCCCGGCCGGACAATAGCGCGTCGAGGGGCCCGCAAAAACATCGTGCTCGGAACGCTTCTGCAGCTCCATGTCGCCGACAAGCAGGTGGACCGGCTCGTTTTCCTCGTGATTGGTGTTGGACAGGAACACCGAGGACAGCCTGTCGAAGGTCAGCACGCCATCGGGCTTCGGATAGGCGATCTTCTTGTGCCGGGCGGCAGGCTCGAGCGTTGCATAGTCGGCCTTGCCATGCTTCAGCGTGCCGAAGGGCGAGACACCGAACAGCGTGTTCAGCCACATGTCGAGGCCGCCAAGGCCGACACCGACGATGGTGCCGAAGCGCGACCACAGCGGCTTGACGTTGCGCACCTTCTTCAGATCCTTGCCGATGTCGGTCGCGCGCCAGGCTTCCTCGTAGGAAGCGAGTTCGTCGTTGGCGCGCCCGGCGCCGATCGCCTCGGCGACATGCTCGGCCGCCAGCATGCCGGACAGCACCGCATTGTGCGAACCCTTGATGCGCGGCACGTTGACGAAGCCCGCGGCACAGCCCATCAGCGCACCGCCGGGGAAGGACAATTTCGGCACCGACTGCCAGCCGCCCTCGGTGATGGCGCGCGCGCCATAGCCCAGCCGCTTGCCGCCTTCGAACGTAGCCGCGATCGCCGGATGGGTCTTGAAGCGCTGGAATTCCTCGAACGGCGACAGCCAGGGATTCTTGTAATTGAGATGGAGGACGAAGCCGACCGCCACCTGGTTGTCCTCGAGATGGTAGAGGAACGAGCCGCCGCCGGTCTTCAAGTCAAGCGGCCAGCCGAAGGAATGCTGGACCAGCCCCGGCCGGTGGTTCTCCGGCTTGACCTGCCAGAGTTCCTTCAGGCCGATGCCGTATTTGCCCGGTTCGCGGCCATCGGAAAGCTTGTATCTGGCGATCAGTTGCTTGGCGAGCGAGCCGCGAGCGCCCTCCCCGATCAGCACATATTTGCCCATCAGCGCCATGCCGGGTGCGAAACCCGGGCCGTGCGTTCCGTCCTTCTCGACGCCCATGTCGCCGGTAACGACACCGGTGACGGCGCCTTGCTCATTGTAGAGCAGGCCGGCAGCGGCAAAGCCCGGATAGATCTCGACGCCGAGCGCTTCGGCCTTGCTCGCCAGCCAGCGGCAGACATTGCCCAGCGAAACGATGTAGTTGCCGTGATTGTTCATCAGCGGCGGCATGAAAATGTTGGGCAGACGGAACGAGCCGGCAGGACCAAGGACCAGGAAATGATCCGCGGTGACCGGCGTCTTGAAGGGATGGCCGTCCTCGTCGCGCCAGCCCGGCAAGAGCCGGTCGATGCCGATCGGATCGACGACGGCGCCGGAGAGAATATGGGCGCCGACCTCACCGCCCTTCTCCAGGACGACGACCGAAAGCTCGGGATTGACCTGCTTGAGGCGGATGGCGGCGGCGAGGCCCGCCGGACCGGCACCGACGATAACCACGTCGAATTCCATGCTTTCGCGTTCGATGTCGCTCATCAACCCCTCCGCACTGGCTTATCCCATTCGGGTATCTTGCTGGCTCCCGCGCTGCATAGCGCATCAATTGACGACAGGAAACCGGCGCATACGTGACAATGCCGTTTTGGCCAAAAAGTCGCGCATTGCGAGGCTGGAAGACTGCTTTTCGCCTGGCATTGCCTGCGGGGCGCGCGTTTTTAATTGTTCGACGGCTTGCTTATCGGCCATACTTCACGCCATGCGCTTTCCTGGGCCAGCCGGCTTTTCATCGACGCGCTTTCTTTTCCCGCCCGGCCGGATCCGCCGGGCGCTCCTTTTGGCCCTTCTGATGCTGGCGCCGCATCACGCTGCCGCCGACGAAGTGAAGGTCTGGGCGGCGGGCGCCTACTCCTTCTCCGACGAGCTTGGCGGCTTCCACATCACCGGCGCCTCGGGCATCGGCACGAAGGACGATCCGTTCGTCATCACCGAAGAGCTGACTTCGTCAACGCCGGTGACGCTGACGATCCGCTCGACAAAGCCGATCCAGGCCTTCGGCAAGGCCGGCGAATTCGCCAACGGCATGATGTATATGCGCATCGAGGTGCTCAACAACAGCGGCCAGGCCTGGGTCGAATTCCAGTTCGAATTGCAGGAGATCCTGAACCAGCCGAGCGTGTTCGGCGACGGGCTTTCCTTCGACCAGCGCAACAAGACGCCGGACAATATCCGGTCGAGCAATTTCGCCGATTTCGATCGCGATTTCGAACCCTATGACCGGCTGCTGTTCAGGAATGGCAAGGTCGACCCGCTGAAAACCGCCAGCTTCGAATTCCTGATGACCGACTACACGCCCAGATGGACCTTCTACCTGGTGCAGGATCCGCGCATACCAACGGGCTGACACGATAGGAATTTTTTCTTGACTCGGTGAGCTCAGCTATGGTACATTTTTGCCTATGGTGCTGAGTTGCGCCAGTGACCCGCCGCACAGGCGGGTTTTTCGTTTGATGCTCCGTCAGCCAACGCGCCGGCGAGAGGCTCCGAAGGAACCCAAGCTGCCAGCCTTGCAAATTGCCGCCACGCGGACGAATGTGAATCGATGACTGCCGCTTCCCCAACCAACAGACCTGATATCGCCGACCTGCTGGCGTTTTACGCCAGCGTGGGCGTCGACGAGGCGCTCGAAGAGCAGCCGGTGAACCGGTTCGCCGAGGTTGCGCCAAAGCCGATGGAGCGCGCGCCGATCGCAGCGCCTTCGGGTGGCACCGCCGCACCGCTGCGCTCGACGACCGTGTCCCGCGGCGAAGCCGGGGACAGAGCAAATGCACCACCCGTTGCGCGGTCGCCGTCTGCGACGACTGCGGTTCCCGACGAAGCGCAGGCGGCACTTGCCCGCCAATTGGCGACCACAGCAACGACGCTGGACGAGCTTCGCCAGCATATGGCGGCGTTCGAGGGCTGCAATCTCAAGGCCACCGCCAAGAACCTGGTGTTTGCCGACGGCAACCCGGAAGCCGCCGTCATGCTGGTCGGCGAGGCGCCCGGCCGCGACGAGGACATCGAGGGCCTGCCCTTCGTCGGCCGCTCGGGCCGGCTGCTCGACCGCATGCTGGCCGCGATCGGGCTCGACCGCACTTCAGCCTATATCGCCAATGTCATTCCCTGGCGGCCGCCGGGCAATCGCACGCCGACGCCGCACGAAACCGAGATCTGCCGGCCGTTCATCGAACGGCAGATCGAGCTGGTCAATCCCAAGGTGCTGATCAACCTTGGCGGCCCGTCGGCCAAGACCTTGCTCAACACCTCGGAAGGCATATTGCGGCTGCGCGGCAATTGGCGCGTTCACACGACGGCATCCGGCATCGCCATCCCGGCCATGCCGACGCTGCATCCGGCCTATCTCCTGCGAACCCCGTCGCATAAGAAGCTGGCGTGGCGGGATTTCCTCGAAGTGAAGGCAAAGCTGCGAGCGCTCACCTAGCGATAACCTTGCAGGTAATTGAAATGCCGTCCTCACCAGCCTAGCCATCCACTCATGACAACAGCCCAAACCTCCGCCGGCAGCCTCATTCGCGAATGGCGCACGCGCCGGCGCATGTCGCAGCTCGACCTCGCCATGGAGGCCGAAATCTCGCAGCGGCATCTGAGCTTCGTCGAAAGCGGCCGCGCCGCGCCCTCGCGCGACATGGTGCTGCATCTGGCCGAGCAATTGTCGATCCCGCTGAGGCAACGCAACCAGTTGCTGCTCGCCGCCGGCTTTGCCCCCAGTTTCGGCGAACGCTCGCTGACCGACACGACAATGGCACCGGCGATGGCGGCGGTCGAAATCGTGCTCAAAGGCCACGAGCCGTTCCCGGCACTCGCTGTCGACCGCCACTGGAACCTGGTTTCGGCCAACGCCGCCATCGCTCCCTTCCTTGCCGATGTCAGCGAGGCTTCGCTGCTGACGCCGCCGGTCAACGTGCTTCGCCTCAGCCTGCATCCCGGCGGCATCGCGCCACGCATCGTCAATCTCCAGGAATGGCGCACGCATCTGCTCGAGCGCCTGAAACACCAGAATGACGCGAGCGGCGACGCGGTGCTGATCGAACTCGAGCGTGAGCTGAGGACTTATCCGTCAGGCTTGACAGGCAGCCGGCCGTCGCCGGTCGAGCCGAACGCCATCGTGCATCCGCTCAGGCTGGCGCATGGCGATCAGGTGCTGTCGTTCATCAGCACCATCACCGTGTTCGGCACGCCGCTCGACGTGACGCTTTCGGAACTGGCGATCGAATCGTTTTTCCCCGCCGATGAACAGACGAGGACGGTGCTGGTTCGGTTGGCGAAGGAGCGAGCCGAGCTGTCGTAATCACCCTTCAGGCAAAGATGCCTTGCGCGTGCGGGTGCGCTCCAGGCCGAGCTGGCGTTCGCGCCAGATGATGAAGATGCCGGCGGCGACGACGATCAGGCCGCCGACAAGCATATGGAGCGTGGCGACGTCGCCGAAGACGAGATAGCCGACGACGAGGCCTAGGATCATCGAGGTGTATTCGAACGGCGCCACGACCGAGGCTTCGGCATGGCGATAGGCCGCCGTCATCAGGATCTGGCCAAGGCCGCCGCAGAAGCCGGCGGCAACAAGAAGGGCCGCCTGGAGCGGCGTCAGCGCCTGCCAGCCGAATGGCAGCGACAGCAGCGACATGACGCTCGCCGTCACCGAAAACCACAGCACGATGGTCGCCGTGCGCTCGCTTTGCACGAGATTGCGCACCAAGAGCATGGCGACGGCCGAGATCGCTGCCGCGACAAGAGCGGCCATGACGCCAAGCACTTCCTGGTCGTCGAGCGCCTCGTCGGAACTCAGCAGCGTCAGTTCCGGCCAGGAGATGATCAGCACGCCGACCAGGCCGACCGCGACCGCACTCCAGCGATACACGCGGATGGCCTCGCCGAGGAAGATGGAGCTGAACACCACCACCAGCAGCGGCTGCGCGTAGTTCAGCGTGATCGCTTCCGGCAGCGGCAGCCGGGTCAACGCGAAAAAGCCGAGCCCCATGGCGCAGACGCCGACCAGGCCGCGGGCGATGTGGTTGAACGGACGCTTGGTGGTGAAGGCAGTGTCGAGTTCTTTCCTGAAGGCCAGGAAGGCGATGATCGGGAAGATGGCGAAGAAAGAGCGGAAGAAGACAATCTGGCCGGCCGGAACGGTGCCTGCGGCTTTGATGCAGGTCTGCATGCCGACGAAGACCGCCACCGACACGATCTTGAGCATGATGCCGGTAAGCGTGTCGTGCCCGCCGGCATCATCGCTGGCTGTGGCCGAGGAGCTGCCGGGGCCTGCTGTCACGCTCCCGACGCTTCTCGGATCGTCGCCCAGATACGCGCCGGCGTTGCCGGCATGTCGATGTGCTTGACGCCATAAGCGCGCCAGAGCGCGTCGGTCACCGCATTGAGTGCCGCCGGGGTCGAGCCGATGGTGCCGGCCTCGCCCGCGCCCTTGATGCCGAGTGCATTGGTCGTCGACGGCACGTTGCGGGTCTCGAAATGGAAGAACGGGAAATTGTCGGCGCGCGGCATGGCGTAATCCATGAAGCTCGCCGTCAAAAGCTGTCCGTCCTCGCCATAGATAGTGTCCTCGGTCAGTGCCTGGCCGATGCCTTGCACGACGCCGCCATGCACCTGGCCGGCGAGCAGGATCGGGTTCACGGTAACGCCGAAATCGTCGACGATGGTGTAGCGGACAATCTCGGTCGCGCCGGTGTCGGGATCGATCTCGACCTCGCAGATATGAGTGCCGTTGGGATAGGTGCATTCGTCCTGCACGAACTCGCCAAAGCCCTTGAGATCGTCAGGCGTCTTGGCGGCCTCGGCGATGCTGGAAAAATCGAGCGAGCGATCGGTGCCGACGATGCGGGCAACACCATCGGACAACTCGATGTCGCCGGCAGAAGCCTCCAGCTCGTCGGCGGCGATGCGCTTGATCTTGTTGGCCAGATCCTCGCCCGCGCGGGAAGCCGACACACCCCCCAGCGGAATGGAGCGCGAGCCACCGGTGCCGCCGCCGGCCTTCAATTCATCGGTATCGCCCTGGCGGACATGGATCTTGTCGATGTCGAGATTGAGCTTTTCCGACAGGAACTGCGCATAGGCGGTGGCATGCCCCTGCCCGTTGGTCTGGGTGCCGATCTTCAGCGTCACCGTGCCGTCGCCATTGAGTTCGACGAAGGCCGGCTCCGAGCCCGGAAAGGCACAGGCCTCGATATAGGTCGCCATGCCGAGACCGCGGATTTTTCCGCCGGCCTTCGACTGCGCCAGCCGCTCCGGAAACGCTTTCCATTCGGATTGCTCAATGGCGCGCTCCATATGGCCTTCGAATTCACCGGTGTCGTAGAGCCGGCCGGTTTGCGTCCGGTAGGGAAATTGCTCCGGCCGGATGAAATTGCGGCGGCGGATCTCCTCGACGGGCAGGCCGAGATCGTGGGCGCAGGCATCGACCAGCTTTTCCAGCAGGAAGGCTGCTTCCGGCCGGCCGGCACCGCGATAGGCATCGACCGGGCAGGTGTTGGTGTAGAGGCCGGTCACCGAGACGTCGAGCGCCTGGATATCGTAGACACCGGTCGACATGGTGACGCCGATATAGGGGATGAACGGACCATATTGCGAGATATAGGCGCCGATGTTGGCGAGCAGGTCCACCTTCATGCCGAGAAAGCGGCCGTCCTTGTCCAGTGCCATCTCGGCCGTGACGAAATTGTCGCGGCCTTGCGCGTCGGTCAGAAAGTGTTCCGTGCGGTCGCCGGCCCACTTCACCGGGCGGCCAAGCCGCTTCGCCGCTTCCAGCACCAGCGGATATTCGCGGTAGACGAAGCTCTTCGGCCCGAAACCACCGCCGACATCAGGCGTGATGACGCGCAACTGGCCCTTCTTGACCTTGAACACGCTGGCCAGGATGTACTGCATGGAGTGCACGCCTTGCGACCCGGTGGTCAGCACGAAGCGCTTCTCCTCGGCGTTCCATTCGCCGATCGCGGAGCGCGGCTCCATGTAGTTGCAGACCAGCCGGTTGTTGACGAACTCGATGCGGGTGACGTGTGCGGCCTTGGCGAAAGCCGCTTCGGTCTTTTTCCTGTCGCCCATGTGGTAGCTGAAGGCGCGGTTGGAACCGAGCTCCGGCCAGACCAGCGGCGTGCCTTCGGCAAGTGCATTTGCAGTCCCGGAGGCTGCGTCTTCGCCGTCATAGTCGACATCGATCAGTTCAGCGGCATCCTGCGCCAAGGCACGGCTGTCGGCGACGACGAAGGCAACGGCATCGCCGACATAGTTGACGCGGTCGCGGCACAGGATCGGGATGTCGCGCGTCGGCGCCTTGGTGCCGTCCGGCTGTTCCTGCATGACGCCGGATTTCAGATCGCCGAGATGGGCAAGGTCCTTGCCGGTCAGTACCAGATGGACGCCAGGTGCGGCCTTCGCCGCCTCGGTCGAACCGATGGTGAAGCTGGCCTTGGCGACCGGCGAACGCAGGACATAGCCATGCAGGACGCCAGCCGGCTGGATGTCGTCGGTATAACGGCCCTGGCCCTGGATGAAGGCGGCATCCTCGCGCCGCAGCACGGATGCGCCCATGCCGAATTTCGGTGTGACGACGGTCATGGATGCCTCGTGATGATGACAGGAGAACGAACGCCTGAAATAGGCGTTGCCTCAGTTTTGTCGAGGGGCCGTTTCGTGTAAAGAGCGCGGACTTCAAATTTCTTGGACCAGCGGACACAATCCGCCGCCAAGGCAATCGACAGGAAAACCCACGGAATGCGCACGGACACCGGCCAGGTCTTCAAGCTCGAAGACTATCGCCCCAACGACTACCTCATTCCGCAAACCGACCTCACCTTCCGCCTTTCGCCAGACGCAACGCGTGTCACCGCCGTGCTCACGATAGAGCGCCGTGACGGCGTGTCCGTGTCGGCACCGTTGGTGCTCGACGGCGACGGGCTGACGCTCAAGCGCATCGAGATCGACGGCAAGAAGGTAAAACCGGCGGATCTGCTGGCGACGCCCGACCAGTTGACCATCCTCAAGCCACCGGTGGCGCGGCGCTTCCAGTTGCTCATCGAGACCGAGGTGGCGCCGGCGGGCAACGAAGCCCTGATGGGCCTCTACCGCTCGAGCCACGTCTACTGCACGCAATGCGAAGCCGAGGGCTTTCGCCGCATCACCTATTTCCTCGACCGTCCCGATATCCTGTCCGTCTACACGGTGCGCATGGAGGCAATGCGCGACGAGGCGCCGCTGCTCCTGTCCAACGGCAACCCGCTCGAAAAGGGCGACCTCGGCGACGGCTGGCATTATGCAGTGTGGCACGACCCTTTCCCCAAGCCGTCCTATCTGTTCGCATTGGTGGCCGGCAATCTCGGCCGGCTCGCGGACAGTTTCGTCACCCTGTCCGGCCGCACGGTCGAGCTCGGCATCTATGTCGAGCCCGGCAAGGAGACGCTGGCCGGCTATGCGATGGACGCCCTGAAGCGGTCGATGAAATGGGACGAGGAGGCGTTCGGCCGCGAATACGATCTCGACGTCTTCAACATCGTCGCCGTGTCGGACTTCAACATGGGCGCGATGGAGAACAAGGGCCTCAACATCTTCAACGACAAATATGTGCTGGCCGACCGGGAGACCGCGACGGACGCCGATTTCGCCAATATCGAGGCGATCATAGCGCATGAGTATTTCCACAATTGGACAGGCAACAGAATCACTTGCCGCGACTGGTTCCAGCTCTGCCTGAAGGAAGGCCTGACGGTTTTCCGCGACCACGAATTCTCCGCCGACCAGCGCTCGCGCGCGGTCAAGCGTATTGCCGAGGTGCGGACCTTGCGCGCCCACCAGTTTCCAGAGGACCAGGGCCCACTGGCGCATCCGGTGCGGCCGCGCCGCTACCGCGAGATCAACAATTTCTACACCGCGACGGTCTACGAGAAGGGCTCCGAAGTGGTGCGCATGATCCGCACAATTCTCGGTGCCGACGTGTTTCGCGCCGGCATGGACCTCTATTTCGAGCGGCACGACGGTGACGCGGCGACGATCGAGGATTTCATCAAGGTGTTCGAGGATGCGTCCGGCCGCGACCTGTCGCAGTTCGCGCTCTGGTATCATCAGGCGGGAACGCCGAACCTGACGATCAGTTCGACGCACAATCCGGCCGCGCAGGAGTTCACGCTCGAAATCGAGCAGTCGGTGCCGCCGACACCCTCCGAAAGCCGCAAGCGGCTGATGCACATCCCGCTCGCTTTCGGGCTGATCGGCGCCGGCGGCAAGCCTGTGCCGTATAGTAGCGTCGAGGGCGCCAGCGTCGAGGACGGCGTCATCCATATCCGCAAGCGTCGCCACATGGTGCGGTTTTCAGGCGTCACCGAGCGCCTGGCCGTGTCGCTCAACCGCGGCTTTTCGGCGCCGGTGACATTGTCCGTCGAGCAGAAAGCCGACGACCAGTTCTTCCTCGCCCGCCACGACGGCGACGCCTTCTCGCGCTGGCAGGCTTTCAACACATTGCTGACCGATGCGCTGATATCAGCGTTCCGCGAGATCCTCGGCGGCAAGCAGCCGGCCTTTGCGCCGCGGCTGATCGAACTCGCCGGCAGCATTGCCGGCGACGAGACGCTGGAGCCGGCCTATCGGGCATTGGCGCTGGCCCTGCCCGGCGAAGCCGACATTGCCCGCGACATCGGCAGGAACATCGACCCCGATGCCATCTATGCGGCTCGCGAGGCACTGGCGCTGGCGATCGGCACTGCGAACCGGGACGTTTTTTCGGGCCTCTACCTCAGCCTTGCCGACAGAGAAGCGTTCAGCCCCGACGCGGCAAGCGCCGGGCGACGCGCCTTGCGCAACACCCTGCTGGATTATCTGTCGCTGCAGCCGGGCGGAGCGGAACTCGCTGCCGGGCATTTCCAGTCCGCGACCAACATGACCGACCGCGCGGCAGCACTTGCCGTGCTCGCGCATCGTCACCACGGTTCGCCCGAGGCGGTCGAGGCGCTGGCGGCTTTCGAGACGACCTACGGGTCCGACCCGCTGATCATGGACAAATGGTTCCAGATCCAGGCCAGCGTACCGGGGCCGCAAACCGTCGACACCGTGAAGGCCTTGACCAACCACCCGGCCTTCTCGATGGGCAATCCGAACCGGGTGCGCTCGCTGATCGGCACCTTCTCCAGCGCCAATCAGACCGGCTTCCACCGGGCCGACGGCGAAGGCTACTGGTTCTTTGCTCAAACCGTCCTCGAGGTTGAAAAGCGCAACCCGCAAGTGGCGGCAAGGCTGGCGACGGCGCTCAGATCCTGGCGTTCGCTCGAACCCTTGCGGCAGGCGAAGGCCAGGGAAGCGCTGCTCTCGATCGCCGGCGCCGAAAACCTGTCGGCGGATCTGCGGGATATTGTCGAGCGCACGCTGGCTTAGCCGCTCTCTTCCTTCTCCCCTTGTGGCAGAAGGGAGATCCGTGCACGCCGCCAAGCTGGTGAATTTCAACCAGGACCTGCCAGCAGCGGCTTCCGTTAGGCGCTGCGCCAGCGAAAGCCCATTATTTTAGTCGATTTTTAATCTTTTTTCGCCGGACCACTGGACAAGGCGAATCACCTTTGATTCTTTACTGACGATTCGGAAGTGCGGCGTTTGCCGGATCACCAAGCAGCATAGGCAAATTCGGGGAGTGCCATTTATGGCGAAGGCGGACGCGTGGGGCGCGCCCGGAGGGACGGTTTTTGCGCATCGTGAGACGCGCGGCGACGGTCTTGCCGGGAATACGCGACTCATCGCCGAACCGGCCTACCGGCGGCTTCTGGCCGCCGAGCCGCTGCTGCGCCGATCAATACCCGTCCTCATCATCACCTTCCTGATCGTCATCGCGGCGCTGCGCGTGCTGTCGCTGATGAACGAGCGCGACGATGTCGAGCGCAATGCCAAGGCGATCCTGACGCTGGCGGCGGGCCAGCTGGCCAGTTCGCTCGCCACCACCTCGGAAACGGTGCCCGGCGCCATACAGGATCTGCTGGAGACCACCAGCCGTCAGGGCGCGATGGGCCGCAGCCATGTGCTTGTCATCACCGACAGCGCTTTCAAGATCGTCGCGGTGACGCCACGCTCGATGCCATGGCAGGGCCATTCTCTGGACGGCCTCGTCGAGGGCGGCCAGCCCTTGTTCATGTTCGGCGATCGTGCGGGCGTCATGGACGTCAACATCGACGGACGGGATTGGTACGCCGCGGTCAGCCTGGCGAATGGCGGAAAGGGTGCATCGGCGGCCCTGGTGCCACAGGACGCGGTTTTCGATGCCTGGCGCAAGACCGTTTCGCTGAACGTCACCCTGTTCGTGCTGACGGCCGGTGTGCTGATCGTCATCCTCTATGCCTATTTCGGCCAGGCGGCACGTGCGCAGGCGGCCGACCGCATCTACCTCGAAGCGCATCAGCGCATCGACATGGCGCTGGTTCGCGGCCGCTGCGGCCTGTGGGACTGGGACATGGTGCGCGGCAAGATGTACTGGTCGCGCTCGATGTACGACATGCTCGGCTACAAGCCTTGCGAAACGATGCTGTCCTTCGGCGAGGTCGATCAGATCATCCATCCCGAGGACGGCGACCTGTTCGAGCTCGCCAACAGAATCGTCGCTCGCGAGATCGATCACATCGATCAGGTGTTCCGCATGCGCCATGCCGATGGCCAATGGGTCTGGATGCGCGCGCGGGCACAGGTCATCGATCCGGAAGCGCCGGAGATCCAGCTGATCGGCATCGCCGTCGACGTCACCGAACAGCGTCATCTGGCGCTGCGTTCCGAGGCTGCCGACCTTCGCCTCAGAACGGCGATCGAGAACATCAACGAATCCTTCGTGCTGTGGGATTCGACGCAGCACCTGATCATGTGCAATTCCAAATACCAGCAGGACAACGGGCTTTCGGACCGCGACGTGATGCCGGGCACCGCGCGCGCGGCTCTGGAAGAACGCATGCTGGCCTTTGCTTCCGAAAGGCGGCTTGCCCACACCAGCGGCCTGCAGGGCGGCGCCACTTTCGAGCGGCAGTTGGCCGATGGCCGCTGGCTGCAGGT
Organism: Mesorhizobium sp. XAP4; assembly: GCF_029269325.1. NCBI lineage: Bacteria > Pseudomonadati > Pseudomonadota > Alphaproteobacteria > Hyphomicrobiales > Phyllobacteriaceae > Mesorhizobium > Mesorhizobium sp. XAP4. Next base: position 608,220 of record NZ_JARIXW010000003.1, on the reverse strand, counting down.
CAACGAACTGAAGACCCGGGACGGCGGCATCGTCTCGGTCGGTTCCGACATCACCCAGATCAAGCTGCACCAGGAGAAGCTGGTCGACAGTGAGCGACGGCTGATGGCAACGATCCATGATCTCAGCCTCGCGCGGCGGGCCGAAGAGGAGCGTTCGCGCGAACTGGTCGACCTCAACCGCAAATACATGAAGGAAACCGAACGGGCCGAAGCGGCGAACCGGGCCAAATCCGAATTCCTGGCCAACATGTCGCATGAGTTGCGCACGCCGCTGAACGCCATCATCGGCTTCTCCGAACTGATGGAACAAGGGCTGTTCGGCCCGCTCGGATCGGAGCGCTACGAGGAATATGCCACCGACATCAACAGCAGCGGCAAGTACCTGCTGGGCGTCATCAACGATATTCTCGACATGTCCAAGATCGAGGCCGGCCAGTTCTCTCTGGACCGGGAAGAGATCGACCTCGGCCCGCTGATCAGCGAAACCGTACGCGTCGTTTCGCTGCAGGCGGCGCAAAAGGCCATCACCGTGGAAACGCGCATTGCCGATGCGCTGACGCTGGTCGCCGATCGCCGTGCGATCAAGCAGATCGTCATCAACCTTTTGTCCAATGCGGTGAAGTTCACCGGCCAGGGCGGCCACATATCGGTCAGGGCCCGCAACACATCCGGCGCGCTGGTGCTGACGATCGAGGACAATGGCTGCGGCATCCCCAAGGAGGCGCTCGGAAAGCTCGGACGGCCGTTCGAACAGGTGCAGAACCAGTTCTCCAAGAGCCATGCCGGGTCCGGCCTTGGCCTTGCCATCTCACGTTCGCTGGCCGAGCTTCAGGGCGGCGCGCTGAAGATCCGGTCGAGCGAAGGTGTCGGCACTATCGTGTCGGTGCGCATTCCGGTGAAGAAGAGCGTGCTGGCCGTCAAGGTTGCAGCGTGAAGTTTTTATCACCATCCCAGGCCTGATCCACCTCGTGGACGCGAGGTGAAACGCTTTGACAAAGTTATCTATTTTATCTATTTTGGATAAAAAAGAAAGGCCTTGTCATGCGAGTGACTTCAACGGAATTCCAGCAGAATGTCGGGCGTTTTCAGGATGCTGCCCAGCGTGCGCCGGTCGCAATCACAAAGAATGGCCGGACCCACACGGTACTCCTGTCGGCGGCGATGTTCGAGGTCTTGGTCAAGGGACGGGTCGCCCGTCCTGTGGAAGAGCTGGACGACGAGACGCTTAACGCCATCGCCGAAAGCGCCGTATCGAGCGAATATGCCGAGCTTGATGCAATGCTCAAAGACTGGACACCGTGAGCCTGCCCAAACCTATCCCGGGTCTGGTGATTTGCTATTCTTACCTCTGGGTGAGAGAACACGAAAAGGGTGCCGAAGAAGGTCGCAAAAAACCGACCATGCGCCATTGTCGCCGCGCGCCGGGTCGTGGAGGGCCGTGAAGTCATAACGGTCGTTCCGGTCACACACTCGCCACCAGCTGATCCTGCCGATGCAGTAGAAATACCTGCGCCCCTCAAAGCCTATCTCGGCCTCGATGACACGCCATCATGGATCGTCGTCACCGAAACCAATCATTTCCTCTGGCCGGGTCCCGATCTCAGGCCTATCGCGGGGAGCAAACCGTCCCGATTCGACTATGGCATGCTGCCGCCGCGTTTCTATGCCTATCTGCGCGACCGGATTTTGCAGTCTCACGCAAGCCGGGCGCTGCAGCAGATTCGGCGAACAGAGTAGCTGCATGAGACTGGAGGACCACGAAACGTCCCCGATTCCAAGGGACGATCGCTTCCCGGTCATCCCGTACGAAGCAAAAGGTGGAAATCCTTCCTGACCTTCTGCGACGTCTCCTTGAGGTGTGCTTCCAGCACACCGAAATCCGGCAGGTCGGTCACCGCCAGAAGCAGATCCGAAAGCCCCGGCGGAACGTCGTCGCGCTCGAAGGCTCCGGTAAGGCACAGCCGCGTCATCTGGGTCAGCGCCAGATAGAGCGCATAGGCGTCGAAAAGCTCCTGCCTCGCCCCGGCATTGGCGAAGCCCGGTGACAGGCGCGAAAGGATTTCGGCGGTACCGGTAACGCGCGGCCCGGCGCCTACCTGCCCGGTGATGACGGCCACTTGGGCGATGAATTCGAGATCGATGAGGCCGCCGGGGATCAGCTTGATGTCCCACAGGTCGCGCGGCGGCTTTTCCTTTTCGATCATGGCGCGCATCTCCGAGGCCTCGGCCATCACCTTTGCGGCGTCGCGCGGCTGACCAAGCACCGCCGCCACTTCCGCTTCAACCTCGCCGCACAGGCTGGCGTCGCCGGCTATGGCGCGGGCCCGGGCCAGCGCCATGTGCTCCCAGGTCCAGGCCTCCTGGCGCTGATATTTCTTGAAGGCATCGATATGGGTGGCCACAGGACCCTTGTTGCCGGATGGCCGCAGGCGCAGGTCGAGTTCGTAGAGCACGCCCTCCGCCGTCGGCGCCGACACAGCCGCGATCAGCCGCTGCGTCATGCGGGTGTAGTAATGCGAAGGCGCCAGCGGCTTGCCGCCATCGGACTCCTCGGCGTCCGGCGCGTGGTCATAAAGCAGGATCAGGTCGACATCCGATCCGGCGGTCAGCTCGCGGCTGCCGAGCTTGCCCATGCCGAGCAGCGCAACCACGCCGCCGGCAATGGTGCCGTGGCGCGCCGCGAATTCGGCCGTCACCGCCTGCAACGCAGCCTCGATGGTGAGATCCGCCAGATCGGAGAAGGCGCGGCCGGCGCGCGCCGGATCGATCGAGCCGGCGAGCAGCCGGACGCCGATCAGGAATTTCTGCTCGGAAGCAAAAATGCGCAGCCGGTCGAGCACGTCCTCATAAAGCCGGTCGCCCTCGACAAAGGCGGAAAGCCGTGCCGACAGATAGGCGCGGTCCGGTAGCTCCGTCAGCAAGGCCGGGTCGAGCAGACCATCGAAGACATGCGGCCGGCGGGTGATGATCGCCGCCAGCCGGGGCGCCGCACCCATGATCGTTGCCAGGAGCTTGAGCAGGGCCGGATTGGACTGCAGCAGGGAAAACAGCTGGATGCCGGCCGGCAGGCCGGCGAGAAATTCGTCGAAGCGCATCAGCGCTTCGTCGGCCCGGCGCGTCTGGCCGAAGGAGCGCAGCAGAGCCGGCGTCAATTCCGTCAGCCGCTCGCGCGCCTCCGCCGACTGAGTGACGCGATAGCGACCGAAATGCCAGCCTCGGATGACGCGGCAGATGTCGCTTGGCCGCTGGAAGCCGAGGCCGTGCAAGGTCTGCAGCGTATCGGGATCGTCGACATCGCCGGTGAAGACGAGATTGCCGATGCCTGTCGAAAGGTCCGGTGCTGTTTCGAACAGTGCCGCGTAGTGGCGTTCGACCTGCTGCAGCGAGGCGCGAAACGCCTGGGAAAAGGCAGGAGCATCGGCAAAGGCGAGCATGCGGGCGATGCGCTCCAAGCCTTCATCATCTTCCGGCAGCGTGTGGGTCTGCTCGTCGGCAACCATCTGCACGGCATGTTCGACGCGGCGCAGGAACCAGTACTGGCGGGCGAGCGCATCGCGCGCCTCGATGGTGATCCAGCCGCGTGTCGCAAGCTCGCCGAGCATCGGCACGGTCTCGCGGCCACGCAGTTCAGGGAAGCGTCCGCCGGCGATAAGCTGCTGGGTCTGGACGAAGAACTCGATCTCGCGAATGCCGCCGCGCCCGAGCTTGACGTTGTGGCCCTTGACCGCGATCTCACCATGGCCCTTGTGGGCGTGGATCTGGCGCTTGATCGAATGGACGTCGGCAATCGCCGCGTAGTCCATGTATTTGCGCCAGATATAGGGCTGAAGCTCCTTGAGGAAGGCAGCGCCCGCTGCCAGATCGCCGGCCACCGGACGTGCCTTGATCATGGCGGCGCGCTCCCAGTTCTGGCCGCGCGCCTCATAGTAGCGCAGTGCCGCCTCGACCGGGATCGCCAGCGGTGTCGAGCCGGGGTCGGGGCGCAGCCTCAGATCGGTGCGGAAGACATATCCGTGCTCGGTGCGGTCCTGCAGGATGCGAACCAGGCGGCGCGTCAGCCGCGAAAACAATTCGGTGGCGTCGAGCGGGTCGACGACCGCCGGTGCTTCCGGATCGAAGAAAACCACCAGATCGATGTCCGAGGAAAAATTCAGCTCATGTGCCCCGAGCTTGCCCATACCGAGCAGGATCCAACCCGACTGCTTCGACGGGTTGTCGAGATCCGGCAGTTTGAGTTTGCCCTGGCCGTGCGCGTCGCGCAGCAGGAAGTCGACGGCGGCACGGGTACAGGCGTCAGCGAGGTCGCTCAACCGCGGGACCGTCAGCGCCGTTTCGGCCTCGCCGGCAAGATCGGCCAGCGCGATGAGGAAATGCGCCTCCGCCTTCCACTGGCGCAGCTCCATCATCAGGCCGGATTCCGAAAGGGTCTCCGCCAAATGCGCCTGGTCTATGGCGGCGCCGATCGCTTTCAGCCGAGCCTCGATTGTCTGCTCGAACAGCCCGTCCAGGATTTGCGGCCGGCGACGTGCCGTATCGCGCAGGAACGGCGACAGATCGAAGACGGCGGCGAGGAAATCCTGGCCCTCCCCCTTGCCGGCCAGAAACTTGGCAAGCCGCGTCAGTCCTTCTTCGCGCGCGGCGGAAGCGATCTCGGCCAGTTCCAACCGCGCACGGTCCTTGTCGAGCGGAACAAGCCTGGCCGCCGGCTTCAGCAGCCAATCTTTCGCTCTCGCAGCCGTGCTCATCAGTGATCCTCCCGAACCGGGAAACTCATGACCACGGATAATCCAGGATTGCCAGGCAAGAGTTCAAGCCGGCCATTGTGGAATGTCATGACGGCCTTGGCGAGGCTGAGGCCAAGACCCGAACCCGGTTGCGAACGGCTCTTCTCCAGCCGCACGAAACGTTCCGTGGCACGCGCGCGGTCGCCATCGTCGGGAATGCCGTGGCCATTGTCGGCAACCGACAGGCGAACGTCCGCACCGGCTCGCTCGAGCGTGACGCGCACCGCCGGCTGGGCATTGGCGCCGGTCGAATATTTGATGGCGTTGTCGACGATGTTCGACAGCGCCTGGCCGATCAGTTCGCGGTTGCCGTTGACGGACACCGCCTCGTGCGCGTCTGCTTCCAGCGACACGCCCGCCTCTTCCGCCACCGGCTCATAGAGCTCGACGACATCGCGTACGGCTTCCGCAAGATCGACGCGGTTCGTATTTTCAGACGAGTAGCCAGCCTCCAGCCGGGAGATCATCAGGATGGCGTTGAAGGTTTTTATCAACTGGTCCGACTCGGCGATGGTGCCTTCCAGCGCCTGCCGGTAGTCGGTGGGCTTTTGCTTGCCCGAAAGCGTCGCTTCGGCCCGGTTGCGCAGCCGGGTCAGCGGCGTCTTCAGATCATGCGCGATGTTGTCGGAAACCTGCTTCAAGCCTTCGTTGAGCGTGGCGATCCTGGCCAGCATGGCATTGAGATTTTCGGAGAGCCGGTCGAACTCGTCGCCAACCCCCGTCACCGGCAGCCTGCCCGACAGATCGCCGCCCATGATGCGACGGCTGGCTTCCGACACGCTGTCGATGCGCTTCAGCGCAGCGCGGCCGACAAAAAACCAGATCAGCAATCCGCCCAGCCCCATCATGCCGAGCGCCAGCATCAGCGCACGGCGGATGACGGCACGAAACCGTTCCGGCTCGCCAAGGTCGCGGCCGACCAGCATGATCATCTGGTTCGGCAGCCGCAGCACCAGCGCAATGGCGTTGTGGCCTTTTTCGCCCTGCGCCTGCGCATCGTTCTGCTCGGATTGGGTGGTGGTACCCTGCTCGGCGGGAAGGTTGCGCAGGCGCTCGAGCTCTCCCTCGCCAAAGCGCTGATAAGAGAACGGACTGCTGGTCCAGCCTTCGGTTTCGAGAACGCCAGGTTCGAGGCTCTGCACGTTGCCGGTCAGGATCTGGCCGTTGGCGTCGGCGATCAGGTAAAGGTTTGCGCCGGGCTGGCGCGAGCGCGCTTCGACCACGCGGACCAGTACCGGCAGGCCGCCGCGCTGATAGGCGCGGGCAAGGCCGAGCACTTCGTCATTGATGGTCTCCTGCGTCTGCGCGGTCAGCATTCGCGCCGACAGCGAGGTCATGTAGAAGACGAGCGCCACCGCGCAGAGCGCGAAGAGCAGGAAGTAGAGCGCCGAAAGCCGCGCTGCCGTCGTCTTCATGATGGCTGGCACGGAAAGAGCCATGCCGCAGCTAACCACTCTTCAGCATATAGCCGGCGCCGCGAACCGTATGCAGGATGGGCTTGTCGAAGCCCTTCTCGATCTTGCCACGCAGCCGGGAGACATGGACGTCGATGACATTGGTCTGCGGATCGAAATGGTAGTCCCAGACATTTTCCAGCAGCATGGTGCGCGTCACCACCTGGCCGGCATGCCGCATCAGATATTCGAGCAAGCGGAACTCACGCGGCTGCAGCGTTATCTCGCGTGACGCACGGCGGACCGAATGCGACAGCCTGTCGAGTTCGAGATCGCCGACGCGGTAGACGGTTTCCGCTTCCTTTGCACTGGCGCGCCGGTTCAGCACCTCGACGCGGGCGAGAAGCTCGGAGAAGGCATAGGGCTTTGTCAGGTAATCGTCGCCGCCGGCGCGCAGACCCGTGACCCGGTCATCGACCTCGCCGAGCGCCGACAGGATCAGCACCGGCGTCGTGTTGCCCCTGGACCTGAGACCGGCAATGACCGACAGGCCGTCGCGACGCGGCATCATCCGGTCGATCACCATCACGTCGTAGTCGCCGGCGTCGGCGAGCGCAAAGCCGGTTTCGCCGTCACCGGCGACATGCGCGGTGTGACCGGCCTCGGCAAAGGCTTTCTGCAAGTAATCCGCAGCCTCGCGATCGTCTTCTATGACGAGAATCTTCATAGGGCTGTTATACGCGATTTCGCCGGAAGGTTGAGTGGCAGACATCTGCATTGTGGCCTTTGCCAAAGCGCATCGCGACCGAGATCGCTCGAAGCAGTGCGCGATAAAGCTGCTCGCTGCCGATGTCGTTGGCATCGGATCGTTGAAGCGCTTTTGAAATTGTGCGGCAGCGGGCGATGGGAAGCCCGCTGCCGCCGGGGGAAGGCGCGATGACTGACTAACGCGCGCTCCTCCATGCTTTCCCGTACGGCGGCTCGGGGGTGTTGAACCGGCGCACTGGAAAAGTCCAACTTGCCGCCGGAACGCCCTCACCCGCCTCGGAAGGCCGAGAGAACGCTCCGGAGCCGACCTCAGCCCTTGGCGACGGGCAGCGCGACGAAACGATTGGTGTCGTCGCGGGTGATCTGCATCAGCACCGCCTTGCGGCCGGATTTGACCGCTTCGGTCATCGCCTTGGTGACGTCGTCGGTGCCGTTCACTTCGGTCGAATTGACCGATGTGATGACGTCGCCCGGCTGGATGCCGCGATCGGCAGCATCGCTGTCGGGATCGACGTCGGTCACCACCAGCCCCTTGCCGTTTTCGGACTTGGTGACGGTCAGGCCAAGATCGGCCAGCGTGTCGGGCTTTGCCGGAGCGGCAGGCTGCGACTGGTCGACAGAGGCCTGCTTGTCGCTCGAGGGCAGTTTGCCGAGATCGACCTTGACCGTCTGGCTCTTGCCGTCGCGCCACACGGTGACGTCAACCGACTTGCCAGGCGAGTAGGCGCCGATCAGCCGTGCCAGTTCCTTCGGCGAAGCGACGTCCTTGCCGTTGACCTGGGTGATCACGTCACCGGCCGTGATGCCCGCCTTCTTGCCGGGACCATCGTCCTGGGCACTGGAAACCAGTGCGCCGTTGTTGGACTTCAGACCAAGCGACTCAGCGATGTCGGAGGTGACCGGCTGGATTTCCACACCGAGCCAGCCCCGCTGAACGGAACCGCTCTTCATCAGGTCCTGAACGACCTGCTTGGCGGTCGAAGCGGGAATGTCGAAGGCGATGCCGACGCTGCCGCCGGACGGCGAGAAGATCGCGGTGTTGATGCCGACGACCTGGCCGTTGAGGTTGAAGGTCGGGCCGCCCGAATTGCCGCGGTTGACCGATGCGTCGATCTGGATGAAGTCGTCATAAGGGCCAGCGCCGATGTCGCGGCCGCGGGCGGAGACGATGCCGGCGGTGACGGTGCCACCAAGGCCGAACGGATTGCCGACGGCCACCACCCAGTCGCCGACGCGAACCTTGGAGTCATCGGCGAAGTCGACATAGGTAAACTTGCCGACGCCATCGACCTTGAGCACGGCGAGATCGGTGCGCGGGTCGGTGCCGATCAGCTTGGCGTCGAGTTCCTTGCCGTCATTCATCACCACGGTGAAGGCCGAGCCTTCCGAAACGACGTGGTTGTTGGTGACGAGATAGCCGTCATCCGAGATGAAGAAGCCGGACCCTTGTGCAACCGGCCGCGGCTGGTCGTTGTTGCGGTCGCGATGGCTGAAGCGCCTGTTGCCGCCACCCTGGCCGTCCTGATCACCAAAGCCGCGGAATTCCTTGAAGAAGCGGCGCAGTTGCGGATTGTTGGGCAGGTTGTTCATGCCATCCTGATCGTCGGACGGGTCGGAGCCGTCATCGGCGGCCGGGCTGATCTTGGCCTTGACCTTGACGCTGACAACAGCGGGAGAAACCCGCTCGACGACATCGGCGAAGCCCGGTACCTGCGGCGCCTCGACGCGCACGGCATCGGCCAGAACAGGGCTGGTTCCGCTGGTCAGCGCACCGACGCCGATCGCACCGGCCACGGCGACAGACGCGACGGCAGCCATGAGACGCTTGCGGGTGACGGAATATGAACGGGGGGCAATATTCATGGATCTCGTATCCTCTTTCCAAATGGACGCTGCTGATGGGCATCCTCAAGCAAGAGAATTAGAGTGGCGCACATTACAGCGCCATTTCCGACACATGAAACTTTGGTAATGTTTTGGGGTCGGGAGACGCACAAACCCGTTGGCCGCGATGCCCTATGCGCTATCTTGTACACAACTCAGCACAAGGCTTTCATAAATGACAGCAAGCACGCCTGGCGGATCGTATTCGTGAAATGGGCCGAGGCCTTGGTGATATGGCGACGGGCCGGCCAGGCCGAATAACAGGCACATATGAGACGTTCATCGGCCGCCTGCCCCACACCACATCATTGCCTATGAGTTGCGCCCGATCGCTGGCCGTCAGAGCGTCGTTATCCTGCGCGTCATTCACACGTCGCGGGACTGGCCCTCGGAAGAATGGCCGAGCTAATTGCCTAGTATCTTGTCCAGCGCCGCCTGTTCCTCAGTGGTCAGCGCATTGGTTGCCAGCGAGCGACGCGACCGCGCGGTCAGCACGATGAAAACGCCTCCCACCAGCAACAGCAGGACAGGCGTGCCCCACAGCAATGCATTGCGCAGGTCGAAACGCGGCTTGAGCAGCACGAACTCGCCATAGCGCGAAACCACGTAGCCCATGACCTGCTGGTCAGTGTCGCCGGCGACGAGGCGCTGACGCACGAGGACGCGCAGGTCGCGGGCAAGGTCGGCATCGGATTCGTCGATCGACTGGTTCTGGCAGACCATGCAGCGCAAGCCTTCCGAAAGCGCCCGAGCCCGCGCCTCAAGTGCAGGATCAGGCAGCATCTCGTCAGGCTTCACCGCCAAGGCCGTGCCGGCAAAAAACAGCGCCAGCAGCAGGATAATGGAGGTCAGCGAAAGCCGTGCGTTCATGGCAGGGTCGCGGATGGCACCACGCTCGCCTGCTTGCGCCGTCGCGACGGCGCGCCGACGCGCAGGCGCCGGTCCATCAGCGACATCGCCGCGCCCGCCATCATCATCAGGCCACCGCCCCAGATCAACGTCACCAGCGGCTTCCACCACAAACGCACGACGACCGAACCGTCTTTGCCCTCGTCGCCGAGCGAGATGTAGAGCTGCGAGAAACCGATCGTCCTGATGCCGGATTCCGTCGTCGTCATCTGCCGCACCGGATAAAACCGCTTGGCGGAGCTGATTTCGCCAACAGGGCTACCGCTGACGCCGATCAGCTCGAAGCGGCCGCGATCCTCGCTGTAATTCGGTCCCTGGGCCGGATAAAGCCCGACGAAACGCAGCGTATGGCCGGACAGTTCGACGGTCTCGCCGGCATGCATCGACAGGATCTTCTCGGTGCCGAAGCAAAGTGTGCCGACGATGCCGAGCGTGGTCAGGCCGAGGCCGAGGTGAGCGAAGGCTGTGCCGAAGACCGAACGCGGCAAGCCGAGCAAGCGCCGGACCATGATCCCCGTTGCGACGGTCCGAAAGCCCGATTTGACGGCGAGATCGGTGAGCGCGCCAAGGATCAGCCAGACGGCAAGGCCTACGCCCAGGGCTGCGAACACCGAGGCGCCGTCGATGAACAGAGCGGTGACCAGCGTCGCCAGCAGCGCCGCTGCAAAGGCCACCATCAGGCGCTGCGCGACGGCGAAGACATCGCCGCGCTTCCAGGCCAGCAACGGCCCGAACGGAACCACGAGCAGCAGCGGCACCATCAGCGGCCCGAAGGTGAGATTGAAGAACGGCGCGCCGACCGAGATCTTGTCGGCTGAAAAGGCTTCGACGGCGAGCGGATAGAGTGTGCCGACAAGCACGGTCGCCGTCGCCGTGGTCAGGAACAGATTGTTGAGGACGAGTGCCCCTTCTCGGGAAATCGGGTGGAACAGGCCGCCGGTCGTCAACCGGGAAGCGCGCAGCGCAAACAGCGCCAGCGAGCCGCCGATAAACAGCGTCAGGATGCACAGGATAAACACGCCCCGGGTCGGATCGGTGGCAAAGGCGTGCACCGAGGTCAGCACGCCCGAACGCACGAGGAAGGTGCCGAGCAGCGACAGCGAAAAGGTCAGGATGGCGAGCAGCAGCGTCCAGATCTTCAGCGCCGAGCGCTTTTCCATGACAATGGCCGAATGGAGCAGCGCGGTGCCCGCCAGCCACGGCATGAAAGACGCGTTCTCGACTGGATCCCAGAACCAGAAACCGCCCCAGCCAAGTTCATAGTAGGCCCAGTACGATCCCATGGCGATGCCGCCGGTCAGGAACATCCAGGCGACCAGCGTCCACGGCCGCACCCAGCGCGCCCAGGACGCGTCGATGCGGCCTTCGATGAGAGCGGCGACCGAGAAGGAAAAACAGATCGAGAAGCCGACATAGCCGAGATAGAGGAACGGCGGGTGGATGGCGAGGCCGAGATCCTGCAGGATCGGGTTGAGATCGCGGCCTTCGATCGGCGCCGGGTTGAGCCGGATGAACGGATTGGACGTCGCCAGAATGAACAGGAAGAAGGCGGCGCCGATGGCGCCTTGCACCGCAAGCACATTGGCGCGCAGCGTCGCCGGCAGGTTGGAGCCGAAAGCGGCGACGAGTGCGCCGAAGAAGGTCAGGATCAACACCCAAAGCAGCATCGAGCCTTCATGATTGCCCCAGGTTCCGGTGATCTTGTAGATCAACGGCTGCAAGGAATGCGAGTTTTCCCACACGCTTGCCACCGAGAAATCGGAGCTCGCATAGGCACTCGCCAGCGCTGCGAAAGACAGCGCCGTCAAGGCGAAGCCGGTCACCGCGACCGGACCGCCGACGGCCATCAGGCGCTGGTTGTTCAGGCGTGCGCCAAACAGCGGCACGAGCGTCTGCACCAGCGAAAGCGCAAACGCCAGGACGAGGGCGAAATGTCCGGTTTCAACCATGCCCGTGATCCACTGTCGCTCTCCTGCCGGAGCTATTCACTCTTGCTCTCCTGCCACACGCCCTTGGCCTTGAGGCCGTCCGCAACCTCCTTGGGCATATAGCGCTCATCATGCTTGGCCAGCACGCTATCGGCAACAAAAACCCCGTCCGGGCCGAAACTACCCTCGGTGATGACGCCCTGCTCTTCGCGGAAAAGGTCGGGCAGGATGCCGGTGTAGGTGACCTTGACCGATTTGTGCGTGTCGGTGACCGAAAAGCCGACCGTGGCCCCCTGCCCGCGCTGGATCGTGCCTTTTTCGACCAATCCACCCAACCGGATGCGCTGGCCAGGCTGGACGCTTGCCGTGGTGAGATCGGCCGGCATGTAGAAATAAGAGGCCTTCTGGCCAAGCGCGTAGAAAGTCAGCCCGGTCGCGGCACCCAGGAAGACCAGGCCGCCCGCGATCACCGACAATCGTTTCTGCTTGCGCGTCATGTCTTGTTCTACTCCGTCGCCGCAAGCCCAAGCGAAGCGGCAAAGGCGGTGAACTTCTTCGCCTGGTCACTGTCGGCCCCAAAGACGGCAATGGCGCGACCGAGCGCCTCACGCGCCTGATCGGCCTTGCCAAGCACGACATAGGAACGAACGAGCCGCATCCATCCTTCCGGGTCGTGCGGATTTTGCCGCAGTTTGTCGTCAAGGCCGGCAACCATGGTGTTGATCATGGCTTCCCGATCCTGCGGCGACATCGAGGATGCGGCGTCGATATCGCCGGCATCGGGGCCGTTGGCGGCGCCGCCGGAAGCCACTTCGGGGTTGCCGGACTTGGCCAGCGCCTGCTCGACGGCACCGCGCCATGGCGAGTCCGGCGGCAATCTGCCCAGCATCGCCTGCCATGCCGTGGTCGCTTCCTTGGCGCGACCCTCCTGCGCCAACGCCATGGCCAGGTAGAAACTGGCCTTCGCATTGGCCGGATCGAGCTTCAGGGCTGCCTCGAAAGCATCCTGGGCATCGGCCGAGACAATGCCGCCTGCCGCGCCGGCGATCGCCTCTCCGAGACCGGCCTGGCGAACGGCGCTGTCGCCATCAAGCCGAATGGCGTTGCGATAGGCATCCGCCGCGTCGGAAAAGCGCTGCATGCGCAGATAGACCGGTGCAAGCACGTCCCAGCCCCTGCCATCGGTGGGATTGGCGGCCAGATGGGCTTCGGCCCGCGCCACCAGTTCGTCGACCGAACTGTCGGCGGGATTCTTGGCCAACCGCTCGCTGAGCGGTTGTGACGGCAGGTCGGGAGAGCCAAGCTTGACATAGAGCCCCCAACTGACCAGCGGCACCGCCAGCACGGCTACGGTCGCCACCAGCCTTGCGGTGGCCGGCGCTCGGCCCGCGTTTGCGCCGCCGGCGGTACCCGCATTGTCAAGGCGAAGGATGCGGCGAGCGATCTCGGCGCGGGCTTCGGCCGCTTCGGCCGGCTGGATCAAGCCACGCGCGGCGTCGCGGTCAAGCTCGGACAGTTGGTCGCGATAGACTTCGAGATCATGTTCGCCGCTCGACGACGCGCCCTTCGCGCTGGCGGCCAGCGGCAACAGCACCGCCAGGCTTGCACCCAGCGTGAGAATGGCGGCTATGACCCAGAACAGCATGGTTCTTCCAATAACGGCAGAGCTCTGCCGTGCCAACAGATGCATGCTGCGACGCTTTGACGACGCCAGCCGCCAATCGTCGGCAGACGGTCGTCAGGTCAGCGGCGTCCAGCTGCCATCGGCGTTGCGGCAAGCGGTTCCGCGCGCCGTGACTCCGGCGCCGCCGGAAAACACCGTCTGCGTGTACTGGCGGCAGTCCTGCGAACCGACGCGGTAGGGCTGGGCCGGAACCACCTCGCCGTAGCGCGAAGCCTGGGCGCCTTTCCACGTCACCTTCTGGCCGCTGGTCGTGTATTCCAGAGCTTTGTACTCAGCCTCGAGCGCGCTGCGCTTCTCGGTCTCGCTGAGGCCGTTGCCGATCGCCCCGCTGATGAGGCCGCCGCCCATCGCCGAAATGATCGTCGTGGTCACCTTGCCGCTGGAAGGAGGTGTCGAGGCCGGTGTCGCTGCCACGGTTGGACCCTTGCCGCTCAAGGTGGTGCAGCCGGAAACAGCCAGCAATGCGGAAACAAGCGCGACGCGAATCTTCATGCCAACAACCGGTTTTCTTGAGTTGGAGCCTGCCATGGATGCGCCGGGGGCCGCGTCATCGAGAAGTCGGCGTGGCCATAGTATTGATATTTGTCGGAAATTTGGCCGCTGGCCGCTGCGGGACCAATGGACATGCCGCCAACAACATCTCCCGCCCCTCTATGTCGATCGGCTCTGGTGAACATCACTGAAGGCTCCGCAATCGCACCACCGCCTTCAATCCGCCCATACCGGACCGTTCGAGCGCCAGAACGCCTCCATACTCGTTGACGAGGTCTGCGACAATGGCCAGGCCCAGACCTGTTCCGGGCTTTGTCTCGTCCAGACGCCGTCCGCGCTTCAGCGCCTCGCGCGCCTTGTCCTCGGGAATGCCCGGACCGTCATCCTCTATGCCGATCTCGAACAGGCCGGCCGGGTCGTCCTTGCCGGTCAAGGGCACGATCGAGACCTGCACCGCGCTCTTTGCCCATTTCATCGCGTTTTCAAGGAGATTGCCCAGCAGTTCCTCAAGGTCCTCACGCTCGCCGGCGAAGACGATCTCGGCCGCCGGCAGCGACAGCGACAGATTTGTCTGCGGATTGAGCTTCCGCAGAACCCGCACCATGCGCTGCACCAGCGGCGTCACCGGCGTGCGGTAGACGACGCTGTCGCGTTGTGCCGCGACGCGGGCGCGCTGGAGATAGTGTTCGACCTGCTTCTGCATGGAAGCCGCCTGTTCGGCGATCAACTGCCCCTTGGCGCCGCCGAGCGCGCGGCCCTCGTTGAGCAGTACCGCCAGCGGCGTCTTCAGCGAATGGGCGAGATTGCCGACCTGTGTTCGCGACCGCTCGACGATGCGCCTGTTGTTTTCGATCAGCGCATTGGTTTCGTTGGCAAGCGGTTCGATCTCGGCCGGGAAGCGGCCGTCGAGCCTCTGGGCGGTGCCTTCGCGCACCATGGCGAGCGCGTTCCTGACCCGGCGCAGCGGCTGCAGGCCGAGCAGGATTGCGATCGCGTTGATGGCGATCATGCCGACGCCGAACAGGCTGAGATAGGTCAGCAGGCGGCGCTGAAAGGTGGCGATTTCCTGTTCGAGTTCGCTCTGGTTGCCCATGACGCGGAAACGCGCGGCGCGGTTCTTGGCGTCGAGGACGAATTCGCTCTCGAACACTTCGAGCTGCTCGCCGTCGATGCCTTCGGCTGCGTAGCTGCGCTGGAAGCTCGCGTTGAACGGCACCTCGGCAACGCTCGGTGACGGGATCGTCGTGGTCATCGACGACGAATGGAGATCGCCATGCACGCCTTCCGAAGCGGGCTCAACCGACCAGTACCAGCCCGAATTCGGCTCCGAGAACCGGAGGTCGCCGAGATCTGGCGCGCCGGTCAGCGCACCGCTGTCGGAGATGCCGATCGAACCGATCAGGTTGAACAAATGCGCCGAAAGCAGGCTGTCGAAGCCGCGCTCGCTGGCCTGGCGGTATAGGGTGGTGATCAAGGTGAAGATGACAACGAGCGTCACGATCGCCCAGACCGTGGAAAAGGCGATGACGCGGAACGTCAGCGAACGCGGCCACAAACGCAGCGAAAGCGGCGTCCTTGCGGTTGGTTTGAGCGGTTCCGAGTTACGCCTCCGGCTCACGCATGCGGTAGCCCATGCCGCGCACGGTTTCGATCATGTCGATGCCCATCTTCTTGCGCAGCCGCCCGACAAACACCTCGATGGTGTTGGAATCGCGGTCGAAATCCTGATCGTAGAGATGCTCGACCAGTTCGGTCCGCGAGACGACCTCGCCCATATGGTGCATCAGATAGGCAAGCAGGCGGAATTCATGCGACGTCAGCTTCAGCGGCACTCCGCCGACATCGGCCTTGGAGGCCTTGGTGTCGAGGCGCAGCGGTCCGCAGGTCAGCTCGGACGAGGCATGGCCGGCAGCGCGCCGGATCAGAGCCCGCAGCCTCGCCAGCACCTCCTCGATGTGGAACGGCTTGGTGACGTAGTCGTCGGCGCCGGCATCGATGCCGGAAACCTTGTCGCTCCAGCGGTCGCGCGCCGTCAGGATCAGCACCGGCATCTTGCGGCCGCCGCGTCGCCAGCGCTCGACCACGCTGATGCCGTCCATCTGCGGCAGGCCGATATCGAGCACGACCGCGTCATAGGGCTCGGTGTCGCCGAGGAAATGGCCTTCCTCGCCGTCGAAGGCGCGGTCGACGACATAGCCGGCATCGACCAGCGCATCCGATATCTGCCGATTGAGATCCTTGTCATCTTCGACGACCAGTACACGCATGCGGAGTTCGATACCTGTTGAAGAGCTTTGTCGGATGGAAGAGCTTTGTAGGATTGAAAACTGGGGCAGATATAGGCCGATTCCGGCGGCCTGGGAAACGTGGCCTAAGATTGATTGGATCAGTTCAGCGGAACGACTATCTCGGAACGGCGCGGACGTTGTCCGTCCTTGCCCGGAACGAGCACGACAATGACACAGACAGGCTGACCGCCGCGCGTCGATTGCGAGGCCTTGGCCAGCGTTCCGCCATTCTGCTCGGCCACCTGTTGGCCGATGGCGTAGCAATCGGAGGCCGCCAGTACGATCGGACTGGCCAGGTCGGGCGGCGCGATGACCGGCATCGCCATCGCCTGCGACGCAAACAGCCCGGCAGCACAAAGCGCCAGTGTCGCGGTTCGGAAGTGGGAGCGAAGCGTTTTCATGACCGGCGTTGTAACGCATCGGTGCTGAACGTGAAATGAACGGTGAACGCCGCTGCAAACATCCTCGTCACACCCCTGCAACGCGAGACAGTCAACCTGGAATTTCACCGCCTCGAACAGGCGAAATCCCGCGAAAGTCCAGTCTAGACTCCGTTTTGACCATATTGAAAGCGCATCAGGCATTTTCCTGCGTCATCGCGCGAAAACGCAGCAGCCCGTGATGCACGAGCAGATCCTCGTCATGGCGGGCTTCGGCAAATTCCAGCGACAGTCGTGTCTGGCCGCGAGGGCCGATCACCAATGCTGCGTCGGCAAGGCGCGCCTGGATGGCGGCCATGATGGCTAGCGTTTCGGCATCACCATGGGCTTTCGACCAGACATGCAGCGTAATCAACTGATCGTCGGTGTTCTCGATGCCCGTATCCCAGTCGAAAGCGGAGGTATGGCCGCAGGTCACGTACGGAAAAGCGGCGTTGTCGGCTGGCCGTTCGAGCAGTCCGGCGCCGCCCAACAAGGCCGACAGCGATGGATCGCTTTTCAGCCTGAGAAACAGTGCCTGCTGTAAATCGCCTGGCGCGGTCATCGTCTTTTCCTCCGGTTCCTGCGCTGCCGACTGTTGCTTTTCGGAAGCTGTCCGCGTTCTGCGTGTTCTGACAGATATAGCCATTCGACGCGCAGAGGCGATGGCGATTCGTCATCGGAATGATGGATGCCGATGATCTCGAAAGGGCGGCTTTGCCAAGACCACCGTCGCGGGCACCACGCCGTGAACATGGACTCTCGATTCCTGGTCACATATTCTCGCTCCATACAGCGTCGCATGACGCAATGTTTCCTTGCCGTTTTTGATCCGCGAAGCAATTTCGGAAGCTGATGATGCTCGATGCAGAAAAGACCAGGGCTGCGTCGCGGTTGTTGGTAGGCCACTGGGACAAGGGCACCCGTCTCGACGCCATACCCGAGGCGTTGCGCCCACAAACACGGCTCGAAGGTTACGCTATCCAGTCGCATGTCATGGATCGCTCGGCGGCTCCGCTTTTCGGCTGGAAGATTGCCGCGACCAGTCTGGCGGGACAAAGGCACATCAACGTCGACGGCCCCATGGCCGGACGTCTCCTGGCCGAGAAAGCGGTGGAGATCGGCGGGACCGTTTCCCTGGCGACGAGCAAGATGCGCGTGGCCGAGATCGAGTTCGCTTTCCGTTTCGGCCGCGAGCTGCCGCCTCGTGCGGTACCCTATGAAGTCGCCGAGGCGATGGAAGCCGTGGCGAGCTTGCACCCGGCGATCGAAATCCCGGACTCACGGTATGACAATTTCTGCGCCGTCGGGGCGCCGCAGCTCATTGCGGACAATGCCTGCGCCAACCTGTTTGTCATCGGCGAGGCGGCGGAAGACGACTGGCACGACGTGGATCTTGCAAAGCACCCCGTGATCGCGTCCGTTTCCGGAAGGTCGCAACATAGCGGATCGGGAGCAGCCGTATTGGGCGATCCTCGCATCGCGCTTACCTGGATCGTCAATGAACTGTCGGGCCTGGGCATAGCGCTTCAGCCGGGACAGGTGGTGATTACCGGCACCTGCGTGACACCGATAAGCGTCGAGGCAGGCGACGAAGTCATCGGCGATCTAGGCAGGTTTGGCAGCGTCTCGGTGAGGTTTGTCTAGGCTCCGCGCTGCCTGGCCACGAAACTGCGCACCGCCAGCACCAGCACGGTGATGATGATCAGGATCACCGACAATGCCGCGATCGCCGGGTCGATGTTGTCGCGCAAGCCCATCCACATGAGCCGCGGCAGCGTGATGGCGTTGACAGAGGTGATGAACAAAGTGACGCCGATTTCTTCCCAGGACAGCACGAAGGAGAGAAGTGCGGCGGTGACGATGCCGAACTTGATGTTGGGCATGATGATGCGGGTGGCGCGCTCCCACACAGTGGCCCCTAAGCCCCGCGCGGCAAGGTCGATGCGGCGGTCGAGCTGGCTGAGAGAGACCAGCATCAGCACCGTGGCGAAGGGCACGGTCATCACCGAATGGGCCATGGCGACGCCAAGCCAGGTGTCGTAGCCGAAGAACGCGCTGAAACCCGAGATCGAGGTGAGCAAGAAGTAGAGCGTGATCGCCGAGACCACCGGCGGCACCACCATCGGCAGCAGCACGAAGCCGACCAGGGCCGCGGTGAAGCGCGGCTGGAACATCCAGACGCCAAGGCTGAAGCACAGCGCCAGCACAGTTGAAAAGGCGCTGCTGACGACACCGATGCGGATCGAGAGCAGGATCGATTGGAGCCAGCGCGGGTCCTCGATCAGCGCCCGGTAATGGCGCAGCGACAGTTCGCCCGACGGCATGGCCAGCATGCGGCTCGGCGTCAGCGACACCGGGATGACGGCGAGCAGCGGCATCAGCAGGAACAGCGCCACGAAGGCGGCGATGATCAGCGAGACGGGACCGGGGCGGTAGGTCGGCATCAGATCAACTGCTTCGGTCTGACATATCGGAACAAGAGCGCCATCAGCGCGCCGACGAACAGCACCAGCACGACGCTGATCGCTGCACCCAAGCCCCAGTCCGGGCTCTGGAATATCCTGAGATAGATCAGCTCGGCAATCATGACGCTGCGGCCGCCGCCAAGGATCGCTGGCGTGACGAAGAAGCCGAGCGAGAAGACGAAAACGATCATCGCCGCGCCTATGATGCCGGAGCGCGTCATCGGCACGAACACCGTCCAGAAGGTGCGCATGCGGCTGGAGCCGAGCCCGCGCGCCGCCAGGAGCACGCGGTCGTCGAGGCTGCGCATGGCCGATGCCAGCGGAAAAACGGCGAAAGGAATGAGGAAGTGCGTCATGCCGACGATGACGCCGAATTCGTTGCGCACCAACGCCAGCGGTTCGGAGATGAAGCCGATCGCCTGCAGCCACGTGTTGATCAGGCCGCGATTGGAGAGCAGCGCCACCCAGCCGAAGGCACGGGTCAGCACGGAAATCCAGAAGGGAACGAGAATGCAGAACTCGGCGATCAGGCGCTGTGCCGGGGTTCCACGCACCCAGACGACGGTGATGGCGTAGGCAGCGGCCACCGAAACCACGGTGACGACCGCCGCGATGCGCAGCGTGCGGATGAACACCGACTGCACCAGATCGTCAGTGAGCAGCGCCTCATATTGGCCGAGGCCGGGCGTCGGCAGCGTAAAACTCCATTTGACGACGCCAAGGAACGGCCAGGCATAGGCCAGGACAAGAAACAGGAGCAGCGGCGCCATCAACAGCGCCGCGCCCATCCTGTCGGAGAGATAGGATCTCATTGACCCGATTACCCCGGCCCTGATCAGGCCGAGATGATCTTGGTGTATTCGTCGAGCGCCGGCCCGTAGTTCTTGGCGTACCAGTCCATGTCGAGCGCGATCTGCTTCTTCATGTTCTCGGGATCGACCGGGTTGATGCGCTTCTTGTCGGCCGTGATCAGCGCGTCTGCCGCCGGGTTTGCAGGACCTTGGCCGAGCTTGTCGAACATGACCAACTGCTTTTCAGGGTCCTGGGCACTGGCGATGAACTTCATCGCAGCGTCCTTGCCGCCGGGGTTGTTCTTGAGCACGGCCAGCGCACCGGGCGAGATCAGTCCCTGGTCCCAGATGAACTTGATCTTGCCGCCCGAATCCTGCTCGATCAGCGAAGCGCGCGTCGACCAGACGATCGCCATCGAGGCCTCGCCATTGAGCAGCACGCTCTGGCTTTCGGCGCCGCCACCCCAATAGGCAACGACGTTTTCCTTGAACGCGGCGATCTTGTCATGGGCGCGCTTGAGGTCGAGCGGGTAGAGCGACGCCGGCGCGATGCCATCGGCCAGAAGTGCTGCTTCCCAGCTCGATACGCCCCATTTGTAGAGCGAGCGCTTGCCGGGGAATTTCTTCACGTCGAAGAAATCGGCCATGCCGGTCGGCGCGTCCTTGCCGTACTTCTCGGAATCATAGGCGATGACATAGGAGAAGAAATAGGTCGAGGCGGCGTATTCCCAACCAAAGCCGGGCCGCATCTTCTTCTTGTCGACGATGTTGTAATCGATCGGCTCGAGAGCCCCTTGGGCGCCGAGCGTGATGGCCGAGAAGGGGTCCACGTCGACGAGATCCCAGGTCGGCGCGCCGCTCTTGAACTGCGCGGCGATGGCGCCTTCAGTCGGACCCGAACCGTCCATCTTGACGGCGATGCCGGTGTCCTTGGTGAAGGCCTGGCCATAGGCGGCATCATAGGCGGTGATGGCATCGCCACCCCAGTTGACCAGCACCAGTTCCTTGGCCTGCGCAAAGGCACCTGTCGAGCGCAGTAGCATCGGCGTGCCGGCCAGCACGAGTGCCGCCAGCTGTGTGAACTGCCGGCGCGAGATCTCGCCGCGACCTGCCCTGGCGGACAGGCTCTCGACGGCTTGTTTTTTGGTGTCATGTGTCATGTCAGTTCCCCTTTTTTGTTGTTGATAGTGCCGGAAAGCGGTGGAGCGGTATCTCGCCACACCGTCGTCATTGCCCTCCATGCGGAAGGAGGAAACCCTTTTCCGCCGGCCAGGTGAGCCAGACGGAATTGCCCTTGCTGAGCGCTGCGGCCGCCACCTCGTTCGGCACCGACACGGTAACCTTGGCGCCTTGCCGTGTCGTCAGGTCGAGCCGCGTTGCAGCGCCCAGATAGGTGGAGTTGGTGGCGGTAGCGGCGATGCCATTCTCGCCATCCGCCGCCTCGCCCGATATCGACATGTATTCGGGCCGGATCGCCAGGATGGCATCGCCGCGCACGAGTTCGGCCTTGCAGCCCATGCTGACCGCGCGGTCTTCGCAAAGGCCGGTCGAGCCATTGCCGGCAGGCTTGACGCCCTTCAGCGGCAGCATGTTGATTTCGCCGAGGAACTCGGCGACGAAGCGGTTGTCCGGCCGGTCGTAGACTTCGTCGGGCGCTCCGACCTGCAGCAGTTTGCCGTGGTTGAAGATGGCAACGCGCGACGACAGCGCCAGCGCCTCGCTCTGGTCGTGGGTGACGAAGACGAAAGTGGTTCCGGTTTCCTGGTGCAGCCGCTTCATCTCGGCCTGCATCTGGCCGCGCAGGCTCTTGTCGAGCGCCGAGAACGGCTCATCGAGCAACAGCACGCCAGGTTCGAACACCAGCGCACGGGCCAGCGCCACGCGCTGCTGCTGGCCGCCCGACAGTTGCGCCGGCAGTTTCTTCTCGTGGCCCTTGAGACCGACGCGCTCGATCATCTCGCCGACACGGCGCTTGATGTCGGCGGCCGGTTTCTTGCGCACCTTGAGTGGGAAGGCGATGTTGGCTTCGACGCTCATATGCGGGAACAGCGCGTAGCCCTGGAACACCATGCCGGCGGCCCGTTGCTCTGCCGGTCGGTCGGTGATGTCGACGCCGTCGCTGAACAGCTTGCCCTCGGTCGGCTGCACGAAGCCCGCAAGGATCATCAGGAAGGTGGTCTTGCCCGAACCCGACGGCCCGAGCAGGGTCAGGAACTCGCCACGGCCGATATTGAGCGACAGATTGTCCAGCGCACGGAACGAGCCGAAGCTCTTGCCGATCCCGATTGCCTTGATCTCTGCGGCACGGCCGGGTTGCTGCATACTGCCCTTTCCCTAACGCTTGTCGAAATCGTAGGCAGGGTGCCGGCTCATCGCAACCGAATAGTTTTCGCGTGATCGGCAAATTCCATTCATCTATGGCGAGATGGCGCCGCCTTGCCCTCAATACGGCAGAATGCGGTTCTCCTGGAGTTTCGACCGCAGCCATCCCGCGAACGCTTCCAGCACCGGATGCGAAGCCTTGGCGTGTTCGGAGACCAGGAAATAGGAGCGCGGCGACTTGATCGCGATGTCGAACGGCCTGACCAGCCGGCCCTCGCTCAGCGCCCGCCGGCTGGTCAGTTCGTCGCCCATGGCGATGCCCTGGCCGGCAATCGCCGCCGAAAAGACCAGGTTCATGTCCGAAAAGAAGATGCCACCCTCGATGTCGGGGTTTTCCACCTTGGACAGCGCCAGCCAGCGCGCCCAATCCTCGGTGTCGTCGAGATGCAGCAGGTTGGCGCGAAGCACGTCCGACGGCCGGGAAAAACCGCCGACCTTGTTGAGCAGCGTCGGGCTGCAGAGCGGCGTGAACGAGATTTCGCAGAGCGGCTCGACCGCCCGGTTCGGCCAATTGCCGACACCAAACGCAATGAAGGCATCGGCATCTGCGTTGCTGACATCGTCGAGCCGGCGCGGCGTCAGGATGCGCAGCGCCACGTCAGGATACATCTGCCGGAACTCGCCGATATGGGTGCACAAGAACAGCGAGGCGAAGCCGGGCGTGCAACTGACGGCGAACGAGCCGCCGACGCCGGTGCCGGCGTCCCGCGTCACCGCATCGCCCAAAACGGTGAGCGCCTTGCGCACGTCGCTGGCGTAGCGCTGGCCGCGCGGCGTCAGCGCCACGCCCTTGCCGATGCGTTCGAGCAGGTCGAAGCCGAGATCGCGCTCCAGCAGACGAAGCTGATGGCTCACGGCGCTGCGGGTCAGGTGCAACTCGTCGGCGGCGCGCCAGACGCTGCCATGGCGGGCGAAGCTGTCGAGCGCACGCAGCGCTTGTGTGGATGGTATACGCAAGGAGCCTCAGGTGAACCGAATTTGCACGAACCGGGAAAACATATCACTTTTTAGCGAACCGCTTCACTGCTTTCTTCTCATGCCATGGAGAAACCGGTGGCCACCTCGGCGCAAGCAACCGCCCTTGCCTGTCTCGACGGCATCCAGCCGTTGTTGTCCGCGTGGACACGCATCATCTTCGATTACGGCGAGACCGCGTGGCGGGAATATCAATCCGCCGCCTGGTATGTCGAGCGACTGAAACTCGAAGGCTTTTCTGTCGAAGAAGGCTCCGGCGGCATGCCGACCGCCTTCTGCGCGCATTGGACCAACGGCCCCGGCCCGACCATCGGCATGTACGCCGAATACGACGCGGTGCCCGGCAATTGCCAGGATGCCGCTACGGTCGAGCGTCCGCGCCGGGGACTTGGCAATCAGGCCGGCGGCCACACCGACCCGCATTCCGGGCTGGGTATTTCGAGCCTCGGCGGGCTGCTGGCGACCAAGGCCGCGATGCAGCGCCACGGCATATCAGGCACGCTGCGCTTCACCGGCGAGCCGGCGGAAAAGGTGCGTGGGTCAAAGCCGATCCATGCCGCCAAGGGCTATTATGACGGCCTTGCCGGCATGATCTCCTTTCATCCGTTCTACATGCTGCCGCTCTGCAACACGGCGCGCTGGGACACGCATTGCGGCGCGGCCTACGCGATGATCTATCGCTTCATCTGCGACCAACCGGAGCGCTGGGCGCTGGCTGCGGGCGCTGCACCCATTCCGCAAGCACATTCGGCGGCGCGCGCGCCCGGCGCCAACGACGCATTGATGATGATGTACATGGCCTCCAAGGCTCTGCGCGATTCCATGCTGCCTCACCAGGGCGGCTGGTCGATCAGCGAGGCGATCCTGACGGCGGGGCAAGCGACCGCCGACAATTTGCCGGCGGGGCTGGCCGAGATCCAGTACATGATCCGCGTGCCGACGCTTGCCATGGCCGAGCAGGTCACCGCGGTGCTCGACCGCAATGCCGAGGCGGCGGCAGCGATGAGTGGTTGCCGCACCGAGCGGCATTGGGTGTCGAAGTCACGACCGGGACTTGCCAATCATGCCATGGCCGAGATCGCCTATGAAGCGCTGTCGACGGTCGGGCCGCCGCGCTGGGACGAAGACGCCAAGGCAGTCGCGCGCGAAATGCAGGTCAATGCCGGGCGCATGGCGAGCGACGAGCCGTTCATCGAAGAGCTGGAGCGCCTGATCGAGCCGCAGGCGGCGGAAGCGATCCTGCGCTGCGACCTGCCGCCCTCGCAGGTCAATTCGACCTCCGACGATTACACCGACATGAGCTGGCACACGCCGACGGCGCGCTTCTATGTCGCCCGCCCGGCGCTGCGTTCGGAGACCGGCTATCCCTATCCAGCCTGGGTGATGAATGCGCTGGGCGGTATTTCGGCCACGATCGACCCGATGGTGGCCTGCGCCTCCCGCACGATTGCGCTTGCCGCCCTTCGCCTGCTGGAAGACCAGACTGCCCGCGAGGCGGCGATGGACGAGTTCGTTACCCGCACCGGCGGCGGCATCGGCGGTTCGAACTGGATCGCACCGCTTTGCGACTACGAGCCGCCGATCGGGTTTCGCTGGCCAGAATATGTCACCACCCCGCGTGGACGCGACTGGTGGATACCGAGCAATCAGACACCCCCAAGTCACCTCACGAGGAGCATCCCATGACCGTTCATGACCGCATTGTCGCCGAGCCGTTTTCGCTGCAGCGCCGCAACCCCGCCGGCGGCACCAAGCCGCTGACCGCCTGGGGTTTTGCCAACGAGACCGACGTGCTGACCGACGTCCTGCTCGGCTCGCCCAATTTCTTGCGTCATCTGTCGACCAGTTCGCTGTCGCGCAAGCACCTGCGCGAGGCGCCCTGCAACGTGCAGATCGCACAAGCACAGCACAAGGACCTGGTCGCCGCCTACGAGCATTTCGGCGTCAACATCCACTGGCACGAGCCGACGCCCGAGCTGCCGATGCAGGTCTATTCCCGCGATTCCAGCGTCATGACGCCCTACGGCGCCTTCATCACCGCCATGGCCAACTGGTGGCGGCGCGGCGAGAACTATGCCGCGATCCGCACCTATGAAAAACTCGGCATCCCGATCTACGACATGGTCACGGCTGGTACGTTCGAGGGCGGCGACTTCAACGTCATCGAGGATGGCGTCGTGCTGATAGGCTGCGGCGGCGCGCGCACGCAGGAGGAAGGTGCGCGCCAGGTGCAGGCCTGGTTCGACAAGGAAGGCTGGGAAACCCGCATCGCTTTCATCGACGAATATTACGTCCATATCGACCTGATGGTGGTGCCGATCGCCGAAAAACTGACCGCCGTCTGCCTTGCCTGCACCGAGCCCGGCATTGTCGACTGGCTGAAGGGCAAAGGCCACGAGATCATCGACGTGCCGTTCCAGGACACGATGGCGCTCGGCTGCAACTTCATGTCGCTGGGCAAGGACCGGGTGATCGCGCCGACCTCCAGCCAGTCGCTGATCGGCCAGCTCAAGGCCCGCGGTTTCGAGGTCGCGGCCGTCGACATGAGCGAGATTTCGAAGACCGGCGGCGGCATCCACTGCATGGCGCAGGCGCTGAAGCGCGAACCGGCCTGAGCCGGCTCGCCCCTCAGCAACAAACCCGATACTGTGTCTTCGCTGCCCTTGTGAGTGCTGGAAAAATGGAGGAATAGTCTTGCGGAATGCATCGCCCTGAAATTGCCGGTTTGCGGTACTCAGGTCGTGCAATTGCTAGCCGGATTCCGAATGGCCAGTCCCGAACCGCGCAAGAGAAGAGGTCCGATCGCCGCCCGGCTGCTGGCGCTCGACGCGTGGATCGATTCCTCGCTCTACGAGATCGGCTTCAAGGCGCGCCAGTTCTGGGAATCGGCGACGATCTTCTCGCGGCGCTTCCGCGTCAACGGCTGGCGCCGTGGCATCATCGAAGTGTTGAGCGAAGGTTTTACGCTCGGCGCCGGCGGCATCGTGGTGATGCTGGCGCTGGCCATTCCGGCTTTCCAGGATACGGCCGGCGACTGGCGCGCCCAGGGCGACTTCGCCGTCACCTTCCTCGACCGCTATGGCAACGAGATCGGCCAGCGCGGCATCATCCAGCGCGATTCCGTGCCGGTCGACGAGATGCCCGATCACGTCATCAAGGCGGTGCTTGCTACCGAGGATCGCCGCTTCTTCGATCACTACGGCATCGATGTGCTCGGCCTTTCCCGCGCCATCTTCGAGAATGTGCGGGCCAATTCCGTCGTTCAGGGCGGCTCGAGCATAACCCAGCAGCTGGCCAAGAACCTGTTCCTCACCAATGAGCGCACGCTGGAGCGCAAGATCAAGGAAGCCTTCCTGTCGCTGTGGCTCGAGGCCAATCTGTCGAAGAAGGAAATCCTGCAGCTCTATCTCGACCGCGCCTACATGGGGGGCGGTACGTTCGGCATCGAGGCGGCCGCCGATTTCTATTTCGGCAAGAGCGTCAAGGATCTGAACCTCGCCGAGGCGGCGATGCTGGCCGGGCTGTTCAAGGCGCCCACCAAATATGCGCCGCACATCAACCTGCCGGCAGCGCGCGCACGCGCCAATGTGGTGCTGTCCAACCTTGTCGATTCCGGCTTCATGACCGAGGGGCAGGTTCTGCAGGCAAGGCTGCATCCGGCCGACGTCGTCGACCGCGGCGAGCAGAAAAGTCCGGACTATTACCTCGACTGGGCATTCGACGAGGTCAAGAAGATCGCCAAACCGGGCCAGCACTCGCTTGTTGCCCACACCACCTTCGACGCGAACATCCAGAAGGCAGCGGAAGAATCGGTGGAGTTCCACCTGCGCCAGTTCGGCAAGGAGTACAACGTCACCGAAGGTGCCGTCGTCGTCATCGAGACCAACGGCGCCGTGCGCGCCATCGTCGGCGGCCGCGACTATGGCGCCAGCCAGTTCAACCGCGCCACCAAGGCGCTGCGCCAGACCGGCTCGTCATTCAAACCCTATGTCTATGCAACGGCGATGGAACACGGCTTCACGCCCAACTCCATCATCTCCGGCGGCCCGATCAGCTGGGGGTCCTGGTCGCCGCACAATTACAGCGGCGGATCGGCGGGCAATGTAACTCTGATCATGGCTATGG
This sequence comes from Mesorhizobium sp. XAP4, assembly GCF_029269325.1. Taxonomy (NCBI): domain Bacteria; kingdom Pseudomonadati; phylum Pseudomonadota; class Alphaproteobacteria; order Hyphomicrobiales; family Phyllobacteriaceae; genus Mesorhizobium; species Mesorhizobium sp. XAP4. Next base: position 580,929 of record NZ_JARIXW010000003.1, on the reverse strand, counting down.
CCAAATCGATCAACACCGTGCCGGTTCGGCTGGCCAAGGATCACCTTGGCATCGGGCCGATCAAGGCCATGGCCGAGGCGATGGGCGTAGAATCGCCGCTCGAAGCGCACAAGACGATGGTGCTGGGCACCTCGGGCATGACGGTGATGGACCAGGCGACGGGCTACAGCGTGTTCGCCGACAACGGTTTCGTCGGCTTCCGGCACGGCATCAGCCAACTCGTCACCCGCACCGGCGAGGTGGTTTATGATTTCGCCAAGGATGCGCCGCCGCCACACCGGGTGTTGTCGGAGCAGGCGCTGAAATCGATGAACACCATGCTGGCGGCAGTACCGGTAATGGGCACGGCGCGGCGGGCCCAACTTCCCAACATCGTCGTCGCCGGCAAGACGGGCACGACGCAATCCTACCGCGACGCCTGGTTCGTCGGCTTCACCGGCAACTACACGGCGGCGGTATGGATGGGCAATGACGATTTCACGCCGACCAAGAACATGACCGGCGGCTCGCTGCCTGCGATGGTATGGCAGCGCCTGATGGTCTATGCGCACCAGAACATCGACCTCAAGCCGATCCCGGGCATCGACAAGCCCTTCATCGACGAGGAGATCGCTGCCAAAGCCGAGGAAGCACAGAAGAAGAGCGACGCGCAGGCGGTGGCCGATGCAGCCGCCGAACGGCCGCCGGTGCTGTCCAGCCGCACGACGCAGACGCTGCGGGACATGACCAGCCTGTTCCAGTCGGCGCCCGTCCTCAATACGCCTCAACCGCCGGAGACGCTGTCGGCGCTGTGATGGCGCGCCTGGAACACCCCTCATCCGACCGAGCTTCGCTCGGCCACCGTCTCCCGCAGGGGGAGAAGGAAGAGGCGGCTGCAATTCTACATCGGCCCGCTTGCCACAAGGCCCTGCGCCGCGATATCCCCGAGCGGCAACTCTTCGGTGTCCCCGGCCCTTCATGCTCAAAACTGCCTTCCTGACGTTGCTTTCGCTTGCCATAGCCATCATCGGCGGTGGCGGCAGCGTCTGGTATGCGCTGAAAGTCCAGGATGGCGTCGGCGCCATCCGGATCGGTCAATGGACAGCCTTTCCCGATATCGGCACGCCGTCCGCCGATCCTTATTCCAAGGCTCGCGTGGCGCGCGAGGGCGTGCTTGCACTCGGCCGTGCCGAGGGGCTGTCCTTCGTCGCCGAGCGAGACACGGGCGGCGCCGAGCTCAAGCGCGAATGCACCTACACCATCGAGGGCGGATTTCCGACGGCGCGGTTCTGGACGCTCTACGCCGCCGACCAGTCGCTCAGCGTGGTCGAGACCGGCAAATCACGGCTGGCGGCGCTGCAATCCTACGGGGTGGTGCGCCAGCCCGACAATTCGGTGATCATTTCCGCCGGCCATCACCCGATGCCCGGCAATTGGCTGCTGACAGACGGCTTCGGCAGGATGTATTTCGTGCTGACCTTCTACGACACGCCAATCGCCAGCAGCACGGGCCTGTCGGACGTCTCGCTGCCGCGGATCGTCAAGGTCGGCTGCAATGCGTAGTTTTTACGCTGCGACGCGCGGACTTCTGCATGCCGTCCTGCTCGGCTTGCTCGGTGCCGGCATCGTGCACATCGCCGTGCTGCTGCTGGTGCCTGAGTTTTCCGAGCGCGATGCCTGGTCGCGGCTGTCAATGGCGTCGGACCTCTACAAGATGACGCGGCTCGATGCCGAGGCCGGTGGCGCGCCCGTGGTGAAATCCGTCGATCCGCTGTTTTATGCGACGGCCTGCCGGTTCGACCTGGGCGAAGGTTTGGTCCGCGTCAAGGCACCTGGACATGTCCCGTTCTGGTCGGTGTCGGTCTATGACCGCAGCGGCCACAACATCTATTCCTTCAACGACCACACAGCGACCGGCGGCGTTCTGGATGCCGTGGTGCTGACCCCGGCGCAGATGATCGACGTGCGCAAGGACCTTCCAGAGGATCTTCAGGGGGCGATCTTCGTCGAAGCGCCGATCGAGGAAGGCATCTTCGTCATCCGTGCCTTCGTCCCCGACAGCAGCTGGAAGCCGATCGTGTCGCGCTTCTTCGAACAGAGTTCCTGTGAGTTGCAGGACTTCTAGAGCGTGACGCGTCTGAACGGATTCAGACGACCCGCTTTAGGTCTTTGTTTTCATGCATGTCGTTCTCCAAAACCGAGGTCACTTTTGGGCGACATGCACTAGACATGATCCCGGACCAAAGGTCCGTGGCCGCCGAAACTCAGTGGTGCGGGACCGGCTTCGTCCCTGGCGACCCCGTCTTGTCGGGATCGACCGGCCGCACTTCGCCGGCATGCGACCGCTCATAGCGGATGCCGGGAAAGATGATCACCGCCGCCGGCATTTCGGCGGTTTGCTTTGCTCTGGTGTTTGGTGCCGTACGCGGCACGAAAGACAGTACCATGCCCATGGTTCGCGCATTCCTCTCGGTTTCCCCGGAGCACAACGCAACGCCTCCAAATGTCATTAAGGCCGGCAGAGGGTTAACGGAACGCTAACGGATCGTCGCTAACTTGATCTTTGTTCTTGGCGTTCGCGAAACCGACATAGTCCCGGTGGAGCGCGCCAAGCTTGTGTCGAGTACGGGCGTATCCTTCGTGTCATCTTCGGACTTCAGGCAAATCGCGGTACGAAAAGACTCGGGAAAGGCCGAAAGGCTCTTCCGCGCCGCGGTGTCGGCGTTCTGCTCGCTCACCCGCCCTTCACGCCGCGAGATCGGCCAGCTCGAAGACCTGACGCTGCCGCTGTTCAATGACGTGTCCGTCGAATCCCGCCGTTACGTGGCAGCCGCCCTTTCCGAATGCGAATACGCACCCGCTGCCCTGGTGCGCCGTCTTTGCGAGGAACCGGTTGACATTGCCGCGCCGCTGCTCATCCGCTCACGCGCCGTCAGCGACATCGATCTCATCGCCCTGATCGGGCGACATGGCCTGCCGCATGCGCGTGCCATTGCGCGCCGCAAGGGCTTGAACCCGACCATTGCTGACCTGATCAGGGCCCTCGAGAGGCCAACCCTGGTGCGCGCGCCGGACCCGGATGCGAACGCCGCTGGGGCAGACAAGATCGCGCCAGCGAGCGCGGATACCGCCTCCGGCGAGCCAGCCCGGGAACAGACACTCGGCATCGCGGCCGAGAATGCACGGCGCAGGCTGCGCTCGATGATGCGCACCGGCGACGAGAAGACAGCGACCGCCGAGCCTTTCAAGGGCGCCGATACCTATATGAAATTGCGCGAGACAGCGCTGACGGGAAACGCCGCGTTCTTCCAGACCGCGCTCGCCGATGCACTCGACATCGATTTCGAGATCGCGCGATCGCTCACCGCCAACCAGAATTATGCCTCGCTGCTTGTCGCCTTGCGCTCGCTCGACCTCAGCGAAGACAGGGCCTTCCTGGTCACGGTTGCCGTCTATCCCAGCCAGTTCCCGCACCCGCAGGCTATCCGGACTTTCCTCGACCGCTACCGGCTGCTGCATCGCGAGGCGGCCCAGGACAAGATGCGGTCGTGGAGAGCGGAAATCCTTTCAAGGGTGGTTCGCGGCGCAGCACCTGCCAACAGCGATACACGCACCGCTTCGAACAGCGACGATGCGGCGGCTTCTTCCGGCCTCAGGGCGTCTTCACGGAAATAAGCTCCTCGACGGGCACGGCACCGGCCTCGATTTCGACCACCCAGATGTCGGGATCGAATTTTTTCTCCCGTTCCAGCCTGGCTTCGAGCACCGCGGGATCGTCACCAGCTCCGAGCAGAGTGAAAAACCGGTCGTCGGGCTTGGCCGAATCATAGCTTGTCTGCGGCGCCGGCCCGAACAGGGCAACCTCACCCAGCCTGCCCCGCGCCAGCACGAACACAGCGCCGGCCTCGGTCGCGCCACGCTTGACCACGGCGGCAAATCCACCGGCGCCGAAAATCCGGCGCAACAGGGCCGAAACCCACAGATCCGATGTGACGCGCATGAGAGAGCTCCCGAAACTGCCGGTTCTCTATCGATATTTCCGCCGCTCGGCGAGCCGTCGTTTCGGCCGTCAGTTGGTCAGGCCGATCTCGCGCATCTTGACGTAGACGATCTCATCGGGCTCGCCGGTCTGCGGCAGCCCGAACAGCGACTGGAATTCCTTGATCGCCGCCTTCGTGCGCGCGCCGACGACACCATCCAGCTGCATGTCGTCATTGCCGAACGCCTTGAGCCCGGCCTGGATCTTGACGATGCGGGCATCGGGCGCTTGCGTCGCGGCATCCGCCTGCCCGGAATTTGTCTGTCCCGAACCTGTCTGCAAAGACACCGGAACGGCGGCCGGCATATCCGGGCGCGGCTGCGGCCTGGGCACGACGGAAGCTGTCTTCGGCGTCGCGCCCAGTTGATCGAGCAGAAGCGCGTCGATCTCGCCGGACGTGTTGAGCCCGACCTTCTGCTGATAGTCCTGGATGGCCTTGCGGGTGTTGGGTCCGGAAATGCCGTCGACCGTCCCGGAATAGAAATCGAGATCCTTCAATATGCCTTGCACCTGCTCGACAACCGGATCGCCCTTGATCGGTGCCGGCGCGCCGGATGGCCGCACGATGTTGAATGTCGTCTCCGGTTCGTCGGGCGTCGCGTGCGGAAAGCCCGCAATGCTGCGGGTCGCAAAAAATGCGCCGGCATGCGGGAAAGGTTGGTACCACAAGGCATTGGCCGAAACGTAGAACAGCGTCACCAGGAATGCCGTCGAGCCGCCCACCAGGACGGGATTGCGCGAGATCATGCCGCCGACGGCGACAGCGCCGTCCTGAAAGGCATTGCTGCGGCGCTTGACCGCCTTAGCCGGTTTTGCGGAGCGAGCCATCTCTGTCCCCTTTCGCCATCGCCACAGGCATGGTCAGCACGCCGGCTTTCTCCGCCTGATGTCCCTTCGGTCCGTTCACCGGCAGGCTGATGGTCACCGTGGTGCCCTCGCCTGGCATGCTTTCGATGGACATCGTGCCCTCGTGCAGCGCCACCAGGCCCTTGACCAGTGAAAGGCCAAGACCAGTCCCCTCGAAACGGCGCGTATAGTCGTTCTGGATCTGCATGAAGGGCTTGCCGAGATTGGCGAAATCCTCCTCGGCGATGCCGATGCCGGTGTCCCTGACCCAGAAATGCAGGCGCGAACCGATCCGCTTGGCGCCGACGACGACGTCGCCGCCGTCGGGAGTGAACTTGATCGCGTTGGAGACCAGGTTGATGAGCATCTGCTGCACGGCGCGCTGATCGGCATTGATGTCGCCGGCGTCCGGCGCGATCTGCGCCTGCAGATCGATGTTCTTGGCCTGCGCCTGCAGTTGCATCATCGACTGGCACATGTCGACCGCTTCCGCGAACCGGAACGGCTCGGGTTCGGTCGCATAGACGCCCGATTCAATCCTGGACACGTCGAGTATCGAGGTTACGACGGCGAGCAGATGCTGGCCCGAATCCCGTACCAAGCCGACATATTCTTTCTGGCGCGGATCCTTGAAGGCGCCGAACATCTCATGCAGCAGCATATCCGAGAAGCCGATAATGGCATTCAACGGCGTGCGTAGTTCGTGGCTGACCACCGCCAGGAAGCGTCCCTTCGCCACCTCGGCGGACGCGGCCGCCTCATTGGCTGCCGCCAGATCCTCGCGCAACCGGGCGATCTCGTCATTCTGCCTCAGGACGAACGTAAAGACATCACCCTGTTCCTCACCACGCACGAGATCAAGCGAGAACGGCCGGTAATTGTCGGCCGTCAGGCCATTGCCATTCTGAGGCAGCCGGATGCGCAATTCGAGCCGGCGCGACAGTGCGCCGTCGCGCATGTCGGCCATTGCGCTGAGATAGGAAACGCGATCCGACAGATGGACGCGATCGAAGAGGCCGTTTCCGGACAGCAGTTCGGGCGGCAGTTTCAAAAGCGTGCGCGCTTTTGGCGACGCGTCCAGGACCTCGCCATGACGGGCGACGCGCAAGACCACCGCATCGATGGTGTCTTCGAGCCGGTCGGCAGTGTCGAGCACATCAGCCGCATCGGCCGTGTTTTGAAATGCCGATGCGCGCGGGATCAGTGTGAGCGTCCAGGCCAACGGCACCAACCAGTGCCACGCCGCGATCTGCGCTCCTGCGAACGGGAATACGGTTCCAGCCAAAGGCTGAGCCAAGATGGCTACAGCGGCCGACACGGCTCCCCACAGTGCCGCGCGCCGCGAAGCGCCGATCCACCAGGCTTCAAAAGGCAGCGCCACGACAAGCATGGCGACAGGCGAACTCAGCCCGCCCGCGGCGGCAATGAGACTGCCGAGAGAAATGCCGGCCAGCACCAGGGCGACCCAACTCGCTATCGCCATCTTGCCGGTCGCCGCCACCAGCAAGGCGACGAACCAGCACAGGCCAAAGGCGGCGAAAATGGCGGCCATGGTGACGGCGACGCCCATGCCTGAAGTAACCAGCGTGACCGCGGCACCGGCGACAAAGAAAGGAGCGGCGAGCATGACGCCGATAAAGCGGCGCTGGCGCTCGCGGTCGCTCCGCCCAAGGATGGACGGATGGACCATACGTTCGCAACCGGCCGAAATCGCGCCAGGCAATTCAACGTATCTGGCCTTGATTGAACTCAACTCAACGCACTCGCACTTGTCGTGGACAGCTCTGCTTTGCAGATGGTTCTGGTTGGCTTTGAAACTCGCATCCAGCGTTTAAGGAATGGATAAGGCAGGGCCGACCAGGGCCCGGCCTGCGGCAAATATCGGGATGCCGGCGGCCGAAAGCACGGACAAATGCAGCCATAGTAAACGGAGAGTTATCCGCCGACGGCACCCATCGGCCGGGCGCACTCGGCACCTGGACGTCCCTATTTCAAGAAAAACGCAGGGAAATCATGGGGATATATGGTTATTTGTTGTTAAGGAAAATTACTCGGATTTGAGACAAATCGATTGCAGAACGGTTCGTTTCGAATTTGCCTAAAATTTGAGGAAAATTCTCTCTTTGCCCGCAAGCCGTCCTTTGCGCCTGTGTGCCAAAATCCTGCCTACAAAAGAGGTCATGCCATATGGATGCATGATCCGGTCACGACGAGAGGGCAAGGGCATGGTCTTCCTCATAAGAATGGCTTTCTGGTTTTCGCTGGTGCTGCTGGCGCTGCCATTGAGTGTCGGCCCCGATGAAGCGGGGCATGAAAGCGTCGGACCGATCCAGGCCTTGTTTGCGGCACGCGAAGCGGTTGGCGATATCGCCGGCATTTGCGAACGCAAACCCGATGTCTGCGAGACCGGCAAGTCGGCGATGCACACCATTACCGCCCGCGCCAAAGAGACCGCCAAGATCGCGGCAGCGATGATGGACGACAAGTCCGCCGCCGGCCCCGACACGTCGACGATGACCGGCAGCGTGCCCGAAGGAATCGTCTTGCCCGAGACCGTCAACCTGCCGCCTCAGAATTAAGCCGTTTCGACGGCGCACCGCGGGCTGTCTGCCCTCTCGACGCCCGCGGTGTCCTTGTTTTTTCCGTGACGCGGAGCCGCCGCGTGACTATATCCCAGACATGACCACGACGATCCAGACGATCCGCGACGACTTCTCGTTCCTCGAGGAATGGGAAGACCGCTATCGCTATGTCATCGAACTCGGCGAGGCGTTGCCGCCGTTTCCGGACGAGCAGCGCAGCCCCGCCAACAAGGTGCCGGGATGCGTCAGCCAAGTCTGGCTGACCACTGAACGCGGAGCTGGAGCCGATCCTGTCATCACCTTCACCGGCGATTCGGACGCTCATATCGTGCGTGGGCTGGTCGCGATCATGCTGGCGCTGTTTTCCGGCAGGACCGCCAGCGAAATCCAGAAGACCGATGCGGAAGCGACATTGAAAGAACTCGGCCTCGACGAACATCTGTCGCCGCAGCGCGCCAACGGCCTTCGCTCGATGGTCAAGCGCATCAAGCGCGACGCCGAGGCAGCGCTCAAGCAGACCGCCTGACGCTTCCCGACCCGATCCGCGCGTCGCGGCTCGCAAAAATCAAACGGCGCCCGAAGGCGCCGTTGATGTCGATCCGATCTGGCTGGCAGCAATTACCGCGCTTTGCGCTTGCGGCCGAGACCCATCTTCTTGGCGAGTTGGGACCGGGCAGCTGCATAGTTGGGTGCAACCATCGGATAGGTCGGGTCGAGGTTCCACTTTTCGCGATACTGGTCCGGCGTCAGGTCATAGTGGGTCATCAGGTGGCGCTTCAGCGACTTGAACTTCTTGCCGTCTTCAAGGCAGACGATGTAGTCGTCATGAACCGACCGCTTCGGGTTGACCGCCGGCTTCTGCTTGTCGGCAGGCGGCTGTTCGGCGGTTCCGCCCACACGCCCGAGTGCGGCATGGACATCGGATATCAGGTTCGGCAGTTCGCCGACCGGCACGGGATTGTTGCTGACATAGGCGGCCACCACATCGGCGGTCAATTCGATCAGCGCATCGCTGTTTCTGGAAGGTGTTTCGACAATATCCATGGTCTTCGGTCCCCAACAAGAGTTACATCGATCTGCGCCCTTTTTTACAAGCAGGGCATCGCACGAATTTTGTGCAGGTAGAGTTTCTACGATTCGTGTCGCGGGCACATCAATGAGCGTGCAGACCAAGTAAGTCAATTCGCCCCTCGCGCTATATTGAACGATATTGATCAAATGTTCCGCGATCAGCTTCAATCTTTCGTGCATTGTGTAATTTATCGATATTTCGCGTTCCCGTCGGCGGCGGCTGACGCAACGTCAGATCGCCGTTACATTCGTGGCAACTCACGAAACGGGTTTTAATGTTTGATCTTGCTTGGCTATCGCTCGAGAAATATTGGTTGTTCGCATTTGTCCACAAAACCACAGGTTGCCGTGGTCATATACGAGCAATCAGGCGACATGCCAGTCATCCGACCGATCGGCTGATTGCTGCCGCGTCAATCAATGCGGGATGATGTATTTGCCATAGGCCCAGCCGGTGACGAAATTGCCGTTCTGGACCGGATCATGCCAGACTTCGCACCAGCGATAGCGAATCTTTTGTGCCTGCTTCCATGCCGGCTGGTTGGCGATGTCGAGCAGGTTTATTCCGCCGGTGCATCGCCCGGTCATCTGCAGAACGGTGCCGTTCGGATATCCCGCCTGCTTTTGGGATGTGCCCGAAGGGTATTTGCGTACATTGAGCGTGTCGCCGAACGGGACATTGGCCACTTGCCAAGCCGCGAATACGGTCGCATGAGACTGGCCGGCAAAGCCCAGAGTTAGCGAAGCAACGGCGAAAGCCGCAGCAGTCCGAGACCAAATAGTCATCATCTCTCCTCCCGGCTCATCTCCTGGAGCCGACACAACCCATACGCTCCGGCTCTTGAACCTGCCCTGATCGGCGTGTTCATTTGCCATTCAAGATATTTCTCCATTCGAGATGGCCCTTCAAGATACTGGCCCATTGAAGATACTGGCCCATTGAAGATACTGGCAAAGCGAGACGCAATGACCAAGACATCCATATTTCCGATCGTCAGCCCGCCAACGCCCGAGAAGCGGCCGGTTTCCGACACGCATCACGGCATCACGCGAACCGACGACTATGCCTGGCTACGGGCCGATAACTGGCAGGAGATGTTCCGCGACCCGTCATTGCTCGATGCGGGGATCCGCGCAGAACTCGAGGCGGAGAATGCCTACCAGTCGAAGCTGATGGCCGATACGGTCGAACTGCAAATGCAGCTTTTCAAGGAGATGAAGGGCCGTATCAAGGAAGACGATTCTTCCGTGCCGATGAAGGATGGGCCCTATGCCTACGGCTCGTCCTTTAAACTTGGTGGCGAGCAGCCGCGCTATTTCCGCATGTCGCGCGACGGCGGCGCCGAGCATATCCTGCTCGACGGCGATGCGGAGGCCGCGGGCAAGGCCTATTTCCGTCTTGGCGGTGTCGACCATTCGGCCGACCACGCCAAGCTGCTATGGGCATTCGACGACAAGGGCTCCGAATTCTACACGCTTCGCGTGCGTGACCTTGCCGATGGCAAGGAGCTTGCCGACCAGATCCCCGACACCGGCGGTTCAGGCGTCTGGAACGCAGGCAATGACGGCTTCTTCTACACGCGTCTCGATCCCAACCATCGCCCGTCCAAGGTACTGTTCCATGCGCTGGGCGACAGCCCGGACAGCGACCGGCTGATCTATGAGGAAACCGATCCCGGCTTCTTCATGAATGTCGACGGCACCCGCAACAACGAATGGGTCATGATCGGCATCAACGATCACGAGACTTCGGAATACCGCCTGATGCGCGCCGACGATCCGTTTGCCGAACCGAAACTGGTGTCGCCGCGCGAGGTTGGCCTTCAGTACGAGCTGGAAGAAGGCGGCAATATCTTCTTCATCCTGACCAATGCCGACGGCGCCAAGGACTTCAAGATCATGACGGCGCCGGCGAGCGATCCCGTGCGCGCCAACTGGCAGGAACTGGTGCCGCACGAGCCCGGCCGGCTGATCCTGTCGGTGATCGGCTTCAGGGACCACATGGTCCGGCTCGAACGCAAGGAAGGCCTGCCGCGCATTGTGGTGCGCGACCGTATCAGCGGCGAGGAGCATCTTCTGTCCCTCGACGAGGAGGCCTTCTCGCTCGGCCTGTCGGGTTCCTATGAGTACGACACCGAGATCATGCGCTTTTCCTACTCGTCGATGACGACGCCCGCGCAGGTGTTCGACTATAACATGCGCACCCGCGAGCGGGTGCTGCTGAAGACCCAGGAAGTGCCGTCCGGCCATGATGCGGACCATTATGTCACGCGGCGGCTGATGGCGCCGGCCAGCGATGGCGAACTGGTGCCGATCTCGCTTTTGCATCATCGCGACACGCCGCTGGACGGATCCGCACCTTGCCTGCTTTACGGCTACGGCTCCTATGGCATCACCGTGCCGGCCGCCTTCAACACCAACTGGTTCTCGCTGGTCGACCGCGGCTTTGTCTTCGCCATTGCTCACGTTCGCGGCGGCAAGGACAAGGGCTATGGCTGGTACGATGACGGCAAGCGGGAGAACAAGATGAACACGTTCACCGATTTCATCGCCGTCGCGCGCCATCTGGTCACCGAGCGTTACACGGCGCATGACCGTATCGTCGCGCAAGGCGGTTCGGCCGGCGGCATGCTGATGGGTGCCGTCGCCAACATGGCGCCGGATTGTTTTGGCGGCATCGTCGCCGAGGTTCCCTTCGTCGATGTGCTCACCACCATGCTCGATGCGACCCTGCCACTGACGCCGCCGGAATGGCCCGAATGGGGCAACCCGATCGCGTCCGCCGACGACTATCGGACGATCGCTGCCTATTCGCCCTACGACAATGTCTCTGATCACGACTATCCGCCGATCCTGGCGCTGGCCGGTCTCACCGATCCGCGCGTCACCTATTGGGAACCGGCCAAATGGGTGGCCCGGCTGCGCGACCGCAAGAGCGGCGACAATCCGGTTCTGTTCAAGATCAATATGGATTCCGGCCATGCAGGCGCTTCCGGCCGGTTTTCGCGGCTGGAAGAGATCGCCTACACCTACTCCTTCGCGCTGAAAGTGATGGGCAAGGCGCAGCTTACGGGAGCAACCAACAAATGATCGACCTGACCACCCTGATCGCCTACATCGCGGTCGTGCTCGGCTTCGTCTTCATTCCAGGCCCCGCCACCCTGCTGACGATCGCCCGGGCAACGAGTTCCGGAACCAAGGTCGGCATCGCGACGGGCGCCGGGATCGCTGCCGGCGACGTCTTTCATACCGTCATGGCCATGATCGGCATCTCGGCGATCATCGCCGCGTCGGCGACGCTGTTCAGCGTCATCAAGTACATCGGCGCGGCCTACCTGGTTTATCTCGGCATTCGCGCGATCATCGAGAAAACACCGGCCAACCCGGCGGCCGGTGCGCTCGCGATCTCCGCCGGCAAGGCGTTTCGACAGGCTGTCCTGACCGAAGTGCTCAACCCCAAGACCGCTCTGTTCTTCCTCGCTTTTCTGCCTCAGTTCGTGCGGCCTGAAAACGGATCGGTGATGCTTCAGATGACCGCGTTGGGGGTCATCTTCGTCATACTGGGCCTTTTCAGCACGGTCGTCTTTGCCGTGAGCGCTGGCCGGCTCGGCACGTTCCTGCGCCGAAATCCGTCGGTGTTACGATTGCAGGGCAAAGTTGTCGGCGGCATCTACTGCGCTTTGGGCGTCCGTCTGGCGCTGCAGCAACGCTGACTCTGGACGATAATCGACGCACCCTTTCCAGAGGGCTGGGTGTCAGGACTTTTTGAAGCTCCCGTCGCTCATTTTCACTCGCAATTGCGACGACCGCGCGCTACCCAGTGCGCGGCTTTTCCCGGCCTGACAGCCTCCAATCGCGTAAAGGTTCATTATGCTGCTCGTCGACGTCTATCTCGACAAATCACCCATCCAGGGAATCGGCGTCTTTGCCAAGAACCACATTCCTCGCGGTACTCTGATCTGGAAGTTAGACCCAAGGTTCGATCGGCTCATCGAGGTCGAGACTTATGAGCGGGCGGCCGGCCCGGTGAAGAGCTATCTCGACCGCTACTCCTATCCTGACCGCCGCGATCCGAACTACATCGTCTTCGAAGCCGACGACGCGCGCTACATGAACCATGCCGACGAGCCTAATTGCGACGTCTCCTCACCCGAGGAGAGTTTTGCGCTGCGCGACATCGCGCCTGGCGAAGAGTTGACCTGCAACTACAACCATTTTTTCGAAACGGGCTTCGATTTTCTCGGTGACCGCCACCTGTCATCCGCAGACTCGATCTAGACTAGTTCGCCCTCTTGCGGGCCGGATAGCCGTTTGGATGCGCGGGTATCGCCTTGAGATAGGCGGCGATGGCAGCACGGTCCTGCGGCGCCAGCTCGGCCATGTTTCGCTGCACGTCGACCATGGCGCCGCCGACGGAATCAAAATCGGGCGTGAAGCCGGTTTCGAGGTAGTTGGCGATGTCGGCTTCCGACCAATCGCCTATACCGCCCTCGCCCGATGTGATGTTCGGCACGACGCCGCTGCCTTCGGCAGCCACCGCACCGGCCAGCCACACGTTCTTTTTCGTACCACCTGCGAGGTCGCGCGGCGTGTGGCATTCGCCGCAATGGCCCGGCCCCTCGACCAGATAGCGGCCGGCCATGACCGGATCGGGCGTGCCAGCGGGAAATGGAACGACAGGCTGGTCGCTAAGATAGAGCAATTTCCACAGGCCGATGCCGCGACGAATGTTGAAGGGAAAACCGAGCGAATTTGCAGGCGCCTTGCCGGCGACGGCCGGCAGCGTCTTGAGGAAGGCATAGAGATCGCCAATGTCGGCCGGATTCATGCGCGCGTAGGACGCATAGGGAAACGCCGGATAGAAGTGTCGGCCCGAAGGCGACACGCCCTTCAGCATGGCATTGGCGAGGTCCTCGACCGACCATGCGCCGATGCCGTCCTTAGCGTCTTGCGAAATGTTGGGCGGCACGAAGGTTCCGAACGGCGTCTTGAGCTCGAGACCGCCCACGAGTTGAAGCCGCGCATCGCCCTGTGAGCCCGGCTTTGCATGGCAGGATGTACAACCGCCGGCATAAAAAATGCGCTTGCCCCTGGCTGCGTCGCCAGGACCGAGCTTGGCCAGGGTCTCCCTGTCGAGCCTCACCGGCGCCGACCCGACCCACCCGGCAACCGCGCCGACGCCGCCGAGGATGACGATGGCGCCGACGAGTTTCTTTAGCCAGGGCATCGCCCGCTATCAGCCTTTTTTCACCCGGTAGGTCTGGTGGCAGGTGCCGCAATCGGAGCCGATGGCGCCGAATTGCGCCTTCAACGCATCGACGTCGGCAGGAGCGGCAGCGGCCGCGGCCTTGACGTCGGCGACATATTTGGCGTTGGTGGCCTTGAAGCCGGCCATGTCTTCCCAGATCTTCGGCGACGCAGTGGTATCGCCGCCTGTGTCGCTGCCCGCCGGAAACAGCGCGTCGACGTCGACTTTCTCGGCATTCGCATGCAGCGCCTGCAGCGCCGTCAGCACCGCGGCGGCATCAAACGGCTCCTCGCCCTTGACCACTTTCGACAGGCCGCCGACGATCTTTCCACGTTCCTTCATCAGTGCCTGCCGGTCGAGGATCGGGTCGGCAAAGGCCGCCGAAGCCGCGAGTGCGAGCATAGAGATGGCGATAACAAGCTTTCTCATTCAATTGGCTCCATGATGAAGGCATTTCGGGACAGGACGTCAACGGATGTTACAGAGGGAAAATTCCCTTCCCCCTGATGATTTTTGCCGGACCTTTGCTCTTGCGGGACGCAGAAAAGAAAAGCCCCGGGTGATACCGGGGCTTCTGGAAATCGATCACTTCGCCTTTTCGTACAATTCCAGGACATGGTCCCAGTTGATCAGGCTGTCGACGAACGCCTCGAGATATTTCGGCCGGGCGTTGCGGTAGTCGATGTAGTAGGAGTGCTCCCAGACATCGACGCCGAGGATCGGCGACGCGCCATGGACGAGCGGGTTTTCGCCGTTCGGTGTCTTGGAGATCGCCAGCTTGCCATCCTTGACCGAGACCCAGGCCCAGCCGGAGCCGAACTGTGTCGTGCCAGCGGCAATGAAGTCGGCCTTGAACTTGTCGTAGCCGCCGAGATCGCTATCGACTGCCTTCTGCAAGGCGCCCGGCAGCTTGTTGCCGCCGCCGCCTTTCTTCATCCACTTCCAGAAATGGATGTGGTTGTAATGCTGGGCGGCATTGTTGAAGAGGCCGGCATTCTTGCCGAACGACTGCTTGACCACCTCTTCGACCGACAAATCGCCCAAGCCGGCCTCGGCGGCGAGTTTGTTGCCGTTATCGACATACGCCTTGTGGTGCTTGTCGTGGTGATATTCCAGCGTCTCTTTCGACATGTAAGGCTGCAAGGCCTCATAGTCGTAAGGCAGAGCGGGCAATTCAAAGGCCATGGATAGTACTCCCTCGTGGAAAAATCCGGTGTCGATACCGGAGTAAGATAGGTCTGGAATGGGTTGGGACAACTCCGGATGAAGCGTCGATCGCCTTTTTATCCGCTCAAACAGCAGAAGTCGAATGCGCCCAATCCCAATAGAGTTCGCGCGCTTTTTTGGCCACCGGCCCGGGTTGCAGATTGCGATCCTCGATGCGCGTGATCGGCACCACCTTGGAATGGTTCCCGGTCGAAAAAATTTCGTCTGCTTCGAGGAAATCGCGCACCGACAGCGTCTTTTCCGTGGTCCTGAAGCCATATTCGCCGAGCAGCGCTATCGTGCGCGAGCGGGTGATGCCGGATAGGAAGGTGCCGTTCGGCGCAGGCGTAAAGACGTGGCCATCCTTGACCAGGAAGATGTTCGAGGTTCCGGTCTCGGCGACGTTGCCCAGCATATCGAGCACCATTGCGTTGTCGAAGCCGCGCATCTTGGCTTCGAGAATGGCCCTACCGTTGTTGGGGTAAAGGCAGCCGGCCTTGGCGTTGGTCGGCATGGTTTCAATGGTCGGACGCCGGAACGGCGACACGGTCACCGAAAAGCCAGTCGCCGGAATCATCGGTGATTCATAGAGGCAAAGGCAAAAGCGCGTCGAGGCGGGATCGGCCGGCACGCCCATATAGCCGCCATGCTCGGCCCAGTACATCGGCCTGATATAGACCGCCGTCTTGCCGTCGAACTTCTTCAACCCATCCCATGTCAACCCGACGATCTTGTCGGCGCTCATGTTCGGCTTCAGGCCGAGCGCAATCGCCGAGGAATTCACCCTGGCTGCGTGGAAGTCGAGATCCGGCGCCACGCCTTCGAACCAGCGGCCGCCGTCAAAGACGCTGGTGCCGAGCCACATGGCGTGGCTGCGCGGCCCCAGAATGGCGACGTTGCCTTCGTGCCAATCACCGTCGACGAAAGTCCATGTCGTGGATTGCGCCGCAGCCGCCAGTGTCATCATCTCGTCCCGTCTCAATCGGTCTCGTGTGACAGCCATTGGAAGATGCTTTGGCGGGCGCCGTCAACCGGCATCATGGAGTTTTGTTGGGGCCAGTGCCGGGGCGCAATGCAATCAAAGCTTGCACCTTGTCGCGCCTGCCCTCAAAACTGCTGTCATGCAATACGCCGCCTATGTCTTCGACGCCTATGGCACGCTGTTCGACGTGCATGCCGCCGTGCGCCGTCATGCCGACCGGATCGGGCCGGACGGCCAATTGTTGTCCGAGATCTGGCGCGCCAAACAGCTCGAATATTCCTGGGTGCGCACGCTGATGGGCGCCTATGCCGATTTCTGGCAACTGACCGAACAGGCGCTCGATTTCGCCTTGCGCAAGGTTCCCTCGGCCGACCCCGGTCTCAAGGCGATATTGCTGGATGCCTATTGGCGGCTCGATTGCTATCCGGAAGTGCCGGCCGTGCTCAAGGCGCTCAAGGCTTCGGGAGCGAGGCTGGCGATCCTGTCCAACGGCTCGCCCGAAATGCTGCAGGCGGCGGTCAAATCCGCCGCGCTCGACCAGGTTCTGGACGATATCTATTCCGTCGATACGGTGCGGCGCTTCAAGACCGATCCGGCGGTCTACGACATGGTCGCCACCGGCTGGCGCCTCTACCCCGGCGCGGTTTCCTTCCAGTCGTCCAATCGCTGGGACATTGCAGGCGCCACCAAATTCGGCTTTCGCACGGTGTGGATCAACCGCTCCAACCAGCCCGAAGAATACCGGGACTTCCCACCGGCCCTGATCCTGCCGTCGCTCGAAGCCCTTGTGCCCGGCAGCTAAGAGACCTGTGTCTCTGGCGCCACAGTAGCAGCCTGGTCACAGCTTCGCCTTTCTTTGCCCACGTTCGGGCCAGAATCGGAACCGCCTATCGCCCCAGGTGTTGTCAGGCACCCGCGTAACTGTCGGCGAATTCACGCTTTGTTGCGATTTGAGACTTAAAGAAGGCAACCATGTCCATAACCGAAATCGAATCTTTTCGCCTGAGCCGTCGCGGCTTTCTCAATGCCGCAGCCCTGGGCGCCGCTTCGATCGCGGTTTCCGCATGCGCCACCACCGGGCCGGGTCCGGTCGAGCCGCCGCCACCAACCTATGTCGAGCCGCCTCTGGCGGACTATGTGACGATGTATGCAGCCGTCAGCGACGGCGGCTTCGATTTGCCGGCCATCCCAGTCGACAAGATCGATCCGCAATTCCTGCGTCAGATCGTTCCCGACCCGACGGGACAGAAGCCGGGAACCATAGTCGTCGATACGACCGGCCACTTCCTTTATCTGGTTCGTCCAGGCGGTCAGGCGATACGCTACGGTGTCGGCCTTGGCCGCGCCGGCTTCGAATGGTCCGGCGACGCCGTCGTTCAGTGGAAGCAGAAATGGCCAAAATGGACGCCGCCGGACGAAATGATAGCCCGCCAGCCGGAACTGAAACCCTACAGCGCCGACAATGGCGGCATGCCCGGCGGCCTGAAGAACCCGCTCGGTGCACGCGCGCTCTATCTGTTCCAGGGCAATGTCGACACGCTCTACCGTCTGCACGGCTCGCCGGAGTGGCGCTCGATCGGCAAGTCGGTGTCGTCAGGCTGCGTGCGTCTGATGAACCAGGACATTATCGACCTCTATGATCGCGTGCCCTCGAAGACGCCGGTCATCGTGACCAGCGACGCCAGCCAACCCATGGTGGCGACGGCCAACCGACAGGCGATCCCGATCGATGCCGGCGTGCCGGACGGTTCGGTGCTGCTTGGACCGGTCAAGGCGATCACGAATTCGATTTTCTGAGCTGACTAGGCAGCGGCGCCCGCTGCCTCCAGTCACCGCCCGCGCGACAAGCTCCCCAGAATGCCGCGCACGATTGCCCGACCGACCGAGGAGCCGACCGAGCGCACCACCGACTTGATCGCCGCCTCTGCGACCGTCTGGCGGTTGGACGGGCGCGGTGCAGATGTGCGCCTGCCACCGGATTGCGGCGCGGGATCGTCATTGCCGAAGCCCGGAATGGTCCAGCGCGAGCCGCCGCTGCCGGCCTGCTGGGCCTGCTCTTCGGCATCCTGCGCGTCCTTGGCCTTTTTCTGCAGCATTTCGAAAGCCGATTCGCGATCGACGGCCTGATCGTACTGGCCGGCGACCGGGCTTTCCTGGATCAGCTTTTGCCGCTCAGCGGCCGTTATGGGCCCAAGCCGCGAGGATGGCGGGCGGATCAGTGTCCGCTGCACCATGGACGGAACACCCTTGGCTTCCAACGTCGAGACCAGCGCCTCGCCAGTAGCAAGCTGTGTAATGGCGGTCATGCAGTCGAAATCGGGATTTGGCCGGAACGTTTCGGCCGCCGTCCGGACTGCCTGCTGCTCGCGCGGTGTATAGGCGCGCAGCGCGTGCTGGACGCGATTGCCGAGCTGGGCCAGGACTTTTTCAGGGATATCCAAAGGGTTCTGGGTGACGAAATAGACGCCGACGCCTTTCGAGCGGATCAGTCGGACGACCTGCTCGACGCGATCGATGAGCACCTTGGGTGCTTCGTCGAACAGAAGATGCGCCTCGTCGAAGAAGAACACCAGCTTCGGCTTGTCGGGGTCGCCGACTTCCGGCAGCACCTCGAACAGCTCCGACATCAGCCATAGCAGGAAGGTCGCGTAGAGCCGCGGATTCATCATCAGCTTGTCGGCGGCAAGCACGCTGATGGCGCCGCGTCCGTCGCGGGTGGTGCGCATGATATCGGCGATACGCAGTGCCGGTTCGCCGAAGAAGTTTGCGGCCCCCTGCTGTTCGAGGACCAGCAGCGTGCGCTGGATAGCCCCGACCGATGGCTTCGTCACGTTGCCATAGCGCGAGCCGATCTCGTCGGCGCGCTCGGCGATGTTGGCGAGCAGCGCCTGCAGGTCCTTCATGTCGAGCAGCAGCAGACCTTCCTCATCCGCCAGGCGGAAGGCGATGTTCATGATGCCTTCCTGCGCCTCGGTCAGGTTCATCAGGCGCGATAGCAACAACGGCCCCATTTCCGAGACCGTGGCGCGGATCGGATGACCCTGCTCGCCGAACAAGTCCCAGAAGATAACGGGAAATTCCTGGAAGTCATACGGATCGAGCTTGACCTGTTCGGCCCGCTTGACGAGGAAATCCTGTGCCGTGCCCATCATCGCGATGCCCGACAGATCACCCTTGATGTCCGCGCAGAACACCGGCACGCCGGCGTTGGAAAATCCTTCGGCCAGGATCTGCAAGGTGACGGTCTTGCCGGTGCCGGTCGCGCCGGTCACCAGGCCGTGACGATTCCCATATCGCAGCAACAACTGCTCGGCACGCTGATAGCTGTCGTCGGGCTTTCGGCTGGCGCCGATGAAAATACTGGTCTCGTCAGCCATATGTCCGGTCTCCGCAAACTGATGTGTCTAAAGCCAGTGGCCTTGCCGCAGGTATAGTGAGGCCATTGCACAGCGACAATGCCATTCGTCCAAATCGGGGCCATTCGTCCAAATCGGGGCCATTCGTCCAAATCCGGGCCATTCGCCCAAATCGGCCCCATTCGTTCAGATCGGGTTTTTGGAGCTTGCGGATTTTGCCGCTGTTTGGCAATCGTCGTCCACGCGGACTGACCTATATCTGATGGATCGAATCCGGTCTCTGAAAGCGCATTGCATTGCGATATCGGACCGGGGACCGTAGACTGAACCGCTCCCGGCTGGTGCGGCCGCATGAAACGAGGAGGACGGATGGGCGCCGGAGCCTTGATCCAGGACGTGGAACCCGAGAACGCCGAGCGTCAGCGATGGCTCGCCTTGGCGGAAAAGGCATTGGCAGGCGCTTCCTTCGAGGAAAAGCTGGTCTCGCACAGCGACGACAACATTCGTATCGAACCGCTCTACGACCGCAGCACCGCGGCGGAACCGATCGTGCGTACAAACCCGAAATCGCCATGGATCGTCAGCCAGCGCATCGACGATCCGGACATCGACCGTGCCAGAAGCCAAGCGCTGGAGGATGTTGCACAGGGTGCCACGGGATTGTCGCTGGTCTTCGAAGGGGCGCCCAACGCGTTCGGCTACGGCTTGCCGAGAACGGCGGAGGCGCTGGAGGCGGTGCTGGACGGCATACCGCTCAACCGCATCCAGGTTCGCATCGACGCCCATCCCTGGAGCCGCGCCGTGGCCGACTGGCTGGTCGCATTCCTGAGCAAGCGGCGGTCGGACCCGGCAAAACTCAACCTCTCCTTCGGCATCGATCCAGCGGCGATCTTCGCGGGAACCGGTCGGCTGCGCATGTCGATCGAGGCGCTGCAGGCCTCTATGCCGCAGTCGCTGGCGCATTTCTTCGCGATGGGCGTTCCGGGCGTGCTGCTGGAAGCTGACGGGCGCGTGTTCCACAATGCCGGCGCGACGGAAGCGCAGGAACTTGGCATCATGCTGGCTTCGGCTGTCTCCTATCTCAGAATGTTCGAGACGGCGCGGCAGCCGCTTGTCTATGCCGCACCGCATATCGGTTTTGCGCTCAGCGTCGACCAGGACCAGTTGCTGTCGACGGCCAAGATGCGAGCACTGCGCAGGCTATGGGCGCGGGTGCAGGAGGCTTGTTCGATCCCGACATCCACCGCCAATATCCATGCCGAGACGTCCTTTCGCATGATGACGGCGATGGATCCGGAGACCAACATCCTGCGCACCACCATTGCATGCTTTGCCGCGGCGTGCGGCGGCGCCGATTCGATCTCCATCCTGCCGCACACGATCGCGCATGGTCTGCCGGCGGGTTTTGCCCGTCGTGTTGCCCGCAACACGCAGCTGATCATGGCCAATGAAAGCCATATCGATCATGTCACCGATCCCGCCTATGGTTCCGGCGCCGTCGAGGCGTTGACCGCGGAGTTGTGCGAGTTGGCGTGGGCGGAATTGCAGACGATCGAAGCCGAGGGCGGTGTCCTGTCCAGCCTTCAGGACGGACGCATCCAGAAGCGCGTCCACGCAGCTGCGGAGCAGCGCAATGCAGCCTACCGCACAGGCCAACGGGCCATCATCGGCACCACGCTCTATCCATCGAAAGACGAACGTCCGGTCGAGACGCTGGCGGCGGAACGGCGGCCGGCCTTCACCGAAGGCGTTGCCGTCTGCGAGGCGCTGTTTCCAGTCCGCATCGACCAATCGATCGGAGCCGGCTCTTGATCCCGGACTTCGGCCAGATCGGCTGGGTCCCGCCACGCCGCGCTCCCGTCGAGGTCAAAGGCCAGCGGACCACGCCGGAAGGGCTCGTCGCCAAGCATCTGTACAATCAAAGCGACCTCAAGGGGTTGCCGCATCTCGACACCTATCCCGGCCTGCCGCCCTTCGTGCGCGGCCCCTACCCGACCATGTATGTCCAGCAGCCCTGGACGATCCGGCAATATGCCGGCTTCTCGACGGCCGAAGAATCCAACGCATTTTACCGACGCAACCTTGCCGCTGGTCAAAAGGGCCTGTCGGTCGCCTTCGATCTCGCCACGCATCGCGGCTATGACAGCGATCATCCGCGCGTTGCCGGCGATGTCGGCATGGCTGGCGTCGCCATCGATTCCATTCTCGACATGCGGCAGCTCTTCGACGGCATTCCGCTCGGCGAGATGACGGTATCGATGACGATGAACGGCGCGGTGCTGCCGATCATGGCGCTCTACATTGTCGCGGCGGAAGAACAGGGCGTTGCGCAGAAAGATCTCGCCGGCACCATTCAGAACGACATTCTGAAGGAGTTCATGGTCCGCAACACCTACATCTATCCACCAAAGCCCTCGATGCGGATCGTGTCGGACATCTTCTCGTACACATCGAAGAACATGCCGAAGTTCAATTCGATATCGATCTCCGGCTATCACATGCAGGAGGCCGGCGCGACGGCCGACCTTGAACTCGCCTATACGATCGCCGATGGCATCGAGTATGCTCGCGCCGGCGTCGCGGCCGGCCTCGACATCGACCGCTTCGCGCCGCGCCTGTCCTTCTTCTGGGCCATCGGCATGAATTTCTTCATGGAAGTCGCCAAGCTGCGGGCCGCGCGCCTGTTGTGGGCGACCCTGATGCAGAAGAATTTTTCGCCCAAGGACGAGCGCTCGTTGTCGCTGCGCACCCATTGCCAGACTTCTGGCTGGTCGCTGACGGCGCAGGATCCCTACAACAACATTGTCCGCACCATGATCGAGGCAATGGCTGCAACGCAGGGCCACACCCAATCGCTGCACACCAATTCCTTCGACGAGGCGATGGCGCTGCCGACCGACCATTCGGCGCGGATCGCCCGCAACACCCAGCTCATCCTGCAAAAGGAATCCGGCACCACGCGCATCATCGACCCGTGGGGCGGTTCGGCCTATCTTGAACGGCTGACGCATGATCTGGCGGCGCGCGCGCTTGCCCATATCGAGGAGGTCGAGGCGCTCGGCGGCATGGCGGCGGCGACCGAACAGGGCATTCCCAAGCTGCGCATCGAGGAAGCTGCCGCGCGCACGCAGGCGCGGATCGATTCCGGCGAGCAGATGCTGGTCGGCGTCAACGCCCATCGGCCCGAGACCGACATCGAGGTCGACGTGCTGAAGATCGACAATGCCGAGGTCAGGGCCCGGCAATTGTCGAAGCTGCAACGGCTGAAGGGCACGCGCGACGTCGCCGCCGTCGAAAGCGCACTCGATGCGCTGACCCGTGCCGCGCAAGGCAATGAAAACCTGCTGGAATTCGCCATCCGAGCCGCGCGCGCCAATGCAACGGTCGGCGAGATTTCATTCGCGTTGGAAAGGGCGTTTGGGCGCCACGTCGCTACGGTGCAGACCATTTCCGGCATCTATCGCAAGGCGCTTGGCGATCATCCCGTGGTCGACGGGCTGCAGGACAAGCTTGACGCCTTCGAGAAGAAGACCGGCGGCAAGCCGCGCATTCTCGTCGCCAAGATGGGCCAGGACGGCCACGACCGTGGCCAGAAGGTCATCGCTACGGCCTTCGCCGATCTCGGCTTCGACGTCACCGTCGGCGCGATGTTCCAGACACCGGATGAGATCGCCAGGCTGGCGGTCGCACAGGACGTCCACATCGTCGGCGCCTCGTCGCTGGCGGCGGGACATCTGACGCTGATCCCCGAACTGCGCGACGCGCTTAAAAAGCTCGGCCGCGGCGACATGCTGATCGTCGCCGGCGGCGTCATCCCACCGCAGGACTATGACGCGGTGCGGCAAGCCGGCGCTGCCGAGATCTTCCCGCCGGGCACAGTCATTCCAGAGGCAGCGGATCGCCTGCTGGACCGCCTCCTGGCCACGGACTAGGACTGCTGTATCTCTGAAAAGGTTGTGCTAGACTGACACTGCAACCAAGGTGCGGTAACCGTGAAGACGACCATCCACAAGCTCGACGACGGATCAGATGCCCTGATCTTGCCACGGGAAATGCTGGACAGCTTGAATCTGCAATCGGGCGATCAGCTCCAGATCATCGAAACTGATCACGGCATCATTTTAAGACCGGTGGCCGACAGGTTCGAACGGCAGATGAAGGCCGCGCGCGAGGTCATGGACAAATATCAGGTCGGGCTTCAGAAACTCGCCAAATGACCCGCCAATCAGTGCGGCGGATTTGAGACGTCCTAGCTCTCGGACAACTTGACGATTTCCCACTCCTTGCCGTTGACGCTGGCCAAGTCGCCGATCTTCTTGCCGAACAGGGCGACAGCCATTGGCGAAACATGCGAAATGCTGCCCTTGGTGGGATCAGCCTCGTCCTCGCCGACGATCTTCCAATGCACCTTCTTGCCGTCATCGCTCTCGATCGTGACGCCCATGCCGAAGCGCACAACGTCACTGCCCGGCTCCGGCACCGAGAGTTCGGCGCTTTCGCGCCGGGCGGTCCAGTAACGCAGATCGCGCGACACGACCGCTATGCGCTCGCGGTCGGCTTTGCGTTCGGCCTTCGCCAGTATGTCGCGCAGATCGGCCAGATTTTCCTCGATCTGCGCCAGGCCGCGTTCCGTCACCAGATTGCGATGCTGGCTGACCGGCCGCTCACCGACACCGGCGATGGCATTTTCGCTGTCTTCCTCGCGGGTGAAAGCTCTGCTCATTTCCTGAACTTAGGCCCGCAGAGGCTGCTCGACAAGCCATTGTCGTTTCCGTCCCGAGGAGAGGCAAACCGTCTGGCACGATTCCTGCGACGCCAAGGTTGAACGCTGGGATTTTGTGCCGATGTTGAACAGACGAACGCTGCTGACTGGAACCGCCGGCTTTGCCGTCATGGGGCTTGCGCTCGGCAAGGCGGTAGCCGCAAGCTTGAGCGGCATCGAGAAAGCCTCGATGCGCGGCTCGATCAATGCCACCGAACTCGGCGTGCAGCCCGGCACATCAGACGATCAGAGCAAGGCCTTCGCCAAACTGCTGCGTGACGCAAACAGCCGCGACATGCCGGTGTTCCTGCCGCCCGGCACCTATGTCGTCTCCAATCTTTCGCTGCCCGGCCGCGTACGTCTTTCCGGCGTGCCGGGCGCGACGCGCATCGTTTACGGCGGTGACGGCCACCTGTTCATGGCCGAACAGGCCGACCATATCGAACTGAGCGGGCTGGTCTTCGATGGTTCGAACCGCGCGATGGGCGATTACACGCAAGGGCTGCTCGATCTGCGCCGTGTCGCGCACCTCGCCATCGACAATTGCCAGATCACCGGCAGCGGCAAGAACGGGCTGGCGCTGGAACACGCGATCGGCCGGATCGAGCGCTGTGAGATATCGGGCGCCGCCGATGCCGGCATCTATTCGGTCGAAGCCGGCGGGCTGGCCATCACGGGCAACACCGTTTCCGACTGCGCCAATGGCGGCATCCTCGTACACCGCTGGCAGGTGGCCGAAGACGGCACCATGGTCACCGGCAACCGCGTCCAAGGGATCCAGGCACGCAGCGGCGGAACCGGGCAGAACGGCAACGGCATCAATGCCTTTCGCGCCGGCAATGTCGTCATCTCGGGCAACATCGTCTCGGACTGCGCCTTCTCGGCCATCCGTGCCAACAGCGCCAGCAACCTGCAGATATCGGGCAACACCTGCTCGCGCTCTGGCGAAACGGCGATCTATTCCGAGTTCTCGTTCGAAGGCGCCATCATCAGCAACAACATCGTCGACGGCGCCGCCAACGGCATCTCGATCGTCAATTTCAACGAAGGCGGCCGCATGGGCGTCTGTTCCGGCAACATCGTGCACAATCTGTCGACCAGCGGCCCCTACCCCGCCGACTCGCCGGGATTTGGCGTCGGCATCGGCGTTGAGGCCGACACCACCGTTTCCAACAATGTCATCGAGAACGCGCCACTCTATGGCATGCAGATCGGCTGGGGCCCGTACCTGCGCAATGTCGTCGCCACCGGCAACATCATCCGCAAGGCAGGAACCGGGATCGTCGTATCCGTGGTCGAGGGCGCCGGTACGGCCGTCATTTCAGACAATGTCATCGACGGCGCCCTGAACGGTGCGGTTGTCGGCCAGCGCTGGGCGGAGCCCGCGACAGGCGATCTCGCCTCGTCAAACGGTAGCGGCTACGCGCATCTGACCGTCGAGCGCAATCACGTCACTTGAGAGTTGCCGTCGGCCTCAGCGCTCCGACTTTGGCACCGTTGCGATTTTCGATGGGCGTGTTTGCCAATTCGAGCAGCTTCGCCGCCAAGGCCTCGTCGGCACGCAACAGTTTGGCAAGGACGGCGGCAACCATGGCTTCGCCGGCGCGGCCGGCGCCATCATCGCATTTGAGTGCGATGCCGAGGCCAAGTTCCGGAATTGCGGCACAATGGACGCCTTCGGCGCCGCCCTTCGTGAAAATCCGCCCTGGTGCGGCCTCCATCAACGCGACGTCTTCGCGGCCGCTGCCGGAAACGAAGAAGGGCTCGGCCATGCAGGCGGAAAGCAGCCGCTTTGCAGCCTTGGCTCGCTCTGGGCCAAAACCTGATGTCGTGGCCATGCGGGCAAAGCCGAGCGCGAAGCTCCTGAGCGGCACCGCGTAGGTCGGGATCGAACAGCCGTCGATGGCACGCTGGTCCTCACCATGGACAGCGCCCGTCACCGACTGCATGGCGTCGCGCACCATGTCCTGCAGGCCGTGTCCCGGCTTGACATAGCCGCGATGCGCAATGCCGGCGTGGACGCAGGTGCAGAGGAAGCCGGAATGTTTGCCGGAACAATTGTTGTGCAAGGCGTTCGGCGAGCCGCCGGCGCGGGCGAGCGCAATCTCGGCGTCATGATTGGATGGCCAATGCGTGCCGCATTCGAGCGCCGATCCGTCCAGCCCAGCCTTGGCCAGCATGGATCGCGCAAGGTCGACATGTGCCGGCTCGCCCGAGTGGGAGGCGCAGGCGAGCGCCAGTTCGCGGTTGCCGAAACCATAGGCATCCGCCGCCCCGCTTTCGACCAACGGCAAGGCCTGGATCGCCTTGACGGCGGAGCGCGGAAACACCGGCTTGGCCGTATCGCCGATCTCCCACACGGGCTTGCCGTCGCCATCGAAGACCGCGACTGAGCCGCGATGCGCGCTCTCGACGATCGCGCCGCGCAAGACTTCGATCAGAACCGGATTTGTCATGTCACCTCCCGCAAATGCGGGCGGTTTATCTGATCCGGTCGAGAATGGAAACGTAGTTGGCGACCGCCGCACCGCCCATATTGAAGATGCCGCCCAGTTTTGCGCCCGGCACCTGGATGCCGCCGGCCTCACCGACAAGCTGCATGGCGGTCAAGACATGCATGGACACGCCAGTGGCGCCGATCGGATGGCCCTTGGCCTTCAGCCCGCCGGATGGATTGACCGGCAGGCGACCATCCTTGGCCGTTGTGCCGTCCAACGCCAGCTTCGCCCCCTCTCCCGGCTTGGCAAGGCCCATCGCCTCGTACTCGATCAGTTCGGCAATGGTGAAGCAGTCATGCGTCTCGACGAAGGACAGATCGTCGAGCGTCACGCCGGCCGATTTCAGCGCCCGGTTCCAGGCCTGCTCGCAGCCTTCGAAGGTCAGAATGTCGCGCTTCGACATCGGCAGGAAATCCTGCACATGTTCGTTGGCGCGGAAGGCAACGGCACGGCGCATCTTCAGCGCCGTGGCGGTGTCGGCAAGGATAAGGGCGGCGGCGCCGTCGGAGACCAGCGAGCAGTCGGTGCGCTTCAGAGGACCGGCAACGAAGGGGTTCTTCTCGCTCTCCTGGCGGCAGAACTCATAGCCGAAATCCTTGCGCATCTGCGCATAGGGATTGTCGACGCCGTTCTTGTGGTTCTTGGCGGCAATCATGGCCAGCGCATCCGACTGATCGCCATAACGCTGGAAATAGGCCTGCGCGATCTTGCCGAAGACGCCGGCGAAACCCGCGGGTGTCTCGCCGTCCTCGGGCAGATAGGACGCCTTGAGCAGGTTTTTGCCGATCTCCGGCCCCGGCGTCGTCGTCATCTGCTCCGCGCCGACCACCAGCACGATGCGAGCGGCATTCGCGTCAATGGCGCGGATGCCCTGGCGGACCGCCGCCGATCCGGTGGCGCAAGCGTTCTCGACACGCGTCGCCGGCTTGAAGCGCAGCCGGTCGTCGGCCTGAAGCACCAGACTGGCGGTGAAATCCTGCGCCGAAAAACCGGCGTTGAAGTGGCCGAGCACGATCTCGTCGACCTCGTCGGGACCGATGCCGGCATGGTCGAGCGCGTCCGTTGCCACCTTGACGATGAGGTTTTCGAGCGTTTCGCCCTCAAGCTTGCCGAAGCGCGAATGCGCCCATCCGACGATGCATGCGGTCATGGCGGTCTCCATCCTTGGCGCCGGCCTGGCATGTCGGCTCACGGCGCATTTCGCATCTATTGTTCAAAGATAAACAATCGTGCCGGTTTCGTGAAGGGCTGGAGGCGTACAATCGCTTGGTACAGCCGAGATCGCGGCCGATTTTTTTGTTGATTGACGCGTCAATAAAAAATAATCCTATTCTCTCAAAGGATCATGGCGAGATGCCGAAAATCGGAATGGAACCGCTGCGCCGCAAGGCGCTGATCGAAGCGACGATCTCGGCGATCGGCGAGCGCGGTTCGCTCGACGTGACCATGTCCGAGATCGCCGGACGCGCCGGCGTGTCGTCCGCCCTTGCCCATCATTATTTTGGTGCCAAGGACGAGCTGCTCTTGGCGACGATGCGGCACATACTGGCGGAGCTTACAGCCGATACGTTGCGCGCCCTTGGCTCGGCCAATAGCGCGCGCGAAAGGGTCTCGGCGGTGGTCGCTGTCAATTTCTCCGACATCCAGTTCCAGCCGGAAACCATCGCCGCCTGGCTCGCCTTCTATGTCGAGGCGCAGAAATCATCGGCCTTGCGCCGGCTGCTCAAGGTCTACGCGCGGCGGCTGCACTCGAACCTGATGAGCGGGCTGACCGGGATCTTGCCCAGAGCCGAAGCCGACCGCGCCGCCGAAGCGACCGCGGCGATGATCGACGGGCTCTACATCAGGCGGGCGCTGAAAGACGGCGTGCCCGATGCCGCGACCGCGATCGCGCTGGTCGAGGACTATCTCGAAATCAAACTTGGCGAGCGGCGCAAACAGTGACAATGAAGCCAACCAATTTCCTGATCGTCATGGTCGACCAGCTCAACGGAACCCTGTTTCCGGACGGACCGGCGGAGTTTCTGCATACACCGCATCTGAAAGCGTTGGCCGCGCGTTCGGCGCGCTTTGCCAACAACTACACGGCCTCGCCGCTCTGCGCGCCGGGCCGTGCCTCGTTCATGAGCGGGCAATTGCCGTCGCGCACCGGCGTCTATGACAATGCCGCCGAATTCGCCTCATCGATCCCGACCTTTGCCCATCATTTGCGCGCCGCCGGCTACTACACCTGCCTGTCGGGCAAGATGCATTTCGTTGGGCCGGACCAGTTGCATGGTTTCGAGGAGCGGCTGACGACCGACATTTATCCAGCCGATTTCGGCTGGACGCCGGATTACCGCAAGCCCGGCGAGCGTATCGACTGGTGGTATCACAATCTGGGCTCGGTGACCGGTGCAGGCGTCGCCGAGATCACCAACCAGATGGAGTATGACGACGAGGTCGTGTTCCTGGCCACGCAGAAGCTCTATCAGCTTTCGCGCGAACAGGACGATGCGAACCATCGGCCTTGGTGCCTCACTGTCTCGCTGTCGCATCCGCACGATCCCTATGTCGCGCGCAAGCAGTATTGGGATCTCTATGAGCATTGCCAGGCGCTGGACCCGGAAACCGGGTTCATCGCGTATGACCAGCAGGATACGCATTCCCGGCGACTGTACCACGCCAGTGACTACCCCTCTTTCGAGATCACGCCAGAGCAGGTGCGTCGTTCGCGGCAGGGCTATTTCGCCAACATCTCCTATGTCGACGACAAGCTTGGCGAGATCCTGGACGTTCTCGAGCGCACCCGCATGGCCGACGACACAATCATCCTGTTCTGCTCGGATCACGGCGACATGCTCGGCGAGCGCGGCCTGTGGTTCAAGATGAGCTTCTTCGAGGGTTCGGCGCGGGTGCCGCTGATGATCGCCGGCAAGGACATTCCTGCCGGGCTGATCGAGACGCCGGTCTCCAATCTCGACTTGGCGCCGACGCTTTGCGATCTCGCCGGCATCGACATCGCTGCGATCGCGCCGTGGACCGACGGCCAGTCGCTGCTGCCGCTCACCGAGGGCATCGAGCGCACCGCACCGGTGTTGATGGAGTATGCGGCCGAAGGGTCCAACGCGCCGTTGGTGGCGATCCGCGACGGCAGATACAAATTCGTCCACTGCGAGCTCGATCCGCCGCAACTGTTCGATCTCGAAGCCGATCCGCTCGAGCGAAACAATCTGGCCGACGACCCCGCCAATGCCGGCTTGGTGGCGGCATTCATGGACAAAGTCCAGGCGCGCTGGGACATGGCCGGCTTCGACGCCGCTGTCCGCGAAAGCCAGGCGCGCCGCTGGGTCGTCTATCCGGCGCTGCGCAACGGCGCCTATTACCCCTGGGATTTCCAACCCCTGCAAAAGGCGTCCGAGCGTTACATGCGCAATCACATGAACCTCGACAATCTCGAAGAGAGCAAACGGTATCCGCGAGGCGAATGATGTCAGACCTTCTCGTCCCCTCCCTTGACCATCTCAAGCAGGCCTATGCCGTCACCTCCAGGGCGACGCAGATCACGCCGCTGCTGGAATCGACGGCACTAGCCCGCGAGACCGGCGCCGCCCGCGTCTTCATCAAGCCGGAATCGCTGCAATGGGCCGGCTCATTCAAGGTGCGCGGCGCCTATTGGCGCCTGAAGCAGCTTTCAGTTGACGAAGCGAAGAAGGGCGTCGTCGCCTACTCCTCCGGCAATTTCGCGCAAGGGCTGGCGGCTGCCGGCCAGGCGCTTGGCGTTCCCGTCACCATCGTCATGCCGATCGACGCACCGGCCGCCAAGCGTGATGCCACGGCGGGCTATGGCGCCCGCGTCGTGCTGACCGACCATGGCGAGCGCGCGCGGGAGGAAGTCGCCGCCGCCAAGGCGCGCGAGATCGCCGAGACAGAGGGCCTGGCGCTGCTGCATCCATTCGACGATCCGGAGATCGTCGCCGGCCAGGCGGGCGCCGGCCTCGAAGCGCTTGACCAACTCGAAGCCAAAGGTGCCAGCGCCGACCTCTTGTTCTGCTCGGTCGGTGGCGGTGGGTTGATCGGGGGCGTTTCGCTCGCCTTCCATTATCTGTCGCCCGCCACAGAGATCATCGGCGTCGAGCCGGAAGGTTTCAATGGCATGGGCTCGTCGCTGGCGCATGGCAGCATCGAGACGATGCCGATCGGGCCGAAATCGATCTGCGACGGTTTGATGTCACGACGGCCGGGCGATGCTCCGTTTGCCGCGGTCAAGACGGCGGGTGTTCACGGCATCACCGTCGACGACCAATCGGTGCGGCGCGCGATGCGGATCGCCTTCGAGCGCATGAAGCTGGTGCTCGAACCGTCGGGGGCGGCGTCGATCGCGGCATTGCTCGGCGGCAAGGTGGATGTGAAGGACAAGACCGTCCTTGTTGTGGCTACCGGCGGCAATGTCTCGCTCGCCGATTTCATGGCGCATATGAACCATGCTTGAAGCGGATTTCGTCATCATCGGCTCCGGCTCGGCCGGCTCGGCCATGGCCTATCGCCTGTCGGAAGACGGCAAGCATTCGGTCATCGTCATTGAATTCGGCGGCAGCGATATCGGGCCGCTGATCCAGATGCCGTCGGCGCTGTCGATCCCTCTCAACATGAGCCTCTACGACTGGGGCTTTGCCAGCGAGCCGGAGCCGCATCTCGGCGGCCGTGTGCTGGCGACACCGCGCGGCAAGGTTATCGGCGGCTCGTCCTCGATCAACGGCATGGTCTATGTGCGCGGCCACGCCCGCGACTTCGACCATTGGGCCGAAGAGGGTGCGGCCGGCTGGGGCTTCGCCGACGTGCTCCCCTATTTCAAGCGCATGGAGGATTCGGATGGCGGCGAAGATGGCTGGCGCGGGCACGGCGGCCCGCTGCATGTGCAGCGCGGCTCGCGTAAAAATCCGCTCTATGGTGCCTTCGTCGAGGCTGGCCGCCAGGCCGGGTTCGAACTGACGGAGGACTATAACGGTTCCAAGCAGGAAGGTTTTGGGCCGATGGAGCAGACCATCAGCGGCGGCCGCCGCTGGTCGGCGGCATCGGCCTATCTGAAGCCGGCGCTGAAGCGCAAAAACGTCAGTCTGGTCAAGGGCTTTGCGCGGCGGGTGATCATCGAGAATCAGCGCGCCATCGGCGTCGAGATCGAAGCTCACAAACAGATTCAGGTCGTTAAGGCGCGACGTGAGGTAATCGTCGCCGCATCGTCGATCAATTCGCCCAAGATCCTGATGCTGTCCGGCATCGGTCCGGCCGAGCATCTGCGCGAAAACGGCATTCCGGTGGTGGCCGACAGGCCCGGCGTCGGCCGCAACCTGCAGGACCATATGGAGCTCTACATCCAGCAGGAATCATTGCTGCCGATCACGCTCAATTCGGTGCTGAATCCGTTCTCGAAAGCGCTCATCGGGGCGCAGTGGCTGTTCCTCAAGAACGGGCTAGGCGCCACCAACCATTTCGAAGCGGCGGCCTTCGTGCGATCGCGTGCCGGCGTCGACTACCCCGACATCCAGTACCATTTCATCCCCGCGGCAGTCCGCTATGACGGCAAGGCGGCGGCCAAGTCGCACGGTTTCCAGGCGCATGTCGGACCGATGCGCTCGAAGTCGCGGGGGTCGGTGACGCTGCGCTCGCCGGACCCGAAATCGAAACCGATGATCCACTTCAACTACATGTCGCATCCGGACGACTGGGCGGAGTTCCGCCACTGCATCCGGCTGACGCGCGAGATCTTCGGCCAGTCGGCGTTCGATCCCTATCGGGGCAAGGAGATATCGCCGGGCAGCCACGTGCAATCGGACGACGATCTCGACATCTTCATCAGGGATCACGCGGAGAGCGCCTACCATCCTTGCGGCACCTGCAAGATGGGCCGCGCCGACGACATGATGAGCGTCGTCGATCCGGAGTGCCGGGTCATCGGCGTCGAAGGATTGCGGGTCGCCGATTCCTCGATCTTCCCGCGCGTCACCAACGGCAATCTCAATGCGCCGTCGATCATGACCGGCGAGAAGGCATCCGATCACATCCTTGGCCGCACGCCGCTGGCGCCGTCCAACCAGGAACCATGGATCAATCCGCGCTGGCAGGCGTCGGACAGATAGAGCATGATCGTGTGACTGCACGATCCGCATGCCGCGAAAGACAATCTGGAGACTTCCATGCGCGCTCAGCCCACGGCATCGCACTATGTCAACGGACGCTACATCGAGGACGAAGGCGGCGCCCCGCTGCCGGTCATCTATCCGGCAACCGGCGAGACCATCGCCATGCTGCGTTCGGCAACGCCGAACGTGCTGGAACTCGCCGTCGAGGCAGCACGAGCGGCGCAGCCCGCCTGGGCGCGGCTGAAGCCGGTCGAGCGCGGGCGCATCCTGCGCCGCGCTGCCGACATATTGCGCGCCCGCAACGCCGACCTCGCTCGCATCGAGACGCTGGATACCGGCAAGGCGATCCAGGAAACGTTGGTGGCGGATGCGCCCTCGGCTGCGGACTGCCTTGAATATTTCGGCGGTGCCGTTGCCGCCTACAACGGCGAGTCGGTCGATCTCGGCGGACCCTTCGCCTACACAAGGCGCGAAGCGCTCGGCGTCTGTGTCGGCATCGGCGCATGGAACTACCCGATCCAGATCGCCGGCTGGAAATCGGCACCGGCGCTCGCCATGGGCAATGCCATGGTGTTCAAGCCGTCGGAAAACACGCCGCTGTCGGCGCTGGCACTGGCCGAGATCTACAGCGAAGCGGGGCTACCCGACGGCTTGTTCAACGTTGTGCAGGGCTATGGCGATGTCGGCGCCGGGCTTGTCGGCCACGATGTCGTCGCCAAGGTCTCGGTGACCGGTTCGGTGCCGACCGGCCGCAAGGTGCTGTCGCTTGCCGGCTCGAAGATGAAGCACGCGACGATGGAACTCGGGGGCAAGTCGCCGCTGATCGTGTTCGACGATGCCGACATCGAGAACGCCATTGGCGGCGCCATGCTCGGCAATTTCTATTCGACCGGACAGATCTGCTCCAACGGCACGCGCGTCTTCGTGCAGAGCGGCATCCACGACCGCTTTGTCGACCGTCTGATAGAGCGGACCAAGAAAATCCGCATCGGCGACCCGCTCGATCCCGAAACCCAGATGGGACCGCTGGTCTCCAAGGCGCAGCACGACAAGGTGGTCGGCTATATCGAGATCGGCAAGCAGGATGGAGCGACGCTTGCTTGCGGCGGCAATGTGCCTTCGCTGCAGGGCTTTCAGGGCGGCTTCTTCGTCGAGCCGACGGTGTTCACCGGCGTGACCGATGGCATGCGCATCGCCCGTGAAGAAATTTTCGGACCAGTGATGAGCGTGTTGAAATTCGACGGTGAGGACGAGGTGATCGACCGCGCCAACGACACCGAATTCGGCCTCGCTGCCGGCGTCTTCACGCGCGACCTGCCGCGCGCCCACCGCGTCATCGCCGAACTGCAGGCCGGCACCTGCTGGATCAACGCGTATAATCTGACGCCGGTGGAAATCCCGTTCGGCGGCTTCAAACAGTCAGGCATCGGGCGTGAGAATTCACTGGCCGCACTGGCGCTCTATTCGCAGCTGAAGTCGATCTATGTCGAGACGGGTGACGTGGCGAGCCCGTACTGATCCAGCCCTCTACGCCTTCAGGTCGGCCGTGCTGTCCAGATATTGCGTCAGCGCACAGACCAGATGATAGAAGATGCTGGCCGGAACGTCCGATGCCAGCGAGCGGCCGCGTTCATCGATGCGGTCGATCCACAGTCCGAGCGGCGCCGGGTCGATGTGCCAGCGGAACAACCGGCCGACACGCGCTTCGATCTCGGGCTTGAGATCGGGCCCGCCCGAACCATCCAGCGCGATCGCCGCCTTCACCGCTTCGGCCTGCGGCCAGCTGCGCGATATCAGGTCGAGCGGCAGGCCCTGTCGCGAGACGGCGCCATAGGCAAGGCCGGTGGCGCGGTTGAGGCCATTGGCGATGGCCGAGGCGTAGAGTTTCCTGGCAAAGCCGCTCAACTCGGCCTGGCCGCTGCGCCCGGCGAAATCGACCAGCAAAGAGGCCCATTCGAAATGGTGGCCAGGCTCGGTCCACGAGCCTTTCTCGCCGGCGGATGGTTTCCATTCGGCATCGAAATACTCGCCAAGCGTCCAGCTTTCCGGATCGAAGAAATGACTGCGGAAGAGGTCGATGATACGCGCTGCGCGGCGCAGATGGGCGCGCTCGCCGGTCGCCTGGTGCCAGGCCAGGAAGGCCTCGAGCAGGTGCATATGCGGGTTGGAGCGGCGCTCGCCTTTGCCGTCCGATG
This sequence comes from Mesorhizobium sp. XAP4, assembly GCF_029269325.1. Lineage (NCBI taxonomy): Bacteria > Pseudomonadati > Pseudomonadota > Alphaproteobacteria > Hyphomicrobiales > Phyllobacteriaceae > Mesorhizobium > Mesorhizobium sp. XAP4. The sequence continues at coordinate 546,046 of NZ_JARIXW010000003.1, read as the reverse complement.
TCTCAAGGAAGCCGGTCATGCGGCTGTCTTCGAGATGCGCATCGAGAAAGGCGAAGGTTTCCTCGCCGAGGCGCAAAGCGTCGGGATTGCCAGACATATGCGCATGCGCCAGTGCCAGGAGCACGCAGGAATGATCGTAGGCATCCTCGGTGGCGTCGGCAACCGAACCGTCGACATTCAGCGTCCGAACCCAGCCGCCCTTGTCGGTGCGGCCCTTGCCGGCCATGAAGGCGATGCCGTGGCTGATCAGCCGGTCGGCCGGACCGTCCCAGCCGCGCGCCCGGGCGACGGCGAAGGCATAGACCTGCCTTGCCATGGTGCGCATGCGCTTGGGCTTCATCAACGGCGAAGCGTCCAGGCCAAGCGCTTCGTGAAAGCCGCCATGGCGTTCGTCGACGCCCGATGTCGACCACAGCGGCAAGGTCTCCTGAAACAGCCAGTGATGCACGCGCCGCCGCCAGGCGCCGCTTTCGATGACGCGGTCATGCGCCGGCGTGAACCTGGTTTCCAGGCGACCCGATTTTTCGAGCTGCTCGACGATCTTCTTGACGTGCTGGCTGTGGCTGACCGGAGCGACGAAGGTGGCATCCGATGTCGAAACGATGGCGATGTCCTTCATGCCGATCGCCGACAGCAGGCGGCCGTCACTGCGAATGTAGGAATTCTCGCAATCGATGGAGACGACATCGCCGATGATGACATTGCCCCGGTCGTCGGCGGGGCCGACATCGAGCAGCGACTGCCATGAGCCGAGATCGTTCCAGCGGAAGCCGGCCGGCACCATCGCGATGTCTTTTGCCCGCTCCATGATGGCGTAGTCGATCGAGTTCGACGGAATGGCGGCGTAGAGTTCTAGCGGCATGTAAAGGCCGGACAAATCCGATGTCGCTGCCTTGTAGGCTGCTTTGGTGGCCTGCCAGATATCCGGCTGGAACGCTATGAAGGCATCACGCATGGCGCTGGCGCGAAAAAGGAAGATACCGGTGTTCCAGTAGAAATTTCCGGCCTTGAGATAGCTTTGCGCAGTCGCAAGATCCGGCTTTTCGACGAAGCGCGACACGTCGAAGATGCCGCCGCTTTCGGCCGCAACCTCGATATAGCCGTAGCCGGTCTCGGGCTGTGTCGGCCTGATGCCGAACACCACCAGCCGGCCGCTACGCGCTGCCTCGGTGCCGGCTTCGACGCTCTGCCAGAACTGGCGCGGGGTCGATATCTCATGGTCCGACGGCACCACCAGCACCAGGCTGTCGCCGAACTCGGACATTGTGCGCAGTGTCGCCAGTGCGACGGCGGCGGCTGTGTTGCGCCCGGTCGGCTCGAACAGCGGCCCGCCGCCGGCGAGGTCGAGGCCGGCAAGATCGGCGTGAACGCGGTCGGCATGGCGCTCCGCGGCAATCAGGAAGATCGGCGTTTCGCCTTCCGGCCGGGCCGTCAGCCGGCGCAAGGTCTTGGCCAGCATCGAGCCGTCGCCGGACAAATCGTGGAACTGCTTGGGATTGTCCTCGCGCGACAGCGGCCACAACCGCGAGCCGACGCCGCCGCTCATGACAAAACTGACAATCCGCTCGGTCATTCAACCACCATTCAAAAGGTCTGGTTGTAGGCGCCCACCTCGGGGCTGCGGCGCAGCACGGTGTCGACAGCCTCGAACATCTCCCGTCGACGCTGCGACGACACCGGGCTTTCGACGACCACGACCAGTTCCGGCTTGTTCGACGAGGCGCGCACCAGTCCCCAGGTGCCGTCTTCGGCGACAACGCGCGCACCGTTGACGGTGATGAGGTCGGCGATCTTCTGGCCCGCAAAAACCGTTCCATCCCGCTTCATGGCCTGAAAGTCGGCAACCACCCGCTCGACAACGCCATACTTCACATCGTCCGCGCAGTGCGACGACATGGTCGGCGTGCCGAAGGTCAGCGGCAGCGCGCGGTAGAGATCGGCTATCGAACTGCCGGGGCTGCGGTCCAGCATCTGGCAGATGGCGATGGCGGTGACCAGCCCATCGTCATAACCCCGCCCGACTGGCGGGTTGAAGAAGAAATGGCCCGACTTTTCGAAACCGGCGACGGCGCCAAGCTCGGCGACGCGGCGCTTGATGTAGGAGTGGCCGGTCTTCCAGTAGTCAGTGACGGCGCTGTTGGCGCGCAGCACGCTGTCTGTGTTGAACAGGCCGGTCGACTTGACGTCGACGACGAAGGTCGAGCCCGGATGCTGGCTGGAGATATCGCGCGCCAGCATCACACCGACCTTGTCGGCAAAAATCTCATTGCCCTCATTGTCGACGACGCCGCAGCGGTCTCCGTCACCGTCGAAGCCAAGGCCGACATCGGCTCCAGTCTCAAGCACCTTGTCCCTGATGGCATGCAGCATCTGCATATCCTCGGGATTGGGATTGTAGCGCGGAAAGGTGTGGTCGAGTTCGACATCGAGCGGGATGACCTCGCAGCCGATGCGCTGCAGCGCCTGCGGCGCGAAGGCGCCAGCGGTGCCGTTGCCGCAGGCGGCGACCACTTTCAGCTTTCGGGTGATGCGCTTGTCCTTGGTCAGATCGTCGAGATAAGTAGCGCGAAAATCGCGAACGAAATCGTAGGAGCCGCCGCCGACGAGATCGAAATCGCCGACCAGTACAATCTGCTTCAGCGCGCTCATCTCTTCCGGCCCGAAAGTCAGCGGCCGCGCCGCACCCATCTTGACGCCGGTCCAGCCATTCTCGTTATGCGAGGCGGTGACCATAGCGACCGAAGGCACGTCCAGTGCGAACTGGGCGAAATAGGCCATCGGCGACAACGCCAGTCCGATGTCCCTCACCCGAGCGCCTGCAGCCATCAAACCGGACACCAGCGCCAGCTTGATGCCAAGCGAATAGGAGCGGAAATCGTGCCCGGTGACGATATCGGGACCGGCACCGACACGGCGGATCAGCGTGCCAAGCCCCATTCCGAGCGCCTGGACGCCAATCAGATTGAGCTCCGGCAGTTGCGCGGAGCCGGGATGGCCAAACCACCAGCGCGCATCATATTCTCGAAAGCCGGATGGCTTGATCAGCGCTTCGGTTTCGAACTCGAAACTGTTGGGCCGGGCGTCGCCAACGATGCTGAAGGACAAGACTGGAAAACTCCGAGTGGCGGAAATTACGAGTTGTCGAGGACTGCGGCTTAGCACAGAAGGCTTTAAGCCACGTTTATCCCAGGAGGGAATCCGAGCCTTTCGGGCTATGCTCGACGAAAGCCGATGAAATGCGACAGAAGTGCTGCCATGCCGCTTGCAGGAACGAAGTGTGGCGGCTATAAGCCCGCGGTCTGGTCACGGAGTGTAGCGCAGCCTGGTAGCGCACCTCGTTCGGGACGAGGGGGTCGCAGGTTCAAATCCTGCCACTCCGACCAGAAAAAACAAAGAGTTAGCGCATCCCGACTTCGGCGCTCCACCTGCCCCTCAAGCGAGATTACTCGCGTCTCCCCGCCGGCCGACAGCGATGCCTGTTGCACTGGACAGCAACCAGACGGTCTCAACCGGCCGCCTGATGCCTTCGTGCGTGCGCTCGCGGACAGATTCCGGAAAACATCTCAACTGGTACGCGCGTCCGGCTAGCGGAGGCCAAAAAAGCTCAAGATCGCTATCACGATGACCACAGCTCCAACGAGCCAAATGATATTGTTCATGATCTCTCTCCTGTTGCCTGGGGGAAGCCCGCGCCTCTTGCGGAGAACGCGGGCCGACCAGTCTTTGCCGATGGATCCGCAGCAGACACCAAATCGTGATCCCGGCTGCGAGAAATAAAACCATCAGGCACGTCTAATGTTCCGTCGTTGACGAGATCCGGCGGTGACAGTGAACGTTCGGGCCGATGCCGGACCACCGGAACCAAAGCGATCAGGGGCAGTTAATCCAATGAAGGGCTAATTAAGAAAACGGAGGAATTGCAATGAAAACAATGATCATGTGCGCGTTGGCGCTTTCCATTGGACTGCCCGTCGTGGCTTCGGCAGCCGAAGCCGATGTGGTTGTTAGAACCCATCATCGACATCACGGCAGCGTCAAGATCATCAACGAAGACGGTCAGCGCTTGCACCACCGCCGCCATGGTACTGTGGCGTTCTACGACCATGGGCGCCGGCATCATCACCGCGATACCGTTGTCGTGACAGGTTCCGTCTCCACCCATCGCCACCACCATCGGCACCATCCCGTGGTGATCGAGAACGACGGGTACTGACCACAGATCTCCGGCCCGATTCTTGAAGGAATCGGGCCACGAGAGGCCCTTTGATCATGCTTTTGGCAGCATCGTCGGCAAGACAATTGCCCCTAGCCAGACTTAGGTCTGACCCCTGCCCGACCGAAGTCCAGGTTGGAAACGCATGCGCTTGCCCCAAATTCGGGGTGGCGGGCAAAAATGATCGATGAAACCAAGAGCAGCAGCATGTCGAACCGTGAGACCAAACGATCCGATGCCCTGAGCACGCGAGTAACAGAGATCAAGGCCAGGATGCAGCAAGCCCAGATTACCGAAGACGAGATAAAGATCTTCCAGAAGGTCGCGGCCATCATGGAGGGCGGCGAGGGCCGAATCGAGGTTGACGACCTGATTGCCGCGTCATTCCTCACCGACACGCTGCTGAACAGCCCGAAGCGTTAAGCGACCATGCCGACGATTAGCAGACTTTTTGATTCCCACGCCGATGCGACGCGGGTCGCTAGCAACCTGGTGGCGGCCGGAATTCCTCGCGTACAGATCGCGATCATCGGGCCTTACAATGACGGGGCAGGATCTGTTTGGGTTTCCGCTTTGGGATCGGTACTGGGCGCTGCTGCCGGCGGGTTGGCATGTCTGAGCGCCGTTGCGGCAGTTGGCATCAATCCTGTTGCTGCGAGCGTATTGCCAACAGCGGTGGCTGGCGCGGTCTGTGGCGGCGTTGCCGGCGGTCTGTTTGGAACATTCGCCCTGCGCGCCATGAAGGCGGATGATCAGGACGTGGCCGAGGGCGTCGTCCTGGTGACGGCGCATGTCGATGAAAATGACGCCGAGATCGCTCAGACAGTGCTCGGCGGTCCCCCGTCGACGTTGGTGGCCGAAGCAGCTTAGGAAAGCCGCCTCGACGTCGCCGGAACCGGCACTCTCCGTTTGCCAGCGATTGAACTCCACACCCGGCAAATAGCAATTCAGACTGGGGATGTTCCTGCTGTCGACCGCATGGCCGAGCCCTGTGGCAGGTTCCTTCGCGGCCGCATATTTTGACGAAAAGGCCCGTCGGCTCTAGGGTCGATTAACCTGATGGAATGAGTGAAACGGCGGGCCGAGTGCGACATGAATTTGAATTCAACCACAGCCCCGCCCTTGATTCTTGTGATGACGCTGGTTCTCGTCGCTGGCTGTTCATCGCTCGGCAGAACCGTCGATCCAGCGAAATACGATTCAATGACGTGCACCGACCTCAACAGTGCGATGGGAGACGTCGCCCGTGACATCTCGCAAACGGCAATCACGCGCGGCAAGGTCGCCAACACCAATGTTCCACGCTGGCTGCTCGGCGGCTCACGCGTGAAGACCGCGGTAGCCAACCGTGAAACAGCCAGGATCGACCGGCTTAAGCAGCAACAGGATGCCATTGCCGCCGTGCGAGCGCGCAAGTGCCCGAGGACCGCGAATTGAGCGGACAGCCAACGCCTCGGTGCAGAGCCCGGTTCAGGCGCTCAGGCGAAATCGCGTCACGTCGATCGCGGCGGCCATCAGCGTCTGTGTGTAGGCGTGCTGCGGATTGCTGAAGATCGCCTCGGTCGGCCCTTCCTCGACGATCTTGCCCTGTTTCATGACGATGATGTAGTCGGCCATGGCGCGCACGACCGACAGATCGTGGCTGATGAAGAGATAGGACAATTCGTGGTCCGCCTGCAGCTTGCGCAGCAGTTCGACGATCTGTTTCTGCACAGAGCGATCGAGCGCCGAAGTCGGCTCATCCAACACCACCAGCCTGGGCTTCAGGATCATGGCGCGGGCAATGGCGATGCGCTGCCGCTGACCGCCGGAGAATTCGTGCGGGTAGCGGTTGCGGGCGTTGGGGTCGAGGCCGACCTCGCGCAATGCCTCGACCGCGCGTTGATCACGCTGCTTGCCCGAAAGGTCAGGCTCATGCACCAGAAGTCCTTCGGTGATGACCTGGCCGACAGTCATGCGCGGCGACAACGAGCCGAACGGGTCCTGGAAGACGAGCTGCATCTGGCGCCGCAGCGGCCGCATCGCCTGCCGGTCGGCTTGGGAAATGTCGCGATCGCCGAAACGGATGAGCCCGTCACTCGGCAACAGCCGCAGCAAGGCGCGGCCAAGAGTCGATTTGCCCGAGCCGGATTCACCAACGATGCCGATGGTCTGGTTGCGCTGCAGCCGGATCGAGATGTGATCGACTGCACGCAGCATCAGCGGTTCGCCAGCAAGAAACCCGCCGCCGATCCTGAACGTCACTTCGACATTCCTGCCTTCGAGCAGCACTGGGGCGTTGGCGAGCGGCGGCGCCTTGCTGCCGGTCGGCTCGGCCGCCAGCAGCATTTTCGTGTAGGCATGCTGTGGGTTGACGAAGATGGCCTCCGCCTCCCCCTCCTCGACAACCTCGCCCTGGCGCATGACATAGACCCGATCGGCAAAGCGGCGGACGATGCCAAGATCGTGGGTGATGAAGACGATCGCCATGCCGAGCTTGCGCTGCAATTCGGCCAGAAGCATCAGGATCTGCGCCTGTATGGTCACGTCGAGCGCCGTCGTCGGCTCGTCGGCGATCAATATGTCAGGGTCGTTGGCGAGCGCCATCGCGATCATCACACGCTGGCGCTGGCCACCCGACATTTCGTGCGGATAGGATTTCATCCGCCGCTCGGGATCGGGAATATGCACCAGCCGCAGCAGTTTGAGCGCTTCTTCACGCGCCTCGGCGACATTCAGACCCCGATGCCGGCGGATCGGTTCGATCAACTGGTTGCCGATCGAATAGAGCGGATCGAGCGAAGTCATCGGCTCCTGGAAGATCATGCTGATCTTGCGGCCACGGACCTTGTTGAGCTCGGATTTGCTGAGCGTTAGAAGATTGCGGCCACGATAGTCGACGCTGCCTGTCGCTTCGCCATTCGACGCCAGCAGGCTCATCGCCGCCATCATCGTCTGGCTTTTGCCGGAGCCGGATTCGCCGACCACGGCAACGGTCTCGCCCGATTTGACATGGATGTTTATGCCCTTGACCGCCTCGACGGCGCCGTCGAGCGTGCGGAAGCGGACACGCAAATCCTTGACGCTGAGGATCGTTTCGGAAGCAGCCATCTCAGCGGTTTCCCTCTTTATCGATCCGCATCTTAGCGATCCCCATCTTAGCGATCCCTCGGGTCGAGTGCGTCGCGCAGGCCGTCGCCGACGAAGTTCAGCGCAAACAGCGTCGAGACGAGGAAGAAGGCGGGGAACAGGAGCAGCCAGTTGGCGGTGCCGATGTTCTTGGCGCCGACCGAGATCAGAACGCCCCAGCTGGTCATCGGCTCCTGCACGCCGAGGCCGAGAAACGATAGGAAGCTTTCCAGTATGATCACCTGCGGCACCAGCAGCGTCATGTAGATGACCACCGGGCCGAGCAGGTTGGGGATGACGTGGCGCAGCAGGATGCCGCGCTGGCCGACGCCCATGGCTTCCGCCGCCTGGACATATTCCTGGCGGCGGATCGACAGTGCCTGGCCACGCACGATGCGCGCCATGTCGAGCCACAGCACGGCGCCGACGGCCAGGAACATCAGCACGAAGTTGCGGCCGAAGAACACCACCAGCATGATGACGAAGAAGATGAAGGGCAAGGAATAGAGCACGTCGACGATGCGCATCATCACCTCGTCGACCTTGCCTCCGGCAAAACCGGCAGCGGCCCCGTAGACCACGCCGATGACCACCGCCACGACGCCCGCGAGCAGGCCGATGGCCAGCGATATACGCCCGGCCATCAGCGTGCGCGACAACAGGTCCCGTCCGGTGTTGTCGGTGCCGAACAGGAAATATTGCTGCTTGATCGAGGCGCTCATCGTCACTTCGAGACCGTCCGGCGACTTGCTCTCGATCTTGGTGTCGTCAAAGGCATCGGATCGGTCAAGATAGCGGATGTTGCGATCGTCGATCGGCCTGGTCGACTTGACGGTGACGAAGACCTGGTTGCCTTCCTGCCGCCATTCCTTGATGTCGACCCGCATGCGCTTGATCGCTTCGGTGAGCGCCGTCTCGATCATGTCGGCCTTCGGATAGGCTGACAGGCTTGGCGGCATGCGCACATAGTCGGCATAGATGGTGGTGTATTGATGCGGCACGAACCACGGCCCGAACACGCTGACGACACCGATCAGGGCAAGGTAGTACAGGCTGAACATGGCGGCGCGATTGGCCTTGAGCCGCGCCCAGGCATCCCCCCAGAGCGAACGGCCGATGACGGTGGGGGCGACTGTGGCCGCGATGTCAGTCATAGCGCACCCTCGGATCGACGACCGCGTACATGACGTCGACGATCAGGTTGAAGACAATGGTAAAGATGGCGATCACCACCACCGTTCCCATCACCAGCGTGTAGTCACGATTGAGCGCGGCATCGACGAAATAGCGGCCGACGCCTGGGATGGAGAAGATCGTCTCGACGATGACCGAGCCGGTCAGCAGTGCCGCCGCCGCCGGACCGGTGAAGGAGACGATCGGCAGGATGGCGCCGCGCAAAGCATGCTTGACCACCACCGACCAGTCGGACAGGCCCAGCGCGCGCGCCGTGCGGATGTGGTGGGACCGCAAGGATTCGATCATCGAGCCACGCATCAGCCGGGCGACGATGGCGATCTGCGGCAGGGCGAGCGTCAGCACCGGACCGACCTTGTTGATGAAAGCGCCATCGCCCCACCCACCGATCGGCAGCAGCCTCCAGGTCAGCCCGAACAGGAGTTGGATCACCGGCGCGATGACGAAGGTTGGGATGGTGCTGCCGGCCGTCGCCAGCGCGATCACCGTATAGTCGCCAAGCTTGTTCTGATTGAGCGCCGCAATGGTGCCGAGCACGGAACCGAGCAGCAGCGCCAGGACGAGCGCCGAGGCGCCGAGCTGAACCGAAATCGGCAGCCCCTTGGCGAACAGTTCCGTGACGGTGAAATCCGGCATGTTGTAGCTCGGACCGAAATTGCCGCGCAACAGATTGCCGAGATAGTGGACGAATTGCAGCCAGAGCGGGTCGTTGAGGCCGAACTGGGCTTCGAGATTGGCCCTGATCTCGGGACTGAGCCCCCGCTCCTGGTTGAATGGACCGCCCGGCGCGACGCGCATCAGGAAAAACGCCATTGTCACGATGACGAACAGCGTTGGAATGGCGGTCAGAAGCCGCCGTAATACGTATCGCAGCATCGGTGCCCCGCTTGATCCAGAGCCGCGCGCGTCCAGTTGGACGGCCGCGCTCCAGCTTTCAAATCTTCGCACCGACATTTGCCGAAATCGAATTCCGGTACCCGGGCCGATGCGATGGCAAACCATCGCCACCGCGCCTGGAGGGCGCGGTGGCTTGGCCAGGGTTAGTCCTTGCTGACGAAGCGCGACGGATGCACGTCCATCACGTTGTCGACGAAGCCATGCAGCTTCGAGGAGACGATATCGTGGTAGCTGTAATAGAGGAGCGGTATCTGGCCGACGTCGTCGACCAGGATGCGTTCGGCGTCGGCCAGTTCCTTCATGCGCTGTTCGGGGTTGCCGCCGGCGGCGGCCGCCTTGTCCATGGCCGCTTCATAGGCCGGGCTGTTGTAGTCCGAATAATTGTTGCCGCTGGCTTTGCGCGAGATGCCGAGGAAGGTTTCCGGATCCTTGTAGTCGGCGATCCAGGCGGCACGTGCCAGATCATAGTTGCCCTTCTGCTCGAGGAAGGAGTAGTGGGTCTTGGTGTCGGTGTTGAGCAGCGTGACGTCGACGCCAAGCGGCTTCAGCTGTTCCTGGATCGCCACCGCAGTGTTCTTGTGGTTTTCCGACGTGTTATAGCGGATTTCCATCTTCAGCGGCTTTTCGGGCGTATAGCCGAGTTTCTCGAGGATCTTCTTGGCCGCATCCTCGCGGTCGATCTGCGGCATGTCCGCATATTTGGCCATTGCCGGCGTGTAGCCTTCGATGCCGGGAGGCACCATTGAATAGCCGGGCAGCATCGAGTTCTGCCAGACTTTTTCGGCGAGGAAGTCGCGGTCGATCGCCATCGAGATGGCATTGCGCAGCTCTACATTATCCCACGGCGCCTTGTCGGTCTTGATCGCATAATAATAGGTGCCGAGATACGGTCCGACGTGGATCTGGTCGCCAAACTTGGTCTTGAGATCGGCGAGCTGTTCAGTCGGAAGGTCGTCGTAGCTGTCCAGTTCGCCTGCCTCGAAGCGCTTCATCGCCGAAGAGCGGTCCTCGGTCGGGATGTAGTTGACGACGTCGAACTTGACGGTCGCCGCATCCCAGAATTTCGGGTTCTTGACCAGCTTCATATGATCGTTGGGAACCCATTCGGCCAGCGTATAGGCGCCGTTCGAAACGAGATTGCCGGGCTTGATCCAATCGGCGCCGAGCTTTTCGATGGAGGCCTTGCTCACCGGATAGGTCGCCTGGTGGGTCAGCATCTCCAGGAAGTAGGGCGTCGGCGCCTTCAGCGTGACCTCCAGGGTATTTGCGTCAATCGCCTTGACGCCCATGTCCTCAGGCTTGCCCTTCTTGGTGTTGACGTCCTCCGCACCCTTTACCGGATAGAGCATCGAGGCGTATTCGGCGCCGGTCGCCGGATCCTCCAGCCGGTGGAAGGCATAGACGAAATCGTCCGCCGTAACCGGGCTGCCATCCGACCACATGCCGTCCTTGCGCAGCTTGAACGTATAGACGGTTCCGTCGTCCGAAACCGTCCAGCTCTCGGCGGCACCAGGAATGAGATTGGCCTTCTGGTCCTGCATGACCAAGCCCTGGAACAGGTCGCGCAGGACATTGGCTTCGTAAACCGTCGAGGTCTTGTGCGGATCGACCGACTCCGATTCAGCGGCGGTGCCCCTGTTATAGACGGTCTCGGCAAAGGCCTGCGTGTAGAACGTCCCGGCGGCCAGCGTCATCGTCGTGGCGAACACAGTCGCCTTCAGCATGTTTTTCAGCATGAAGTTCTCCCTGTCGGCGCCGCCGTTGGCGCGCCTATTAAGTGTTGACGCCCTGGAGCCGATATCTGACCCCTTTGAGCGCGCCGCTGGTTCCCGTCCTGCGGCTCGTGCCCAGACACTAACGCGGAGAATTTTTATTTCAACAGACTCTCTGGGTCACCCAAAGTAAGGCCGACGAAAGCTATGGTGTGGCCGCTGAAACACCAGCCGAAACCAAAAGCTTGACTTGGTTTCTTCACCTCGACGCTATTTTTCACCGCGAATCGGGAGCCATGCCAGTTTGCCGGAATGTCTTAATGCGTTCTTAAGCAACCTGAGGTTACATTACGAGTACCTTCTATACAGTTCGAGCTTCAGACGCGCGGCGGCTATGAGTAACGGAGCAAGTAAATTGCCCAAAATCCGTCAACTAATGCGGAAATTTCAAGAAGAGCGCGGTACCTCTGCGGTTGAGTTTGCCTTACTTTCACCGATTTTCATTCTTCTTCTGCTCGGAATGGTTGCATACGGTATATACTTCGGCGCCGCCAACTCGATCCAGCAGATCGCAGCGGATGCCGCCCGCACGGCAATTGCCGGGTTGAACCAAACCGAACGTCAAACGCTCGTAGCCAGCTTCGTCACCAACAATGCCGGCGGATATCCCTTCGTGGATGTCAGCAAGTTGACCTACCAGGCCAACGACAGCTCGGCCGATGGAAGCCAGTTCGTGGTGTCCATACAATACGACGCCCGCAACCTGCCGATCTGGAACCTTTTCCCGGGCATAGCCATGCCCGGGACCACGATCAGGCGCCAGTCAACGATCAGGGTCGGGGGCATTTGAATGCTGCTGCATGCGTGCAATGGGATCGGTCGGCTTGCCCGGTTGATGCTGAGTGACAGGAAAGCGAACTTCACCGTCATGGCGGCATTGAGCGCGCCGGTGGCGCTGGCGCTGGCCGCAGTGGCCATCGACGAAGCCTCGATCTACACCGAGCGCCGCGAAGCGCAGGCAATGGTGGATCTGGCGGCGATCACCGCCGCCTCGAACATGACCAATGTCAATACAGCGGTCGTTACCACGCTGACCGACAACGGCATGCCAGGGGTTGTCGTTCAAAGCTCGGGACAGACGATCGAGCCGGCGGTCGGCAAAACCGTCGTGACGGTCACGCCCGGGCGATATGTGGCATCCGGGGCCAATGTGGGCCAGCGTTTCCAGGCCAGCATAACCCCCTACAATGCCGTCCGCGTCACCCTGAAGAAGATCCCCGCCCGCTATTTCGCGAGTTCGCTGATCCCCACTCCCGTCATCGGCACCCAAGCCACCGCCAGCATGACGCCACAGGCGACGTTCTCGGTCGGATCGAGGCTCGCCAGCCTCGATGGCGGTATCCTCAACGCGCTTCTCGGCGGACTGCTCGGCAGCAACATCTCGCTCAGTGTCATGGACTACAACGCGCTGATCTCCGCGGATGTGAGCGTGCTCTCCTTCGTGGACGGCCTTGCCACACAGCTAAACCTAACTGGCGTCTCGTATTCGGATGTGCTGGCATCGAAGGCGACCGTCGGCCAGATCGCCACGGCCATGGCCAATGTGCCCGGGCTTGGCAACACGGCCAAGGCCGCCCTGCAGACGATCGCGTCCAAGTCGACCAGCACGGTCCAGATCCCGCTCAGTCATCTGGTCGATCTCGGCTCCGTCGGCAAGTTGGGCCTCGGCCAAAGGCCCGCCGGCCTCGGCGTCGACGCCAGCGCCTTGGGAATGCTGACGGCCGCCGCCGGACTGGCAAACGGTTCAAAACAGGTCGACGTCGCCCTCGGAGCCACCATTCCCGGGGTGCTGTCGACCACGCTCGCCATCGCCATCGGCGAACCACCGCAATCCTCGCCATGGCTGGCGGTTGGAGAAGCCGGCACCGTGGTTCGCACCGCGCAAACGCGCATCAAGCTGCTTGTCACGGTCGGCGTCGGCAACCCAAACCTGGGCGGCGGTATCAGCCTGCTGTCGGTCAAGCTGCCGCTGAATGTCGAAGTAGCCTACGCCGAGGCCAAGCTGACCGACATCAACTGCCCGACCGGCCCCGACAGCCTGAAGGTTACCATTGCCGCGAAGCCCGGCATCGCGGCGGTGAACCTTGCCGCCAGCGATGCCGATAACAGCCCCACCGCCTTCGCGGATTTCAGCAACCCGCAGTCGTTCTCCGACGCCAACATCGCGGATGTCAGCCTCAATCTGCTGCTGTTAAAAATCCCGCTAATACTGGTGAAGGGTTCGGCGGGTGCCGACATCACCAACGTCAGCCCGACCAACCTGGTCTTCAACAAAACCGAGATCGCCGCCAAAACCATCAAGACGACGCCGACACGGGACATTACCCAGACGCTGACAACGTCACTGGTCGACAAGTTGTCGCTTTCCGTCAATGCGCTTGGTATCCTCGGGCTTGACGTAACGGCGTTGCTCGGCACCGTGAAGCCAGCTGTGACGACGCTTCTGAAAACCGTGACCGCACCAGTCGACACATTGCTTTACAATCTACTCGATACGCTCGGCGTGCATCTCGGCGTGGCCGATGTCCGGGTCACCGGCGCGACATGCGGACGTGCCGTGCTGGTGCAGTAACGTCGGGATATCAGTCGAGCCTGCCCAAAAAGGCTCCGAGCGCTGGCAGCAAAAGCTCAGTCTCGACGACCGCGGCATTGCCATCCAGCTGCGCAACCGCTCCGATGTCCCCCGGCAACGGCCAATTGGCCGGTCCTCCGGCGAAATTGAAGACACAGAGCAGTCTTTCACCGCCGCCGTCGCGGATGAAAGCGAGCAGGTCACCCTCGGCGTCGAGAAAGCGGATCGAGCCGGATATCAGCGCCTCATGCTCCCCGCGCAAGGCCAGCGCAGCCCGGTAGGACGCGAGCACAGAGACCGTGTCGGCATTCTGGACGTCGACGGCGCGAGCGCGATGGCTGGCCGGTATCGGCAGCCAGGGCCTGGCCGTGGAGAAGCCTGCATTGTCGGCGCCGGCCTCCCACACCATCGGCGTGCGGCACCCATCCCTGCCCTTGACGCCTGGCCAGAAGCGGATGCCGACGGGATCGCGCAGATCTTCATAGGCCAGCTCCGCCTCCTCCAGCCCGAGTTCCTCGCCCTCATAGAGGCAGATCGAGCCGCGCAGGCAGGCGAGCAGCATGATCGAGAATCTTGCGACCGCGTCGGGCTCGCTGTCCGGCCTTGTCCAGCGGCTGACATGGCGCGCCACGTCATGGTTGGAGAAGGCCCAGCAGACCCAGCCGTCGGAGACGGCCGCCTCGAAGGCTTCGACGCAGCCACGCACATGCGCAGCCGAGAACTGCGGACCGAGCAGGTCGAAGGTGTAACACATATGCAGCTTGTCGCCGCCTGAAGTGTAGGCCGCGAGCGTCTGCAGCGAGCGGCCTTCATCGCCGATCTCGCCGACGGCGGCGCGGTCGTCATATTCGTCGAGCAGCGCCCTGATGCGGCGCAGGAACGCCAGGTTTTCCGGCTGCGTCTTGTCGAACAGGTGCTCCTGGTAAAGGTAGGTGTTGGTCTCGCTGTTGGTGCCGGCGACGCTTGATGCCAAGGGTGGATTGCTGCGCAACCAGCGGTCGTGGACATAGTAATTGACCGTATCGAGCCGAAAACCGTCGACGCCGCGCTCCAGCCAGAAGCGCACAGTTTCCAGAAGCGCGTCCTGAACCTCCGGATTGTGGAAATTCAGATCGGGCTGCGAGGGGAGGAAATTGTGCATGTAATACTGCCGGCGGGTAGAATCCCATTCCCAGGCCGGGCCACCGAAGACGGAGAGCCAGTTGTTTGGCGCGCTGCCATCTGGCTTGGTATCGGCCCAGACATACCAGTCGGCTTTGGGGTTATCGCGGCTGGCGCGGCTTTCGACAAACCAGTCGTGCTTGTCGGATGAATGCGACAGCACCTGGTCGATGATGATCTTCAGGCCGAGACGATGCGCCTCGGCGACCAGCGCATCGAAATCCTCGAGCGTGCCGAACATCGGATCGACATCGCAGTAGTCCGACACGTCGTAGCCCATATCGGCCATCGGCGACTTGAAGAAAGGCGACAGCCAGATGGCGTCGACACCGAGCGAGGCGACATGGGCGAGCCTCGATGTGATACCGGCGAGATCGCCGCTGCCATCGCCGGTCGTGTCCTGGAAGGAGCGCGGATAGATCTGGTAGATGACGCAACCGCGCCACCATCCCTTCTTGTCACTCGCCGCCATTGCGCTTCTCCCTTGTGCCGGCCTGCGCTCGTTCGATCATGAAGATCATCGTCCGCCCGGATATTGGCCGCGAGATATCCGCCGCATCCGGCGCTTCGATAGCTGGGGCCCAGAAGAATCCGTCTCGTTCAGGCAAGGTGAAGATGCAGGCCCGGCGATCGCCGTTGACAAGCACCGCAAGACGGCGGTCGTCGTCGCTGGCGCCACTCAGGACCATGACAAGACGGTGCCGCTGCGGATCCTGCCAGCTCTGTTCATCGAGCGGCGCGCCCGTCTCAGCAAGCCATGCGACGTCCGGTATCTCCGAACCTGCCGGCGGCTGGCCAGTGAGGAAGCTTGTGTCGGAAAGCGCCGGCATCGATCGGCGCAGCCTCGAGAGTTCCGCCGTGTAGCGCTCCAGCGCCTGGTCGCGGCCGGCCCAGTCGAGCCAGGTGATCTCGTTGTCCTGGGCATAGGCGTTGTTGTTGCCTTGCTGGGTGCGGCCGAACTCGTCGCCCGCGGTCAGCATGATGGTGCCGCGCGAGGCAAACAACGTGGCGAGCAGCGCGCGCTGATCGTTCTGGCGAGCCGCTGCCACGGCCGGGTTGTCCGCATCACCTTCCACGCCGTTGTTCCAGGACAGGTTTTCATTGTGGCCGTCGCGGTTCTGCTCGCCATTGGCTTCGTTGTGCTTGCGCTCGTAGCGCACGATGTCGGCGAGCGTCATGCCGTCATGGGCGGCGATGAAATTGACACTGCGGCTGGCGCCTTGCCCGTTCGCGGCAAACACATCGGACGAACCGGCGAGCCGGGTCGCCAGGGCGCCCACCATGCCGGCGTCGCCGCGCCAGAACCGTCTTACATCGTCGCGATACTTGTCGTTCCATTCGAGGAAGGGCGCTGGAAAATTGCCGAGCTGATAGCCGTCGGGGCCGATGTCCCACGGCTCGGCGATCAACACGCGATCGGCCAGCAGTGCGTCATCGCGCATCGCTCTCAGCAGCGGCGCCTCGGCATCGAATGTGCCCTCGACCCGCCCCAGAATGGGAGCGAGGTCGAAGCGGAAGCCATCGACACCGGCATCCCTGACGAAATGGCGAAGCGTGTCGAGGACCATTTCCTGGACCACAGGATGGTCGCAAGCGACTGTGTTGCCGGTACCGGTGTCGTTGGCCAGCCTGCCATCAGGTGTGTGCCGGTAGTAGGCCTGGTTGTCGAAGCCGCGCAGCGACAGCGTGGGACCAAGCCTGTCGCTCTCGCCGGTGTGGTTGAAGACGAGGTCGAGGATGACGCCGATACCAGCCTGGCGCAGCACAGCGACCGTGTTTCGCAGTTCCATGATGCCGCCCGGCGCAAGGCGCGGATCGAGGGCCATGAACGTCACGGGATTGTAGCCCCAGGCGTTGCGCAGCCCGAGCGGCGGCAGATGCCGTTCGTCGATCGACGCGGTCACCGGCATCAGTTCGACCGCGCCAACGCCGAGTTTTTTCAGGTGCTCGACGATCGCCGGTTGAGCAAGTGCGGCGACTGTTCCGCGCAATTTTTCGGGAACGTCCGAATGCAGCATGGTGAAGGCGCGCACCGGAATTTCGTAGACCAGGCCGCCGGCGCGGAAGAGCGGCGGCGCAGCCTGCACAGGCTTCGGTAGCGCAGCCGCGATCGCCTTCGGCATCAGCGACGCGGTATCGCCCCCCTCGCCCCGGCGATCGGCCAGCCGCCAGTCGTAGGCATAAGGCCTGTCAATCTCGACGGCGTAGGGATCGGTCAGCAATTTGTCGGGGTCGAACCACAGTCCATGCTCCGGCGCATAGTCCCCGTCGGCGCGGAAACCGTAGCGGGTTCCGGAGCCAAGACCTGCAACGAACAGCGCGTGGACGCCCTCGCCTTCCCGCTGCAGTTCGAGCCGTTCGATTTCCCGCATGCCCTGCTCGTCGAAGATCGAGACCCAAAGCCGACGGGCGGCCTGCGACCAGGCGGCAAAGCGGATGCCTTCGCGGGTGACTGTGGCGCCGAGCTGGGTCATGCCCGCGCCTCACCTTCTCCCCTTGCGGGAGAAGGTGGATCGGCGCGCAGCGCCGAGACGGGTGAGGGGTGTTGGAAGGAACGCGGCGTTAGTGATCTGGACATCGGTTTGCGCCAAGCTGGAGCACCCCTCATCCGACCGAGCTTCGCTCGGCCACCTTCTCCCACAAGGGGAGAAGGTGAAACGCGCGCAGCCACTCTCAAGTGATCACGCTCGGCTTGGGGCGGCCGGTATGGCTGTGAATCCCGGCAATATCATCAGCCGCGGCAATCAGATCGGCAAGGGCGGCCTGGGTGTCGAGATCGTGCCGAGACTTGTCCGGCTCGTAGCGCTCGATGTAGACGCGCAACGTCGCGCCCGACGTGCCGGTGCCGGACAGCCGAAAGACGACCCGCGAACCACCTTCGAACAGAACCCTGATGCCCTGATGCTCGCTGATCGAACCGTCGACCGGATCGTGATAGGCAAAATCGTCGGCGCTGGCAATTTTCAGGCCGCGCACGCTGGTGCCAGGCAGCGAGCCGAGCTTGGCACGCAGTTCGTCGACCAGCGCGTTGGCGCGGTCGCTCTCGACCTCTTCATAATCGTGCCGCGAATAGTAGTTGCGACCGTAGGTCGCCCAGTGCTCGGTGACGATTTGCTTGCAGCTTTCGCCACGCGCGGCAAGGATGTTGAGCCACAAAAGCACCGCCCACAGGCCGTCCTTTTCGCGGACATGGTTGGAGCCGGTGCCGGCACTCTCTTCACCGCAGATCGTCGCCATGTCGGCATCGAGCAGATTGCCGAAGAATTTCCAGCCGGTCGGCGTCTCATAGATGCCGATGCCGAGTTTTTCAGCGACGCGATCGGCCGCGCCACTGGTCGGCATCGAGCGGGCAATGCCTTTCAAACCGGCCTTGTAGCCGGGCGCCAGACGCGCATTGGCGGCGAGCATGGCGACCGAATCCGACGGGGTGACGAAAATGCCCTTGCCGATGATCAGATTGCGGTCGCCATCGCCATCCGAGGCGGCGCCGAAATCCGGTGCGTCCGGTCCCATCATCTCGTCATAGAGGTGCTTGGCATGGACGAGGTTAGGGTCCGGGTGATGGCCGCCGAAATCCGGCAGCGGCTTGAAATTGCGGCAGGTGCCATTGGGCGCGCCGAGCCGGTTTTCCAGGATCTCCTTGGCGTAGGGACCGGTCACCGCGTGCATGGCGTCGAAGCGCATGCGGAAGCCGGACTTGAAGAGTTTGCGCAGGGCGTCGAAATCGAACAGGCTTTCCATCAGCGCGGCATAGTCCACGACCGGATCGATGATCTCGACCGTCATGCCGGCGGCCTTGACCGTTCCTGTTGTGTCGATGTCGATCGGATCGATATCGGCGATCTTGAAGCTCGAAATCGCCTTGGTCTTTTCGAAGATCACGTCGGTAAGCTTTTCCGGCGCCGGGCCGCCATTGCCGGCATTGTACTTGATGCCGAAATCCTCATGCGGGCCGCCCGGATTGTGGCTGGCCGACAGGATGATGCCGCCGAAGGTCTTGTATTTGCGGATGACATGCGAAGCGGCTGGCGTCGACAGGATGCCGCCCTGCCCGACCATCACCTTGCCGAAGCCGTTGGCGGCTGCGATGGCGATGGCCTTCTGGATGACCTCGCGGTTGTAGAAGCGGCCGTCGCCACCGATCACCAGGGTCTTGCCCTTGAAACCGTCGAGCGCGTCGAAGATCGACTGGATGAAATTCTCGGCATAGTGCTCCTGCTGAAAGACAGGCACCTTCTTGCGCAGGCCCGACGTGCCGGGCTTCTGGTCGGAATAAGGCTTGGTGGGAACGGTCCGTATCATGCTTCAGGCAACCCTTTTCGAAAGCAGCGAACGATAGAGTTCGACGTATTTTTCCGCGCTCTTGTCCCACGACACATCGGCTTTCATGCCCTGGCGCTGCAGTGATTCCCAGACCGTCGGACTGGCATGGGCGTCGACGAGGCGGCGGATAGCGTGCAGCAAGGCGCCGCCATTGTTGGGCGCGAACTGGAAGCCGGTGGCGACGCCGGCAGAGACGGCAGCCTCATTGGCGTCGATGACCGTGTCGGCGAGGCCGCCGGTGCGCGCGACCACCGGCACGCAGCCATAGCGCAGGCCGTAAAGCTGCGTCAGCCCGCACGGTTCGAAGCGCGAGGGGATGACGATGGCGTCGCAGCCGCCCTGCATGATGTGCGACAGCCCCTCGTCGTAGCCGACGACGACGCCGATGCGGCCGCGATGCCTGGCGGCGGCGGCAAGCAGCGCGCCTTCGAGACCGGCATCGCCCGATCCCAGGATGGCGAGCCGCGCACCCGTCGCGACAATGCCGTCGACCACCAGCGCCAATATGTCCATGCCCTTTTGCCAGGTCAGGCGGCTGACCACGCAGACGATCGGGCTGTCATCGCGCTCAAGGCTGAAGCGATCCTCCACGGCAGCCCTGTTGGGTGCGCGCGCCTTCAGCGTGCTGCCCGTGTAGTTGGACACCAGATGCTTGTCGGTTTCCGGATCCCAGATGCCGGTGTCGATGCCGTTGACGATGCCATGGAGATCGCTGGAGCGCATGTTGATGAGGCCGTCGAGGCCCATGCCGAATTCGGGCGAGCGGATTTCCTGCGCGTAGGTCGGACTGACCGTGGTGATCGCCCAGGCGGCCTGCAGGCCCGCCTTGAGGAAGCCGACACCACCATAATATTCGACGCCGTCGAGCGCCATCGCCGCCGCCGGCAAGCCAAGCTCGCCGAAAATGCCGGCGCCGAACTGGCCCTGGAAGGCGAGGTTGTGGACGGTCATCATCGAAGGCACGCCGACCGCCTTGCCATAGCGCATATAGGCCAGCGTCATCGCCGACTGCCAGTCATGGGCGTGCACGATGTCGGGCTGGTAGCCCGAGATGGCGCCGCCGGCGATGTCGCCGCCGACCTGGCTCAACGCCGCGAAACGCCGCCAATTGTCTGGCCAGTCGACGCCGGTCGCATTGCCATAGGGGCCGCCGGGACGGTCGAACAGATGCGGCGCATCGAGCACGAACAGTTCGAGCCCGGCGAGTTGGACGGAATGGACAGAGGCCTTGCCGCCCTGCAGCAAGGGGTATTGCAGAACCGCCCGCTTTTTCTTGAAGGCAGCCATGACGGTCGGAAAGCCGGGCATGAGCGTGCGCACGGTCACGCCCTTGGCCGCCAAGGCAATGGGCAGCGCGCCGGTCACGTCGGCAAGCCCACCGGTCTTGATGAGCGGGAAAATTTCCGGCGTGACCGACAGAACCTGCATGCGTCAGAGCCCCAGCTTGTCGATCATGTCCTGGGTGACCAGGCAGATGCCCTTTTCGGAAACGCGGAAGCGCTTGGCGTCGAGAATAGGATCTTCGCCGACCACCAGCCCTTCCGGTATCCTAACACCATGGTCGATGACCACGCGCTTCAACTTTGCGTTCCGGCCGACATGAACGTCGGGCAGCATGACGACTTCTTCGAGCGTCGAATAGGAATTGATGCGCGCGCCGGTGAAGATCAGGCTTTTTTTCAGCGAAGCCCCCGAGACGATGCAATCGCCCGAAACCAGCGAAGACACAGCCGAACCGCGGCGGCCATCCTCGTCATGCACGAACTTTGCCGGCGGCTTCAATTCGGCATAGGTCCAGATCGGCCAGTCGCGGTCGTAGAGGTCGAGTTCCGGCGTGATATCGGTCAGGTCGATATTGGCTTCCCAATAGGCGTCGACCGTTCCGACGTCGCGCCAGTAGGCCTCGTTCTCGGCGGTCGAACGGACGCAGGACTTGGCGAAGCGGTGCGCGATCGCCTTACCGTGCTGGACGATATAGGGGATGATGTCCTTGCCGAAGTCGCGGCTCGAGCCCGGCTCGGCCGCATCGCGGCGCAACTGCTCCATCAGAAACTTGGTCTTGAAGACGTAAATGCCCATCGAGGCCAAGGCAAACTCCGGCTTATCGGGAATGCCGGGCGGATCGGCGGGCTTTTCGACGAAGGCGATGATGTTGTCCTTGCCATCGACATGCATGACG
Source organism: Mesorhizobium sp. XAP4 (assembly GCF_029269325.1). Lineage (NCBI taxonomy): Bacteria > Pseudomonadati > Pseudomonadota > Alphaproteobacteria > Hyphomicrobiales > Phyllobacteriaceae > Mesorhizobium > Mesorhizobium sp. XAP4. The sequence goes on along the minus strand of NZ_JARIXW010000003.1, from coordinate 524,627 downwards.
CCGAAGCCGGTGGCTTCCATGCGCGGCACTTCGAGGCAGCCAACGGTGACGTCGGCATTGGCGTCGACGTGCTGGCGAAGCATCATCTCGTAGTCCATCTTGTAGATGTGGTCGCCAGCCAGGATGACCATGTATTCGGGTCCGTAGGCCTCGATGATGTCGATGTTCTGATAGACGGCGTCAGCCGTGCCCTCATACCACTGCGTTTCCGAGACGCGCTGGCTGGCCGGCAGGATGTCGAAGCTTTCGTTTCGCTCGGGGCGCAGGAAGTTCCAGCCGCGCTGCAGATGACGGATCAGCGAATGCGCCTTGTACTGGGTGGCAACGCCGAGGCGTCGAATGCCGGAGTTAAGCGCGTTGGAGAGCGCGAAGTCGATGATGCGCGTCTTGCCGCCGAAATAGACGGCCGGCTTGGCACGCCGGTCGGTCAGTTCCTTGAGGCGGCTGCCACGGCCGCCGGCCAATACATAGGCCATGGCATCGCGCGCCAGCGGCTGGGTCCGTTTCAAGTCTGCCATTTCTACCCTCCCAAGTTACTCGATCTCGACATGTTACTCAGTGTCGATGGGTTCAGTCGGCGACGAGCTCGAGCATGATCGTGGACAGCGGCGGCAAGAGCATCGTCGCGGCGATGCTTCCTTCCTCCGCTCGCGCCTCGACCATGCCGCCATTGCCCTTGCCGGAACCGCCATATTCAGAAGCGTCGGTGTTGATGATCTCGCGCCATTTGCCTGATGTCGGCAACGGCACGCGATAATTATCGCGCGGCACCGGCGTGAAATTGGAAATGACGGCCACTGGGCTGCCGCCCGGCGCGCTGCGCAGCCAGGCAAAAACCGAATTCTGGCTGTCGTCGACGATCAGCCAGGAAAACCCTTCCGGCTCACAATCACGGCCGTGCAGTGCCGGGCGCGAACGGTAGAGATAGTTGAGATCGCGCACCGTCTGCCAGACGCCGCGATGCGGCCGGAATTCAAGCAGGTTCCAGTCGAGCGCGCGCGCCTCGCTCCATTCGCGGCGCTGCGCGAACTCCTGTCCCATGAACAGCAGCTTCTTGCCGGGATAGCCCCACATGAAAGCGTAGTAGGCACGCAGCGTCGCAAACTTCTGCCAGTCGTCGCCGGCCATCTTGCCAAGCAACGTGCCTTTGCCGTGCACAACCTCGTCATGCGAGAGCGGCAGCACGAAATTCTCCGAGAAGGCGTAGGTCAGGCCGAAGGTGAGGTCGTTGTGGTGGTGCTTTCGGAAGATCGGCTCCTTGGAGAAATACTCCAGCGTGTCGTGCATGAAGCCCATATTCCACTTGAAGCCGAAGCCGAGGCCGCCTTCATGCACCGGTGCCGAGACCTTCGGCCATGAGGTCGATTCCTCGGCTATGGTCATGACGCCCGGATGATGGCCGTAGACCTCCTTGTTCATCTTCTGCAGGAAGCTGACCGCCTCGAGATTCTCGCGGCCGCCCTTCTCGTTGGGGATCCATTCGCCGGCCTTGCGCGAATAGTCGAGGTAGAGCATCGAGGCGACCGCGTCGACGCGCAAACCGTCGACATGGTATTTCTCGGCCCAGAACAGCGCATTGTTGACCAGGAACGACACCACCTCGCGGCGGCCGAAATTGTAGATCGCGGTGTTCCAGTCGGGATGAAAACCCTTGCGCGGATCGGCATGTTCATAGAGCGCGGTGCCATCGAAATTGGCCAGGCCATGCGCGTCGACCGGGAAATGTGCCGGCACCCAGTCGAGGATGACGCCGACGCCGGCGCGGTGGGCGCCATCGACGAAACGGGCAAAGCCGTCCGGGTCGCCAAAGCGGGCCGATGGCGCGTAAAGACCGGTCGTCTGGTAGCCCCAGGACGGGTCGTAGGGATGTTCAGAGATCGGCATGAATTCGATGTGGGTGAAACCGGTCTCGACCACATAGGGGATCAGCCGGTCGGCCAACTCGTCCCATGACAGGAACGTTCCGTCGTCGCGAAGCTGCCAGGAGCCGGCATGGACCTCGTAGATCGAGATGGCTTCTCGCCGGTGATCGGCATTGCGCCAGAAATTGCGATGCGCCTCGTCGCCCCACTCGTGCGCCGGCGGCACCGCCACGACCGAAGCAGTAGCCGGACGCAGTTCGGATTTGAAGGCGAACGGATCGGCCTTCAGCGGCAGCCTCACACCATCGGGGCCGATGATCTCGTATTTGTAGGGCCGTCCGGCACCGATGTCGGGTACGAACAGTTCCCAGATACCGGTGTCGCGGCGGTCTCGCATGGTGTGCCGGCGGCCGTCCCACTCGTTGAAGTCGCCGACCACAGAGACGCGCCGCGCATTGGGAGCCCAGACGGCGAAATGCACTCCGGTGGCGCCTTCGTGATCGATGACATGGGCGCCGAGTTTGTCGAACAGCCTTAGATGCGAGCCTTGGGCGATGTAGTAATCGTCCATCGGGCCCAGCACCGGACCGAACGAATAGGGATCGGTCAGCCACCAGTCGCCGCCGGCGTTCCTGGCATGATAGCGCAGGGGTTGCCGCTTCTTGATCGAGAGCTTGCCTTCGAAAAAGCCGCCATCGTCGCGCCTGGACAATTCACCCGCGATGGTGCCGGTCAGCGTGTAGGCGGTGACGAATTCGGCATTCGGAACAAAGCACCGGGCATACAGGCTCTTGCCGACCTCATGGACACCAAGGACGGCGAAGGGATCTCCGTGCGTGCCGGCAACAATCGCCGCGACATCGCCGGCTGGCGCCAGTCCATCCGGCCCGCTTGTCGCAGCGGTCGCGCGCGGCTTCTTCATCAGGCAGTGTCCCTCCCCGGGCACCAAGTGTTTGTTTCTAGTGATGTGAATCCAACATTCAAATTCACATCACCGGGACCACATTGTTTGCGGCCTCATGCAATCACATCAGACAGGCACGTTCCAGATTTCTTTCGCATATTGGCGGATCGTGCGATCGGAGGAGAACCAGCCGACACGCGCAACATTGCGGATTGCCCGGGCGTACCAGTCGGGACTGTTGCGCCAGACCGCATCGACCTCGCGCTGGGCGGCGGCATAGGCATCGAAATCGGCGGCAACCATGAACCAGTCGCTGTTGTAGAGACCGTTGATGAGATCGCGGTAACGCTCCGGATCGTCCGGCGAGAAGACGCCTGACGAAACAGCCGCAACCGCTTGCGCCAACTCAGGCGAGCCTTCGATGACGGCGCGCGGATCGTAGCCGTTGTTGCGCCGCTCGGCGACCTCGGCGGTGGTCAGGCCGAAGATGAAGATGTTGTCGTCGCCGACGCATTCCTTGATCTCGACATTGGCGCCGTCGAGCGTGCCGATGGTCAGCGCACCGTTCAGCGCGAACTTCATGTTGCCGGTGCCCGACGCTTCCATGCCGGCGGTCGAGATCTGTTCGGACAGATCGGCGGCCGGCATCATGATCTCGGCAAGGCTGACATTGTAGTTCGGCACGAACACCACCTTCAGCAGACCGCGCACGGCCGGATCGCGGTTGATGACCTTGGCGACATCGTTGGCGAGTTTGATGATCAGCTTGGCATTGTGGTAGCTGGGCGCCGCCTTGCCGCCGAAGAATTTCACGCGCGGCATCCAGTCGCGCTCGGGATGCGAGCGGATCTGGTCGTAGAGGGCAATCGCCTCGAGGATATTCAGAAGCTGGCGCTTGTATTCGTGGATGCGTTTGATCTGGATATCGAACAGCGCCGAGGGATCGACCTTGATGCCGAGCCGGTCGGCGACGAGGTTGGCCAGCCGCGCCTTGTTGGCGCGTTTAACGGCGGCGAACTTGTCGCGAAAGGCGGCATCGCCGGCGAAACCGTCGAGATCCTTGATGGCGTCGATGTCATCGAGAAAGCGGTCGCCGATCGCCTCGCGGGCAAGCGACGTCAGCCCGGGATTACACTGGATCAGCCAGCGCCGCGGCGTGATGCCGTTGGTCTTGTTGTTGATGCGATCGGGATAGAGCTTGTGCAGATCGGCGAACACCGTCTCCTTCATCAGGTCGGTGTGAAGCGCCGAAACGCCGTTGATCGAGTGCGAACCGACAAAGGCCAGATTGCCCATGCGCACCCGGCGGTCGCCATTTTCCTGGATCAGCGAGATGCGGCCGATCTGCTCGTCCGAGAACTGGTTGGACGCACGCGCCTCCAGAAGCACTTCAGCGTTGATGGCATAGACGATCTGCATGTGGCGCGGCAAAAGCCGCTCGAACAGCGGCACCGGCCAGCTTTCCAGTGCCTCGGGCAGCAGCGTGTGGTTGGTGTAGCCGAAGGTGCGCTGGGTGATGTCCCAGGCCTGATCGAAGTCCATGCCGTGGACGTCCATCAACAGGCGCATCAACTCCGGCACAGCGATGGCCGGATGGGTGTCGTTCAGGTGGATCGCAGCCTTGTCGGGCAAGGACTTCAGGTCGCCATATTGGCTGAGATGGCGCTGGACGATATCCTGCAGCGATGCGGTGGAGAAGAAATATTCCTGCCGAAGCCGCAGTTCCTGCCCGGCCTTGTGGGAATCGGCGGGATAGAGCACGCGCGACAAGGCATCGGCCTTGTTGCTTTCGGCGAGCGCGCCGATGTGGTCGCCGGCATTGAACTTGTCGAGCAGGATCGGATCGACCGGCATGCCCGACCAGAGCCGCAGCGTGTTGACGCGGTTGGCCCGCCAGCCGACGACGGGCGTATCATAGGCGACGGCCAGCACATGCTCGGTCGGCTTCCAGACATGGCGTTCGAGGCGGCCGTCCTTGGAGGTGATCGATTCCACCGAACCGCCGAAACCGACCTCGAACGAGCGCTCACGGCGTTCGAATTCCCACGGGTTGCCGTGATCGAGCCAGGTTTCAGGCAATTCGACCTGCCAGCCGTCGTGAATCTCCTGGCGGAACATGCCGTTGGCGTAGCGGATGCCGTAGCCATGCGCGGGAATGTCGACGGTCGCCATGCTTTCCATGAAGCAGGCCGCAAGCCGCCCGAGGCCGCCATTGCCAAGTGCGGCATCCGGCTCGAGTGCGGCGATGAGATCGAGATCGACGCCCAGGGACGACAGGGCCTCGCGCATGTTGTCCATCAGGCCGAGATTGGAGAAGGCATCGCGCATCAGGCGGCCGATGAGGAACTCCAGAGACAGATAATAGACGCGTTTTTCCTTCTGATCGTACGCCTCCTTCGTCGCCTGCATCCAGCGATCGACGATCCGGTCGCGCACGACCTTGATCGAGGCGGTCAGCCAGTCGTACTGGGTCGCAACGGTGGTATCCTTGCCGACCCGGTATTTGAGGGCCACCAAGACTTCACGTGCGAGTGTCTTGGGATCAGGATTTTCGAGCAGTGGAGGAAGGGGTTCGGATGTCATCGCGCTCGTCATGATGCCTCTCGTGCGGTTGCCATGATCATACCGGCTTTCATCGCTCCTCCCAGCCCATGCTAGCTGATACCGCTATATATTCAATCGATTTAAACATGCCCGAACCGGCATGCCCCCTGCGGCAATTTGGCAATTCGCAAGTGTGACGCGCCAAGACGGTCGCGCGACGCGCTTCAAATTCCTGTTCCGTGCTTGCCGTGCCGCCAACCCTCCAGCACTTGGGCGACATGTATCAGGCCGCCAGCGCTGCCTCGGGCGGAACCTTTGCTCCGGTCATGAAGGCCACGGCATCGGACATCGTATATTGCTTGGGATCGATGACGCAGAGGCGACGGCCGAGCCGGTGGATGTGAATGCGGTCGGCCACTTCGAAGACATGCGGCATGTTGTGCGAGATCAGCACGATCGGCAGGCCGCGCTTCTTGACGTCGAGGATCAACTCGAGCACGCGGCGGCTTTCCTTGACGCCAAGGGCGGCCGTCGGCTCGTCCATGATCACCACACGACTGCCGAAGGCGGCCGCGCGCGCCACCGCAACGCCCTGCCTCTGGCCGCCCGAGAGCGTTTCCACAGCCTGGCTGATGTTCTGGATGGTCATCAGGCCAAGCTCGGTAAGCTTGTCGCGGGCGCGCTTTTCCATCGCCGGACGGTCGAGCATACGCAGCCAATCGCCCAGAAAACCCGGTTTGCGGATCTCGCGGCCAAGGAACATGTTATCGGCGATCGAGAGCGCCGGCGACAGTGCCAGATTCTGGTAGACGGTCTCGATGCCGGCTTCGCGTGCCTCCATCGGCGATTTGAAGGCGACGGGTTTGCCTTCAAGCCGGATCTCGCCTTCGTCGGGCACGGCCGCGCCGGAAATCGCCTTGATGAGCGACGACTTGCCGGCGCCGTTGTCGCCGATGACGGCGAGGATTTCGCCGGGATAAAGGTCGAAGTCGGCATTGTCGAGGGCGGTGACACGGCCATAGCGCTTGATCAGGCCACGCGCGGTGAGGATGGGTTCCTGGGTCATGGTCATGCCGACACCTTTCTGATCCATTGGTCGACTGCCACGGCGCCGATGATCAGCACACCGGTGAGCAGCACCTTCCATTGCGGATCGGCGCCCAGCATGTTGAGGCCCATGGAAACGACGCCGACGATCATCGCGCCGAACAGCGTGCCCAGGATGGAGCCGCGTCCGCCGAAGAGGGAAATACCGCCGATCACCGTCGCGGTGATGGCCTGCAGATTGTAGTCGGTGACGGCAGCCGACGGCGAGATCGAGCCGTTGCGGCCGATGGAGACCCAGGCCGCGAAAGCGGCGATCAGGCCGGCCAAGGTGTAGACCGTCATCAACACCTTCTTGGTCTGGATGCCCGACAGCTTCGCCGCCTCCTGGTCATCGCCAACGGCGTAGACATGGCGGCCCCACGCCGTGTGATTGAGCACGTACCAGAGGATCATCACGAGCAGGACCGTGGCAATGACGCCGAGCGTCAGCACCGCAGTGCCGACCTTGAAACTGATGGCAAAGAGATGCAGCAGCGGCGCCTGGGTATCGACGTCGGTGTCGCGGATCGTCTCGTTGGCCGAATAGATGAAGTTCGTGGCCATGACGATGTTCCAGGTGCCAAGCGTCACGATGAAGGGTGGTAGCTTCATGTAGGCGACAAGCACCCCGTTGAGCAGCCCGCAGGCGGCGCCGGCGGCAAGCCCGATCGCCACTGCGAGCGCGCTCGGCATGCCGTAGGAGACCGCGCAATTGCCCATGATCACCGCTGAAATCACCATGATCACACCGATCGACAGGTCGATGCCCGCGGTCAGGATGACCAATGTCTGCGCAGCCCCCAGAATGCCGATGATGGCGATCTGCTGCAGGATAAGCGTCAGCGTGTAGGACGAAAAGAAACGCCCACCGATGGTGATGCCGAAGACGATGATCGCCAGAACCAGGACGATCAGCGGCACCGCGGCCGGCGTCGAATGCAAGAAATGCTGGATACGCTTGACGGCCGATTTGTGCTCGTCAAAAGCAGCAACGCTGGTGTCGCTGCTCGAGAGAACCTTCTCGAATTCCTGAGCTTGAGCCATGTTTTCTCCCCGTAGGCTTCAGCCAAACGCCGACGCCAGTCCACGCCTTTCCGGTCTGCTGCCGGGATTGTTCGCGGTCACGCGAGCCATCGTCCACCCGAAGCGGCCGGGGATCAAGCCCCGACCGCTCAGGTTCCTTGGATGCCGGTCAGAACGGCATCAGCCCCAGCACTTGGCGAGGCCTTCCTTGGTGTCGATGGACTTGACGCCGGTGGCCGGCTTGTCGGTCACCAGGTTGACGCCGGTGTCGAAGAAGTTCTTGCCTTCGGTCGGCTTCGGCTTGGTTCCGTCCTTGGCAAAGGCGGCGATCGCCTCGATGCCGAGTGCAGCCATCTGCAGCGGGTATTGCTGCGAAGTGGCGCCGATGACACCTTCGGCCACCGACTTCACGCCGGGGCAGCCGCCGTCGACGGAAACGATCAGCACCTGGCTTTCGAGGCCGACAGCCTTGAGCGCCTGGTAGGCGCCGACAGCGGCCGGCTCGTTGATGGTGTGGATGACGTTGATGGTGTTGTCCTTCTGCAGGAGGTTCTCCATCGCCTTGCGGCCGCCCTCTTCGTTGCCGTTGGTGACGTCATGGCCGACGATGCGCGGATCGGTCTCGTCGCCGATCTTGTTGGGATCCTTCACGTCGATGCCGTAGCCCATCATGAAGCCTTGGTCGCGCAGCACGTCGACAGTCGGCTGCGAAGGCGTCAGGTCAAGGAAACCGATCTTGGCGTCCTTGGCCTTGTCGCCGAGCGTGGCGGCGGCCCAGGCCCCGATCAGCTTGCCTGCCTCGAGATTGTCCGTCGCGAAGGTCGCATCGGCGGCGTCGATCGGATCGAGCGGCGTGTCGAGCGCGATCACCAGCAGGCCGGCATCACGCGCCTTCTTCACGGTCGGCACGATGCCCTTGGTGTCGGATGCGGTGATCAGGATACCCTTGGCGCCGTCGGCGATGCAGCTTTCGATCGCCGCGACCTGGCTCTCGCTGTCGCCGTCGATCTTGCCGGCATAGGTCTTGAGGTCGACGCCGAGCTCCTTGGCCTTCGCGGTCGCGCCTTCCTTCATCTTGACGAAGAAGGGATTGGTGTCGGTCTTGGTGATCAGGCAGGCGCCGACACCGGCCGCGGATGCGGACGAGGCAAACGCCATCAGCCCCAGAGCCGCGGCGGCAAACACGGTCGATTTCAACAATTTTGTATTGGTCACGATTTTCCTCCCAGTGGAACCATTCCGATGCCGGCCAACCGGCACCTGCAGCGCATCCAACGAAATTCTCCCAGCGTGGACGCTGCCTTAACAGACACCAGGCCGAAGCCCCTGTCAATAATTAAATCACTCTTATTTATTATTGACAGCATTGCTTCGTTCACCCATTCTGGCCCAAAAGCATTGAGGGGAAACGACGGGAGGAACAGGGTGGAAACGGCCATTGCGAGGCACGGTTCGCCCGAGGTGAATGACAGTCTCATTCACCGCGGCACCAACCAGAGCGGCATGCGCGATCACAATGAGCGGTTGGTGCTGTCGCTGGTGCGTCAACACGGCAGCCTGGCAAAATCCGACATCGCCCGCATGACCGGACTTTCGGCGCAGACGGTTTCCGTCATCATGCGCGAGCTGGAGGAAGAAAGCCTCCTGCTGCGTCAGGCGCCGTTGCGCGGCAAGATCGGCCAGCCTTCCATCCCGATGGCGCTCAATCCCGAAGGCGCTTTCTTCATCGGCCTGAAGATCGGCCGCCGCAGCGCTGAACTGGTGTTGATCGACTTCCTTGGCAATGTCCGTTCGATGCTGCAGCATTCCTATCGCTACCCGGCGCCGCGCGAGACGGTGGACTTCGTCAGCAACGGCATGCGGCAGATGCGCGGCGAGCTGACGCCCGCGCAAGACAAGCGCATCGCCGGGCTGGGCATCGCCATGCCGTTCGAATTGTGGAACTGGGCCGATACCGCCGGCGCCCCGCGCGACGTGATGGACGAATGGCGTCACCGCGACATCAGGGCCGACATCCAGGCGCAATGCGATTTTCCGGTCTATTTGCAGAACGACGCCACGTCGGCCTGCGGCGCCGAACTCGTCTTCGGGCAGGCGGGCGCTGCGCGTGACTTCGTCTATTTCTATATCGGCGCCTTTGCCGGTGGCGGCATCGTGCTGAACGGCCGGCTTTTTGGCGGCCCGACCGGCAATGCCGGAGCGCTCGGCTCCATGCCCGTGCCCGGGCCGGACGGCAAGCCGACCCAACTGATCGATGTCGCTTCCATCGCCATGCTCGAAAAGGCGCTCAATGCGCGCGGCATCGAGGCCTCGCATCTGTGGACCTCGCCGGAAGACTGGGGCGAGATCGGACCCGAACTCGACGGCTGGATCGCCAGCGCCTCAAGGGCGCTCGCTTACGCCATCGTCGCCGCATCCTCGATCATCGATTTCGAAGCGGCGGTGATCGACGGCTGGATGCCGAAGGCGGTGCGCCGCCAGCTGGTCGACGCCATCATTGCGGCAATCGCCACGATCGACGGCGAAGGCTTGAAGCTGCCCGCCATTCGCGAGGGAACCGTCGGTATCCATGCCCGGGCGCTCGGCGGCGCCAGCCTGCCGCTTTCCGAACGCTTCCTGATCGGCTCGACGACGATTTCCAGGAGCGCCTGATGCTGGTCGGAATCCCGGCGCTGCTCGGTCCGGAGCTTCTGGCGATCCTGCGCGGCATGGGCCATGGCGACGAAATCGCCCTTGTCGACGGAAACTATCCGGCGGAACAGCAGGCAACCCGACTGGTACGCGCCGATGGCCACCCTCTTATCCCGGTACTCGACGCGATATTGAGTGTCCTGCCTGTCGATGACGCCGTGCCGGAGGCGCTGTTTCGCGCCTCGGTCCGAGGCGATCCCTCGCTTGCCGATCCTGTCCATCATGAGATCGAAGCGATCTGCGCCAAACGGGCGCCAGGCCGCAAGGTGGTTGCGCTGGCCGGCGCCGACTTCTATGCACGGGTCAAATCGGCGCATGCCATCGTCGCGACAAGCGAGCCGCGGCTCTACGCCAACATCATCATACGCAAGGGCGTGATCTATCCGCCGGAGACCAAGAAGCCATGATCCTCTGCTGCGGCGAAGCCCTGATCGACATGCTGCCGCGCACGACGACAGCGGGCGAGCCGGCCTTTGCGCCTTATGTCGGCGGCGCCGTGTTCAACACGGCAATCGCACTTGGCCGGCTCGGCGCGCCGGCCGGCTTCTTTTCCGGCCTGTCGTCGGATCTGTTCGGCGGCCAATTCCGGGATGCGCTTGGGGCGAGCAAGGTCAGTTCCACCTATGCACACACCTCGCCACGGCCAACCACGCTGGCCTTCGTCAAGCTCACCAACGGCCAGGCGACGTACACTTTCTATGACGAGAACACCGCCGGACGCATGCTGACGATCGACGATTTGCCGCAGCTCGGCAACGAGATCGAAGCCATGCTGTTCGGCGCCATCAGCCTGATTTCCGAGCCCGCCGGCAGTGCCTATGAAGAGTTCATGCGGCGCGAGCATGAAAGCCGCGTCATGATGCTCGACCCCAACATCCGGCCGAACTTCATCCCGGACAAGGCCAAGCACCTCAAGCGCATTCGCACCATGATGGCGATGGCCGACATCGTGAAACTGTCGGACGAAGACCTGAACTGGTTCGGCGAAGCCGGCTCGCATGAGGATGTCATCCGCAACTGGCTGGACCGCGGCCCGAAGCTGATCGTCGTCACCCATGGCGGCGAAGGCGCGATCGGCTACAGCAAGGAGCACGCCGTCACGGTGATGCCCGAAAGGGTCGAGGTGGTCGACACGGTCGGCGCCGGCGACACGTTCAACGCCGGCATCCTCGCCTCGCTGCACGAGCAAGGCCTGCTGACGAAGGCGGCGATTTCCGGACTGTCGGAAGACGCCATCCATAAGGCGCTGGCGCTCGGCGCGAAGGCGGCGGCAGTGACCGTGTCGCGGGCCGGCGCCAATCCACCCTGGCGACATGAAATCGCCTGAGCAACGCTCAACATAAGTTGAGCCCAATCGATCACTTTATGTTTCGCAGGGGCTCTTTCCAAGGCTATAAGGGCGGGATAGCGCCCGACGAAGCCCGGATTTCCGGCATCTGACTGACATTCGCCGGGAAAACTGGTAACGGACTGCGACACTTCCGCAATTTAGGGCTCCGCCTGCCCGGCTTTCTCGGCAAGCGCAACTCTGGTACCAGCGGCCGATTATCTGGCTAACCCATTTTGAGGCCGACATGCAGTTCATCGATCTAGGCGCGCAGCGCGAACGAATCCGCGACCGGCTGAAGGCCGCGATCGACCGTGTCGTCGACGAGGGCCGCTATATTCTTGGCCCGCAAGTCACCGAATTCGAGAACAAGCTTGCCGCCTATATCGGTACCAAGCATGTCGTGGCCTGCGCCAACGGCACCGACGCGCTGCTGTTGCCGCTGTTTGCAGCCGGCGTCGGCCCGGGTGACGCGGTGTTCGTGCCGAGCTTCACGTTCGCCGCCACCGCCGAAGTGGTGGCGCTGGCCAAGGCCGAGCCGGTGTTCGTCGATGTCGACCCGCACAGCTACAACATCGACATTGCCAGCCTCGAAGCGGCCATTGCCATGATCAAGAAGGAAGGAAGGCTGAAGCCGAAGGCAATCATTCCCGTCGATCTGTTTGGCCTTGCCGCCGATTACGAGGCGATCATGGCGATCGCCAACCGCGAAGGCCTGATGGTGATCGAGGATGCCGCCCAGTCGCTGGGCGGTTCGCTCGACGGCAAGATGTGCGGCTCCTTCGGTGCGGTCGGCTCGACCAGCTTCTATCCGGCAAAACCGCTTGGCTGCTACGGCGACGGCGGCGCGATGTTCACCAATGACGATGCGCTGGCCGAACAGCTTCGCTCGTTCGCCTTTCATGGCAAGGGCGAGACGCAGTACGACAATGTCCGCGTCGGCATCAATTCGCGGCTCGACACGATACAGGCGGCGATCCTCATCGAGAAGCTGGCCATTCTCGAAGACGAGATGGTCGCCCGGCAGGTCGTGGCAAAGCGCTATGCCGATGGGCTTGGCGACGTCGTTACCGCCGCCCGCAATCTGGACGGCAGCCGTTCGGCCTGGGCGCAATACGCCATCGAGACGCCGAAGCGCGACGAGCTGAGGGCGCATCTCGGCGAAAAGGGCATTCCGTCTGTCATCTACTATGTGAAGCCGCTGCATGCCCAGGTCGCTTATCGCGACTATCCGCGCACGCCGACCGGCCTTGCCGTTTCGGAAGACCTGCCGAAGCGGATCCTGTGCCTGCCGATGCACCCTTATCTCAGCGAAGCCGACCAGGACCGCATCATCGAGACGATCCGCAACTATATAGGCTCGAATTCGGCGCAGGCAGCGGCCGAGTAAGCTACCGGGCCTTCTCAGGCGGGGCTGACCCCTGCCCCGCCGCTGGCAATGAAATGCGGATTGGCGAAATCCTCGTCGTCGCTTTGCCGGCGCTTCCCATAGACCAGAGGCTGGCCATCGAGCGTGCGCGTCATGCCACCGGCGGCGCGCAGGATGGCGTCGCCTGCCGCCGTGTCCCATTCCATGGTGCGGCCGAAGCGCGGATAGACATCAGCCTCGGCACTGGCGAGAAGGCAGAATTTCAAGGACGAACCGACCGAGACGATTTCGGCGGCACCAAGGTCGCGAATATAGGCCTCGGTTTCCGGCGTGTTGTGGGAACGGCTGGCGACGACGGCCAGCGGCGCCACGGCCGTTCTCACCGAGATCGGCCGGCGGCCGACGATCTGGTAGCCGCCATCGATCTCGAGAGATTCCGCCCTTCCCGGCAGGCCGGAAAAGAAGCGGCCAGTGCAGGGCGCAAAGACGACGCCGACTTCCGGCACGCCATCGCGTACCAGCGCTATGTTGACGGTGAAATCGGTGCGGCGGTTGACGAATTCCTTGGTGCCGTCGAGCGGATCGATCAGGAAGAAAGCCCCATTTAGGTCGGGCGGCACGATGCCGGCGGAAGCTTCTTCCTCGGCCACGCACGGGACATCGGGAAATGCGGCACGCAGTCCGGCGAGAATGATCTTTTCGCTCTCGCGGTCCGCCTCGGTCACCGGCGAGGCGTCGGACTTGCGGTCAACCGCACAGCCGGCGTGGAACACGCGCATCACCTCGCGCCCGGCCGACAAGGCCAGGCGCTCGAAGATTTCAAGCATCAGCCTGTCGTCAGATGCCGCCGCCGCTATCATATTGGTCTTCGGCAATGTCGCGCTCGTTCAGCCAGTGTTCCAGGGCGTCGACCATCTCTTCGGCCGATTTGCCGAGTGTCTGCAGATGGATCTCCGGGGTTTCCGGCGCTTCATAAGGGGAATCGACGCCGGTGAAATTCTTGATCTCGCCATTCAGCGCGCGCGCATAGAGGCCCTTCGGATCACGCCTGGCGCATTCCTCGAAGGGCGTATCGACGAACACCTCGACGAATTCTCCGTCGGCCATCAATTCACGTGCCATGCGCCGTTCGGCGCTGAACGGCGAAATGAACGAAACAATGACGATCAACCCGGCATCGGCCATCAAACGCGCCACCTCGGCGACGCGGCGGATGTTCTCGACGCGATCGGCATCGGTAAAGCCAAGATCGCGATTGAGACCGTGACGGACGTTGTCGCCGTCGAGGATATAAGTATGACGGCCGGTGGCGAACAGCTTCTTTTCGAACAGGTTGGCGATGGTCGACTTGCCGGATCCCGACAGCCCGGTGAACCAGAACACGGCGGGCCGCTGGTTCTTCATGTCGGCGCGCACGCGCTTGCCGACATCGAGCGACTGCCAATGGATGTTTTCGGCGCGGCGCAGCGAGTGCAGGATCATGCCGGCGCCGACCGTGGCGTTGGAGATGCGGTCGATCAGGATGAAGGCGCCGGTTGTGCGGTTTTCGGCGAAGGGATCAAAGGCGATCGGCGTCCGCGTCGAGATGTTGCAGATGCCGACTTCGTTCATTTCGAGCGACTTGGCCGCTTCATGGGCAAAGTCGTTGACGTTGATCCGGTATTTCAGATCGGTGACGGTGGCGCTGGTCTGGTCGGTCTCGGTGCGCAGGATGTAGGAGCGGCCCGGCAGCAGCGCATGCTCGTCGAACCAGACGATATTGGCGGCGAACTGGTCGGCGACCTGCGGCCGTGCGGCAGGCGAAACCAGCATGTTGCCGCGCGAGATTTCGACTTCGTCGTCGAGGACGAGCGTGACGGCCTGTCCGGCAGCCGCCTGGGCGAGATCGCCGCCATACGAGACGATCCGCTTGACGCGCGAGGATTTGCCCGACTTGGCGACAACGACCTCGTCGCCGGGCGCAACCGAGCCGGAAGCGACCGTGCCGGCAAAGCCGCGAAAGTCGAGATTGGGACGATTGACATACTGGACCGGGAAACGGAACGGCAGTTCGACCATCGCTTGGTCGACCGACACGGTTTCGAGATGCTCGATCAGCGTTGGGCCGGAATACCATTCCATGCTTTCCGACCGACGGCTGACATTATCGCCATAACGGGCCGACATCGGGATCGGCACAATCGTCTGGAAGCCGAGATCGCGCGAGAATTGCCCGTAGTCTTCGACGATCCGGTCGAAAACCGTCTGATCGAAATCGACAAGATCGATCTTGTTGACGGCCAGCACGACGTGCCGGATGCCGAGCAGCGAGGCGATGATCGAATGTCGCCTTGTCTGGCGAAGCACACCCTGCCGGGCATCGATCAGCACGATCGCCAGGTCGGCGGTCGAGGCGCCGGTGGCCATGTTGCGGGTGTATTGCTCGTGGCCAGGTGTGTCGGCGACGATGAATTTGCGCTTCGGCGTGGCAAAGAAACGGTAGGCGACGTCGATGGTGATGCCTTGCTCACGCTCGGCCTCGAGGCCGTCGACCAGCAGTGCGAAATCGATGTCGTCGCCCGTCGTGCCATGCTTGCGCGAATCGCGTTCGAGCGCGGCGAGCTGGTCCTCGAAAATCTGCTTGGTGTCGGACAGCAGGCGCCCGATCAGCGTCGACTTGCCGTCATCGACCGAGCCGCAGGTCAGGAAGCGCAGCAGCGACTTCTTCTCCTGCGCCGCCAGATAGTCGCGAACGCCGTCGGTGGGGGCGAGGCTCTTTGCCATGATGTGGCGCATGGTCAAAAGTACCCCTCGCGCTTCTTCTTTTCCATCGAGCCGGCTTCATCGCGGTCGATCAGGCGACCCTGCCGTTCGGATGTCCGTGCCGTCAGCATTTCGCCGACGATGGCTTCCAGCGTGTCGGCCTCCGATTCGATGGCGCCAGTCAGCGGATAGCAGCCAAGCGTGCGGAACCGCACGAGCCGGTTCTCCACTGTCTCGTCGGGGCGGAGTTTCATGCGCTCGTCGTCCCGCAGGATCAGCATGCCGTCGCGTTCCACCACCGGCCGTTCCTTGGCGAAATAGAGCGGCACGATCGGGATACTTTCCTGCAGGATGTACTGCCAGATATCCAGCTCGGTCCAGTTCGACAGCGGAAAGACGCGGATCGATTCACCCGATGCGATGCGGGTGTTGAATATCTTCCACATTTCGGGGCGCTGGTTCTTCGGATCCCACACATGCTGGGCATTGCGGAAGGAAAAGATGCGCTCCTTGGCGCGCGATTTCTCCTCGTCGCGACGTGCGCCGCCAAAGGCCGCGTCGAAGCCGTATTTGTCGAGCGCCTGGCGCAGCGCCACGGTCTTCATGACATGGGTGTGGGTGTTCGAACCATGGTCGAACGGATTGATGTTGTCGCGCACGCCGTCTTCGTTGACATGAACCAGGAGATCGAAGCCGAGTTTCTGCGCCATCTGATCGCGAAAGGCGATCATCTCGCGGAACTTCCACGTCGTGTCGACGTGAAGAAAGGGAAATGGCGGCTTGGCGGGATAAAACGCCTTCATCGCCAGATGCATCAACACGGATGAATCCTTGCCGACCGAATAGAGCATGACCGGCTTGGCAAAGGCGGCCGCAACCTCGCGGAATATATGGATGGACTCGGCCTCAAGCCGCTGAAGATGCGTAAGCGCTGTTGTCATGGACCGTGGGCGTTCTTTCGTATTTCCAACAGAAGACCTGCCTCAAATCATCGAGCTTTTGCGCCCGGTTCGAGCCTTGTTTCTGGACAATCTTCCTCGTGCCGGCGTTCTAGCAGATCGCCGTTGTCAAGAACAATGCAAGACTGGCCCGGCCGCACATGGTTCGAGAATGAATTTTCCACAGATACCATCAAACCCGGAAATTCCTGCCCGCAAGCTCAACAACCGAGAAAACGCGGGGAAAATATTGCTTGAATGGCCGGCTACGGCTTTCAAGCGACTTCCCTTGGCCGACCGTCGCCTGCCGCCGATTTTCGGTGGCAATCCACCAGATACACTATCGAAAACGGGGGGCGGCCGCTATACCAGCTTCGGCAGCGGGCAAGCGCGTTATGAGGCATGGGCAATTTCGAGGCGAGCGCATTCAACTTCGCTAAACAAGATCCGCCGCATGACACTTGCCGAAAACAGCGAGCCCGAAAATTGAACCGGCTTTCATCCCTCACACAGCAATTCTCGCCTTCGCGGATCAACAACTACTTCTCCATCCTTTGCTTCTTTTTTCCACCGGTTCTGGGGTCGGTGGTCAGCTTTGTGTTCAATTGCGGAGGCCTTTCGTCCGCCCTGCTGATTGCTTTAGGGAAAAGGCGCTTCAACGCCGACCGGCCCATGATCTGGATGACGGTCGCGATCTATGCCTACTGCGCCGCCAATCTCCTGGCGTCCATCGTCAACAACTCGTTTGTCCGGGATGCGCCGCATCTTATCCCGCTCGTCACCTTCCTGTTTTTTCCCGTGTCCTATTCGACCTGGAGCAACACGCAGAAAACCACGCTTGCCCGCATCGTCGTGCTTTCCAGCATGGCCGCCTGCTTTGTCGCGCTGCTCATGGCCGTCATCCAGCAATATTGGATTGGCGTCAGGGCGGAGGGGGGAGCCGGAAATCCGATCGTCTTCGCAACCGTCGTCTGCCTTGCCGTGGTGACGTGTGTGGCTGGCGCCTTGTCCAGTATTGAGCAAGCCCGGACACCCCTCTTCTACGCGACACTGGCCGGGACGATCGCCGTCATCTATTCCGGCTCGCGTACCATCTGGCTGGCACTGCTGATTGCCGGCATAGCCGTCATGTTGATCAACCGGCACAGGCTCAGGGGCAGGAATGCCGTTCGCCTGCTGCTGCTGCTGGCGGCAGTCGGCGTCGTGATCGCCGCTTCCAGCTTCCAGGCGATATCCGGGCGGGTCGACTTTTTGCGCTCCGATTGGGGTGCGCTTGGAGCTAGCGGCAACTACGACACCTCGTTGGGAATACGTGTTGCGCTTTGGGAGATCGGCCTCAAAGCATTCCATGACATGCCACTGTTCGGGCACGGTGTGGGTGCAACCCAGCTTCTGATCAAACAGGGCTTTCATGAGCAGTTCGCGATGGACACAGGCTTCAACCATTTCCACAACGGCTTCCTGACCGCCTTGGTGCAAGCAGGAATTCTGGGCGCCGTGACGCTGGCAGCGATCTTTATCGTTGCCGCTGGAAATGCCGCCCGGGTCTTGCGAAACAGCAGCGATCCGAACGAGCGGTTCGGCGCCACCATGATTGTCGTCGTGGTGATCACCTATCTGACGGCCGGAATGACAGGCATCCTGGTCGGCCATGACATTCTGGACTCGGTGCTGATGGTCTTCCTGGTGAGCGGAACATATCTCGCCTCCGGACGTCATGTTCCTTTGCTGGACGAACCGGCACTTGCACCAGTCACGCAAGACCTGTCTCGGGCAAGGCCATGAAGGTTCTGGTCACGGGCGCGACAGGTTTCATCGGGCGTCTTGTCGTGCGCCACTTACGCGAAGCCGGTGCCGAGCTTCGCCTCGCCTCCCGCCATCCCGAGAGGCTTGGTTCGGAGAACGAGACTGTGCCGATGCCCGGCTTCGATGCGCCGGCCGCCGCCTTCCTGGAACTGACCCGGCATATGACTGACGTCGTCCATTGCGCTGGCCTCAACAATGATCGGGGAAATGCAACCGAAGCCGATTACCAGGCGGCCAATGTGGAACTGAGCGCAAGGCTGGCGCATGCAGCGGCGGCCCAGATAAGCGGACGTTTCATTCATCTCTCCTCGATCCGGGCGGTGATCGGCGCGCACGTCAGCGCAACGATCGACGAGGACACGCTTCCTGCCCCACAATGCGCCTATGGACGCTCGAAGCGCGAAAGCGAGATCACGGTTTTGGACGCCTATGCGTCGCATGGCCGCTCCGACGCCGCCGTGTTGCGCCTGCCTCCGGTCTATGGAAGTGGCATGAGGGGAAATCTGGCAACGCTGATGCGCCTTGCCGATACGCCGCTGCCGCTGCCGACTGGTGCCTTGACCGGAATCCGTTCGCTGATGTCTTCCGAGGCCGCGGTGCGAGCAGTGTCGCACCTGCTCAGCCATTCCGGGCTGCTTCGCCCGATCTATGTCGGCGCCGATGTGCCGCCGGTCGCCCTCGACGCCGTCATCGCCGCCTTTCGCAGAGGTTTGGGGCGGCCTGTGCGCCTGATGGCGATGCCGGCCGGGCTGATACGGCCGGTGGTGGCCGCACTCGGCAGGCGGGCGTTCTGGGACAGCCTGACCGCGACACAAATATGCGACCCCGCCCTGCTGGTATCGCAGGGGTGGACGCCCGAAGCCGGCACGCTTGAGCGGCTGGCCGAGCTGGCGCGGCTCAGCAGATCCTGACTTTCTTGCTTGACCATGATCTTTTCATGGTCTGCTCAGCGGTAGAGCGTTCCAAACAGGATCCGAAGATCGAGCCAGAACGACGCGGTGCGGAGGTAGGCAGCATCCGTTTGCGCCAAGAGCTCCGGGTTAGACATGTCGATGCCCCTGATCTGGGCCAGGCCGGTTATGCCCGGCAGCGCCGCCAAAACCCCCAGCCGCCTGCGACACTCGATCAATTCCGTCTGGGTCGGCAGGCAGGGCCGCGGCCCGACCAGGCTCATTTCCCCCTTCAAGACGTTCCAGAATTGCGGCAGCTCATCGAGCTTGAACTTCCGCAAGACCTTTCCAACCGATGTCACGGAATCCGCCGGCGCCTCATGCGAGGGTAGCGACGGCGTCCCGACATACATCGTGCGCAACTTGTGGCAGCGGAAAAGCCGACCGTCACGGCCGACCCGCACCTGTGAAAAAATAGCCGGGCCCGGCGACGATGCCCGAACGGCAAGGACGGTGAGCGCCAAGACAGGAGATGTCGCCAGCAGCAGCAGAGCCGCACCGGCAAGATCGAAGATTTGTTTGGCTGCCTTCATGAACGGCCGATAGTGCTCCCTGCCGAAGTCCCGAGGCAATGCCGCAGGCCAATGCCGTCAATCCGGTCGACGTAGCATGAGCCGATCTCTTGACCAAGCGCGCCACGCAGCCGTCGCAATGTTCAGATGCGCCCCAGGATGAAGGCGAGATAGAGCCCCAGGTTTCCGGAAACGGTCTGCCGATAGACGCCGCTTTGGTGCAGGCCTGCCAAGCGGCGGAAAAGGCCGCCGCTGCGCCCGCGGGTGAAAAGGTCGAGGCACGCCGCCGCGTCCTCGGTCAGGAGGTCGCGATTGACGGCGAGGCCATCAAGGTTGAGGTCCGTCCAGCCGGCGAATTCCCCCTTGAACAGGCGGCCAAGCCGGGACACCCTTGCTTTCCAGGACACGTTGGCGCCGACCAGGTTTGCCGCATGCTGCCGGTAGCGCACCAGCGGCCGCGGATCGTAGCGGACGATGCCGCCGGCAGCGGTCACGATGAGATAGGCCCACCAGTCGTGGCTGACGAACCCGGTCCGCGTGGAGGCCATGGCCAGCAGGTCGCGTGCCGCTGCGTTGAGCAGGATGGTGTTGCCGCCGGCGATGCTTTGCACAAGCGCGTTGCGAAAGGTTGGCGGCCGGGCAAACAAAGGCGAATGGCCGACAAGGCTTCCTGTTTCCGTCATGGTCGCGGTTCGCGAACAAAACATCAGCGGGATTTTCGCATCCTGGGTCCGCATCCAGTCGATAGCGCTCTCCAGCCTGTCGGGCTCCCAGATATCGTCCTGGTCGCAGAAGGCATAGCAGTCCGCCTCGATGCGTCGATCGACGATCATGGAGCGGAAATTGGCGGCGAAGCCTTGCCGCGGCCCCTCGACGAGCGTCATTCGACCCTTGGGCCGCCAGCGGGATTTCCATGCCTCGATGATGGCGGTCGTGCCATCGACGGAGCCATCGTCGGATATCCACAGGTCGACCAGAGGGTGCGACTGCTCGAGCAGGGACTGCAGCTGCTCCTCGATGAAGGCGGCGCCGTCTTTCGTGCCCATCAGGACCGCGATGCGCAGATCATCTTTGCTCACGAGCAAGATCGCTTTCTGATTCTGATTGGATCTATCTCTTTGATTTGGCGCAATTCCCAAAGGTAAGCGCCGTGCGCTTTTCCCGGAATTGTTCTAGGTCGCCTGCCCGGCCGTCTTCGGAATTGCGTCTTGACGTGCACTTGCCCTGGCCTTCTTGGCGCGGTCGAGACCTGCCAATGCGGCGAGCGCGGCAGCCTTGTCCTGGTTTTTCGCCGACTGCTGCAGCGCCGTGAGCGCGACCTGGACATCCGACCATTCCACGACGTCCGTGCTGAGGCCGAAAATCTTCGAGATGCCGAGTTCGACGAGTTCCTCGTCTTCGCCATGCAGCGTTTCGTGGAGTTTTTCACCCGGCCTTATGCCGGTGAACCGGATCGCGACGTCCTTGTATGGGCTCTTTCCGGACAAGCGGATCATCGTTTCGGCCACTTCAAGGATCGGCACCGGCTTGCCCATGTCGAGCATATAGACGGCATAATCGTCTCCGCTCTGCCGCGACGCGGCGTCGGCCGCCGACATGATGACGAGATCGACGGCTTCGGCCACGGTCATGAAATAGCGCGTCATGCGCCGGTCGGTGATGGTGACGGGCCCTCCGGCCTCGATCTGCGCCTGGAATATGGTCGCCACCGAACCATTGCTGCCGAAGACGTTGCCGAACCGCACTGCAATGAACTTGGTGGCCGGGCGACGCCCGCTTGTCTCGCCTGCCGGCGTGCCATGCAAGGCGCTGATGATCTGTTCGGCGGCCCGCTTCGTCATGCCGAGCACTGACGAGGGATCCACCGCCTTGTCGCTCGATATCAGGACAAATTGCGCAACCCCGCACTTGGCGGCGACCTCGGCACAGACGAGCGTTCCGAAGATATTGGTCTGGATGGCCGAATCCCAGTTTTCCTCGAGCAGCGGAACATGCTTGAGGGCCGCGGCATGAAAGATGATGTCCGGCCGGAATTCCGTGACGACACGCGTTATCTGGCGCCGGTCCGCGACATCGACGATGCGGACCTTGAGGCGGTCGTGGTCCTTCTCGTCAACATACTGGCTCAGCTGGAAAATGCCGAACTCAGAGTTGTCGGCGACCAGCACCGCCTCGGCTCCGAGTTCCAGCGACCGCCTGACCAGCGTCTGGCCGATCGAACCGGCGCCGCCGGTCACCAGAACGCGTTTGCCGCCGACAAAGGCGCCGATGCGCTGGATATCGGACGCGACCGTCGGCCGGCGCAGGATCGTTTCCATCTCGACGGTGTCGAGAACCAGCTTTCCGTGCTGTTCCAACTCCGAAAGGCCCGAGAACTGCACCACATTTATCTCGCCGTGCCGGGCAATGCGCACAAGTTCCGAATAGTCCTCGATTTCGTGCTCGGCGCCGCTGCCGAAAATCAGCAGGTCCAGGCTCTTGGTGCCGGTCGCATAGTCTTCCAGGACATCGATCAGGCGCGGCATGGTCGCCACTACGGGAACACCTTGAATCCGCGTGCCCAACGGTGCGCCGCGCTCGGTGGCCATGATGCCTGCGATGGAATAGTCCGCCGGTTGCGCCGTGCGGGTGAAGCGAATGATCAGGTCGGCCTCGCCGAGCCGGCCGACAAACAGAGCGCGCTTGGCCTGCTGGTCGGTCTTGCGGCTCAGAATCCCCCAGCTCGCGCCGTCACGCAGGAAGCGGTAGAACAGCCGGGGTGCCGATATGATGGTGAAGGAGACGAGGAAGAAGACGATGAACTGACGCTCGTTGAGCCCCGCCACCGGCCGGTAAAAACGCAGCAGCAGCGACGCCATGTAAAGAGTGAACGTCAAAATCGCGCAGCTCTTCAGGATGTTGAAAAAGTCCGGCGTCGAGGCGAAGCGCCACACGGTGGTGTAAAGGCCACTGTAGCGGAACAACAAATGGCTGATGACGACGATGCCCGCCCATGTCGCCAAGCCCTCCTCAGAGAACGCTTCGAACGAAAGATTCGACCGCGAAAGGATAAGGCTGAGTGCCACGGCGACCAGGACCATGACCACGTCCTGGACCATGATGAAGGCGCGCCGCATCTGTGGCCTGAGCCCGAACACAGCTTCTAGGTGGGAGTTCATTGGACGGCACTAGACTCCAGGCTCAAGGGCATCGACACCAGCGAGGTGCGAACACGAAGATACTTCGCGATCAATCACCTTACCCAAGTGCCATCCCCGACCCCCGCCGTCCTGTATCGCATACTGCGGGTGCGAGGGCATAGCCAGAGGTTTTTTCGGACAAGAGCGTGAATACGAGTAAGCTTGACGCCCTGTTACTGGATCGGTGGAGTCCGATCGGTGCGTTGCGATTTGGACACTGCCGCCGCGTCAGCGTTGTTTCGGTTTTGCCGCAATTGACTCTGCTCTCGACCTCGCTACGACGCAACTGGTCGAAATGGCTATGAAGGCCAAGTTTGCGGGTCGAGTGCGTGCAGAGGACAAAGCTACCAGAGGTGGGGCGCGGGCGCGCCACATTATAGTCATAACATGTCGCGACATGATGGCACGCTGGCCATTTCCATACTGGGACGGCCTTCAGAGACGTAATGACTCGGTTGCAGCTTCCAAAACCGGCGTAGAGTACAGGCAAGGCTCATGATCGCAGAAGCCAGCTCTGTGGCTTGCCCATCCATGGGATACAATTATGGCTGTTGCCGCGACGACAATGAAGAGTTCGAAGTTAAAGCGAGAAAGCCAGGGCGAGCGCACCTGCTTGATGGTTCTTGGCATGCATCGGTCCGGCACCAGCGCGTTGGCCGGCGTGCTTCAACTGCTGGGTGTTGCTCCACCAAAGAACTTGATTCCCGCCGACGAAAGCAACCGGACAGGTTATTGGGAACCATTGCATCTGGCCCTGCTGAACGAGCAGCTCTTGCTCGAACTTGGTAGCCGGTGGGACGATTGGAGGCCGGTCCGGGTCGAGGAACTGTCGGCAAGCCGGTTAAGATTCTACCACGACGAGATCGCTCGCCTACTCGATGGCGAATATGGCGGCATGCCAACGATCGTGCTCAAGGAGCCGCGGATTTCGCGCATTGTGCCGATCTATCAGCAACTGCTTACATCGCTCAGGTACAAGACTGACTATGTAACGATCACTCGCAATCCACTGTCGGTCGCCAAATCGCTGGCAAAGCGCGACGGAATGGATCTGGGATTCGCCTCCCTCGTTTGGCTGAACTACGTTCTGGCCTCCGAGAGAAGCACTAGGAATTCACCTCGTGTCTTCTTGTCGTACGAGTCGATGGTTCGAGATTTCGGGCCTGCCCTGGAGAAGATCTCAGAACGATTTTCGATCGAATGGCCGCGCAAGATTAGCTCTGTCGAGAAAGAAATTGCAGCTTATCTGTCGACTGATCACCAGCACCATCTGGCGAGCGTCGACTTGCTCATGGCTAATGATGGCGTGCCGGATCTGGTCAAGCGAGCCTATGTTGCCATGCTCGACCTCGAGGAAGACGCGTCTTCGCCAGCAGCGACCGCCGAACTCGATGCAATCTATGACGAATTTGAGGACAGTTGGCTGCCGGCTGGCCAAGTCATGTTTGCCGAATTGCTGGCGCGTGAGACCAAGGCGCGCCTCGCGCCGACAACCGATTACGCCGCCACAGAGTTAAGACTGGTCGGCAATGTCCGGGCGCTGATGTCTCAAGTCGATCAACTTAGCGCGGAACGCGATGCGTTGAAATCAAAGATCGTAGCGATGGTTGAGGACCAGAACCCAATGGAAGGGCAGGCGGTCGAGGGTGAGATAAGAGCAGAGCGACTGAAGTCAAGCGAGTTGGCCACCGAGTTGGCCACAAGGATCGGTGAGATTGCGAGCTTGAATGCCGAACTCTCAACGCGCTCGGCGCAACTCGCAGATTCGAGACAGGAAATCGCAAGGTATGTCAGCCAGATGTCAGCTCTCCAGGCAGATTTGAGATCGCTCACCGAGCAGTACGACAGCCGGGGCCTGGACGTTTCGACCCTGAGGGACCAAGCAGAACAACTGCGATTGGAGATCGCCGCCAAGTCAAGCGAGTTGGCCACGAGAATCGATGAGATCGCGAGCTTGAATGCCGAGCTCTCAACGCGCTCGGCACAACTCACAGATGCGAGACAGGAAATCGCAAAGCATGTCAGCCAGATGTCAGCTCTCCAAGCGGATTTAGGATCGCTCACCGAGCAGTACGACAAGCAGGGCCTTGACGTTTCGGCCCTGAGAGGCCAATTGGCGGCCGTGACGGAAAGCCTTCAGGCAGCGGCGCGCGAGCTAACGCTTATCCACGAGAGCAAATCGTGGAAAGTTGCGAAAGCATTGTCAAAGCTTGCTTTGCCGATCCGAAAGATTGGCGCAGACACACGAGGCACGGATAAGTGAGCGCAAAACAGAAGACATCAGCAGATATCTACGTTTTCGATGTCGACCCGAATTCGGACACGGCTGCGGCAAATGTGTTGCGGTTAGTCGGCAGGGATAAGGATGTCCTCGAAATCGGCGCCGGACCGGGGTCGATCGCCAAGCCACTGATAGCTCTGAACGGCTGTCGGGTTACCGCGCTCGAATATGATCCGAACTGCATTCCGATCCTGAAGAGCTTTTGCGTCGACGCGGTCCAGGGCGATCTCAACACGCCAGGATGGGGCGAGGTCTTCGGTGAGCGACGCTTCGATGCCGTCGTCATCGCGGATGTGCTCGAGCATCTGGTCAATCCCTGGGAGACATTGAGGGAGGTCACCCGCTATCTGCGGCCTGGCGGCAGCGTGGTCTCGTCGATCCCCAACGCCAATCATGCCGCAATGATGGCGATGATGCTTGATGACAATGTCGACTACCGGGACTGGGGCCTTCTCGATCGCACACATATCCGCTTCTTTGGCGCCAAGAACCTTCAGCACCTCTTCCGCCAAGCCAATCTGAAGATCGTCGACGCGCTCTTTGTCGTGCGGACGCCCGAGATGACAGAGTTCGCCGAGAACTGGAAGAAAACGCCCGAACAAGTCCGGGCAGCTTTGGAACTCGGCGCCTATTCGCAGATCTATCAGACGGTCGTGAAGGCAGAACTGGCGAACTCGCCGAAGAATGAGTTTGTCCTGCTCGATCGCGCGCCCCCGAAAATCGGCAAGCCTGTTTCGAATTTGCCGTTTGTCCCGCCGCCACACTATTCGCCACAGCAGCGACCGACGTTCAGAACGATGGTTGGCCGCATGCTCGGCCCGACCGGCCGTCGCATCGTGAAGTCGATCCTGAGCATGCGATAATGGCGCTGCGTTATGTTGCCTACTATCTGCCGCAGTTCCATCCGTTCCCCGAGAACGATGAATGGTGGGGCAAAGGGTTCACCGAATGGACCAACGTTGCGAAGGCGGAGCCGCTCTACGATGGCCATAATCAACCGCGCTATCCGACCGATTTCGGCTACTACGACCTTCGCGTCCTGGACACCATCCGCGATCAGGCCGAGGTCGCTAGGGAGCACGGGATCGACGCTTTCTGCTTTCACTACTACTGGTTCGACGGCCACCGGCTGATGGAGAAGCCGGTCGATGCTTTCCTGACCGACAAGAGCATCGACATGGGCTTCTGCCTGTGCTGGGCGAACGAAAACTGGACCCGCCGATGGGACGCCGCCGAGCACGAGGTTCTAATCGCGCAGACCTATGGTCCGGATTGGGAGTTGCGCTTCATCGAAAGCCTCTTTCCCTATTTCAAGGATCCCCGCTATCTGCGGGTCGATGGCAAGCCGTTGCTGGTCGTCTACCGGCCGCAGCATCTTCCTGACGCCAAGGCCGCAGGTAAGCGCTGGCGGGAGCATTGCCGCAAGATGGGTATCGGCGAAATTCACATCGTGAACGCGCTCGTTCACGGCAATAACGACTACGAGCAGTATGAGTTCGACGCAGGCGTCGAGTTCCCGCCGCACAACATGAAATTCCATGGTGTGAAGGAGATCGTGCCGACCTATAAGCCATTCGAAGGCTACCCGGTCGAATATGCCAACGTTGCGCGCGATTTCCTATCGAGGGACCATAGCCGCAAGCGGATCTATCGAACCGTTTTCCCTGATTGGGACAATACGGCCCGGGTAAAGAATCGCTCATTGATCGTTCTTGGCTCCACCGTTGCAAATTATGAGCGCTGGCTGCGGGGATCGAGTTCGCTGACGCGCGCCAATCGCGCGGAAGGCGATCAACTGGTCTTCATCAATGCTTGGAACGAATGGGCCGAGGGATGCTATCTCGAACCAGACCGGAGACACGGCCGGGGGTTCCTGGAGGCCACGCTTCGCGTGAAAAATGGCATGTCGATGGTTGACGATATTTACGACGTTGCGCCGGAACGCGTGCGGTTCGAACTCAGGCAGCAATTAGCGGCGATCCCCGAGGAAGCCAGGGACGCCGAAATCGCAAAGCTCCGTGCCGCAAAAATCCGGGAAGTCGCTGACCTCGATGGCAAGGTGACTTTGCTCAAGCAGGAAGCCAGCCGCTTGCAGTCCGGGAATGAAACCGCTCCTGAGCCGCAGCGCGAAATCACGGAAACTGCGGCGAGAAGCATTCAAAAGGCGCGGGACGCCCAAGCGGTTGAGCAACCTCAGCCGAAGCTGACGACGACGAGCCCGGCGGTCCTGACGATGCCTGAACCCGGTTCGATCAAGGTGCCCCTGAAGTTCAGGGTGGCGCACCGGCTTTACGACAGGCCAATGATGTTCAAGGCCGTCCGCTTTGCCTATCGTGCCGCGAAACGCGTGGTTAATCCGTCCTCTGCAACCGAGCCGGCGCAAAAAAAAAAGTAATCGCTGATCTCCCGGACCAGGTTGCGATGGCCTCTAGTCGTCACCAGTTGGAAGGGCACGATGTCCAGGAGGTTTCGCTCGAATCCATTGGCAGGGTGGCGTCGAGCAAACAAGAAATGCTCACTTCGAACGAGGATTGCATTTGGACCGCGTTCTCTCCCTGCAACGTCGAGGCTGAACTAGCTCCGCGACTGCACGTCGCGAAAGGCGTGGTCAATGGCGACGAATTCGCTCGCATGCTGAAGACGGTTCCCTATGAGGCAGCGCCATTGCGGTTCGGTCGGTTTCACAATTGTGTGGCGCATCCGATCGCCGTGGCTCTCGTCACCCGGAACAACCAGGTCATCGCCGAAACGATGCGCATCTACCGCTATGTCAGGTCGCAAGTGACAGAGCTTGAATATTTGGTGGAAGACGATGCAGGCGCGCATCTGAAGGCTGAAACAGCGACCGAGATCGATGCGGACGTGATCATTCCCATGCACTACTCCCAAGCGTTCGGCCATGTGGTCTTTGATATGGTTCCACAATTGTTGGCGTTTCGTGATGAGATCATTGCTGAGCGGTTGCGTGTTGTCCTGTCGACGAAAGCGCCAAAATGGTTGATCAGGATGCTGTCGGTCTGGGGCTTCCTTCCACACCATTTTCTTATCCTCGACGCGGCCAGCACCGCTGTCTACAAGTTCCGTTCGGCCATTGTCTCCAATGCTCTGACCACGTTCACCACGTTCTTCCCGCATCCGGAAACAGCCGATCTGATGTCGCGAACGCTCGTGCTTCCCCCGGCGGTTCAAGACTATCCTGCCAGACGGATATATCTCGGGCGTTCAAGCGAAACCACAAATTCCGGTAGGACGATAGCCAACGAAGCCGCGCTTCAGGCTGCGCTGGTCAAGCGTGGTTTCAAGGTCATCGATCCGGCCGTGCTGGCTTATTCGGACCAGATCGACCTTTTCACAGATGCCGAAATTATCGTCGGAGCGCATGGGTCCGCCTTTGCCAACCTGATATGGTCGAAGGCGGGAACGGTGGTTTTCGACTTGATGCCCGACGCCTGGATCAATTTCTGGGGTGCCGGCGGCGGAGTAGTCGAATTATGGATCAGCCGTATCTGTGCCCTGAAGAAGTTCGACTACAATGTCATATTATGTGACTCTAATGGATCATCTGAAACGTGGCAGCCAAAGACCTATGCCATGCAGTCCACGGTTGACGTTGAAGTGGCCATGGACCACATCGATCAGGCGATAAAAGAGCTACACAAGGCCACCCGATGATTAGTCAGCGCGATTTTCAGGTCTTGTCCAATCTTGTTCGCAGGGACGTGAGCAGCAGGTTCAAGGGTTCGTTTTTCGGGATTGGTTGGGCGCTGTTAACGCCGTTGCTCACCCTTTCCGTTTTCACCCTGATGTTTGGCTCCGTGTTCGGCGTCAAATGGGCCGCCGCAGGTGCCAACCAGAACCACTCCGTCGGATTCTTTGCGCTTGCCCTGTTTTGTGGCCTCATGTTTTTCAACTTCTATGCCGAGGTTCTGTCCAAATCGACGGGGGCTATATTGAACAACGCGACCTTCGTGAAAAAGATCGTCTTTCCGATCGAAATTCTGCCGGCGGTGGTCACCGGTTCCGCGATGGTGCAACTCGGAATCAGTCTGGCCGTGCTGCTGGTCTTTACCCTGATCATAACCGGAAGCCTGTCGCTCTATATCTTGCTCGCTCCCCTTACGATTGTTCCTTTCGTCCTGCTGGTGCAGGGAATTGCGTGGGTCTTGGCCTCTCTGGGGGTCTATTTTCGCGACATCAGCCAGATGATCGGTCCGGTTCTGACGGCGTCCATGTTTCTCTCGCCCATGTTCACGCCCCGAACATCGATGCCGGAATGGCTTCGGCCCTGGGTGGTTTTAAACCCGCTGACGGTGCCGATCGAAAATTTCCGTGCCGTCGTCCTCATGGATACCCTGCCTTCATGGTGGGCGCTGGCCGCCTATTTCTGCGTTGCCTTGATCGTCGCGCTGCTAGGCAGGCTGTTCTTCGAGAAGACACGAGGGGGATTTGCCGATGTCATCTGAGCGCGATAGCCGGCCCTTTGCGATCAAGGTTCGCAGCGTCACCAAGCGATACACGATGTTCGAGCGGCCGGAAGACCGCTTCAAGCAGATGATCGTGCCGCGATTGGAACGTTTAGTGGGCATGCAACCCCGCCGCTATTACAAGGACTTCGCGGCTCTCAACGACATCTCCTTCGAACTCGGCCACGGCCAAGTGATTGGCATCATTGGCCGTAATGGATCGGGAAAATCCACGCTGCTGCAAGTGATCTGCGGAACGCTTCCACCGACCAGCGGTACGGTTGAAGTCAACGGCCGGATCGCGGCCTTGCTTGAACTCGGTGCCGGCTTCAATCGCGAATTCACCGGGCGTGAGAATGTCCACCTCAATGCCTCCATTCTCGGCGTCCCACGGGAGGAGATGGCCTGGCGTTTCGAGCAGATCGAAAGATTTGCGGAGATCGGCGACTTCATCGATCAGCCCGTCAAGACCTATTCGTCCGGCATGTATATGCGACTTGCCTTCGCTACCGCGATCAATGTCGATCCCGACATCCTGGTCGTCGACGAAGCGCTTGGGGTGGGCGATGAGGCGTTCCAGCGCAAATGCATGGCCCGCATCGAGCAGATCAAGGACGCCGGAGCTACTATCCTGTTTACCTCGCATGGCGCCCAGACGATCATTCAATTGTGTACCAGCGCAATTCTCATCGATGGCGGCGAGAAGATATTGGAGGGCACACCCAAGCGGGTGGCCAGCCAATATCAGCGGCTTGTCAATCTTCGTGGCGAAGAGGCCAGACAAGTGCGTGAAGAGATCAAGACGCTTGCCGGCACTAGCGATTCGGACGGCCCGCCGGTGATTGGCAATCATGCACCAGCGACGAAGTTGCCGACGCAGAGACCCGAACAGTCGGAGATCGTTGATGATGGTTTTTGGGACCCTGCGCTTACCAGCCAGACCATCACGCCATATGAAGAGACTGGTGGGCGCATTGCCGACGTGCGGATTGTCAACACCGGTGGGGAAATGGTCAACGTGCTGACCCAAGGCTGTGTCTACGC
Source organism: Mesorhizobium sp. XAP4 (assembly GCF_029269325.1). Lineage (NCBI taxonomy): Bacteria > Pseudomonadati > Pseudomonadota > Alphaproteobacteria > Hyphomicrobiales > Phyllobacteriaceae > Mesorhizobium > Mesorhizobium sp. XAP4. The sequence continues at coordinate 493,906 of NZ_JARIXW010000003.1, read as the reverse complement.
GGTGCAATATACCTTCACTGCAACCACGGACGTCGACGATCTCGCGTTTGGCACCCTGTTCAAATCCCCTTACGGTGTGGAACTGTGTGGGGGAAATACTGATCGGGTGCCGGATCTTCGGCTGAAGAGCTTAGGGGTAGGCGAGTCTGTGCAGGTCAACTTTGAGTTTAAGTGCCTGCTACGGGCCGGAGTTTATTTCATCAACGTTGGAGCGATGGGGAATGCAAATTTTGAAAGACAATACCTTCATCGCATACTTGATGCCGTGATCTTCAAGGTTATGCCGGCCCCGGATGAGGTTGACTACGGCTTCTTCAGCCTGGGGATGACCTTCAAGTTGACCCCCGCTGATTTGACCTCGGACACGCCCCTAGTTCGCAAGATTGCAGCCGCCTGAATTTGTTCCGCATCCATTCGGGGCACCGTTCGATGACCAACGATCAAAGACTTCCAAGCGCTTATCATCGCACGGACGCCATCGCCCGAGCGATGGAGTCAGGCGACCATCGCCAGATCATCGGTGGAATGTGGGATGAAATCGGCCGCTTGCAATTCGACTTGCTGGTCGATAATGGCCTGCAGCCCCGTCACAGGCTGATTGACCTTGGCTGCGGCAGTTTCCGGGGCGGGGTCCACTTCGCCAATTATCTTGACGCGGGTAATTATTTCGGCGCGGACATAAATGCTAGCATCATGGACGCCGGATACGACAGGGAACTGGCGCCGTTGGGACTGGCCAACAAAGTGCCGCGGGCCAATCTGCTGGTGACCGGTGATTTTGATGTTGGCAAATTGGGTACCACGTTCGACTACGCCTTGGCCTTGTCGCTGTTCACGCACCTGCCAATCAACCTCATTCGAACTTGCCTTGAGAAGCTTCGGCCGACAATGGCGACTGACGGTAGGTTGTTCGCGACTTTTTTTGTGTGTGATGATGGCCTGCCATTGTGGCGGCCTATCTCACATCCGAGAGGCGGCATAACCACTTACGGTGACGCGGACCCGTATCATTATAAGGTCGCCGACATTGAGTTTATGGCGGGATCGACAGGCTGGCACATCGAAAGAGAAGTTCGCTTCGATCATCCTCGAAGCCAGCGCTGCTTCGTGCTAGCCACGGCGTGACGCACGCCGTGCCCCGTATTCGGCAACCGCCGCAGTACCATCTCTATGGGTTTGATACGCTGACGCCCGCCATCGGACCGCCCAGTCGTAGAGTTGCTGATCGATCTCGGTCAACGTCGCCAACAGGTCCAGGGTCGATGACGGCAGTTCTTCTCGCATCGTTCGGACCGGCGCTGCGTTGATCCGGAAAACGTTCGACGATGTATCGCCAAGCGCGGCGAAGATTGCGGCGTTGTCGGCCTCGAAATTCTCCACCAGCCCAACGTAATCGAAGCGAGCTAGGTTGGCTTTGGCCCGATCGAGGAGCTCGTCCGGCGGCAACCCGCCTGGCTCGATATCGCTCTTGCCGACCAACGAGGCGCCCCAGCCCGACGCCAGTTGGCATGCTTGATGATTCCACATGTGCGAAGCGAACTTGGAGTCAGCCGTCTCTCCTGCCCGAAAGAACATTTCAGCATCGTTGTCATGTGCCAACGTATTGATTTCATACTCATCTCTCGTCGCGCCACGACAGTAGCTGTAATATGAAAGCAGCCGTTCAACGGGATCCCGGAGGAAGGTAAAGCTGTAACGTCCCGTCATGAAGCGTTCAGCGTAATCGAAACCGAAATGGCCGGATACCATCATCAAGGGTTCGAGTTGTTCCGGTGTGCGGCTGAGATAATCGCCGTGCATGCAGCAATTTTCTCGATCATACAGCTCGGATGCCTTTGCAAGTATGGACGTCCCGGCGGTCTTCTGAATATGAAGGAATAGAGCAGGTATCATGCAGGTATCACATCCAGATAACGGAAAAGTGAAAACCTACTTGCGCTGACAGCGTCGCAGAGTCAATTGGGCTGTCGCCTTTCGAAAAGATGCGATCTTCCGACTTATAGGAGCGGGCGCGCGGGGGGCAGACGAGACCAACCCAGTCACCCGCTCGGCCATCGCTTCCATATCAGGAACTCTTTCCGCATCCATCGAACGGCCGGTGCCTTGCCGCGATATTGAGCGCCGTTTCACGAACGATTTTGACCGACTTCCAATAGTCGTCATACTCATCCCGATTGTCAGCTTTGAATGTCTTCAAGATATCATCATAGGCGTCCTGCAGAACCGTGCTCTCGGGGTTGAGATTGGTAACGACGACCAACCCGGTCGGCGCGCAGTCCGTGACAGTCACGGATAGATCGGGACGATACTTCAGCAGGGTGGGAACTACCTTCCATACGTCACCTGCCCACCACCCTGGAAAGTTGTTGTCAGCAGGTTCGATCGCCGTTTTCATATCCCTGGTGGTCATCTTGTAGCCGGGAGGGAGACAGTCGTGCAGCAGAATGATTGAGCCTTCCGCGCACTCTCTTTCGGTGTTGATGAAATCGCGCAGGAGGAACTCGAACAGATGCATGCCGTCTAGAAAGGCCAAATCTACAGGCTTGCCCAAAATCTTGCTCGGACGCGTTTTCTTGAAAAAATCGTCGCTGGTCTGCTGATAGAGAAAGCAGCGGGGCTTGGAGCCAATGATGTTCTTTGCACAGACAAAGTAGGGATCGACCGCTACCGTTTCACACTTGGCCAGCTCAAGAGTATTTCCAAACTGGACTCCAACTTCGAAATAGGATCGCGGCCTTAGGGCCGAGTGGATATCGGCGATCGTCTCTAGGTAGCTTTTCCCGACGACATCTGGTCCGTGGTTGGCATCCTTCATTCGCAAGTACTCCAGGCGAGTCGATATTGATCTGTGTGGTTGCCGCTCGTATCATCGTGGCCTGACACTGCAATCAGATGACTTTGGCAAGGTCCTACAAACGGGCCGTCAGCCGCTCAACCACCTCGTCGCACGCGGTGTACCAAGATCTGCACCGCCAGCCGAACGTAGCGGCCATTTTACCGCAGTTGAGGCGTGAATTCGCAGGACGTTTCGCCTTCGTCGGATAGTCTGACGTCGAAATGCCGCGCACCGCAGCGTACGGCCTGCCCCTTTCCAGACTCGTTACGAAGACGCGCTGTGCAAACTCGGCCCAATTTGTGTCGCCGTCGCCCGCCACATGGTAGACGCCCCACTCCGCAAACTTCAGGTCCGCCTTGAGGTGCCGCGCCATATGAAAGATGCCGTCGGCGATATCAAGTGCCGATGTTGGATTTCCCCACTGATCGGCCACAACCGAAATCTCGTCGCGGTCGGCGGCCAGCCGCAGCATGGTTTTCACGAAATTCTTGCCGAACGGGCTGTAGACCCATGCCGTGCGCAGGATCAGATGGCGCGGATTGGCCGATGCAACCGCCTGTTCGCCGGCAAGCTTGGAGGCGCCATAGACGCTGCGCGGTGCAGTGGCGTCGGTCTCGACATAGGCGCCAGGGGCGGTGCCGTCGAAGACATAGTCGGTCGATAGATGGATGACGGGAACGCCAAGCTCCGCCGCGGCTTGCGCCACCTTGCCGGCGCCGACGGCGTTCACCGCGAATGCCAGATCGGGCTCGTCCTCGGCCTGATCCACCGCCGTGTAGGCGGCAGCCGACACGACGATATCCGGCTTCGCGGCCGCGATGGCTTCGATCACCGTGTCGGGTCTTGCGAGGTCGAGTTGCGGACGGCCAATGGCGATGACCTCAACGCCGGCGGCCGCCTGGGCGGCCTCCAGGAGGCTTGCCGCGACCTGCCCGTCGCGTCCGGTGACAACCAGCCTCACGCCGCCCCCTTGCGTGCTTCGCCCAGCCGTTCACCGGCATAGCGCTGCTCGCGGATCGGTCCCCACCACCATTTGTTGTCGAGAAACCAGTCGACGGTCTTGGCAAGGCCGCTGTCGAAATTCTCATTGGGCGTCCAGCCCAGGTCCCGGCCTATCTTCGAGGCGTCGATGGCATAGCGGCGATCGTGACCGGGGCGGTCGGTGACGAAGGAAATCAGGTCGCGATAGCTCTTGCCCCCTGCCCGCGGCCGCCTGCTGTCGAGGAGATCGCAGATCGTCTCGACGACGCCAAGGTTCGTCCGCTCGGAATTGCCGCCGACATTGTAGCTTTCGCCGGGCAGTCCCCTGGTCGCGACAAGTTCCAGCGCGCGTGCGTGATCCTCGACGAACAGCCAGTCGCGCACATTGGCGCCGGCGCCATAGACCGGCAGCGGCTTTTCGTCGAGCGCATTGAGGATGACCAGCGGGATCAGCTTTTCGGGAAAGTGATAGGGTCCGTAGTTGTTCGAGCAATTGGAAAGCACGACCGGCAGGCCATAGGTTTCGTGCCAGGCCCGCACCAGATGGTCCGAAGCCGCTTTCGAGGCGGAATAGGGCGAGGATGGCGCGTAGGGCGTTTCCTCGACGAACATGCCGCCATCGAAGGGAAGATCGCCAAACACCTCATCGGTCGAGACATGATGGAAGCGGAAATGGCTCTTCCTGTCCTCGGGCAGGCCGCGCCAGTACTCCAGCGCGGCATTGAGCATCTTGTAGGTGCCGACGATGTTGGTCTCGATAAAAGTGCCCGGCCCATCGATCGAGCGGTCGACATGGCTCTCGGCGGCAAGGTTCATGACGATGTCGATATCGTCGCGCCGGAGGATATCGAGCACGGCCCTTTCGTCGCAGATATCGGCCTGCGCGAAGCGATAATTGTGTGCGTTCTCGATCGGCCGCAGCGAGGCCAGGTTTCCCGCATAGGTCAGCTTGTCGAGATTGGTCACCCGATAGGCCGGGTTGGCGCATAGATGCCGGCATACCGCCGAACCGATAAAGCCAGCACCGCCCGTCACCAGAAAATTCATGCCGCTGTCCTCAAATAACCCATCAGGCGAACACCTCGGCGGCAGCCAGCAGCGGCGCCTTGAGGTCCTTGTCCGAGAGCTGGAACCCGCCAGTCAATGACGGCCATTCGATGCCGATGGCGGGATCGTCGAAACGGATCGACCGGTCATGCGCCTGCGAATAGGTATCGGTCACCTTATACAGGACCTCGGTGTCGGGCACGAGCGTCACGAAGCCGTGCGCGAAGCCTTTCGGCACCAGAATCTGGTTGCCCTTTTCGGCCGACACTTCGAGAGCGACCCATTTTCCGAAAGTTTTGGAGCTGCGGCGAATGTCGACCGCAACGTCGAGAATGCTGCCCCGGATGACGCGCAGCAGCTTGTCCTGGGCGCGCGGCGCAAGCTGATAGTGAAGCCCTCGCAAGACGCCCCCCGCGGCGGAATAGGAATGATTGTCCTGCACGAAAGCCAAGTCTATGCCGGCCTGCGAAAAGCGCTCGGCATTGTAGGTTTCGACGAAGAAGCCGCGCGCGTCGCCATGTCGCTTCGGAACGATTTCCAGAACGCCATCGATGCCAAGGGGCCTGACTTCCAGCACCTAGGCCTCCGACAGGTCGACGACACGCCGGCGCAGATAGGCGGCATATTCGTTCTTGCCCAGGTGATCGGCGCGACGCAGAACCTGGTCCACAGTCAGCCAACCCTGTTCAAAGGCGATCTCTTCGGGACAGGCGACCTTGATGCCCTGGCGGTGCTCGATGGTGCGCACGAAGGACGAGGCCTCATGCAGGCTGTCATGGGTGCCGGTGTCGAGCCAGGCATAGCCGCGCCCCAACCGATGCACATGCAACTGGCCGCGCTCAAGGTAGACGTTGTTGACCGCCGTGATCTCGAGCTCACCGCGCGCCGAGGGACGGATGGCAGGGGCGATGTCGACGACGTCGTTGTCGTAGAAGTAGAGACCGGTGACCGCCCAGTTGGATTTCGGCACCTGCGGCTTTTCCTCGATCGTCAGCGCCGTTCCCGTGGCCTTGTCGAAGGAAACCACGCCATAACGCTGGGGATCCTCGACATGATAGGCGAACACCGAAGCGCCCTTTTCGCGCGAGGCAGCGTCGCGGCAAAGCTGCGACAGCCCATCGCCGAAATAGATGTTGTCGCCGAGGATCATCGACACGTTGTCCTTGCCGATGAAATTGCGGCCGATGATGAAGGCTTCCGCCAGCCCGTTGGGCTGCGGCTGCTCGGCATAGGACAGGTCGAGCCCGAACTCCGATCCATCGCCAAGCAGATCGCGAAAAACCGGCAGGTCACGCGGCGTCGAAATGATCAGAATCTCTCGGATACCCGCGAGCATCAGAACGCTCAGCGGATAATAGATCATCGGCTTGTCGTATATCGGCAGAATTTGCTTAGAGACTGCTAATGTTAGTGGATAAAGACGCGTTCCACTGCCTCCAGCAAGGATAATTCCTTTCAAGAAGCTCTCCTTGACATGCCTGAACCCCCCGGTCCTAGCCGCCCGTGCTTAGGTTCCATGCACTGGCTTGTCAATCTCGGCGTTCGTCAAACGACTGGGTCACGATCCGGCGCCAATCCATGGCCAATTCAGGCGACGCATTGCTATCGTCTTGCCAAAGCCGGCCTGACGGGAACAAGCAGATTGTCATCATGGGCGGCGGTCGACTCGCCTCTCTGGCTCAGCCGCTCAGCAAGTCCCTTGTGAAAGATAACGCCATTCATATAGGCGAAGGTCATCGCCAGTGCCGCCGTTCGCAAGGGATAATCGACCAGGGAATGAACGAGCAGAAACGATACTGAGAGAAACGCCATTTTCTGCAGCGGATCTCGCCGTGCCGTAACGGAAAACGCAAAAAGCAATATCGCGTAAGCTGCGACCAGAAAGACAACAGGAGCGCCACCTTCAAGTGCCAATTCCAGATAATCATTGTGGGCGTGATTGACGTAGGGCTTGAAGATCATCTCTCCCTTTTCGTAAATCTGATAGACCTTCGGAAAACTCCCAAAGCCGACGCCCGTCGCCCAGTTCTCTTCAATTCCCGCGATCGTCGTGCGGGCAAATTCGGCCCGTCCAAAGGCCGGGTCAACCACTTTCGCATCGATCTTCGTCCACGCCCCGATCGTGTAGAGTGAGAGCCCGATGAAGACAGCGGGTATTCCATACCCGCCCAGCCTCGAGCGCGCGGACAGAAAGACGACTGATACCATGGTGATCGCCAGCCCTATCAGAATACCGGCGCGCGAACCGGCGGCCAGAAGCAACAGCAGCAGCGTTATCAAGCCGAGCGACCCGGACAGAAGGTGCCCGCGAAACAGGCCGTAGTAGACAACGAAGGGGATGGAGACGAAGAGCAAAGCTGAAAAATGGTTCTGGTTGGCAAACAGTCCCGCATTGATCGTGAACGGCAACAAACCCTGTATGGCAACCCTATCGGAGAGCGAATACTGGATCGCCGCAGCCAGTCCGTTACAGATGACACCCATGAAAAAGAAGGGCAGAAGGCCGTAGACCTGATCTGGGCGCAAGCGGGTGACGCTCAGAAAGAATGCAGCCATCGCCACGAAATACAACAGACACTCGATCGTACGTCCCACGCCGACACTGACGAAACGCAGCCCGGTTTCACCGCTCAGCCACGGATTTGCAAGTAGAACCTCAGGCCGCAATCCGCTCAACAGGGCGGCAGGCAGCGGCACGATTTGAAAACAGAACACGGCCCCTTTGAATTCGTCGATCTCCGAGACCAAAGCAAGGGTTTCAGGGGTGATTTGCAGGAAACCGATCTTCATGGCCATACCTAAAAAAATACCCAAAAATACCCAATAGCTCAAGAATCGACCTTACCCAATAAAGCACTCCCGGCGCCTTGTATGGGAAACGCCCAGTCACAAGGCAAACGGATTAGAGAGTGGATTCGACAACAAAATTCAAAAGGTGCATGATGGGTTTGGTGTCGGGGGATACCTTCATGAATTGGCGTTGGTTTTCGACCGCAACAGTTGTTGCGTTCATCTCAGGCTGCACTGCCGACTATTTGAATAATTATGACTCGGTGACGCTCGCTGCCGGCGATGCGAACCGCTCAAATATGCTTTTGCAAACTGTCGATCCGTTCAATCCGAATAGCCAAAACACGCGTATTGAAGGCGACGGAGCGCGCGCGGTGGCAGTCTTCAACGGATACCGAGGTGCGACCCGAGCCCGTAGCGCTGATTTGGACTGTGCAGGCGGCAGCGGAAACAATGCAGTGGTTGCCCCTGGGGTGCAGATCACAGGCTCTGATCCTAACGGGCTCGATGGTGATCGCGACGGCATTGGGTGCGAGGGAAAGTAGGTTGTCTCGAACAAGGAAAGGAGGGCTAGGCTGGCTCGCAGTCATTGCGTTGGCCGCGTATTATTATCCCGTTCCGTACCAGAGACCGGGCATTACCTCGCCAAATCCAAAGGCCACCGTTGAGATCAGACCGGAGGCCAGCAATCTCACCCAGAGCGTTACACGGCAGGTCGAGGAACCGGCCGCACCCAGTCAGCAAACCAACGGGGAAGTGCTTCAAGGCCGCGCATCGGCAGTTGATGGCGATACAATTGAGATCAATGGGACGCGCGTTCGGTTCAACGGCATCGACGCACCCGAGTATGATCAACAGTGCGAGGATGCGAAGCACTTTCGGTATTCATGTGGATGGCAGGCCAAAACTTCCCTCGAAAAATTCATGGCTAAATCGAAGCCCTTACGATGCGAGTTTGTCACTTGGGATCAATACGGACGCTTCGTTGGCAATTGCTACCGGGCGGACGGAGCCGACGTGGCGGCCTGGCTCGTCAAGAATGGGCTGGCCCTCGACTGGCCCAAATACAGCCATGGCGGCTATGCATCCCAACAAGCGGTCGCCAAGGCTGCCAAGCTCGGCCTGTGGAAAGGCTTCTTCGAAGACCCATGGACGTGGCGCGCCGAGCACGCCGAAGATACGCAGCCCGCGGCCAATCAGCCTCTCGGTATCATAGGCCGTCAGGCTCAGTCACAAGGCTATTCGTGCGAGCCTCGCCGTAAATGCTCTCAGATAAGCTCTTGCGCTGAAGCCCAATGGTATCTCAGCAACTGCTCATGGGGCGGCAGGCTGGATCGCGATAGTGACGGGATCGCGTGCGAAACGCTTTGCTAAATACCGAGAACGACGGAGGACTGGTCAGTGGCCCAACAGTCGAGAAATTCCGGTTTGGAGCCCCTCTTTCTCTCTTTTGGTCGGTGCGGGTACACTGGTTTGATCCTACGGTGATCTATTACCGGGGCTAGTCGCAACAGGATATCCCGTTAGGGCTTGCTGATCGGTTCGCTGCTAGGCACATTCACCGCATGTGCAATCTCTACAACATCACCACGTCACAAGAGGCGGTCCGCCAGTGGACCCGGACTTTGCGGGACATCCTAGGCAACCTTGAACCGTCCGTTGACATCTATCCCAACCAGCCCGGCCCAGTGGTGCGTAACGCCCCTGAAGGCCGTGAGCTAGCCAATCTCCTGTGGGGAATGCCGACGCCGGCCGAGCGCGTCAAGGGCAAGGCTGACTACGGCACTACCAACATTCGCAACCCGCAGTACAGCCATTGGCAACAGTATGTCGGCGTCGAGAACCGTTGCGTGGTGCCGGTAACAAGCTTCGCAGAGCCCAGCCCAACTCCTGGCGATAAAGACCGCGAGACAGGCATTCAGCGGAACTATTGGTTCGCGCTCAATGAGGACCGCCCGTTATTCTTCTTCGCTGGCCTCTGGACGCCATGGCATGGGGTCCGCAAGGTAAAGGACGGCCCCGGCGATTTCGAGCTTTACGGTTTCATGACGACCGCGCCCAATGCCCTCATCAAGCCGATCCATGAAAAAGCTATGCCGGTGATCCTGAGGACGCAAGAGGAAACAGAGACTTGGCTGACAGCGCCATGGTCGGAAGCGAAGCGGCTACAACGCACGGCGCCGGATGATGCTCTTGTGATTGTCGAGAAGCCTGCCACACAGATCAAGTTTCCCGAGCAGGCACCAGTACCGCCAAGCCAAGGCTCGTTGTTCTAGATGGCTGGCCTTCGGATACTCTCGGACGTTGCACCGGGCCTTGCGATTGCCATCTTTCTTACAATCTTGGTCGTGATGTTTTTTCGTCGTAAGCGGCGCTAAGCAAATCGGCGGCACGTGATTGAAATGTTGGGCTGTTAGCGCCAGTTATTCATCCCTCCAGATCACGCGTCGTACCATGCGGATTTCAACAAGTCGCCTCACGCGTATCTTCATGCCCTCCGATGCGCTTGGCAGCAGAATGTCCACATCAAGCTCGCGGCGTTTGCAGCGCTCGCAGCGCATGTGCCGGTCAACGTCCCAAAACGGAATGTCCCCCACCAATTTGGCGAGGTCCCCGGGGAGATAGTGGCGTGTAATGTTGCAGTTGATGCACCGGACACGGATTAGCTGACCAACCTCATGCGCTCGGCACAGGGTCTGGACAAGGCGGCGCGGTCGTCTGCTCTGTTCCGGCATAGCCAAAAATAGGAATGAGTTCCTCGCCGAGTCAATTCACTCTTGACATTTATGTTCCCTTTTTGTTCACTACGCCCATGCAGCGTATGGAGTAATGCCATGGATCGAATTGTGACACTGAACAGCCGCCAGGAGGCTGCCCTCCAGGCCCACGCCGAGGATTTCATTGCAGTCCACAAGGGTGATGTGATGAAAGCGCTCAAGGAAATGATCGTGCTCAACGGGCACCTTCAGGAACGACTTGACGCACTCACCCCGCAGCGCCGCGCGACGCGTTAGGAGTAGGCACCATGGGCACAATGCACTTCGACACCGAAGCCAAATCCGAACTGCACTCTGAAGCGGTGAAGCTGATCGCCCGCTACGACAGCCCTCTTGAGACCGTGAAGGCGCTCATGGCCTACAACTGTGAGCTTGAGACCCAGATACTCGCCATCGCCCATCGGCATCCGGGGATAGTTTCAATCGGGTACGATCCTACTCCGCCTGTGCTGGAGTGACCTTCAATGAGCCGCCTGATCTTTGCAGGAGAGCTTGAGAGCGCCGCCGACCAGATAGCGGACATATCCCGCGCCGACCTTCAAATTGTACTTCGTAGGGCCGCCCTGATGCTTAGAAACGTCGCCGGTGTCGATCTGGGCACGAGAACAGACGAATTACTTTTTGGAATCGCAGCGGAGATGGAAGTTTCCAAGTCCGATTTGATCAAAACGATCGTCAGCGATTGGCTAATTGCCAATGCTTATCTGCCTGTTCCGCTAGAGCTTGACGAAGGCAACGAGACACCATTTAAAATCTGAGCATGAAACCCGGCGTCTTCCGCTATGCCCGCGCAAAATACGCCTTGTACCACTCGACGAACCGCCCGACGCCCTCGGTCACCGTCGTTGTCGGGCGGTAGCCGACCGCCTGCTCCAGCGCCGAGGTGTCGGCGAAGGTATCGGGCACATCGCCGGGCTGCAGCGGCAAGAGTTCGACGATGGCTTTGCGGCCAAGCGCGTTTTCCAGCGCCTCGACATAGGCGGTCAGCTTAACCGGGTTGTTGTTGCCTATGTTGAAGATGCGCCAGGGGGCGCTGCTTGTGGCCGGATCGGGACGGCTGGAGTCCCAGGCGGCATTGCCCGTGGCCGGGTTGTCGCTGGCACGGATCACGCCTTCGGCGATGTCGTCGACATAGGTGAAGTCGCGCGTGTGGTTGCCGTTGTTGAACAGCTTGATCGGCTCGCCAGCAAGGATGTTTTTGGTGAACAGGAACAGCGCCATGTCCGGGCGCCCCCAGGGGCCATAGACGGTGAAGAAGCGAAGCCCGGTCGTCGGCAGCCCGAACAGATGGCTGTAGCTGTGCGCCATCAGCTCGTTGGCGCGCTTGGTCGCGGCGTAGAACTGGAGCGGGTGGTCGGCCGGCCTGTGCTCGGAAAACGGCATATCGGTGTTGGCGCCGTAGACGCTCGAGGTGCTGGCATAGGTCAGGTGCGCAACGGCGCTGTTGCGGCAGGCCTCCAGCATGTTGGTGTAGGCGATGATGTTGCTTTCGACATAGGCATGCGGGTTTTCCAGACTGTAGCGAACCCCGGCCTGGGCGGCGAGATGGATCACCCGGTCGAATGCGTGGTCGGCAAAGCAGGCGTCGACCACGCTCTTGTCGGCGAGATTGCCGCGGATGAAATGATAGCCGGCATTGGTCTTGCGGCTCGCCTCGTCCAGAAGCCGCAGCCTCGCCTCCTTGATTTCCGGATCGTAGTAGTCGTTGACGTTGTCGATGCCGACGACCTCGTCACCGCGCTCCAGCAGCCGCTTGGCTACGTGATACCCTATGAAGCCGGCCGCGCCGGTGACCAGAACCTTCATCAGAAGCGCCCATCCGTGACATGCCTGGGGAACAGACCCTTGATGTCGTAAATGACGCCGGGGGTCTTGCAAAGAGCCTGCAGGCCGTCGACGCCCAGCGCGCGGAACTGCCTGTGGCCGATGGCCACGATAACGACGTCAATGTCCTTCATTCCTCAGGTCCGGACAATTTTCCTCAAAGGCCACCCCCATCACCAGAATCCGACTGCCAACGACCAAGAGCTACGACAGCGCGGCTGCTCCAGCAAGCATCTATTTCTCGGATCAACAGTGCGGGAACTTTTGATCAACAGAATTGCTTGATGCGATTGAAAAGATACCGTCTGCAACGCACCAACGCCGAACGATAGGGCCAATAATGCGATGTAATTTCCAGCACCGCTTCGGCGATCAACCCCTTGGCAAGTCGCCTGGGAGCCGAGACAGATCGATCTAGAGAGCGGAGATATTGCGTTCCGAAGCAGCTGTATGTTGGTGTCGTCGGGACGGCAACCTAGTCAGATGCGTATGGCCGGCGGAAGCCAGCACGGTATCGATCATCGGCCAGAAGATCGGCCAAATATCCTGAAAAATTCGAAATATATCTTTATAATTACGTATTTAGCAGAAGCCAAGATCGGCCAGACATGGAAGAAAGCGTTTCAACTACATTCACCCGTTCCCCGACGGCAATGGCCGCGTCAGCCGTTTGATGAGCCACGCCATGGCCCTTGAGGCTGGGATCGCCGCGCACGGGCTGTGGTCGATCTCACGCGGTCTAGCGCGCGGCGTGAAAAGCCGCACGGACTACAAGCGCATGATGGATCATGCCGATATGCCCGCCAGGGTGATCTCGACGGACGTGGCAACCTCTCCGGGCGCGCACTCGGCGACTTTACGCTATGGTTCATGCAGGTGTGCATCGATCAGGTGAACTTTATGACCGGCTTGTTCGATCTCGACACGCTCGCGAAGCGGCTGCGTCGCTACGTCGAGCGCAGTGGCCTCAAACCCGAAGCCGCCCGCCTCCTGGAGGAAGCGCTAATGCGCGGCGAATTTGAACGCGGCGAAGCGTCTCGCATTAGCGGACTGCCCGAACGCACGGCGCGTCGCGTGTTGAATGAGGTGATCGCGCTCGGTCTGTTGGCGTCGGAAACACCCAAAGGTCCGGTGTCGCTACGCTTTCCGGCCGACGCATTGGATTCACTGTTTCCGAAGCTGTTTCCAGAAACCTAAGTGTGATTACTTGGCAGACGCCACGCTGAAATCCGCCAATCACCCCACGCCAGCCAAGGCTTGATTGCTCAAGCCGCTGGTCTGCTCGGGCTTCAGCCGCGCTTGAGCAGCGTCCAGACGGCCGGCACCAGGCTTGCCGCGAGAGCCACCTTGATCAGGTCGCCGACGATGAACGGCACGACGCCGAACTGCCACGACTTTTCCGGACCGATGAGCAGCGCCAGCCAGGCAAAGCCCATCGCCATCATGACGACTTCGCCAACCAGCATGGCGTTGAAAAGCTTGATCGGGTGGCGGTCCCAGCCGCGATCCGCCGCCCAGCCGACAATGGCCGCCATGACCACGAAGCCGGCGAGATAGCCGCCGGTCGAGCCGAGCATGTAGGCAATGCCGAGACCCTTTTCAGGCGTGCTCTGGAAGACGGGGAAGCCCATGGCGCCCTCGGCCATGTAGAGCAGCAGGGTGGCGACGCCGAGACGCATGCCGAAAGCGGCGGCAATCAGCAGCACGGCCAGCGTCTGCATCGAAATGTCGACCGGCCCGAGCATCACCTTGGTCTTGGCCGACAAGGTCAGCACAAGCGTTCCGGCGATGGCCAGGAAAAGCTGCGTTGCCAGCCGCGCCGCGCCGCTTTGCGGCAGAGCCAGAGAAACAAGCGGACGCATCGTAGTTGCAATTGCCATGGTATTTCCCCAATCCGATTGCCGCTACCAGATGTTCGCGGCCTCACATCCTCCTATATTGGCTTGCGTGTTATGCGGCAATCGGTTTTGCCGTTTCCCGAAACAAGGCACCGATGCATGGCACTGAAGTTCGATACCGGCTTCGACCCCCTCTATGGCCAGGGGGTGAGCGTCGCCCCCGATGTCCAGCGCATCACGGCCCGCAATCCAAGCCCCTTCACCTTTCACGGCACCAACAGCTACATAATTGGCCGCGATACGCTGGCGGTGATCGATCCGGGGCCGGATGACGAGGCGCATCTGCGGACCCTGCTCGAGGTGATCGCAGGCCGGCCGGTCAGCCATATCTTCGTCAGCCATACGCATCGCGACCACTCCCCGCTGGCGGCCCGGCTGAAAGAGCGCACCGGCGCCATCGTGCTGGCCGAGGGGCCGCACCGGCCGGCAAGAGCCCTGCACATCGGCGAGACCAATGCGCTCGACGCCAGTGCAGACATGGCTTTCGTTCCCGACATCGCCCTTTCCGACGGCGAGGCGGTCGATGGCGACGGCTGGTCGATGAGGACGGTTCTGACCCCGGGCCATACCGCCAATCATGCGGCGTTCGCACTGGAAGGAACCGGCATCCTGTTTTCGGCCGATCATGTCATGGCCTGGGCAACCTCCATCGTCGCCCCGCCGGATGGGGCGATGGCCGACTACATGGCCTCGCTGGACCGGCTGATCGACCGCGAGGACCGCTTGCTGCTGCCCGGACATGGCGGGCCGGTGACGGCGCCGCGCGCTTTCATGCGCGGGCTGAAGACGCACCGCAAGATGCGCGAGCGCGCCATCCTGGAGCGGGTCCGGGCCGGCGACCGGACGATCGTGGACATGGTCAAGGCGATCTACAGGGATACCGATCCGCGGCTGCATGGCGCCGCCGGATTGTCGGTGCTTGCCCATCTCGAGGATCTGACGGCGCGCGGTCTGGTTGTGACCGATGCCGCACCGGCCATCGACGGCATTTTCACGCCGGCCGGATAGGCAATGCAGCCCACTGCCAAGTGCCCGTGCCTCACTCGGCCGGCGCGGCGCCAACCTGACCGGCGACTTCCTGGTCGAGCTCGGCAAGGAAATCGACAATGCGCGCGGCATTGTCGCCAAGGTCGTAGCGACCGTAGCGGGACGCCGACCGCATGTCGACGATGACCGTATCGCCATCGTCCGTCACGCGGATCGCCACATCGGCGGGAAGGCCGATCACGAAGCCCTTGGCGACGGCGGTGATGGTCACCTCGCTTTGCCCGGCGAGATCAGGATAGGGTTCCGATAGATCCCAGTCACGCCGATCGAGTACAGTTTCGACGGCATTGACGACAGTCTCGAACGGCAGGTCGTAGCTGCGTGCGCTGACCAGCGGATAGCTATCGGTCTGCAGCCGCTGTTCCCCAGGCGTCGACGGCGCAAGCACGTTCATATCCTTCGTGCGGTCGCTCACGTCCAGCGCCGGCGGTTCGTCGAAATCTGTCGAGATATCCCTGAGCGGCGGATAGATCGTCGCCCAGTAGGCGGCGACGCCGTAGGGTACGAGCACCAGCAGCGCCAGCAGCGCGCCGACCGTCAGGTCGCGACCGCCGCGGTCGCCGAAATTCCAGAGCCGCGAAAAGGCAAACCCGGCAAACAACAGCGCCATCGCCGCCAGCAGCGCGACAATGCCGAGCACCCACAGAAAGACAGGTGTTTCGACGAGATCGAAGCGATGGCCGACAAAGACCGTCAGCAGCAGCACCAACGAAAAAGCGGCCGTGCGCCGCGACCATCCGGCCGCCCTCGACGTTTGCCGTTCAGGAATACTTGCCATCGATTGCCGCACCACCCCAACCCGAACGGAGACTTAGAACCTTTTTGCGATGCCATGAAGCCGAAACATGCGACATCGCGTCAATCCGTCGGCAGGCGATAATTCTTGAACTGCTGGCGCAAGGTGATCTTCTGGATCTTGCCGGTGGCGGTGTGCGGAATTTCACCGACGAAGGCGACATCGTCCGGCATCCACCATTTGGCCACCTTGCCGTCCATGAAGTCGAGAATATCAGCCTTGCTCGGTTCCTTGCCCGGTTTGCGGACGACGACCAGCAGCGGCCGTTCGCCCCATTTCGAATGGTGGACGCCGATGGCTGCCGCCTCGGCGACATCGGGGTGACCGACAGCCAGGTTCTCGAGGTCGATGGTCGAAATCCATTCGCCGCCGGACTTGATGACGTCCTTGGCACGATCGGTGATCTGCATATAGCCGCCAGCGTCGATGTGGGCGACGTCGCCGGTGTCGAACCAGCCGTCCTCGTCGAACTGCTCCACGCCGGCGCCGCCATAATAGGCACGGGCAACGGCCGGCCCACGCACTTTCAGGCGGCCAAATGTCTTGCCGTCCCAGGGTTGCGCATTGTTGTCGTCGTCGGTCACCTTCATTTCGACGCCGAACGGCGGATAGCCCTGTTTCTGCTGGACATCGAGCCGGGCTTCGCCCTCAAGACCAGCATAGTCCGGCTTCAGGGTGCACAGCGTGCCGAGCGGCGACATTTCGGTCATGCCCCAGGCATGGATGACCTGGACATCGTAGTTCTGCTGAAACTTCGTCATGATCGCGCGCGGGCAGGACGAGCCGCCGATGACGACCTTATTGAGATAGGGAAGCTTCTTGCCGGTCTCCTCCAGATGCTGCAGCAGCATCATCCAGACGGTCGGCACGGCCGCACTGAAGGTCACCTTCTCGGTATCGAGCAGTTCATAGATCGAGGCGCCGTCCATCTTGCAGCCGGGCATGACCAGCTTGGCGCCGATCATCGGCCCGCTCTGGCCAAGGCCCCAGGCATTGGCGTGAAACATCGGCACGACAGGCAGGATCGTGTCGCGCGACGACAACCCCATGGCGTCGGGCATGGCAGCGATCATGGCGTGCAGCACGTTCGAACGGTGGCTGTAGACGACGCCCTTGGGATCGCCCGTGGTCCCGGAGGTGTAACACATGCCTGCGGCGGTGCTTTCGTCGAAGGTCTTCCAGGCGAAGTCGCCATCCGCCTCCTCAAGCCACTCTTCATAGGCGACCACATTTGGCAACGTCGTCTGCGGCATGTGTGCCTTGTCGGTCAGCACGATCACCTGTTTCAGCGACTTGACGGCGCCGGCGATCTTCTCGAGCAGCGGCACGAAAGTCAGGTCGACGAAGACTGCCTTGTCCTCGGCATGGTTCATGATCCAGACGATCTGCTCGGGAAACAGCCGCGGATTGAGCGTGTGGTAGATGGCGCCGATGCCCATGATGCCGTACCAGGCCTCGATGTGGCGGGCGGTGTTCCAGGCCAGCGTCGCGATGCGGTCGCCCAACCCATAGCCGTCGCGTTCCAGCCGCTGGGCGACCTTCAGAGCGCGACGATGGATGTCGGCGTAGGTGGTGCGCACGATCGGCCCTTCGATCGAGCGTGACACGATCTCGCGCACGCCATGCTGCCGCTCGGCATTGTCGATGAGCTTATGGCAAAGCAGCGGCCATTCCTGCATCAGTCCCAGCATTCGGTCCTCCCTCACGCTTTTGCGTTGTGCTTTTTGTCCCATTGTGGAGCGAACCGACGGATTGTCCAGCCGCCAATACGGCCGAGCACTGCATTGGGAACAACCGCCACAATCCGGCCATCGTCGGCGTTAAGCTTCGTTAACGGGCAAAGGGGTGCGATTGGCGACTGAAAGAGGTTCGCATGGACGCGCAGCTCGACGACAAGGCTCTCGAGAGTACGCTTGCCGAAAGTCTGGCCGATCTGGTGCCGGACACAAAGACTGTTTCCGAAGATGAATTTGTTGAAGTTGTCGGCGGCGCGCTGGAAGCGGTCGGCGGCACGTTGCTGTTCAAGATGTGCGTCCAGAACCAGGGCGAGGACCAGCACGTCGCAGCCGCGTCAGTCGGCGATGGCGGAAACCGCCAGTTCCTGCTGCTCACCTTGCCGACCGGCGGTGGTTCCCTGAAGGTCGAGACCGTATCGAGAAGCAGCAACCCGGTCGCCGGTATCGCTGCCGCCTATGCCGGTCTCATGGACGTGTTCAAGGCCGCTGCCTGACAGCTGACGACAAGTATCGAGGATATTCGGAGGCGCGATCCGGCAGTGCCGGCCTGGGGAGGTGTTTGCGTGTTGCATGGCGACGGCAGGCCTTGAACAATGCGTTTGCGCGACACATCTCAAAGTCGACGCAAGGAGAGCCGCCGCATGGATCAGATCGCCAACCCCGCACCCGGTTTCCAACGCAACCCGGACAAAATCATCACCATCGAGCCCTATGCCGGCACCGTTACCGTGCGCGCCGGAGACGTGGTCATCGCTTCAACAGCGAAGGCCAAGGTGCTGACCGAAGCTCCCTATCCGGCGGTCTTCTACATTCCGTTCGCCGACATCGATTTCGGCAAGCTTGGCCGCACCGACCACTCGACCCATTGCCCCTACAAGGGCGATGCAAGCTATTGGAGCGTGCTGCCTGCCGGCGAGACCGGCCAGAACGCCATGTGGGCCTATGAACGGCCTTTCGACGAGATGGCTGAAATCGGCAACCACGGCGCATTCTACGCCAGCAAGGTCACGATCGAAGCCAAACCGGACTGAGCCAACGCCGAAGGCATCGGGATACGCTCGGCTGGCCACTCACTCCGTGGTGCCGTTATTGCCGATGCCCTCGGCATCGTCGAGCCGCACAAAGGTCAAGCCCTTGGCCTTGAGCGCCAGCAGCCCCTGCACCACGCCTTCGCCTGCCGCATGGGTCGGCTGGTTGATGTGCGAGATAATGACGTCGCCGTCCTTGGCCGCCGCGATGCGCCGCGCGGTTTCCTTGGCGCCGAGCAAGGAGCCGCCGTCGCCGTTTATCGAGAATCCCGCGACCTTGAAGCCAAGCTTGCGGATCATGGCGATTGCCGACGGGCTGTATTCGGCGGTTGCGCCACGAAACCATTTCGGCGCCGGCTCGCCGGTCCCGGCAAGAGCGGCGGCCCCCGATTCGACCTCGGCCAGCACCGCATCCGGGCTGCCGGCGCTGCGGATGCCGTAGATTTTCCGCGGCGTGTCGACCGCCGGGATGTGGTGACCGCCGTGATTTTCCAGTTCGAACAGATCGGGATGCGCCCGCATGATCTCGACGGCGGCGGCGTTCCGCTTCAGCCAGATGCCGGTCACGAAAATGGTGGCGGGGATCTTGTTGTCCACCAGCGCCGAAAGGATCCGGCTGTCGGTCTGTCCGCCGCAGGCATCGAGCGTGAGTGCCACACGGCCGGCGCCGCTCGCCTGCGGCCTGATGTGCAGCGTCGGCTCGACGAGCGGCGCGGCATGGCCGGCGGATGCCATCGCCAACGACATGGCGATCATCCAGAGATTTTTTTGCAGCAGGCGCATCAAACCGATTTCCTGACCCGTCATTTCAAGCAGGCATCCCAAAGACCCGCATGAAGGCGGAAATCAGGATGATGCATAGCAGAAAAGCGCTCCACGCGACAATGTGACCGTTCCTGCGGCGAACGTGTCTTCTACCGCGTCGAGAGTCGTGCATGCGACCCATGATCTCAGATGACGCGTTCCAGCTGCATTTCGGTGCGCGAAAGAACCTCGCGCACCGCGTCGACCACAGGCTTGACTTCCAGGCCCCAGACGCAGCATGCCTTCCTGGGATCCGGCGCGCGGCAAAGGTCCTCGGCCATGCAGGCGCAAGGCATCGGCGGCTGGAGCGAGATGCTGGGCACGCCGACGGGACCCCAGCGCGACGGCTCCGTCAGACCGAACAGCCCGACAACCGGGGTCCCAGTGGCTGCCGCCATGTGCATCGGGCCGCTCTCATTGCCGAGAAACAGCCGGGCCTGTTTCAGCACCGCCAGCAGGCTTCCAAGCGACAGGTCACCGACGAGATTGACGACCGGCGGCGCGGTCCTGGCGACGATGCGTTCGGCGATCTCGCGCTCGTCCGGGCCGCCCACCAGCACGACGTCCAGGCCGGTCTCGCCGGCAATCTCGACGATCGCTGCTGCAAACCGCTCCGGCTGCCAACGTCGCCCCTCGAAGCTTGCACCCGCATGCACGGCGATGAAGGCATTTGGCCGCAGATGGTGCTTATCCAGCAGCGCCAATGCTTTCGCCGTCTCCAATGGCAGCGGCTGAAGGTTCGGAATCACCGTGCGAAGTTCAATGCCGAGCGCTTCGAGCGGCGAGAGGTAGCGGTACAGGAAATGCTGGCCATCAAAGCCGTAGGGCTTGGCAAGGACGTTGGCGGGCTGCCGCTCCAGCATACGCAAGGGTCTTTCGGAAGGATTGTATCCGACACGGGTCTTTGCGTGGACGAGCCCGGTGAGGATGCGCGACGTCTTCGAATCGGTCAGGTCGATGGTCAGGTCGAAGCGGAAGCGGCGCAACGCCCGCACCATGGCATAGAGCTCCTTCCCTCGCTCCAAGGGGGTGCCGCGCATGCGGTCGCGCCTGAATGCGACCACCTCGGAAGCGATACCATGGGCGATCACGAAGCTCTCGAAGCGGGCCTCGCACAGAAAGACGATGCTGGCGCCGGGGAATTCGAGCCGCAGGTTCTTGGCGAGCGCCGAGGCGAGGACAAGATCTCCTATGAACTTGGTTTGAATGACCAGGATCGAGCGGAGCGGCGCGGGAGAAATCTGCAGCATCTGTTTCCGGGAGCAATTTGCGGATGGCCGCAAATTGGGCAGGAACAATGTCGAGATTACGCGACGCCGCCAGCACGTTCGCGTGAATTGTCTTACAAAACGGTAAGCTGGATGGATCCTATCCTCGGCCTGCCTTCGCAACCAGCACCGCTGCCTGCGCTGCCGCCAGCCTGGCGATCGGCACGCGATAGGGCGAACAGGACACGTAGTCGAGGCCGACCTCTTCGCAAAAGCGGATCGAGGCCGGATCGCCGCCATGTTCGCCGCAGATGCCGAGCTTGATGTCGGGCCGCGTCGCCTTGCCCTTTTGCGCGGCCATGCGCACCAGTTCGCCGACGCCCTCGATGTCGAGCGAGACGAACGGGTCCTGATCGATAATGCCCTTCTGGCGGTAGGTTTCCAGGAACGAGGCCGCATCGTCGCGCGAAATGCCGAAGGTCGTCTGAGTCAGGTCGTTGGTGCCGAAGGAGAAGAATTCGGCTGATTCTGCAATGACATGCGCGCGGATGGCGGCGCGGGGAAGCTCGATCATCGTGCCAGTGAGATAGTCGATCTTGACGCCGGTTTCCTCCATGACGCTCTTGGCAACCGCATCGATGCGCGCCTTGACGTAGTCGAGCTCCTTCACCAGGCCGACGAGCGGCACCATGATCTCGGGGACCACCAGGGCGCCGGCCTTCCTGCCGGCCTCCACGGCCGCCTCGAAAATGGCCCGTGCCTGCATCTCGGCGATCTCGGGGTAGGAGACGGCCAGGCGGCAGCCACGATGGCCGAGCATCGGGTTGAACTCGTGCAGCGCCTCGGTGCGCTGCCTGAGCTTGTCGGGCGACACGTTCATGGCGGCGGCGACCTCGGCGATTTCAGCCTCGGTCTTGGGCAGGAATTCGTGCAGCGGCGGATCGAGCAGTCGGATCGTCACCGGCAGGCCGGCCATGATCTCGAACAATTCGAGGAAGTCCGAGCGCTGCATGGGCAGAAGCTTGGCGAGTGCGGCGCGCCGGTCCTTTTCGGTGTCGGCCAGGATCATCTCGCGCATGGCGACGATGCGGTCGCCGTCGAAGAACATGTGCTCCGTGCGGCAAAGCCCGATGCCTTCGGCGCCGAAGGAGCGCGCCATGCGCGCATCGAGCGGTGTTTCGGCATTGGTGCGCACCTTCATGCGCCGCGCCGCGTCCGCCCATTCCATGATGGCGGCAAAATCGCCTGACAGTTCAGGCTGCAGCATGGCAACCGCGCCCTTCAGCACCTGGCCGTTGCCGCCATCGATGGTGATGATGTCGCCTTTGCGGAAGGTCTGCCCCATCGAGAGCAGCGTGCCGGCCCTGTAGTCGACGCGCAGCGAGCCGGCACCCGAGACGCAAGGCTTGCCCATGCCGCGCGCCACCACCGCGGCGTGGCTGGTCATGCCGCCGCGCGTGGTCAGGATGCCTTCCGCCGCATGCATGCCGTGGATGTCTTCGGGACTGGTTTCGATGCGCACCAGGATCGCCTTGCGCCCTTGTGTCTTCAAGTCCTCGGCGTCAGCTGAGGAAAAGACGATCTCGCCGGTAGCGGCACCGGGCGAGGCCGGCAGTCCGATGCCGATGACGTCGCGCGCGGCCTTGGGGTCGATGGTGGGATGCAGCAACTGGTCGAGCGAGGCCGGGTCGATACGGGCAACGGCTTCCTCTTTCGTGATCAGCCTGTCGCGCGCCATCTCGACGGCAATTTTCAGCGCCGCCTTTGCGGTGCGTTTGCCGGAGCGGGTCTGCAGCATCCACAATTTGCCGCGCTCGATGGTGAATTCGAGATCCTGCATGTCGCGGTAGTGTTTCTCCAGACTATCGGAGATGGTGACGAAGGACTGGAACGCGTCAGGCATCAGCTTCTGCAGCGACGGCTTGTCCGAGCCTGCTGCGATACGCGCCGCTTCGGTGATGTTCTGCGGCGTGCGGATGCCGGCAACGACGTCCTCGCCCTGCGCGTTCACCAGGAACTCGCCATAGAGCATCTTTTCGCCGGTCGACGGGTTGCGCGTGAAGGCAACGCCGGTGGCCGAGGTTTCGCCCATATTGCCGAACACCATGGCCTGGACGTTGACCGCCGTGCCCCAGCTTTCGGGAATATCGTGCAGGCGGCGATAGGTGATGGCCCGGTTGTTCATCCAGCTCGAGAACACGGCTGATATCGCGCCCCAGAGCTGCTCATGCGGATCCTGCGGAAACGGCCTGCCAAGCTCTTCCTCGACTTTGGCCTTGTAGAGCGCGATGACGCCCTGCCATTCGAGCGCCGTCAATTCGGTGTCGAGTTCGTGCCCGAGCCCGCCCTTCTGGTCCTCCAGGATTTCCTCGAACACTTCGTGGTCGAGACCCATGACGACATCGGAATACATCTGGATGAAGCGGCGGTAGCTGTCATAGGCAAAGCGCGCATCGCCGGAATCGGCGGCCAGCGCCTCGACCGTCTCGTCGTTCAGGCCGAGATTGAGGACGGTGTCCATCATGCCGGGCATCGAGGCGCGAGCGCCGGAACGCACCGACACCAGCAGCAGTTTCGACGGGTCGCCGAACCGACGACCGGTCAGTCGGCCGATGTGATCGAGCGCGACCGCGACATCGGCTTCCAACCCGGCCGGATAAATACGGCCGTTGGCGTAGTAGGCGTTGCAGACCTCCGTGGTGATGGTGAAGCCCGGCGGCACCGGCAGCCCCAGGCTGCACATCTCGGCCAGGTTGGCGCCTTTGCCGCCCAGGAGATTCTTGTCGCTGGCACGGCCCTCCGCCGCACCATCGCCAAAGGTGAAAACCCATTTGGTCATGCATCGCTCTCCGGTTGCAGGAGATTGGAAAGATTGGCGAAACGGAAAGTTCCGCCGGTCCGTCCTTGGAGCGATATGATGCTGCAGTGCGAAAGGCAAGGCGTCGGTAAAGCCGTCCGGCCACTACAATCGATTAAGCAAAGCCGTGCCTCAGGATGCGGCAAAAAGACTTGCTATTCCGGGGATTCTGGAGTAGAACATATAGTGAACAAAGGGGTGGCTATGAAACTGTCCGGAAAACTCGACTATCTGGAAATGCCGGCGACGGGCGGGACGCTGGACCGGCTGAAGGCCTTCTACAGTTCCGCCTTTGCCTGGTCGTTCACTGACTATGGGCCGACCTATTCGGCCTTTGCCGAAGGGCTGGACGGGGGTTTTCAGGCCGAAGCCGCCGAAGCGCCATCGAAGCCGCTGCCGGTGCTGTACAGCAGGGATCTGGAGGCGACCCTCGAGGCTGTCGAAAACGCCGGCGGCACGGTCGTCAAACCGATCTTCGCGTTCCCTGGCGGCCGCCGTTTCCACTTTGCCGATCCGGCCGGCAACGAGATGGCGGTGTGGTCCGAATAGCCAGCTGGTGCCGTCTGGCGGCGTTGCTTTTGCTGCCCAAACAGGCGTTCTCACCACCATTCATGGGGCATTGTGCTTTTTGGCTGCTCTGCTAATAACGCGCCGCACAAGCGACTCTGACGGCAATTGGGGCGTCGCCAAGTGGTAAGGCATCGGTTTTTGGTACCGACATTCCCAGGTTCGAATCCTGGCGCCCCAGCCATCCCGCTCAGGTCCGTTCCGGACACTTAGGACCGAGAGTACCTTTGCGATCTTCCATGAAGCCGATCGGCTAACAGTTCGATTGTGTCATAAATTCAGATGAGCCAAAGCCATCGCGGCAAATTCAGGTCTTGCACATGATCTGGACAGTGTCGCCTTGAACATCTCCTTCTTTCCATACATAGGTCGGCCGGGTGGGTGGCGGCTCAACATGGAACTTCAATGAACCTTCCTATCTTCGCCATCAACCTCGATCGCGAGACCCAGCGCTGGAGCGAATTGCTCGCCAGCGCCGAAGCGGCAGGCCTGACCTTGCAGCGCATTGCCGCCGTCGACGGCCGTGCGCTTGCCAAAGAGGCCTGGACGGAGATCGATCTGCCAGCCGCACGCAAGCTGAGCGGGCGCGACATCCTTTCCGGCGAATATGCCTGTTACCGCAGCCATATCCAGGCGCTGGAAATGTTCGTGGCCGGTGGCAGCGCCCATGGCCTGATCGTCGAGGACGACGTCCTCTTCAGCGAAGACACCATGCGGCGCATCGAGGCCATCATCGCGGCGGTGCCGGATTTCGACGTCATCAAACTGATCAACCATCGCATCAGCTTTTTCATGCGCGCCGTCGAGACGGCGGAAGGCGACGAGATCGGTCGTGCGCTGCATGGCCCGCAAGGCTCGGCCGCCGCCTATCTGGTGACGCGGGAGGGCGCGCAGGGTCTGTTGTCGGCGCTCGCCGTCATGAAAATGCCGTGGGACGTCGCGCTCGAACGCTTTTGGGATACCGGTCTGAAGGTCTATTCGGCCCGCCAAAACGTGCTTGGCTTCGCCGCCAGCAGCGAGATCTCCGGCATAGCCGGTCCCTCGGGAAGCTACAAATCCGCAAGGTTGGGCGGGCCGAGCCGGCTACGTGCCGGGGTGTTGCGGGCCAGTGACGAGCTGCGCCGCCTGCATCACGTCCTGCTGCGGCCCCCTTTGCCGCGAGATACCCTGGACTATGCCAAGGACAACGCGCCGCGCCACAGCTTGCTTCTGTTGCTTGCGGCACTCGCCATTCTCGCCATGGTTTCCGCGGTGTGGCGCGAGGCAGACACCTACCGCTATGCGGGCCTGGCGCTGGCCCTGGTCGCGGTCATCCGCTGGTTCAGGGTGGATTTGTGGACCTACAGCAAACCACTGATCGGTTGGGTCGGCTTCCTGTGTCTGGGCTGGTCGCTCTATGTCTTCATCCGACTGGCGATCGTCTATTTCGGCACCCACCAGTTGGGTGGCGCCGAAGGCATTTACATGTTTCCGCTGTTCTATGCGACGACCGGCTTCGCCTTTCTGCTGTTTGTCAGGCAGCCCGCACGGCTGGTCCTCTGGTTCATGATCCTCAGTCTTGTCTTCCTGGCGGCGGACACCGCCTGTTCGAACATGTTTCAGGATATCCAACCGGCCCCGTGGCTTTTCAACAATCCCATCCACGCGTCGGTGGCGGCCGGTTTCATCTTCCTCTGCACGCTGCAATTCATGGCTTACACGGCCCAGAGAACGGACCTCGGGAAAGCAACCAAGAACCTTTATTGGGCGCTGTCGACAGCCGTCCTGCTGCTTGCCGTCGTCAATATCATCGAGATGCGGTCAAAGGGCGTGTGGCTTGCGCTTGCGCTTGCGCTGCTCCTGTTGACGGTCATGACCCTGGCGAGAGGCCATCGCCGCGAACTGTTGGTTTCGGGTGGCGTGCTGGCGATCGTGGCGGCCGGCATTGTCGCAACACACAACGTCTTCTCGTCCACCGCCGGCGACACCATGACCTTCGTCAAAACCCTGGTTCCGGATGTGTTCAGGCATGGCGTCCTTCCCGCATTCGACCGCGCCATCGCGAGCGATGCGGTTCCGCTTGCAGCCAAGGAAAGGCTGATGCTGTGGGCGGATGCGATCGATATCTGGAAACGCCACCCGATCTTCGGAGCCAGTTCCAGCTGGCTGACCGAGTGGGAGAACAGAACCTATCATCCCATGATCTTAAACGTCTTCCACAATGGTTATCTGGAAATTGCCGTGCGCTATGGTCTGGTCGGACTGGCGTTCTTTGCCTTTCTCTACACCTGGTCGGCCAGGCAGGTTCTGCTGGCCATGCGAGCCAAGCTTGTCGCTCCGGCCGCATGGTCCTGCTACATCTCCACACTGGTTTTCTTCGCCCTCAGCATCCTTACCAATTCCAACAACCGGCTGGCCATGGGTGAGGCCTTCATGTGGTTTGCCGCGGCGTTCGGCTTCTATTGTTTTTATGTTCGCCAGCAGAAGAACCTTGTCGCGCCGCGAACCTATTTTTAGGGCCTGCCGGCGCAGCACGTATCTGATCAGCCGGTTGCGGCCAATGCACCTTTGAGGCCCCGCTCAATTTCCCGATAATCGGGAAAGTCGATGCCAAAATCCACGGCTTATCGCCGGCAACCCGTTTGTTACGATCGACACAGATCACAGACGGGGGTTGTCACGGATATGCTGACGGACAGGCAGGCACGCGAAGCGGTGGAGCAGTACCGCGAGGAAGGATATGCGGTCGTTCGACAATTCGTCGACGGCGACGAGATGATCCGGCTGAAGAAGGAAACCGATGCGGTCTATGCCGAAGGCCTCAAGCATCACGCCACCTTCCGGCACGGCAACCTGAATTTCCAGATCCTGCCTGAATCGGACTTTGGCCAACGCTATGTGCTGCAGGCTTACTGGTTTTCCTGGATCAATTCCTATTTCGAGCAGTTCCGCCGCAATCCCGACTATCTGAAGCTGCTCGAGGGTCTGATCGGTCGCGACATAAAACAGATCGCCCAACAGCTGCACTGGAAGCCGCCTGGCGCCAATGTCACGGGTTATCGCTTCCACCAGGATCTGCGCTTTCGTAACCAGGCCGCCTTCGACAATGTCGCCGACGCCACCGTGACAACAGGCCTCGCGGTCGATCGGGCGACGCTGGACAATGGCTGCCTTCAGGTCGTGCCCGGCAGCCACAAGCTCGGCTATCTCGGCCTGTCGGACGAGGGAACCGGCGAGCTGATGAAGGGTCTGACCGCCGAAGAAGAGTTGCGCAAGGTCGGCATCGACCCGGCGACCATCGTTCCGCTGGTGCTGGAGCCGGGCGATCTTGCTTTATGGGGGCTGCTCACCGTGCACGGCTCCTCGCCCAATAGGTCACAGCACGACCGCGCCTTTGCACTGTCCAGCTATGTGCGGGCGGATACGACGCAACGTGGCGAATGGGCGTTCAGGGACGGTGTTTCGGTGCCGCTCGGCAAGACGCCGGCACTGTGCAAATACGAAAAGCTCTTCGAGGAGCCGGGACCGATGTACGACACCACCGCCTGGTGGAAATGACGCTGCCGCGTCGGGCGACGGGGGCAGCAGGGGCCTGGCGTTCGCGCCAGGCCCCGGACGGCGTTGGCCGGCAATCGGGCAGCATTTCAGGCGGTGAAGTCGGCCGACAGTTCGCGGATCAGGAAATCGACGAACGCGCGCACCTTGGCCGCAATATAGGTGCGGTGCGGATAGAGTGCGTAGATCGGGCTGGAGCCGGGGCGAAACTCATCCAGCTGCACTTCCAGCCGGCCGTCCCTGATCGCAGCGTCGACCAGCAGGCTGGGCAGATTGCCGATGCCGAAACCGGCGGTGGTCATCTGGTAGGCGGCCTCAACGCTGTTGGTCGAGATGCGCCCGCCGACAGCCGCATCGAAAGGGCCGTCTGGTCCGATGAAAGGCCATGTGCCAAGCCGCTTGGCGAAATTGCTCAGCACGCAGGAATGGCTTGCCAGCTCATCCGGGTGGACCGGGCGGCCCTTTGTGTCCCAATAATCGGGCGTGGCGCAGACATAGTTGCGAACTTCCCCAAGCCGGCGGGCAATCAAGGCGGAATCGGCCTGACCGCCGAAGCGGATGGCGACATCGTAGCCTTCCTCGACAATGCCGACGACATAACGCGCGGTGAGGTCGAACTCGATCGTGGTGAGCGGGTTCTCTTCGAGGAATTTCGGCACCAGCTTGGTTATGCGCGTGTGGCCCAGAACATTGGAGCAGGAAACCCGGATCAGGCCGCGCGTCTCCTTGTGCAGGCCGCGCGTCGAATCCTGCAGTTCGGAAATGTCGTCGAGCAGGATGCGGGCACGCGGAGCATAGTCGCGGCCCGCCTCTGTGAGGCTGAGGCGCCTTGTGGTGCGATTGATGAGCCGGACGCCGAGGTCGTCTTCCAGTTCCTTGATGGTGCGGCTGACGGCCGTCGTCGACATGTTGAGATCGCGCGCCGCCGCCGACAGGCTGCCCAGCAGGCAGACCCGATCGAACACCCGCATCGCCGTCAGAAGATTCATCTTGCCTTCCCCTCGCCGTCGCGGCCCCGCCGCCATCGGCTGCGTCTTGTAGAAAACAGCGCCCAGCAACGACGCGGCAAGGGCATTCCACCGAATTTGGGCGTAAAATCAACAATGGGAGAACCGATATGACATCCAGACCTCTTCATCCGGCGATCGGCGCATTTGCGAAAGGCGCGAAGAGCGGCGCGCTTGGCCGCCGCGAGTTCCTGGCGTTGGCCAGCGCCTTCGGCGCCAGCACGGCGATTGCCTATGGGCTCATCGGTCAACCGGTCCCGGCGCGGGCCGAGGAAGCCGCCCAACCCAGAAAGGGCGGCGTGCTGCGTGTTGCCATGCAGGTGATGGAGCTGGAAGACCCGCGCAAGTTCAAGGTTTCGCAGATGGGCAACATCGCGATGCAGTTTCTCGAACCGCTGGTGCGTTGGAAGCCGGATTTCACCTTCGAGCCGGTGCTGCTGCAGAGCTGGGAGATCAATGCGGACGCCACGGAATATGTGCTCAAGGTGCGCCCAGGGGTGAAGTGGTCGAACGGCGACGATTTCACCGCCACGGATGTCGCCTTCAACATCACGCGCTGGTGTGAGAAGGATGCCGCCGGCAACTCGATGGCGGGGCGCATGACCGCCCTGATCGATCCCGACACCAAGGTGGCGCGCACTGGTGCCATCGAAGTTCGCGACGACCACACCGTGGTCCTGAAACTGTCGCAGCCCGACATCACCATCATCCCTGCGATGACCGACTACCCGGCATTGATCGTCCACCGCACGTTCAATCCGAAGGCAGCGCCACTGTCGGCCAACCCCGTTTCCACGGGTCCGTTCGAGCTTAAAAAACTCGATGTCGGCGTTGCTGCCTCGGTGCGCAAGCGGCCGGACGGGTCCTGGTGGGGCGGCGAAGTGTTCCTCGACGGCATCGACTGGACCGACTACGGCACCGACTCGGCCGCCACCGTCTCCGCTTTCGAATCCGGTGAGATCGACCTGAACGGCCAGACGCAGTCCTATGACGTCGCCATGCTCGACAGGCTGGGCCTGAAGAAAAGCGAGATCGTCACTGCCGCCACCCTGGTCTCGCGCTGCAACGTCAATGCCAAACCCTATGACGACAAGCGCGTGCGCAACGCCATACAGCTTGCGGTCGATAACGAAGCGGTGCTGCAACTGGGCGCCGACGGCATGGGCATCGTCGCGCAGAACGATCATGTCGGACCGATGCATCCCGAACACGCCGACCTGCCGCCGATCAAACGTGATCCGGCCCGGGCCAGGGCATTGCTCGAGGAAGCCGGCCAGCTCGATTTCGAGTTCGATCTGATCTCGGTCGAAGCCGACTACCGCAAGGAAAGCTCCGATGCCGTCGCCCAGCAGATGCGCGACGCCGGCTTCAAGGTGAAACGCACCGTCATCCCGGAATCGGCGTTCTGGAACGACTGGACGAAGTATCCCTTCGCGACGACCAATTGGAACGCCCGACCGCTCGGCATCCAGACCTATGCACTTGCCTATCAGACCGGTTCGGCATGGAACGAGACGGGGTTCGCCGATCCAGACTTCGATGCCAAGGTCCACAAGGCCAATTCCATCGCCGATCCGGAGCAGCGCCGTGTGGTAATGAAGGAACTGCAGGTCATGCTGCAGGATTCCGGCATCATCGTTCAGCCTTACTGGCGAAAGCTGTTCTGCCATATGAAACCTGCCTTGATGGGCTACCAGATGCATCAGGCCTATGAGCAGGATTTCACACGGGCCTGGCTCGCCGCCTGATCGCGGACGACCCCTCCGACAGGGCGGCGCATTTTCTGGCGCCGCCCTTAGAGCAGTTCACCGTTTCACGGAAACGGCGAGCTGCTCTAACTCTTTGTTTTGAGGCAATTTTGGCCGGAAAACCGCTTCACACTTTTCCTAGAATTGCTCTAGCCTGCTCACCGGGGACGTTGCGCCGAAGCGTCGGCCTCAAGGGCGTTCGAGGGGCAGTGCGGGCTTTGTATCGGGCATGATGCGCAGACGCGCCCACACATGCCCTGCCTTGTCAGGTCGGCCGGGATTGCAGGCCGCCACACCGGACCGGCTGGCACATCAAGCGTGTGAAACATTCTGGTTTCTGCCTCTGTCATCATCTAGCTCCGGTTCATGGCTGGAGCTTACTTTTGACTGGGGGAAGCGAAACCCGCTTTCCCGGGCAACGACCTTCCCGAAAACCGGGAGAATTCGTGCTCTTGGTGCCGAGAGGGACCCGAAGCAGCAAGACGACCGCATGAGCGGTCTGCCGCACCGGGTTCTATTGCCGGATCTCGACAGGTCTCTGCCGCTCAGTTGAAGTGAATTCGCCTGCCTATTGTGCGGAACTCCAGCCTGTCTTGGACGTTAGACCCGCCATCTGAAAGATATTTCCTACCGACGCGATAGGCAGTATTACGAAGCGGGTGGGACGCCCCGAGCCACACGGCCTGTCGGATATGAAGCAATTTTGCGGTTGAGATCGCGGAACATGCAGCGTTATTTCCATCCGATCTGGAGATCTTAAATTGCCAGCTCGAATATGCTGCGTCTTTGGCAGCTGGCAATTGCTCAGCCTGGTTGCCTCACTTCGCCAATCAACAATGGATGGAAGCTCCCCGGCGGATCAGGAGCATGAGGACTATCTCCTGCTTTATGAAACGGCCGGCGTTTCCGAGCATTTCAAGACCGGTCTTGCTGAACTTGCGTCTAAAGTATGGACCTGGAGACGGATCATATGGGCGTACGACCTTCTGACGTCCGAGCGTAAATATGGGCAACTGCAAATTTTCCGGATCCATCGTCTGATCCGAGACACAATTGGTCTCGACGCGAGTTCCGTAGCTGAAATCTGGGCCTGCTTCGTTAACCGGCCGTCGGAAAAAATACTGCTGGATTCATACCCTGAAGCCAAGATCGTTTTGTATGAGGATGGCTTGACGTCATACCTTCCATTCGAGATGGCAACCATGTCACGGCCGCCGGGCACAAGGTTTCGACGACGCATCACCGCGGTCTTGATTGCAGGACTCTCTACAATTTCACCGGCGTTCCGATTGAGGAAAGCGGCCGACAGGATAGAAAGACACCATCTGAGACGGGTGACGAAGTTTTATTCTTTGCTTCACGAAATCCCCATTCACGATGCACTGGAGAACGTACCAAGATTTCAGGTCGGCGCTTCGCTGATGCGCGACGTAATAGATGAAGCCTGCAGGGATGCGCTTTCCGGCGGCGATGAACATTGCCGTGCGTCAGCCAACCCACGGATCCTGCTGCTCGGCCAGGCATTGTCGCGAAACCGCATAATGTCGTACGCGCAAGAGGCGGCGATCTATAGACGAATTGCGGAGCAGATCGTCGAGAGGGGATACGACGTCGTCTGGAAGGAACATCCCAGAATAAGCAAGCCCTTCTTCCCCGAATTGCTGGATACAGTTGGCAATGTGACGGCCGACGCCAACACCAGGATCATGGAAGCTAACCTGCCACACATATATCCGATAGAGCTTGTCGTATCCCGGATGAACATCGTTGGCTGCGTCTCCGGCACGTCAGCTGCCCTTCTTTACCTGAAGTGGCTTTACGGCATCAAAACATACACATTTGCGGAATCCCTGGTCCCCCTCATGACTGGCGCGGATATTCTAATGAGCGAAATGGTAAAAGCCCATGCGGAGCCCTTTTCAACGCTCCAATCTTTGAACGAGACGCAGAAAGGGATCCGTTGAAAGGCGGTAACCCGAACAGGTTGAACACGATCCTCGCTGTCCAAATTCGGACAAACTCGATCTGGGACATCATCGATGTCAAAGCCGCTTTCAGTCCTTCAACGAGCCACCAAGGCCGACGTTCGATCGGAGCCGTTTCCACACATCATCCTGCCTGACGCCCTTCCCCTCGATCTCTACCAGGAATTGGCCGGCACGTTTCCCGCTCCGGAAACGCTCGAAATCGATACACGCCGCAACAACACCAGGTGGGATTATGAGGCCCACCGCGTTCGGTCGAACGAAGCCGTGCCGCAAATATGGCGCGATTTTATCGCCTACCATGTATCGCAAGCATTTTTCGGCGAGGTCGCCGACCTGTTCTACGACGATATTCACAAGCTTTACCCTGATTATTACCCCAATTATGAACGCCTCAAGAATATGAAAGCGGGCACCAGGTTTAGTGACACCTATGCAACGCGCGACATACTGATGGATGCGATGCTCAGCGGGAACACGCCGGTGACCAATGCCGGATCGGTGCGGACAAGCCACATCGACAATGGCGACAAGCTATTTTCTGGCCTGTTTTATATGAGGCCGGAAGATTATGATGCCGTTGGCGGGGACCTGACAATTAGTCGTTTCCAGTCCAAATACGCCACGCTGAAAGCCAAAGCGACACTCTTCAATGATGCCTATGTCGACGACACCCATTTGGAATGCGTCGAAACAGTTCAATACGACAAGAACATTCTTGTATTGTTCATCAATTCGATTGAATCGGTCCACGGCGTCACAGTCCGCCAACCCACCAACAAATCCCGGCTTTTCGTCAATCTGGTTGGAGAAGTCGAAAAGCCATTCTACATCAAAGGAAAAAAGATACGGCCGCGCTACGTCCCGGCGCATCAAAATCAGGATGAGGCGGAACAGACCTGGCTGAAAAAGCTCAAGCAAAAATTGCGGCTTTAGAAGAACAACGCCGTCGATCCGAGTTTCAGCCTGAACTGCCAATACCGAGCCGGATTCGACTTTCCCGGCGGCCGGGCAAAGATTGGAACAGAATGAGATTTTATCCAGCCGTCGAACGGATCGCCTTTTTCGCCACGCTTGCCGCTGTTCTTGCCCTTGCACTGCTGCCTATACCCCGCCTCGAAGAGTACGGGATCGATATCGGTTTCCGTTCCGACAAGCTGAACCACGCCAGCGCCTTTGCCGTCATGACTTTCCTTGGAGGGCTCGGCTGGCCCGATCGAAAAGCAAGACTAATCGTCTTCCTGGCCATGATTGGAGCGGCGATCGAGGTCCTGCAGGGCACGGCGCTGATACGGCGCGATCTGGATGTGTTCGACTGGTTTGCCGATTGCGCCGGCATCGCATGTGGCCTCGTGGCCGTGATCTGTGTGAACTGGAT
Source organism: Mesorhizobium sp. XAP4 (assembly GCF_029269325.1). Taxonomy (NCBI): domain Bacteria; kingdom Pseudomonadati; phylum Pseudomonadota; class Alphaproteobacteria; order Hyphomicrobiales; family Phyllobacteriaceae; genus Mesorhizobium; species Mesorhizobium sp. XAP4. The sequence goes on along the minus strand of NZ_JARIXW010000003.1, from coordinate 460,058 downwards.
CTTGCGGCGCAGAGGTTGAGCCCGCTCTCAAGCCTTATCTGCACGGCGCCGATAGCCACAGGAGTTCGCCCTCGGCTCCATTGACTCAGCGAAATCGGATTGCAACGATCCGATCCGAGAGTGAGCAATTTTTCTAACTTGGCCGGACAGATATTTTGGGCGCGGCACCCAGGAAGTGCGCCATCAGTATTGAGGGACGATGACGATCAAGATCAGGCTTCCGGGCGGTGTATTGAAGGTCAAGCAACGTCATGAGTTGCGGCGGCGGGAGCACAAGGGCGAAGTCCCGGTCTGGCAGTTTGGCAAATATTTCGTCATCTGGTGGCCCAGTACAATTCCTGATCGACCATCCAGGAGCTCGAATACTGATGAGGAACTTGAAATGAATCTTCCATCGTCTGGAGAAAGCACGTAAGCTCTATGCATCATGGCTTTGCGAATCAGATTGCCGGGGGGCACACTGAAGGTGAAGACCTACCGGGAACTGCGTGATCGCGAGCGGGATCGCAGGGTGCCTGTGCTGAAACTGGGCTCGCTCTATTTCGTCTGGTCCCCGGCCAAACATCATTCGCACAGGCACAGTCCGCGGCCCTGACATTTTTTGCCGGGCGAGAACCGCTTGCACCCTTTTCCTGAAATTGCTCCGGTGCGGCCCATTCCAGCCAGCGCGACCTGGGTCAGCTTGCCTCGCGCATGGCCTCGGCCGCCTGCAGGTCGACCGATACCAATTGGCTGACGCCCTGTTCGGCCATGGTGACGCCGAACAGCCGGTTCATGCGCGCCATGGTGATGGGATTGTGGGTGATGATGACGAAGCGCGTCTCGGTGGTGGCGGCCATTTCGTCCATCAGGTTGCAGAAGCGCTCGACATTGTGGTCGTCGAGCGGGGCGTCGACTTCGTCGAGCACGCAGATCGGCGCCGGATTGGTCAGGAACACCGCGAAGATCAGCGACATCGCCGTCAACGCCTGCTCGCCGCCCGACAGCAGCGTCATGGTCTGCGGCTTCTTGCCGGGCGGGCGGGCCAGGATTTCGAGGCCGGCCTCGAGCGGATCGTCGGATTCGATCAGCTGCAATTCCGCCGTGCCGCCGCCGAACAGATGCGAGAACAGCCGCTGGAAATGGCCGTTGACGACATCGAAGGCGGCAAGCAGCCGCTCGCGGCCTTCGCGGTTGAGGCTCTGGATCGCCTGCCTGAGCTTGCGGATCGCCTCGATGATGTCCTCGCGCTCCGACACGATCGCCTCCAGCCGGTCGGAAAGCTCCTTCTGCTCTTCCTCTGCGCGCAGATTGACGGCGCCCAGCCGTTCGCGCTCGATCTTCAGCCGGTCCAGCTGACGCTCGATCTCGGGCATCTCAGGCATCGGGCTGTCAGCCTCCAGACCGGTATGGCGAATAACCAGATGCGGCGGTGTGTTCAGCGTTTCCTGGATGCGCGCCTCGACCTCCAGCCGGCGTTCGTCGGCCGCGGTCAGCCGCTCTTCGGCGCGAACGCGGGTCTCGCGAGCCTCGGCCAGGAACTGGATGGCGCCGGTGGCGGCCTTGTCCAGTTCGGATTGCCGGTTCTCCGCTTCCTGCAGACGGTCGGCCGCCGCCTTGCGCAAGGTTTCGGCCTCGGTGAGCTGCGACAGCAGGGCGCGCCGCTTGGCGTCGATTTCATCGGGCGCATCCGCCAGCCGCTCGCGTTCGGCCTCGGCCTCGGCCTTGCGTTCGCCAAGCGAGGCGATCTGCGTCGAGGCGTTTTCGGCCCGCTCCAGCCAATTGCTGCGCTCGGCGCCAATGGCATCGAGCCGGCGCGCGCGCGCCTCGGCTTCGCGGCGCAGCCCCTCATGCACCGCACGCGCATCGGCAAGCGCGGCGCGGTCGCGCGCGACATTGGCCGAGGACTGTTCGAGCTGCAATTGCAGATCGCCAAGATCGGGCGCGTCCTGCAGCAGCATTTCCGCCTCGGCGAAGGCGGCCGAAATCTCCTCATGGCTGTCAACGATGCGGGCGCGCGCTTCATCGAGTGCTGCGCGCCGGCTCTGCAATTCGCCGCCGGCCCTCTCGGCCTCAGCCAGTGCATTGCGGGCGGCGTCCAGCCGATGCTGCGCGTCACGACCGGCCTGGCGCGTGTTGCGCTCGGCCTCGCTTGCCAGGCGGAGCGCCTGTTCGGCCTCCCCCAGCGCCTCCTCGGCCTGGCGCAGGACGAGCGTCGCCTGTATCGCCTCGGCATCGAGCTCAGCCAGCCGGTTCTTCTGCGCCAGCCGTTGCGCCGCGGCGGTCGGCGCGTCGGCACTGGCGGTAAAGCCGTCCCAGCGCCACAGCGCGCCCTCGCGGCTGACCAGCCGCTGGCCGGGAGCAAGCAGCGGCTGCAACCGGCGGCCATCGCCGGCGGCATCGACGATACCGATCTGCGCCAGGCGGCGGGCGAGCTGTGCCGGCGCGTGGACCACGCTGGCCAGGCTCTTCACGCCTTCCGGCAGAGCCGCGTCGCCGGGTTGGATCGCGCCTTCGCCCCAATGCACCGGCGCGCTGCGGTCGAGCGGCACGTCGAGGTCTTCGCCAAGGGCTGCACCCAGCGCCGTTTCGAAACCGCGATCGACGCTGATCTGCTCCAGCACGGCCGGGAAGAGATCGCCGCTGGCGGCATTGAGGATTTTTGCCAGCGTGCGCGCTTCGGTTTCGATCCTTGCCAGCTCGGCCCTGGCATCCTGAAGCGGTGGCCGGGCAGCGCTTTCGGCAGCGCGGGCATCGATGACCGACTGCTCGGCCTCGGACACGGCAGCCTCGGCCTCCTCCAGCAGCGCCATGGCCTGTTCGACCAGCACGCGCTTCTCGGCCGGATCGGGCAGGCCAGCGACCTTGGAGAGTATCTCCGACAATTCCCGGTCGACATCGGCAAGCTGACGCGCGAAGCGGTCGCGGCGCTCGGCGGTATCGCGCAGCGTCCGTTCGATCTGGTTGCGCGAGGCGGCAGCCTCGGCCCGCTCGGCAGTCAGCGCGGCGAGTTTGGCTTCGCTTTGTGAAAGCGTAGATGCCGCTTGTTCGAAAGCCGCGCGGGTGGTGGCCTCGCGCTCGGCGGCACCAGCATTTTCCGAATTGAGTGCCGCCTCTTCGGCGCGCAGGCGCTCGAGAATGTCCGCGTTGTCGCGGACCATGCGCTCCTCACGCGCGATATCGCCGTCGAGCTGCTGCAGCCGGCGCTCGAGTTCGCTCTGACGGGCGCGGATGCGGCCGGCTTCCTCTTCGATCTGCGACTTGGCGATCGAGAGGCGCTGGAAGGCAGCGGCGGCGGCGGCTTCCGCGTCGCGCAGGTCCGGCAGCCGATGGGCGCCTATGCCTTGCTCCCTGGCGGCGGCCATCTGGGCCGCGGCGCGGTCGCCGACCAGTGCCGTGGCAACCGCCAGCGCCGATCGCGCCTCGCCTTCCTGGGTTTTGGCCAGCGTCCAGCGCAGATGCAACAGCGTTGCTTCGGCCTTGCGGATATCGGCCGACAGGTTCTTGAAGCGGGAGGCCTGGCGCGCCTGGCGCTTCAGGCTTTCGATCTGGCTTTCCAGCTCGCCGACGACGTCGTCCAGTCGTTCGAGGTTCTGCTCGGCCGCCTTCAGCCGCAGTTCTGCCTCGTGGCGGCGGGTGTGCAGGCCGGAAATGCCTGCCGCCTCTTCGAGCAGGGCGCGGCGTGCCTGGGGCTTGGCCTGGATCAGTTCGCCGATGCGGCCCTGGCCGACCATCGACGGGGAACGCGCACCGGTCGACTGGTCGGCGAACAGAAGCTGCACGTCCTTGGCGCGGGCCTCCTTGCCGTTGATACGGTAAAGCGAGCCGGCCTCGCGCTCGATGCGGCGCGACACCTGCAGTTCGTCGGCATCGTTGAAGGCAGCAGGCGCCGAGCGGTCACTGTTGTCGAGGAAAAGCGTGACTTCGGCGGTGTTGCGGGCGGGCCGAGTGCCCGAGCCGGAAAAGATGACGTCGTCCATGCCGGACGCGCGCATGTTCTTGTAGGAGCTTTCGCCCATCACCCAGCGCAGCGCCTCGACAAGGTTCGACTTGCCGCAGCCATTCGGTCCGACAATGCCGGTCAGGCCGCGTTCGATGACGAACTCGCCGGGCTCGACGAAGGACTTGAAACCGAGGAGGCGAAGGCGCGAAAACTTCATTCGCGCCGCCCGCTAAGCGGATTTCGGTGGTTTTGCGAAAGGAAGTCGCGGCACGACGAGAAGCCGCGCAGGCCGAAGCGCCGCCGCCTCAGGGCTGACTGGGCGTCAGAGCAGAGGGTCGATGATGGCCGACATTTCCTCAATCGACATCGCCCCCTTGTAGGTCTTACCGTTGATGAAGAAGGTCGGTGTCGAGTCGACCTTGAATTCATTGGCGCCGCGCTTCTGGACCGATCTCACATCGTCCAGAAGTTTCTGGTCCGTCAAGCAGGCCTCGAAGGACTCCTGTGTAAAACCGGCGAGCTTCGAGATTTGCAGCAGCGCATCCTTGGTATTCTGGACGCCAACCCAGTTCGCCTGCTGCCGGAACAGGACGTCGACCATGGGGTAATAGTTATCCTTGGCGCAGCGCGCCAGCATAAAACCGGCTTCGGCGCTCGGGTCGAACGGGAATTCGCGCAGGATGTAGCGAACCTTGCCGGTGTCGATGTACTTGGTCTTCAGGTCCGGAAAGGTGGTCTCGGCGAAATGCGCGCAATGCGGGCAGGTCATCGAGGCGTATTCGACGATGGTGACCTTGGCGTCGTCCTTGCCAAGCTGCTTGTCGGGCAGCGCGCCAGGCTTCATCAGTTCCGTCATGTCCACGGTGCCCTGGGCTTCCGGCGCGGTGGCGGCGGCCGGCGTGGCCGGCTTTGCGGGAGCGGCCGGCTCAGCGGGCTTCACATTCGCAGCCTTCGCCTCCTCGCCAGAGTCGCTGCAGGCCGCGAGCAGGGCCACCGCCGGAATGGCGGCCAGCGAAGACAGGACGTTTCTGCGAGACAAGCTTTGGCCAAACGGGGGACGGTTCATACGAATCACCTGACAAGGGTTGGATTTTGCAATGCAAAGACACGAAAAGGCGAGAGTTGGCGCGAATTAAGGCATCTCGATCCCCAATCCAATCGCGAAACCTGACAAGGGCGATCACGAAAGCGAGATATTGACGACGAATCCATGACTTTCTTCAAGACGCCTATGATTTTCTCTCCCCAATAATGGTCGCGCCAAGTTTCTCCAGCGAGGCGCGCAGTCCTTCATTATCGACCAGGCCGACAGTCCCCGACAATTTCGTCTTCTCAGCCGCGGTCAGCGGTCTCAGGGCCGGTCTGCGCTTTCCTTTGTCGGCTGTCACCGGCTTCTGCAGGATCCGGATGCGGTTGATGGCGGTGAAGCCGAGGAAGGCGTTGACCCGGTTGATGATCTCGCCCGTCTCGTGCTGCAGATGAAGTGCCGCCATGCCTTCGCAGGCAATGACCAGCACGGCCGGCTCGAACGGATCGTCCTCATGCATACGGCGCGGCCACTGGATTTTTTCGGGACGCGAGTGGCTGGCCAGCCGTGGACCAGCGATCTCGTCCCATGACTGGACGAGGCCGATCGAAATGCCGGCCCGCTTGCGCAGCACCGGATCGAGGATCCTGGTCGCGAGATCGCTGACCGGGACGGGATTGCCGTAGGGCGTTCTCCCTGCCATGTACGTCCTCCAGCGACGACCCAGCAGATACCGGCCAGGCCAATACAAGATCAATGGCACCAGCAGACCAGACCCGCAAGACCGCATCCTGGGATAGTGGCAAAGCCACATCCGGAGATAGCAGCATAGCTGCATCTGGAGATAGCAGCACAGCTGCATCCGGTGTCAGCGACGATATCGCATCCCGCCTGCTCGGCTGGTATGATGTGCATCACCGTGAATTGCCGTGGCGCATCACGCCCCGTGAGCATGCACGCGGCGTGCGGCCTGATCCCTACCGCATCTGGCTCTCCGAGGTCATGCTGCAGCAGACCACCGTCGAAGCTGTGAAGGCTTATTTCCGGATTTTCGTCGAGAAATGGCCCGATGTCGAGGCGCTGTCCGCGGCGCCGGCGGAGGACGTGATGAAGGCCTGGGCCGGGCTCGGTTACTACTCCCGCGCCCGCAATCTCAAGGCTTGTGCCGATCTTGTGGCCGAGCGTGGCGGCCGGTTTCCCGACACGGAGACGGGTTTGAGAGAGCTGCCCGGCATCGGCGCCTATACGTCGGCGGCCATCACGGCGATTGCCTTCGATCGCCCCGCCGCGGTTGTCGACGGCAATGTCGAACGTGTCATCTCCCGGCTGTTTTCGATCACAACCCCGCTCAGCGAAGCCAAGCCCGAGATCCGCGCCCATGTCGAGCGCATGGTGCCCGGGATAAGGCCTGGCGACTTCGCCCAGGCGATGATGGATCTCGGCGCCACCATCTGTACGCCACGCCGGCCGCGCTGCATGCTGTGCCCGCTACGCGAAGACTGCAGCGCGGTCGTTTCAGGCGATCCCGAGCACTTCCCGGTGCGCCTGCCCAAGGCCGACAAGCCGCAGCGGCACGGCGCGGCCTTTGTCGCCGTACGGGCCGACGGCGCCATCCTTCTGCGCAAACGGGCCGAGAAGGGCTTGCTCGGCGGCATGACCGAGGTGCCGACGACAGGCTGGACCGCGCGGATCGATGGGGCAACCACGCAAGCGGCCGCGCCGTTTCCCGCCGACTGGCGGCATGCGGGCCGCATTGCGCATGTCTTCACGCATTTCGCTCTCGAACTCGAAGTCTTTCACGCTCACATCAAAGGTGATGCGCCAGACGGGCATTTCTGGTCGCTCGCTCACGAGATTTCCGGCGAGGCGCTGCCGACTGTCATGAAAAAGGCAATCGAGGCTGCGATACCCGGCGCGACGAAAAAGCCGTCGCCACACAGTGCAAAGAGGCCCCATGACTGAAATACGCCACATCGTTTTCGACATCGGCCGCGTGCTGATACACTACGATCCCAACATTCCGTTCAGCCGCCTCATTCCGGATGCCGAAGAGAGAAAGTGGTTTTTCGACAATGTCTGCACGCATGATTGGAACATCGAGCAGGATCGCGGCCGGACCTGGGCAGAGGCCGAGGCGCTGCTGATCGCGGACCACCCCGATCACGCGGAAAACATCCGCGGTTTCCGCCGCCACTGGCACGAGATGGTGCCGCATGCCTATGAGGACAGCGTCGCCATCATGGTCGGTCTGATCGAGAGCGGCCACGACGTGACCATGCTGACCAATTTTGCCAGCGACACGCTGGCCGAGGCACGCGAACGCTTCGATTTTCTCAATCGTCCGCGCGGCGTGACGGTGTCGGCTGACATCCGCCAGATCAAGCCCGACCAGGCCATCTACGATCACCACGTCGCCGCGTTCGGCCTCGAGCCGTCGGCCACGCTGTTCATCGACGACAGCCAGAAGAATGTCGACGGCGCCAGAGCGGCTGGCTGGCAATCTGTGCTGTTCACCGACGCAAGGACGCTTCAAGCAGACCTTGAACGTCTCGGAATCAAGGCCTGATTTGAATCGCTTCGCGCGATCCGTTGAGCCTTTGAATCAACGGCATTCGAAGCAATTGGCAGGGGCTCAGGCCCCTGCCCGCTCCATGCCGAGCCGCGCGATGCGGCGAAGCTCGTCGATCGGGGTCAGGCCACCGCTGCGCTCATAATGCCAGAAGGTCCAGCCGTTGCAGGCATCCAGCCCCTGCACTTCGGCGCCGACCTTGTGGATCGAACCGGCGCTGTCGCCGATCGCCACCGTGCCGTCGGCCCGCACCTTGGCCGCCCAGCGCTTCTTGGCATCGTAGAGCGTCGCACCCGGCATCATCAGCCCGTTGTCGATCAGGCTGACGAAGGCAACGCGCGGCTCGGCGCGCTTGCCCGTGAGAACGGTCAAGTCGGCCTCTTCCAGCGGCCGCACTGCGTCGATGCGCTCGTTGGCGGCGTCGATATAGGCCTGCTCGCGTTCGATGCCAACGAAATGGCGGCCGAGACGCTTGGCCACCGCGCCTGTGGTGCCGGAGCCGAAGAAGGGATCGAGCACGATGTCGCCCGGTTTGGTCGAGGCCATCATGATGCGGGCAAGCAGCGCTTCCGGCTTTTGGGTCGGATGCAGCTTGTCGCCATTGTCGTTTTTCAGCCGCTCGCCGCCGGTGCAGATCGGAAACAGCCAGTCGGAGCGCATCTGGATGTCGTCGTTGGACGCCTTCATCGCTTCGTAGTTGAAGGTATAGCCCTTGCCCTTCTGATCGCGCGTGGCCCAGATCATCGTCTCATGTGCGTTCTGGAAGCGGCGGCCGCGGAAATTCGGCATCGGGTTGGTCTTGCGCCAGACGACGTCGTTAAGGATCCAGAAGCCAAGATCCTGCATCTTGGCGCCGACACGGAAGATGTTGTGATAGGAGCCGATGACCCAGATGGTGCCGTTGGGCTTCAGCACCCGGCGCGCCGCCAGCAGCCAGGCACGGGTGAAGGCGTCATAGGCCTCGAAACTCTCGAACTGGTCCCAATCGTCGTCAACGGCGTCGACCTTCGACTGATCAGGGCGGTGCAGGTCGCCGTCGAGCTGCAGATTGTAGGGCGGATCGGCGAAGATGACGTCGATCGATTTTTCGGGCAGCCGGTCTAGCGCGGCGACGCAGTCGCCCTTGAGGATCGTGTCCAGCCATTCGGATTGCTGGGGAGCGTGGGAAAGCTCGTCGAGAAGACGCACGGCAGACATTCTGACACCCAAGGCACGCGTTACTGTTTACTCCTGGTTATGGTTACCGATCAGCGTAAATATTCCGTGAAGGCCAAGGGACGGGTGTGGCGAATTTGCGAAGGCGGCCCTGTTGGTGTATGCCGCGCCGCCTGAGCCTTCCGAGGCCACTTCGCCCTCCCATTGTCCGGATCACCATGCCCCAGCCAGACCTTGTCATCTTCGATTGCGACGGCGTGCTCGTCGATTCCGAGATCATCGCCGCCCGCGTCGACGCCGAGCTTTTGACCTTGGCCGGATACGAGATATCGGCTGAGGAGATTTCGGAGAGCTATGCCGGCCTGACCTTCAAGGACATCATGCTGCGGGTCGAGGAAAAGTCCCGCATTCCCTTCCAGGCCTCTCTTATCGACAGGGAGGAACAATTGGTCGACCGCAAACTGCGCAGTGACGTCCGCGCCATCGATGGCGCGCGCGAGGCCGTTGCCGCGGTAACCGTGCCGCGCTGTGTTTGCTCGAATTCACGCTCCGAGAGGATCGAATTCATGCTGGAGAAGGTGCATCTTCTGCCGTTTTTCACCGACCGGATTTTTTCGGCGATGGAAACACCGACCGGGAAAACGAAACCGGCGCCGGACGTGTTCCTGTTTGCGGCGGAGAAACTCAGCGCCAACCCGGCGAACACTTTCGTTATCGAGGATTCCGTGCACGGCGTCCACGGCGCAAGGGCGGCGGGCATGCGGGTGATCGGCTTCACCGGCGCGGGACACAGTTATCCCGGCCATGCCGACGCGCTCACCGAGGCCGGCGCCGAAACGGTGATCCGCCGCTGGGCAGAGCTGAAAAGCGTGATCGCCGCGCTGTCGGAGTGGTCGGACGCCTGAGAAGCGTGCGCCGCGACGCACGCCTCATGCAACTGCCGAGACCTAGTTCGTCGCGGCAGCCCTCTTGCGGCGGGTCTTCTTCGACTTGTCGGCCGTTGCCTGATGCGCGGTTTCGTCATAGCCGGCAAAGGCCTGATAATCCTGGGCCGTCGGCTCGGGCACGACGACATTGGAATCGGTGAAGACGAACTGCGTGGCAACCGAAGGATCGGTGACCTGGACCTGATACTGGTGGAGCTGCGAGTAGAGGACCTCGGTGCCGTGCATCACCGCCGTTCGGATCGGCATGGTGATCGTGCCTGGAGAAAACTTCGGTCCGGGGACAATCTTGCCGGCGACCGCAATCTTCATCGTCAGTTGGCCGTTGGCACGGCTGCAGTCGCGTGTCACGTCGCTGACCGACGCCTGGTAGATGATGTTGGCCGATTCGTCGGGCGGCGTTGCAGCAGCGGCGTCAGCCTCGGCCTGGGCCGCGGCATCCTGCGCGGCATCGCCGGTCTTCTTGATCCTGGGCTTGGGCTTCTGAGCTTCCCTGGAATAGGTGTTGAAGAAGGCCGCGCCGTCCCGCACCGTCACCCTGGGACAATAGGCCTGCAACTGGCTGGCCAGGATCTTCGGATCCTGCGGCGGCGGTGGCGCCGTCGGGTCCTCCTTCTTGCCGATGCCGAGGTTCAGGATGCCATTGTCGCCCGATTGGCAGCCGGCGGCGGCAAGCATAAAGCCGGTGAGCGCAAGACCCGCCAAAAAGCGACCACTGAATGTACGAAACGCCATGAAACTGCACTTCCCTCTCGCAAAGCTGGTGACGTATATCAACCGCGCGGCAAAAATGCGACTGAGCCAGTGCAGAATTAACCACCTTGCGGTGGACGGAAAAAGCCAGGCAGTAACGGAATTGTGACATGCACTATGTGAGTACCCGCGGGGAAGCCCCCGTTCTTGGATTTTCCGACGCCGTGCTGGCTGGGCTGGCGCGCGACGGCGGGCTCTACGTGCCGCGCGAGTGGCCACAGTTTTCCGCCGCCGAGATCCGCGCCATGCGCGACCTTGCCTATCCCGACCTTGCCATCCGCGTGCTGTCGCCGTTCCTTGGCGGCGAAATCCCGGCGCCCGTCTTCGAGCGGCTGGTCCGCGAAGCCTATGCCACCTTCCGCCACGAGGCTGTCTGCCCGCTGGTGCAGACCGGCCCCAACACCTTCGTCCTGGAACTCTTCCACGGGCCGACGCTCGCCTTCAAGGACGTGGCGATGCAGCTTCTGGCCCGGCTGATGGACCATGTGCTTGCCGAACGCGACCAGCACGCCACCATCGTCGGCGCCACCTCGGGCGATACCGGCGGGGCTGCCATCGATGCCTTTGCCGGTCGCAGCCGGACCGACATCTTCATCCTTTTCCCGCATGGCCGCGTCTCGCCGGTGCAGCAGCGGCAAATGACGACGTCGACGGCTGCAAATGTCCATGCGCTGGCGATCGAAGGCAATTTCGACGATTGCCAGGGCCTGCTCAAGGACATGTTCAACGATCACGGCTTTCGCGACCGGGTGGCGCTTTCGGGCGTCAATTCGATCAATTGGGCCCGCATCATGGCCCAGATCGTCTATTATTTCTCCTCGGCGCTGTCGCTCGGCGCGCCGGACAGGCCGGTTTCCTTCACCGTGCCGACCGGCAATTTCGGCGATATCTTTGCCGGCTATGCCGCCAAGAAGATGGGCTTGCCGATCGATCGGCTGGTCATTGCCACCAATGACAACGACATCCTGGCGCGCACTTTTTCGACCGGCGAATACCGCACCAAGGGCGTCTTTGCGACCACGTCGCCGTCGATGGATATCCAGGTGTCGTCGAATTTCGAACGCTTGCTGTTCGAGGCCTCCGGCCGTGACGCCGCGACCGTGCGGCGCTACATGGACGGCCTGAAGCAGTCCGGTGCTTTCACTATCGAACCCCACCAAATCGCCGGGATGCGGTCCGAATTCGACGCCGGCCGCGCTGATATGGACGAGGTCGCCGCCACCATCCGCTCGACGCTCGCGACCAGCAACTATCTGCTCGATCCGCACACTGCGGCAGCCGTGCATGTCGCCGCAGGCAAGGCGTCAGGCGCCGTGCCGATGGTGGTGCTGGGTACAGCACACCCGGCAAAATTCCCGGCCGCCGTCGAAGCCGCCAGCGGCGTGTCGCCCGCACTGCCCGCATGGCTAGGTGGGTTGATGACATCGGAGGAAAAATACACGGTACTTCCATCCGACCTGAAAATGGTGGAAGATTACGTCGGCCGCCGCGCGCGGGCGGCGCGTTAGGGAGTAGTAGCCATATGGGTGTTGAGGTAAGCCGTCTGTCGAACGGCCTGACAGTCGCCACCGAAACCCTTCAAAGCATCGAATCGGTTGCCCTTGGTGCCTGGGTCAAGTCGGGTGCCCGCAATGAACGTGACGACGAGCATGGCATGGCCCATCTGCTCGAGCACATGGCGTTCAAGGGCACGAAAAGGCGGAGCGCCTTCGAAATCGCCTCGGAGATCGAGGACGTCGGCGGCGAAATCAACGCCGCCACCAGCGTCGAGACCACCTCCTACTATGCCAGGGTGCTCTCCGACGACGTGCCGCTGGCCGTCGACATTCTTGCCGACATCCTGCAGGAGTCCGAATTCGACCCGCAGGAACTCGAACGCGAACAGCATGTGATCCTGCAGGAGATCGGCGCCGCGCACGACACGCCCGACGACATCGTCTTCGACCGTTTCACGGAAACCGCCTATCGCCATCAGACGATTGGGCGCTCCATTCTCGGCACGCCCGAAACCGTCAAATCCTTCACCTCGAAACAACTTCACGACTTCATAGAGCGGCAATATGGCGCCGAGCGCATGGTGATTGTCGCCGCCGGCGACATCAAGCATGACAATTTCGTGCGCGAGGTCGAAAAGCAGCTCGGCGGCTTCCGCAGCAAGGCCGACAGCACCATCCCGCAATATGCGCAATATGTCGGCGGCGATTTTCGCGAGGACCGCGACCTGATGGACGCGCAGATCGTGCTGGGGTTCGAAGGCCGCGCCTATCATGTGCGCGACTTCTACGCCTCGCAGGTGCTGTCGATGATCCTCGGCGGCGGCATGTCGTCGCGCCTGTTCCAGGAGGTCCGCGAGAAGCGCGGCCTGTGTTACTCGGTCTATGCCTTCCATTGGGGCTTTTCCGACACCGGCGTCTTCGGCGTCCATGCAGCGACCGGCCAGAGCGACATCGCCGAACTGGTGCCTGTCATCATCGACGAACTGCAGAAGGCCGGCGAGAAGATCCTGCAGGAAGAACTCGACCGGGCGCGCGCCCAATATCGCGCCGGACTGATCATGTCAGCCGAAAGCCCGGCCAGCCGCGCTTCGCAGATCGCACGGCAACTGCTTCTGTTCGGCCGGCCGATCGCCAAGGAGGAACTGATGGAACGGCTGTCGGCGCTGACGATCGAGCGGCTGACCGATCTATCGTCGCGTTTGTTCTCGACCAAGCCGACGCTTACCGCTGTCGGGCCTGTGGGCACACTGGCGCCCTATGAGGCGATTCTCGAATCGCTGGCGGGCACGCAGACCGCGGCCCGCAAGCTCGCCGTCTAAGCCCCTCAAAGCGCCATGTTCGCGCTCCCTTTCTTTCGCCGTGACCTGCCGGCACTGAAGGGCGACCGTGTCACGTTGCGCGTGCCGTTCACCAACGACTATCGCGAGTGGGCGGCGGTGCGCGGGGAAAGCCGCGCCTTCCTCGAACCATGGGAGCCACGCTGGACTCCCGACGAACTCGACCGCAACGCATGGCGGCTGCGCATCAGCCGCTACCGCGAGGATTATGCTCAGGGAACCGCTATCGCCTTCTTTATCTTCGAGAGGAGCAGCGGCAAGCTTGCCGGCGGCATCACGCTCGGCAACATACGCCATGGCGTCTCGCAAAGCGGCCATGTCGGCTACTGGATCGGCGAGCGCTTCGGCGGCCGCGGCCTGATGACCGACGCGGTCAAGGTGGTGACCCGCTTCGCCTTCGATACGCTGAGGTTGCACCGGATCGAAGCGGCCTGTATTCCCGACAATATCAGGTCGATCCGCGTGCTTGAAAAAGCCGGATTTCGGCGCGAAGGACTGCTGCGATCCTATCTCAGGATCAACGGCATCTGGCAGGACCACTACCTCTACGCCCGGATCGCGGACGATCCGCCGGGCGTTGGAACGAAGGACTGATTTTTGACGAAATTCCTGCGCAACGGGCCGCTGTTCGCCATTGTCCTCGCGACACTCCTGACGCTGTGGGCGGCATCGTCGGCCTTCGCCGTCGAGCCGATCAAGATCGCCCGCGACGACGTCGCGCTCGACCTTTCCGGCGCCGTCGAGATCTACCGCAACCAGGGCGAGAATTTCCAGGTGTCGACCGCGCCGGGTCCGGACGGCATCGTGCGGCGCATCGAGGTCGAGGCCAATGATGCCCGTTCGACCGGTGACTGGGCTGTCTTCGCGCTCGCCAACACCACCGACCAGCAGCTCGACCGGCTGATCGTCGCACCGCATTTCCGCCTGGTGAATTCCGGCATCTTCTGGCCGGATCTGGGCTCGACCCGCATCGCTGCCATCACGCCCAGCGAAGGCTTCGCGCTCGACCGCCAGACCAGTCCCGACGCCGACGTTTTCCGGGTGACGCTGAACCCCGGCACGGTGATCACCTTCATCGCCGAACTGGCCTCGCCGAAGCTGCCGCAGGTCTACCTCTGGGATCCCGAATCCTACAAGGACTCGGTCAATTCCTACACGCTGTTTCGCGGCATCGTCATCGGCATTGCGGGCCTGCTGGCGCTGTTCCTGACCATCCTTTTCGTGGTCAAGGGGACCTCGATGTTCCCCGCGACCGCCGCGCTTGCCTGGGCGGTACTGGCCTATATCTGCGTCGATTTCGGCTTCCTCAACAAGGTCATCGAGATCTCGCCCGGCAATGAGCAGATGTGGCGGGCGGGAACGGAGGTGGCGCTGGCGGGAACCTTCGTGGTGTTCCTGTTCGCCTATCTCAACCTCAACCGATGGCACGGCCATTTCAGTTATGGCGCGCTGGTCTGGATACTCGGGCTGGTGCTGATCGCCGGCGTCGCGATCGTCGATCCCGCGGTCGCCGCCGGCATCGCCAGGCTGTCCTTCGCCGCCACCGCACTGACGGGGCTTGGCCTGATCATCTTCCTCGGGATTCGTGGTTATGATCGTGCGATCATGCTGGTGCCCAGTTGGGTCATGGTGCTGTTGTGGTTATGCGGGTCGTGGATGGCGATCACCGGCATGCTCGACAACGACATCGCCCAGCCGGCCCTGGGCGGCGGGCTGATCCTGATCATCCTGCTGATCGGCTTCACTGTCATGCAGCATGCCTTTGCCGGCGGCGCGCTGCATCAGGGCCTGTTCTCCGATCTGGAGCGGCAGGCGCTTGCCGTCGCCGGATCGGGCGACACGGTGTGGGACTGGGACGTGCTGCGCGACCGCGTCGTCACCAAGCCCGATGTCAGCATCCAACTCGGGCTGGCGCCGAACAGCCTCGGCGGTGCGGCGCGTAACTGGCTGCCGGTGCTGCATGCCGACGACCGCGACACGTTCCGCACGACGCTCGACGTCGTGCTCGAGCACCGGCGCGGCCGGGTGTCGCAGAACTTCCGACTGCGCGGCGCCGACGGCCACTATCACTGGTTCTCGCTGCGTGCGCGCCCGGTCATCGGATCCGACGGCGAAGTCATCCGCTGCGTCGGCACCATGGTCGACGTGACGGAGCAGAAAAAGTCCGAGGAAAGGCTGCTGCACGATGCCGTGCACGACAACCTGACCGGCCTGCCGAACCGCGAACTTTTGATGAACCGGCTGGAAGCGATCATCTCGATCGCGCGCACCGAAGAGAAGGTGCGCCCGACCGTCTTCGTCATCGACATCGACCGTTTCAAGCAGGTCAACGACGGGCTCGGCATCTCGGCCGGCGACACCATCCTCTTGACCATCGCGCGTCGCCTGCACCGGCTGCTCAAGCCGAAGGACTCGCTGTCGCGCTTTGCCGGCGACCAGTTCGCGCTGATGCTGTTGTCCGAACAGGACCCGGCCCGCATCGCCGCCGTGGCGGATGCCATCAAGCATGCCATCAACAATCCGATCACCTTTGCCAAGCGCGAGATCGTGCTGACCGCCTCGATCGGATTGATCACCTGGAATTCGCCACAGATGTCGGCCGAGGACATGGTCAAGGATGCCGAGCTTGCCATGCATCAGGCCAAGCGCTTCGGCGGCGACAGGATCGAGCCGTTCCGTCCGGCTTTCCGCACTGTCGGCACCGACAGGCTGCAGTTCGAATCCGACCTGCGCCGCGCCATCGAGCGACGCGAATTCACCCTTGCCTACCAGCCGATCGTGCGGCTCGAGGACGGCAGTGTCGCCGGCTTCGAGGCGCTGCTGCGCTGGGACCACCCGCGCCGCGGCATGATCCCGCCGGCGGATTTCATCCCGGTCGCCGAAAGCTGCGGCCTGATCGTGCAGCTCGGCCTGTTTGCCATGCAGCAGGCGGCGGAAGACCTCGCCAGCTGGCAAAAGCAGATCGGCGACGCGCCGCTGTCGGTCTCGGTCAATCTGTCCAGCCGGCAGTTGATCCGCCGCGACCTGGTCAGCGACGTCCGCTCGGTCATCGCTCGGGCCAACCTGAAGCCGCGCTGCTTCCGGCTCGAACTCACCGAATCGCTCGTCATGGACAATCCCGAGCAGACCGCCCATGTGTTGACCAAGCTGAAGCAGCTCGGCATCGGCCTGTCGCTGGACGATTTCGGCACCGGCTATTCCTCATTGGCCTATCTGACGCGTTTCCCCTTCGACACCATCAAGATCGACAAGAGCTTCGTCGACGACAACACGCCCAAGCGCGCGGTGCTGCTGAAATCGATGGTCAACATGGCGCATGAACTCGGCCTGTCCGTCGTCGCCGAGGGCATTTCGGACGAGAGCGACGCGCTGGAACTGCGCCAGATGGGCTGCGAATATGTCCAGAGCTTCATGTTCGGCGCGCCAATGCCGGGCGACCAGGTGCTGAAGACGCTGAAAGAGCAGTATCCGCTGACGCAAGCGTAAACGGATCAGGCGTGTCCGGCAGCGAGGCTGAGATGCGCAAGGTCGATACCGATCGAGGCGAGGATCCGGTCGTATTTGCGCTCGATATCGGTGTCGAACAGAAGCTCGGCACTGGCCGGACAGGTAAGCCAGCCATTTTCTGCGATCTCGGTCTCCAATTGGCCGGCACCCCAGCCGGAATAGCCGAGCGCCATCAGCGCATGACGGGGTCCGCGGCCGGACGATATGGCGCGCAATATGTCGACGGTCGCCGTCAGGCAGATGTCGTCGGAAACGGTCAGCGACGATTCCACCCGATAGTCGCCCGAATGCAGGACGAAGCCCCGGCTGCGATCCACGGGGCCGCCATTGCGCACGACGAAATCGCGGGCCTGAGCCGGCAAGCGGATTGCCTCCTGCTCGTTCATGATGCCCAGTTGCACGAGCAAGTCCGGAAACAGCATCTGCTGCGTCTGGTTGATGATCAGGCCCATGGCGCCTTCATCGGAATGGGCGCAGACATAGATGACCGAGCGCGTGAAACGGTCGTCCTTCATGCCGGGCATGGCAATCAGGAACTGATCGTCGAGAAAGCCGCGACTAGCGACCGTCTTCTTGTGGCGCAACAAGTCCATGAAGGGAGCGTAACGCGTTTCCAAAGCGCCGAAAAGATGCGCCGTGCTGGATTCGACCAAAGCCTGTGGCGGCGGCTCGAACATTCTTCTCCCTCGAAGTCACGCAAATATGATACCGGCAAGGCCATGAAATCATTGCGCGGCCACGAACGGACGATCAAATCACCGCCATGCGAACCTTGAAAATCCTGCTGCTCGGCGCCGCCATCGGATCGGCCACCGCTCTTCCCGCCGCCGCCTCTTCGTCGGCGTGGTACAACAGCGAAGGCGGCAAGGTCCGGCTGGTTACATCAGGCAAAGCCGACGATGCCGGCCGCATACAGGGCGTTCTCGACATAGCGCTCAAGCCCGGCTGGAAGACATATTGGCGCGATCCGGGAGACGCGGGCGTGCCGCCGCAACTCGACATTTCGGCCAGCACCAACATCGCCGACGCCGCTCTGTCGTTTCCGGCGCCGCAGCGCCATGACGACGGCTATGGCAAATGGGCGGGCTACAACTATCCGGTCTCTCTGCCGGTGACATTCACGCTGGCGACGCCGAACCAGCCGGCGGTGATCGATGCCGACATCTTTCTCGGCATCTGCGAAACGATCTGCATTCCGGTGCAGACGCGGCTGACCGTCGACCTCGCCTCCGATCCGGACAATGCCGAGGACGCGGCGCTGGTGAAGGCGAGTTTTACGGCACTGCCAGCGCCCGCGAGGTCCGATTTCGGCATCAATGTGCTGCCGGGCGACCATGAGACGCTGATTGTCGAGGCGAGCTTTCCCGGCGATCCGGCGGCGGCGGATTTCTTCGTTGCCGGCGAGCGGGATTACATGTTCGGCACCCCGGCCCGCAGCGAAAAGGACGGCAAGCTGATTTTCACCGTGCCGATCCTCGACCGCCCCTCGACGACGCCGACCGATGGCGGGCTTCACTATACGCTGACGAGTGCGGCGGGCGCTGTCGAAGGGGTTCTGCCTTTCCCTTGATCCAGCCCATCGCAACGGTTGCAGGAAGCCGTTGGGTTCGCTACGCAAAGACACGCCCTTCCCCATTTTCCCAAGCGAGGAATCCATGACCATTTCCGTTGGCGACAAGCTGCCTGACGTGACCTTCAAGACGATGACCGACGACGGCGCCAAGCCGATCACCGGGGCCGAGATCTTCCCGGGCAAAAAGGTCGTTCTGTTTGGAGTTCCCGGCGCCTTCACGCCGACCTGCAGCAACAACCACTTGCCCGGCTATCTCGAGAACCATGACGCCATCCTGGCGCGCGGCGTCGACACCATCGCCGTCGTTTCGGTCAATGACGTCCATGTCATGGGCGCCTGGGCGCGCTTCACCGGCGGCGAGGGCAAGATCCTGTTCCTGGCCGACGGCAGTGGCGATTTCGCCAAGGCAGTGGGCCTCGACAATGACCTTTCCGCCAGCGGCATGGGGCTGCGTTCGAAGCGATTTTCGATGATCGTCGACGACGGCAAGGTCACCGCGCTCAATGTCGAGACCAAGCCCGGTGTCGACGAGTCCGGCGCGGCCCATATTCTGGGACAGCTCTGAACTTCAGTGCGCCTTCGGCCGCAACGGCGATGGCGCTTGTGGTTCATGGGTTGCTTTGGGGGGATCCTAGCGATGTTTGACATCTTCTGGCGCGCTATCGCGATCGGCGTCGGCGCCACCGTGCTGATGGATCTCTGGGCCATCTTCCTGCACAAGGCGTTCGGCCAGCCACGGCCGAACTGGGGGCCGGTCGGCCGCTGGGTCTGGCATCTCCGTGACAAGGTCTTTCACGACGATATCGGCGATACAGCACCATACGCGCATGAAAAGGCGCTGGGTTGGGCCTTTCACTATTTTGTCGGCATCATCTACGGCATCATCCTGGTGGTGCTGGCCGGAGCGGGCTGGCTTGCCGCGCCGACATTTCTGCCGGCCTTCATCCTCGGCATTGTCACCGTCGGCGCCGGCTGGTTCCTGCTGGCACCCGGCATGGGCGCCGGCTGGGCCGCCTCGAAGCGGCCCAACCCGATGCGGATCCGGGCGCTGAACCTGGTGTCGCACACGGTGTTCGCACTTGGGCTTTGGGGCACGGCGCTGCTGATACGATAAGCGCTTACGGCTGTGTCGGCCTGTCGATCGGCTGCCAGCCGTAGACAACGGAATGCGCGCCGATATCGTAGTAGTTGCCGCCGCCCGCTGGCTGATCCGCTTCTTCGTACCCGAGCCGCGCCGCTCCTGAAATTCAATAGCTCTGGGTCGAGCGCCGCACCTTCGCGATTGCCGGCGCAGCAGGCTTTGGCGCTGCTGCAGGCTTGAACGGGCCTTTCTTGAACGGCGCCATGCCTTCGCGCGCGAGTTCGTCGGCGCGCTCGTTCTCGACATGGCCGTCATGGCCCTTGACCCAGTTCCAGGTGACCTTGTGGCGCTTGTTGGCCTCGTCGAGCGCCTGCCAGAGTTCACCGTTCTTGACAGGCTTCTTGTCGGCGGTCTTCCAGCCGTTCTTCTTCCAGCCGTGGATCCACTTGGAAATGCCGTCCATGACGTATTTGCTGTCGGTGTGAAGCTCGACCGTGCACGGTTCCTTCAGCGCGTTCAGCGCCGAGATAGCGGCCAACAGTTCCATCCGGTTGTTGGTCGTCTCGGCCTCACCGCCGGAAAGCTCCTTGGTGGTGCCGTTGAAGCGCAGGATCGCGCCCCAGCCGCCAGGGCCGGGATTGCCCGAACAAGCGCCGTCGGTGAAGATCTCAACCTGTTTGCTCATGATATCAGGCCAATCCATATTCCGAAGGAGATTTGATCGCCCGGTGGAACCGCATCCTTCTGATGTATTCGGTCGGATCGCGTTTCATCACCAGCCCGCCATCGGGGACGGTCAGCCAGTCGTATAGCCGGGTCAGCATGAAGCGCAACGCCGAACCGCGCGCCAGCATCGGCAGCGCAGCCTTTTCCTGATCGCTCAGGGGCCGGACGCTCTGGTAGCCGGCGAG
This sequence comes from Mesorhizobium sp. XAP4, assembly GCF_029269325.1. NCBI lineage: Bacteria > Pseudomonadati > Pseudomonadota > Alphaproteobacteria > Hyphomicrobiales > Phyllobacteriaceae > Mesorhizobium > Mesorhizobium sp. XAP4. The sequence goes on along the minus strand of NZ_JARIXW010000003.1, from coordinate 439,783 downwards.
CAGCGCCTTGCCCTTGGTCAGGTTGAAGGAAAAATCCTTCTCGAAGCACCAGGCGTTGAGGCAGGTGGCGACATCGTAGGCATAGAGGTCGTCGCAGGCGAAATAGAAGTCGATCAGGCCGGAGAGCTTTTCGCCGAGGAAGAAAACGTTGTCCGGGAAAAGATCGGCATGAATGATGCCTTGCGGCAGGTCTTTGGGCCAGTTGCGCTCAAAATCGGCAAAGTCGGCATCAACCTCGGCCGCCAGGCCCGGCTCGACCTCGTCGGCGCGGTCGCGCGCTGCGTCCCAGAGCTTGCGCCAGCCGTCGATGGCCAGGGCATTCGGACGCGTCATCGAAAAATCGGCGCCGGCCAGATGCAATTGCGCCAACGCCTTGCCGACCTCGGCACAATGCGTGGCTGTGGGCCGCCGCAACGAAAGCCCTTCCAGGAAGGTGATGATGACCGCCGGCCGGCCGGCGAGCGTGCCGATGACGCTGCCGTCATGGGCGGTCACCGGCAGCGGGCAGGACACGCCCTTGTAGGCGAGATGGCCCATCAGCCCGAGGAAAAACGGCAGATCCGCCTTCTCGACGCGTTTCTCATAGAGCGTCAGGATGTAGGAGCCGCTCGAGGTGTGCAGCAGGAAGTTCGAGTTCTCGGTGCCTTCGGCGATGCCCTTGTAGGACAGGAGATCGCCGACCGGATAGTGCTTCAGGAATGCGCCGAGTTCGCCTTCCGCGACGTCAGTGTAGACCGCCATGTGCCTTACGCGGCTCCATTGACGAAGGCCATGTCGGCCCGCGTCAGTTCGACATCGCGCAGTACCCGCATGACCGGAAAATCCTCCGTTTCCGTGGCCGTGATGGCCAGATCGATCGTGACATCGAAGCGCTGCCGGAACGCGTCGATGATCTCGTCGACGATGATTTCGGGCGCCGACGCGCCGGCCGACAGGCCGAGCGTCGAAATGTTGCCGATGTCATTCCACGGAATCTCGGCGGCGCGCTGCACGAGAAGCGACATGGTGGCGCCTGCACGCTCCGCCACTTCGACAAGTCGTCGCGAATTGGATGAATTCGGCGCGCCGACGATCAGATAGAGATCGGCGCCCGGCGCGGTGTCCTTGACGGCTTCCTGGCGGTTGGTGGTGGCATAGCAGATCGATTCCGCCGCTGGCGCCTGCAGCGCCGGAAAGCGATCCTGCAAGGCGCGGATGATGCCGGCGGTGTCCTCGACCGACAATGTGGTCTGGGTAACGAAGCCTAGCGCCTGCGGATCGACGGGCGAGAGCTTTGCGGCATCGGCTTCGGTTTCGATCAGGGTCACCGCTCCGTCCGGGAGCTGGCCCATGGTGCCGATCACCTCGGGATGTCCGGCGTGACCAATCAACAGCACATGACGGCCGAGCCGCTGATGGCGCATCGCCTGCTTGTGGACCTTCGACACCAGCGGGCAAGTGGCATCGAGATAGAAGAGATTGCGCGCCTTCGCATCCGCCGGCACCGATTTCGGCACGCCATGCGCCGAGAACACGACGGGCGACTGCCGATGTTCGGCCGGGATCTCGGAGAGTTCCTCGATGAAGACGGCGCCAAGGCTTTGCAGCCCCTCGACGACGTAGCGGTTGTGCACGATTTCATGGCGGACGTAGACCGGCGCGCCATATTTCTTCAGCGCCAGCACGACGATCTGGATGGCACGGTCGACACCGGCGCAAAAACCGCGCGGCTGGCAGAGCCGGATCGTCAGAGGTGGTTTGGTGGTTGTCTGAAGCATTAAATCCGGGCCGGTTGATCAAAGCCGAAATGAGGTGCGCACCCCTGCCCTGTCAAGGGCATCGGTAGAAAGGGGGCGTCGCTCGCGTTCATTCCTTTTTCGCGGGGCGACGAAGCCGCAGGATGAGCACGGCGGCGAGCGCTGCGGCAAGCCCGTACCAGGTGACGGCATATTGCAGATGGCTGTTCGGCAGGTCGATGATGGTGACGCCGCCAACCGGCAATCCGCCTGGATTTGGAGTCTTGTCTGCGTCGATGAAGATCGGCACCAGCGTGAACCCAGCCGGCAGGCCCGCGCTCGCCGCCATGACGTCGCGGTCCTTCCAGTAGAAGATGTTCTTCGCCACATCGTTGTCGGGCAGCATCATCGACGGCTTTGCTGGCAGGGGGTTGCGGGCGAGCCCCGTGACCGTCACTCTGCCAGTCACCTGTCCCTTGGCGCGCTTGGCGGCATCCTTCAGATCGTAAGGCACGAAGCCGCGATTGATCAGGACGAAGCGGCCGTCGTCGAGCGCCAGCGGCGTGTAGACATTGAAGCCGGCATCGCCTTCCCAGGTCGCGTAAAAATGCCGTTCGCCTTGATGCAGGAACGTCCCGGTGACGGCGACGGGCGTATAATCGACGTCCCCGGTGGCTGCGAATTCTTTCTCGACCTCGGCCAGCGGCCGCGGCGCTGAATGAGTGCGCCGGTCGATGGTCTGCAGAAGGCCTTCCTTCCAATAAAGGCGCTGCACCTGCCAGGTGCCGAGCACCAGCAGGATCAGGAACAGCACAAGGCCAAGGCCGAGCAGCAATGCCGTCCTAGGCCGCGATCGGCCATCGGCTTTAACGGTTGCCTCGCTCATTCGCCGCGATCCAACCGGCCTTCGGCCGCCTTGTTGCGGTATTGCAGCGTCAGCAGCACGCCTTTGATCAGCCGCAGCGCCGCCAGGCACAGCACGACAGCCAGCGGAATCCAGACCAGCAGATGCAACCAGAGCGGCGGGCTAAGCGTGACTTCAACCCAGAGCGCCAGGCCGACGATAAGGAAGCCTATGATCAGGATGACGAACACCGCCGGCCCGTCGCCGGCATCGGCGTAGGAATAATCGAGGCCGCAATTGACGCAGCGCTTGCCGACAGTGAGGAAGCCGGAGAACAACCGCCCCTCGCCGCAGCGCGGGCAGCGGCCATGCAGGCCGGCCGAGATCGGATCCATCGGCGGCCAGATCGCTCTGTCTTCACTCATAGGAGCGTCGTCGCTCATTGCTTACCGCTCGATTTCGATCGGTGTGCCATCGGCCACCAGCGCCCAGATTTCGTCCATGTCGGAGTCCGTAACCGCAATGCAGCCGTCGGTCCAGTCGACCAATTGAAGCAGCCAGCCCCACCAGCCATAACCATTCGGCTGGCCGTGGATCATGATCATGCCGCCCGCGCCGACATTGCGCGCCTTGGCGGCGGCCTCATCATCGGCATTGGGGTACGAAATATGGATCGATTTGTGCGCGATGCTGTTCGGGTTGCGCCAGTCGAGGACATAGTTCCCCTCGGGCGTGCGCTGATCGCCCTCCTGGTGCTTGTGCCCGACGGGATCGCCGCCGAGCGCGATGCCGTAGTTTCGCAGGACCTTGCCGTCGCCGATCAGTTCCAGCCGGCGTTCGGCCTTGTGAACACGCACCAGGCCCACCTTCTCGCCGGCAAAGGCCGGGAGTGCCCCGATCATCAATGCGCAAATAGCCCGGAAGATTGTCAGTCGCATTGGCTATCGATCAGCGATCATTGCGCCAAAAAGAAGAAGGCGGCCACGTTGCCGCGGCCGCCTCCAGAAATGAAAATCCCTCAGGCCTGGATCAGTGGCCCTCGATCACCGCGCCGACCGATCCCCAGACGTAGATCGAGGCGAACAGGAACAGCCAGACCACGTCGACGAAGTGCCAGTACCAGGCGGCCGCCTCGAAGCCGAAATGCTGCTTGGGGGTGAAATCACCCTTCATCGCCCGGATCAGGCAGACCAACAGGAAGATGGTGCCGATGATGACGTGGAACCCGTGGAAGCCGGTCGCCATGAAGAAGGTGGCGCCATAGATGGAATCCTTGAAAGCGAACGGAGCGTGCATGTACTCGTAGGCCTGCACCATGGTGAACAGCATGCCGAGGCCAACGGTCAGCACCAGGCCGTTGATCAGCCCCTTGCGGTCGCCGTGAAGAAGCGAATGGTGCGCCCAGGTCACCGTGGTGCCCGACAGCAGCAGGATGACGGTGTTGTAGAGCGGCAAATGGAAGGGATCGAGAACCTCCATGCCCTTCGGCGGCCAGACGCCACCAGTAAATGTGGCGCGCGCGTAGTTCTGTGCCTCACCGGCAAAAAGGCTGGCATCGAAATAGGCCCAGAACCAGGCAACGAAGAACATCACCTCCGAGGCGATGAACATGATCATGCCATAGCGCAGGTGCAGCGACACGACCCGCGTATGATGACCCTCATGCGCTTCCTTGATCGTGTCCGACCACCAGGCGAACATGGTGTAGAGGACGATCACGAGGCCGATGAAGAACAGCCACGGATTGGCGATGTTGAAGCCGAAGACCGGGAACGACCCGCCCTTCAGATATTCCATCAGGGCGACACCGCCAAAGGCCATGACGAGCGCCCCTACCGAGCCTAGGAAAGGCCATGGGCTCGGGTCGACGAGATGATAGTCATGCTGTGGTTTTGCGTGCGCGTCTGCCATATCAACCCCCGAGATTTGCTTCGGTATTCGAAATTGTCTTGCTGTTGCCATCGGCCGGCGCCGAGGAGGCGACCGGCTTGGTCTTCTCGACCGGGAACATCGTGTAGGACAGCGTGATCGTCTTCACGTCCTTGAGCTCCGGCACATTGACGATGTCGGGGTCCACATAGAACAGGACCGGCATGTCCAGCGTCTCGCCGGGCTTCAGCGTCGTGTCGGTGAAGCAGAAGCACTCGACCTTGTTGAAATAGGGTCCCGCCAGCTCAGGCTGCACGTTGAAGGTGGCGCGGCCGGTCACGGGACGATCGAACTTATTGGTAGCCTGATAGTGCGCCTGCACGGTCTCGCCGATCTTCATCGTCATCGAGCGCTGGACCGGCTGGAACTCCCACGGCACGCCGGCGACGTTGGCATCGAAGCGGACGGTGATCTCGCGGTCGAGCACGCGGCCGGCATACTGCTTCTCGGCACGTTGCGTCGTGCCGCCATAGCCGGTCGCCTGGCAAAACATCTTGTAGAGCGGCACCGCGGCATAGGCCATGCCGATCATGCCGGTGAAGAAGGCGAGGCAGACAGCCGCGACGATGACGTTGCTGTTCTTGCCCGCCGCTTTCCTGGACTTCTCGACGCTCATCACATCGTGCCCAGATTGTGGCCGAACTTCACGATCGTCGCGATGTAGAAAATGACCACCAGCAGCGCCAGCGCCACGCCGATGGCGATAGAACGGCTGCGCTGCGCCTTCTTCTGACGCTCGGTCAACGTGACGGTCTCGAGCTTTTCCTCGATCATGGTCATGCTCCACCCATGGCAAGCGCGCGTTCGACAACGCTGTCGGCCAGATAGGCAGCGAAGATGGCGAAGAGATAAAGCAGCGAATAGGCGAACAGGGCCTTGGCCGGTTTCATGACGCGGTCATCGTCGGCCATGCCAAGCACTTTCCACGCGTACCAGGCAAAACCGACCCCGAGCAGCAGGGCGGCCACGCCATAGAAGGGCGTGGTGTAGCCGAGCAGCCACGGCAGCACGCCTACCGGGGCCAGCACCAGGGCATAGGCGAAGATCTGGCGGCGGGTCGAAGCGTGGCCGGCGACGTTGGGCATCATCGGAATGCCGGCCTTGGCATAGTCCTCGGACTTGAACAGCGCCAGCGCCCAGAAATGCGGCGGCGTCCACAGGAAGATGATCAGGAACAAGACAACGCTTTCGAGGCTGACCGTCCCGGTCACCGCGGCCCAGCCGATCACGGGCGGAATGGCACCGGCGGCCCCGCCGATGACGATGTTCTGCGGCGTCCAGCGCTTCAGCCACATCGTGTAGACGACGGCGTAGAAGAAGATGGTGAAGGCCAGCAGCGTCGCCGCCAGCCAGTTGACCAGCACGCCGAGCGTCATCACCGACAGCACCGACAGCACCAGCCCGAAGGTCAGCGCTTCGTGCGGCTGGATGCGACCGGCCGGGACCGGGCGGCTGGCGGTCCTGGTCATCACGGCATCGATGTCGGCATCGTACCACATGTTGAGCGCGCCGGAGGCGCCAGCACCTATCGCAATAGCCAGGATGGCGATCACCGCCAGCAGAGGGTTGATGGTCACGGGGGCGGCGACCAGGCCGACAAAGGCGGTGAACACCACCAGCGACATGACGCGCGGCTTCAGCAGCGCGAAGAAATCGCCCGCCGTCGCTTCCGACATGCGAAAGCCCGCTTCGTCAATCAATGGGTCGTCGACAAGGGCCATGCGTACTTAAGTCCATCATCCGTTGGCCAAAACCGCCGGCGGACCGGCGGTTTCGTATTCGAGCGGGCAGCCGCCTTACTTGATCTTCGGCAGCTGTTCCCACTGGTGGAAGGGCGGCGGCGAAGGCAGCTGCCATTCGAGCGTCGTTGCGCCCTCGCCCCATGGGTTGGCGCCGGCGATCCGCTTCTTCTGGAAGGCCTCGAACACGCCATAGAGGAAGATCAGGACGCCGACGGCCGAGATGTAGGAGCCGATGGACGACACATAGTTCCAGCCGGCAAACGCATCGGGGTAGTCGATGGTGCGGCGCGGCATGCCGGCGAGACCGAGGAAGTGCTGCGGGAAGAAGATCAGGTTCACGCCGACGAAGGTGACCCAGAAGTGGGTGTTGGCGATGACGGGCGAATACATGTAGCCGGTCATCTTCGGGAACCAGTAGTACCAGCCGGCGAAGATGGCGAACACCGCGCCCAGCGACAGCACGTAGTGGAAGTGGGCGATGACGAAATAGGTGTCATGCAGCGAGCGGTCGAGGCCGGCATTGGCCAGCTGGACGCCGGTGACGCCGCCGATGGTGAACAGGAAGATGAAGCCCAGCGCCCACAGCATCGGCGTCTTGAACGAGATCGACCCGCCCCACATCGTCGCGATCCAGGAGAAGATCTTCACGCCTGTCGGCACCGCGATGACCATGGTGGCGAAGACGAAGTAGCGCTGCGTGTCGAGCGACAGGCCGGTCGTGTACATGTGGTGCGCCCAGACGATGAAGCCGACGGCGCCGATCGCCACCATGGCGTAGGCCATGCCGAGGTAACCGAACACCGGCTTCCTCGAGAAGGTCGAGATGACGTGGCTGATGATGCCGAAGCCCGGCAGGATCAGGATGTACACTTCAGGGTGACCGAAGAACCAGAACAGGTGCTGGAACAGGATCGGGTCGCCGCCGCCATCGGGCGCAAAGAAGGTGGTGCCGAAATTGCGGTCGGTGAGCAGCATGGTGATGCCGCCGGCCAGAACCGGCAATGACAGCAGGAGCAGGAAGGCGGTGATCAGCACCGACCAGGCAAACAGCGGCATCTTGTGCAGCGTCATGCCAGGCGCGCGCATGTTGAAGATGGTGGTGATGAAGTTGATGGCGCCGAGGATCGACGAGGCACCGGCAATGTGGATCGACAGGATCGCCAGATCCATGGCCGGCCCGGGCTGGCCCGAAGTCGACAATGGCGGATAAAGCGTCCAGCCGCCACCGACGCCATAGGCACCCGGTGCGCTCGGCATGAACATCGAGGTGAGCAGCAGGATGAAGGCCGGCGGCAGCAGCCAGAAGGAGATGTTGTTCATGCGCGGGAACGCCATGTCGGGCGCGCCGATCATGATCGGGACCATCCAGTTGGCGAAACCGCCGATCAGCGCCGGCATGACCATGAAGAAGATCATGATCAGGGCGTGCGCGGTGGCGAAGGCATTGTACATGCTCTTGCCGCCGTCGATCGCGGCGTCACCGTTCATGCCGTAGACCATCTGCGCCAGACCGCTGAAGATCTGGATGCCAGGCTCCTGCAGCTCCATGCGGATGGCGACCGACAAGGCGCCGCCGATGATGCCGGCCATGATCGCGAAGATCAGGTAGAGCGTGCCGATGTCCTTGTGGTTGGTCGAATAAACCCAGCGCACCCAGCCGTGATAAGGCTTGTGGTCGTGCCCGTCGTGAGCTGCAGCGTCTGCCATGTTCCGCTCCGTTCCCTAAATCTTGCTAACCCGCGGCATCAGTTGCCGGCGGCCGCTACCTTGTTCTGGCCGTCGACCTCGGCCATCAGCGTCTTGTTGGCGCCGGGCAGATCGGTCTTGGCTGCCGCCAGCCAGGTCTTGAACTGCGCATCGGAGACGACGCGGATGGCGATCGGCATGAAGGCATGGTCCTTGCCGCAGAGCTGCGAGCACTGGCCGTAAAAAATACCTTCCTTCTCCGCCTTGAACCAGGTCTCGTTGGTGCGACCCGGAACGGCGTCGATCTTGATGCCGAACGACGGCATGGCGAAGGAGTGGATCACGTCGGTCGCGGTGACGAGCACGCGGGTCATGGTGTTGACCGGCACGACCAGCTCGTTGTCGACGGCCAGCAGGCGCGGGTAGACCTTGCGGTCCTCCTTGCCGGCAGCGGCGCGTTCGGCGTCCTGGAGGATCGCGGAGTTGAAAGAGAGCGTGTTGTCGGTCTGGTACTCGTAGTCCCAGTTCCACTGGTTGCCGGTCGCCTTGACGGTCAGCTTTGCTTCTTCCGGCGGCGTGTATTGCGCGGTCAGCAACTGGAACGAGGGGATAGCGATGAGGAGCAGGATGACGACAGGTCCGATCGTCCAGATCAACTCGATCCACGTGTTGTGGCTGGTCTTGGACGGAACCGGGTTGGCGCTCGCGCGGAATCTGATGATGCAATAGGCGAGAAGAATCAGCACCAGGATGGTGATCGGGACGATGAACCACATCGTGTAGTTCCCGAACCACTCGATCTGCCGCATCATGTCGGTCGCCGGCGCCTGGAAGGTTGTCTCCCAGTTCTTGGGCTGGTCGGCATGGGCGGATGCGCCGGCGAAAAACGTGATAGCGGCACAAGCACTTAGAAACTTGGCACTTGCTGGAACCTTGGCGTTTGCCAGGAAATTTCTCATCGCCCTCATCGTCTCCCAGTTCCTCGCTGTGGTACCCACGAGAATAACGAACAATGCCGGGACGGGAATCCCGACAGTTTCAAGCTGGTTCAAACCATACTCTTTTTCCCTCCGCAAGAAAGGAGCGGACGAAACCGTGCGGCATTTTTGCGCGCAAGCCCGGATGTGCCTTTGGAGGCAGCCGCGGCAGCCCCGAATCGCCTACATTGAACCCACAGCGGCATTCCCGCGGCGCGCACGTGCCGAACGTCGCAATTCGGGCGAAATTGGCAGGGAAAAGCGCCGTATTGGCTTTTTCGGGGCAGACCTGGTGCGGTCTCGTCCTTTACTTGGCTTTGGCGCGGCTTAAAGTGCCGTGATTCGCAATGGAGCCGTCATGAATTACTGGCTTTCGAGAAACTCTCGGTTTTCGAGAAACTGGGCGAAGGTCATCTTTTTCGCCGCCCTGTCTGGCATCGGCTTATCCGCGATCGTGTCCGGCACGGCGAACGCCGCGCAACCGAGCGGTACCGTTCGCTCGACGCATGGCGCATGGTCGATCATCTGCGACACGCCGGCCGGTGCCACCTCGGAACAATGCGTGATGATGCAGAACGTCGTCGCCGAGGACCGTCCGGAGATGGGACTGTCGGTCGTCGTGCTGCGCACCGCCGACAACAAGGCGGAGATCCTGCGCGTGCTGGCGCCGCTCGGCGTGCTTTTGCCCAACGGGCTTGGCCTCAATGTCGACGGCAAGGACATCGGTCGCGCCTATTTCGTGCGCTGTTTCCAGGACGGCTGCTATGCCGAGGTTATCCTCGAAAAGCCGCTTCTCGACACGCTGAAGACCGGCACGTCGGCCACCTTCATTGTCTTCCAGACCCCGGAAGAAGGCATCGGCATCCCGGTCGACCTCAAGGGTTTTGCCGACGGCTTCGCCGCCCTCCCCTGAAAGCCCGGCGACATCACCGGCTTCATCAACCAGAAGTGACGTCGACGGTCTGCTGGCAAACCGCTTTTGTCTTCACAATGCGGCTGAGCGATTGTCTCGGCGCACCTTCGCGCCTACATCGTGGCAAAGACCCATTCCTCCTGTGAACGGACGCGCCATGAACAGCCTGATCGGCCAATTCGACATTTCAGACGATCGCATCAAGCAGATCGTCGCCGAAACCATCAACGGCGCCGATGACGGCGAGCTGTTCCTCGAATACAGCGAGAGCGAAGCGCTGATGTTCGACAATGGCCGGCTGAAGACCGCCAACTTCAACACCGACCAAGGGTTTGGCCTGCGCGCGGTTGCCGGCGAAGCCAGCGGCTATGCCCATTCCAGCGATCTCTCCGAAGCTTCGCTGCTGCGCGCGGCCGATGCCGTTTCGACCGTCAAGGGCGGCTATTCCGGCACGCTTGCCGCCGCACCCGCCCGCACCAACCGCCATCTCTATGGCGAAGAGAATCCGATCCCCTCGCCCTCCTTCGAGGCCAAGGCAAAGCTCCTGCAGGAAATCGACGCCTGGCTGCGCGCCGAGGACCCGCGCGTGCGGCAGGTTTCGGCATCGCTCGCCGCATCCTGGCAGCATGTCGAGATCGTGCGCGCCGACGGCCAAATGGTGCGCGACATCCGCCCGCTTGTCCGCGTCAACGTCTCCGTCGTTGTCGGCAATGGCGACCGCCAGGAGAGCGGCTCCTACGGCATGGGCGGCCGCAAGGCGTTTGGCGAATTCCTGGTCGAGGACAGCTGGAAGCACGCCGCCAAGGAGGCGCTCAGGCAAGCTCTGGTCAATCTCGAGGCGATACCGGCGCCGGCCGGCACTTTCGACATCGTCTTGTCCAGCGGCTGGCCGGGCGTCATGCTGCACGAGGCCGTCGGCCATGGGCTGGAAGGCGATTTCAACCGCAAGAAGACCTCGGCCTTCGCCGGACTGCTCGGCCAGCAGGTCGCCGCCAAGGGGGTGACCGTCGTCGACGACGGCACGATGCCCGAGCGGCGCGGCTCGCTGACAGTCGACGACGAAGGCACGCCTTCAGCCCGCAATGTGCTGATCGAGGACGGCAAGCTGGTCGGCTACATGCAGGATCGCCAGAACGCCCGGCTGATGGGCATGAAGGCAACCGGCAACGGCCGCCGCGAAGGCTACGCACACCAGCCGATGCCGCGCATGACCAACACCTATATGACGGCGGGCGACATGGAGCCGGACGAAATCATCGCCTCGGTCAAGAACGGCATCTATGCCGTCTCCTTCGGTGGCGGCCAGGTCGACATCACCTCGGGCAAATTCGTGTTCGGCTGCACCGAGGCCTACATGATCGAGAACGGCAAGGTGACGCAGCCGATCAAGGGCGCGATGCTGATAGGCAACGGTCCGGACGCCATGCATCGCGTCTCGATGATCGGCAACGACATGAAGCTTGACACCGGCATCGGCATGTGCGGCAAGGCCGGACAGGGCGTGCCGGTCGGCGTCGGCCAGCCGCATCTGCGCATGAACCAGATGACGGTGGGCGGCACGCGGGTCTGAGCGAACGGCCCCGATGGCCGGGCCGTTATGCCTTGCCGATAGACCGGCGCGAAGTCGTGTAGAGAATCAGGAAGGCGATGACGCCACCGATCGCATATTTGACCCAAGCACTCAGGCAGTCGACGGTCCCGTCATGGCCGGAGACATACAGCGCAGCTGCGACAAACGTCATGGCCGCGATGCCAAGTGCATAGGACGGCAATAGCCCGGTTCGAGCGATCTTTCGCAAAATCCAGGCGACGAGCGCACCCGAGAGCGCCATCATGAGAGTTGCGCCGGCGCTTACGTTATGCGGCGCCTGACATCGCGCTGCGGACATTTGGCGGGCTCTCAACAGTAGAGGTCGCGGACAGCGCGGTGGTGTCGTCCGCACTCGACCTCGCGAAGAAGGGAATGGATTTCGCAGATGCTCTGCATCTGGGGAAATCAGCTCATTGCGCTGGCTTGCAACCTTTGATCGTAATTTCCCAAGGCTGCAAAGACGGCGGGATATGACAGCTTGCAGGAAGCATGACAAAGGTCCGTCGCTGGCGCCTGATGGTCGCGTCAGACCGAATGCGCCCGCTGATGCTTGCGTTTTCCAGTTTGAATTCCCGGCTGCACCTTGAAGTGAACACAATCGGCATTAGGAAATTGTTAGGTGTTTAACTGCCTGGGCTGCCGTTTCCGCACGAACGCAGTGCCGGCCCTCTGGTTGCGGTGGTGTTGGCAATGCGGCATTTCCCCGGCGTCCTGACCTCCTCTTTCCTGCTTGGCTTCGTTTCGTTGATTGGCGCGACATGGTTGCAAGCCAGTCCAGCGGCGGCACAGTCGACATCGTTCAAGTCGCGATCGACGCAATCTGCCGCAGTTGGTGGAAGCACCAGCGTCCCCTACGGTTGGGTCGATTTCTGCCATCGCCGGCCAAAGGAGTGCAAGGTGCCCGCTCTGCCGGCGGCGAATGTCAAGCTGACCGCGCAGAACCTACGCATCCTCAAGCGGATAAATCACAAGGCGAACAGCGCCATCAAACCCGTCAGCAATTTCGATCACTGGGGTACGATGGCGGATCACTGGGACTATCCGGTGGACGGCAAGGGCGACTGCAAGATCTACGCGCTCTACAAGCGCAAGCTTCTTCTGGCAGCGGGATTCCCCCGGCAGGCGTTGCTGATGACCGTGGTGCGCGACCTGGACAATGAAGGCCACACCATTCTGACGGTGAAAACCGACAAGGGCGATCTTGTCCTGGACAATCTGGTCAATGAGATCAGGCCCTGGAACGCGACGGGCTATTACTTCGTGAAACGCCAGTCGCAGCAGAACCCAAACACCTGGGTGTCGATCAACCAACGCGGCGGCACGTCGAAACGACTGTCGCCAAGTTCGTAGGGCCGAAGCCTCCAGGCTATCGCCGCTTCTTCGGCTTCTCCAGCAGTGCCACCGCTTCGACATGCGGCGACCACAGGAACTGGTCGATCGGCGTCACGCTCTTCAAGGCGTAGCCGCCGTCGATGAGGATGCGCAGGTCGCGAGCCAGCGTCACCGGATTGCAGGATACCGCAGCAACGTAGGGAACATCCGAGCGGGCGATCTGCTTCGACTGGTCCTCGGCGCCGGCGCGCGGCGGGTCGAACACCACACCGTCGAACGCATTCAACTCCTTGAACGTCAGCGGCCGGCGGAACAGGTCGCGGCGTTCGCCCGTCACCCGCTTCAAGCCGGTGGCGAAGCGCGATCCACGGTCGAGCGCTGAAAGCGCTGCCGCATCGCCTTCCACCGCATGGACTTCCGACTTCGCGGCCAGGCGCAGAGCAAAGCTACCGCAACCGGCGAAAAGATCCGCCACCTTCTTGGCACGCTTCAGATGTCCGCCGACGATGTCGGCCATCGCCTGTTCGGCGGCCTCGGTTGCCTGCAGGAACGCGCCCGGGGGCAAGGCGACAGCGACGCTGCCGAACATGACCACCGGCTTTTTCGGCTCGATGATGATTTCGTCATCGATGGACAGCCTGGCAAAGCCCTGCGCCATGACGAAGTTAGCCGCGATCCGGCGCTGGTGCTCCCCGAGCTTGCCGGATTCGTGAACCGCGACATCAAGCCCCGAACCGGTCACGGTGACCGCCAGCCGGAACGATTTGGTGGTTGCGCAGACCAATTCGGCGAGCGCCTTCAAGCGATCGAGGGCGGCAACGATCTCCGGCAGCGAGATCGGGCATTCCGATATGGCGACGATCTCCGGCGACAGATGGCGATGGAAGCCGAGCAGCATGCCTGTCTCGGTGCGCCGGGCGGCAAGCACGACACGGCGGCGCGTCTGCGGTGCGCAGGCGACCAGGTCACCGATCTCGCAATCGATGCCCTTGCCCTTCAGGATGTGCGCCACTTTTTCGCGCTTCCACCGGCGATAGGCTTCGGCTTCGAAATGCTGGAGCGCGCAACCGCCGCATTCGGTGAAGTGGCGGCAGGCGGGATCGATGCGCAGCGGCGATGCTTCCAGCACCGCCATCAGCATGGCGCGATCCCGTTCGCGCGCGGCGGTGACCGTTTCACCGGGCAGTGTGAAGGGAATGAACAGATCGCCTGTCTCGGTCTCGGCGACACCGTCGCCCTGAGCGCCAAGTTTCCTGATGCTGAAGCGCGCGCTCATCGGTCCTTGATCCCACCGAGCAGGAATTCGCGATTGCCGTCGCCGCCATCGATCGGCGACAGATGCAGCCCCAGCGAGCGCCAGCCGGGAACGGAGTCCAGCCAATCCTGCAGCAGGCCGGCGACACGGGCGGCATCGAAGGGATCCTTCAACAGACCACCCTTGCCGATCGCTTCCCTGCCGGCCTCGAATTGCGGCTTGACCAGAAACATGGCCTTTGCGCCAGCCTTGGCCAGACCAAGGGCCGGCGGCAGCGCCAGTTTCAGCGAGATGAAGCTGACGTCGGAGACGATGAAATCCGGAATACGCCCGCCGAGATCGGTGACGGCGAGGTCGCGGGCGTTCAGCCCTTCGATCACCGTCACACGCGGGTCGCCGCCGATATCAGGATGCATCTGGCCACGACCGACATCCACGGCGGTGACATGGGCCACGCCGCGCTCGAGCAACACCTGGGTGAAGCCGCCGGTCGAGGCGCCGATGTCGAGCGCTTCACGGCCGGCAGGATCGAGGCCGAAATGATCGAGCCCGCCGATCAGCTTGAGTGCCGCGCGCGACACATAGCCTTGCGCCGGATCATCGATGGTAACGTGACATTGCGGCAAAACGCTCTGGCCGGGCTTGCGCGCAATGACGCCGTCGACGGTCACAGTGCCGCGCTCGACCGCGTCGCGGGCACGCGAGCGGCTGGCAAACAGCCCGCGCTGGACGAGCAGGTCGTCGAGCCGCTGGCGTGCGCTGGCTGGCAGAGGCGAATTCATCGGCCTTCATGGCGAAAGCCGACGACGATGGCAAGAGCGCCAGCTGGAAGCATTTCGTCTCCCGTTCCCATCATCACGCTCAGCATCTTGCACGGCGACGATGGTGAGGCGTCCCGTCCCGCCGACCATCCTTATGAATACCCATGCGTTACGCCCGTTGAGACGGATGACCGCCGAAGCATGAGGTCTCACCGCCTGCGGGTAAATACCAACAATCTAGAAAGCCTCATGATTTCTTAACCAATTTTCATCGCATTTGCTTGAGGACTTCAATGTTATGACCGCGACGACGGGAAAACCCGGATGGAGAGGCGGCAACTTTGGAAATGGCCAGCGACATCGTCTACAAGGTTCTTGACCGGATTTCCGGCGCCGGCCTGCTGGCGACCGGACTTCTGTTGCTGACTGCTTTGGCCAGTGCCCTGGTCGCCTATTGGCGCACGGTCGAGAAAAAGAGCTGGAAAGAGTTCTTCGAGTTCGCGGTCCCGCATGAGGTCATCACGCATCCTTCGGCGAAAGCCGACCTTTTGTTCTGGGTGACGCGGAAGGCGCTGATGCCATTCCTCATGCTGCCCGCCGGCGTCGTCTTCGTCAGCGCCGTCGGCTATGCGACGAACTGGTTGCTCTCCACGCTGCTGGCAATCCAGCCGCCTCTGATCGAGGGGCCGGCGGGGCCTGTGACGGTGACGATCTTCACCCTCACCATGCTGCTTGCCTACGACATTTCGTACTATCTCTATCATGTCGCCCAGCACCGCTACCCGGTGCTCTGGGAACTGCACAAGGTGCACCATTCGGCCGAGGTGATGGTCGGCATCACCAAAGATCGCGTCCACCCGCTCGACGAATTGATGAACCGGGCCTGGGACGGCGTCATTCCCGGCATCTGCTTCGGCATCTGGTCGCTGGTGTCGCTGAACCTGGTTGAACTGACGGTCTTCGGCGTCAACGTCTACATCATACGCAACATCCTGATGATGGATTTCGTCAGGCACACGCATTTCAAGATCTCGTTTGGGCCGTTGAACAATCTGATCCTGTGCCCACACTGGCATCAGTTGCACCACAGCACCGACCCGCGCCATTACGACAAGAACTTCGGGCTGCTCTTCTCGTTCTGGGATCGGCTCTTCGGAACTCTGTGCGTTCCGAGACCCGACGAGGACTTCAAGTTCGGTTTGATCGAACGCAACGTGCGCGACTACCAGTCGCTCGCAGGCCTCTATGTCATGCCGCTGCAGCGGATGTGGCGGCAGATCGCCAGACATTTCCGCGCCGACAAGCCCGAGCCACAGCAATCGCCGCAGGGGGGCAAGCCATGAACGGACCGGCCGTGTTCCGGATGCAGCAAGCGCACCGGATCGAAATTGCAACCTCGCCAGAGCGACTGGCAGAAATCGCGCCCGCCTGGGCAGCGCTCTGGCAACGCGCCGGCGGCCTCGTTTTCCAGCATCCCGACTGGATCTCGGCCTGGTGGCACACCACACCGCATCAGGACCGCCGCGGCCTCAGGATCGGCCTGGTCTGGAGCGGCGAGCGCCTCGAGGCGGTCATTGCGCTCGCGACCTTCTGGCGCTCGGGCATCCGTATGCTGGAATGGGCGGCGAAGGATCACTGCGACTATGGAGATGTCCTGCTTGCTCCCGATGCAGAGCCACAGATCCTGCCGCAACTCTGGCAACATATCCTCGACGATGGCGGCTTCGATCTTGCGTATCTCAATCGGCTGTTGCCCGATGCTCGATTCCGGACCCTGCTTGGTCCCGCCGCCCCAGGCCAGGGCAGCATTTTGCAGCCGAGCCACCGCAGCGAGGTCAGCTACCGAGTTTCCAGCGCCGGACAACGCGGCGCACAATGGTTTGAAAGCCAGTCGAAGAAAACCCGGCAAAACTATCGCCGTGGTTACAAATTCATGGAGGAAGGCGGCGCGCTGCGTTTCCGCCTGATGGATGCGCACGAAGCCCGCGAGCCGGTGCTGGAACGCGTCGCCGCGCTGAAGCGGCTATGGCTCGCAAAACACGGCCGCGTTTCGGACCTGTTCGACGAAGGTTCCCCCGCGCTGCCGGCACTGATCTCGGTTCTGGCCGGGCTTGGGTTGCTGCGCATTTTCGTGCTCGAACGCGAAGACGAGATCATCGCCATATCGATCAATTTCGAGCAGCATGGAACGATGATGGCTTTCGTCACCACCTATGATCCGGCCTTCGAACGGGCCTCGCCGGGCATGGTCTTGATGATGGATTACATCCAGTGGTCGTTCGACAGGGGCTTGACCACGATCGATTTTCTCTGCGGCGGCGAGGATTTCAAGCGCCGCTTTGCGACGCATTCGGTGATCTTGTCGTCAGTGGTGGGTGGACGAAACCTGCGCGGACGCCTTGCCGCCCTGGCAGACCGCGCCCGCCACGCGGCGCAATCCTGGCGCCCCGAGAAACCGGCGCAACAAGCGGAGCTGGTGGCGGCGGAGTAGCAGTGCCGACGCCTTTAGATCACCCGCACAGCGGCAAAGCACGATGAAACGATCGGGCAATCCCGATCAGGGCTTGCTGGTCTCTAGCTCAGAATACGCTTCGCGAAACCGGGCGCTCGACGGCCGGAGACAACCCATCCGCACGCCCTCCCGATGCTTGCTCGGCGTGAAGGCTCGATGGCAAGCGCAGGTGCGGGAACGGGGGCCGGCAGAACCACCAGTTGCGGCACCTGCTTGAAGGAAAAGCCGCCGCGGATGTCGCCCATCTTGCCGGCGACGATGCCCATGGCCGCCTTTTCGAGGCTGCGATCATAGCGCGTTTCGGCTGTGGCCGGCGCGACGATGACGGCGCAAAGCGCTGCGCCGCACAGAAGCGTTTTCATTGTTGCTGTCTCCCTGCCTGATCACGATCTAGCAGGGCGCCGTTGAAAAACGGCCAAGAGACACGGTAAGCAAAGCGCCAAACGGCAGCGTAAACAACGCGTTAAGAACGTTGGCCGGCAAACTGATTCAAGTCACTGAGACTTTGATTCAGGCGCGCTGGGCGCGAACCGTATGCCCGAGCGCGACGAACACGGTGCGCACGATGCCGGCAGCATCGAGCCCGGCATCGGCATACATCTTTTCCGGCTTCGCGTGGTCGGTAAACACGTCGGGCAGCACCAGCGGGCGCACCTTCAGGCCGCTTTCCAGCAGGCCTTCATGGGCGAGGAACTGCAGCACATGGCTGGCGAAGCCGCCGACGGCGCCCTCCTCCACCGTCACCAGAACCTCATGCGAGCGGGCCAGCCGCCGGATCAGATCCTCGTCGAGCGGCTTGGCGAAACGGGCGTCGGCGACCGTGGTGGAAAGCCCGGCAGCCCCTAGCTCCTCGGCGGCGATCAGGCAATCCTGCAGCCGTGTGCCGAAGGACAGCAATGCTACCTTGGTGCCCTCCCTGACGATGCGGCCCTTGCCGATTTCGAGCACGGAGCCACGCTCCGGCATGTCGACGCCAACGCCATTGCCGCGCGGATAGCGAAAGGCGATCGGGCCGTCATCATAGCTTGCCGCGGTGCGTACCATGTGGCGCAGCTCCGCCTCGTCGGCCGCCGCCATCACCACGAAGCCCGGCAGTGTCGCCAGGAAGGTGGTGTCGAAGGCGCCGCAATGGGTGGCGCCATCGGCGCCGACGAAGCCGGCGCGGTCGATGGGAAAGCGCACCGGTAATTTCTGGATGGCGACGTCGTGGACGACCTGGTCGTAGGCGCGCTGCAGGAAGGTGGAATAGATGGCCGCGAACGGCTTGTAGCCTTCGGTGGCGAGGCCGGCGGCGAAGGTCACCGCGTGCTGTTCGGCGATGCCGACATCGAAGGTCCTCGACGGGAACGCTTCGCCGAACAGGTCGAGGCCGGTACCGCTCGGCATGGCTGCGGTGACGGCGACGATGCGGTCGTCCTCGCGGCCCTCCTGGACCAGGCTTTCGGCGAACACCTTGGTGTAGGCCGGTGCGTTGGCCGGCGCCTTGGCCTGCGCGCCGGTGATGACGTCGAACTTGTTGACGCCGTGATATTTGTCGGCGGCGGCTTCCGCCGGCGCATAGCCCTTGCCCTTCTGGGTGACGACATGGATGAGCACCGGGCCTTCGCCATTGTCTCGGACATTTTTCAGGACCGGGATCAGATGCTCCAGATTGTGGCCGTCGATCGGGCCGATGTGATAGAAGCCGAGTTCCTCGAACAGCGTGCCGCCGGTGACGTAGCCGCGTGCATGCTCGACCGCCCTTGTGATCGCACGATCCGCACGCTTGCCGAGATAAGACGTCAGTTTTTTGCCGAAATCGCGCAGGCCGATATAGGCCTTGCCGGAGGCCAGCCGCGCCAGATAGGCGCTCATGGCGCCGGTTGGCGGCGCGATCGACATGTCGTTGTCGTTGAGAATGACGATCAGCCGTGCATCGAGCGCGCCGGCATTGTTCATCGCCTCGTAGGCCATGCCGGCAGACATGGCGCCGTCGCCGATGACGGCGATGACATTGTTGCGGCCGCCGGAGAGATCGCGGGCCGCGGCCATGCCGAGGCCGGCCGATATCGATGTCGAGGAGTGGGCAGCGCCGAAGGGATCGTACTCGCTCTCGGCGCGGCGGGTGAAGCCGGATAGGCCGCCTTCCTGGCGCAGCGTGCGGATACGGTCGCGGCGGCCGGTCAGGATCTTGTGCGGATAGGCCTGGTGGCCGACATCCCAGATCAGCCGATCATCGGGGGTGTTGAAGACATAGTGCAGCGCCACTGTCAGCTCGACCACGCCAAGGCCGGCGCCCAGATGACCACCCGTGCGGGATACCGCGTCGACCAGCTCGGCGCGAAGCTCGGACGCCAGTTGCGGCAGCTCACTCTCGGCAAGCATGCGCAGGTCGGCCGGGATGCGGGCCTTGTCGAGAAGCGGCGTATGCGGCGTTGCGTTCACGGTGCTCAGGCTTTCGGTTGATGGGCGAAATAGGCCGCCGGCCGGCGAAAGTAAATGCGTGTCAGTGACGCGGATCAGACTGTGGTCTTTTGCTTCTATGCAGGTCGTTTCCCCAAAACCGGGCCACTTTGGGCGACAGGCATCAGCTTTCCGGCAGCGGAATGAACTCTTCCTCGTCTCCTGGAACGATGTCGAAGCGGCCTGTCTTCCATTCCTCTTTCGCCTGTTCGATACGCTCTTTCGACGACGAGACGAAATTCCACCAGATGTAACGCTTCGAACCAAGAGAGGCGCCGCCGAACAGCATGAAATGCGCCCCGGTCTGCGACGACACGACGATCTCGTCACCGGGACGGAACACCAGCAGCCGTTCGGCTGGGAACACATCGCCCGAAATCGAGACCTCGCCTTCCAGCGTGTAAATGGCGCGCTCTTCCGCATCGGCAGGGATTTTCACGCTGGCGCCGGGCGCCAGGCGCAGGTCGGCGTAGAGCGTCTCCGAATCGGCCCTGACCGGGGACCGTAATCCTTGGAAATCGCCGATGATGAGGCGCCCGTTGACGCCTTCGGCATCAATCTCGGGAAGCCTGACCGCTCCTGTGTTCTCGAACACAGGAGCCACCTCTTCCTTGTCGTCCGGCAGCGCCAGCCATGTCTGCAGGCCGGATACCGACATCGGCGCGCCACGCAGTTCCTCCGGCGTACGCTCCGAATGGACGATGCCGCGGCCGGCGGTCATCAAATTCACGTCGCCGGGCTGAATGACCATTTCGGTGCCGAGGGAGTCGCGGTGCCGGATCTTGCCGTCGAACAGATAGGTGACCGTCGACAGTCCGATATGCGGATGCGGACGGACGTCCAGCGCCTGGCCGGCCCGCAGGATCGCGGGACCCATGCGGTCGAAGAAGATGAACGGACCGACCAACCGCCTTTTTGCCGTTGGCAGGGCACGGCGCACCTGAAAACCACCGATGTCCTTGGCGTTCGGAACGACCATCAATTCGATCTGATCGCTGGCGAACGCATCGCCCACCTCAGGGTCTTTCCCGGGGAAGAAGCTCATGGACTCTCCTTGTCGGTGGTCGAAGGCCGCCTGGCCGCATCAGGCAAAGCGGATGGCCGCCTTTGCCCGCAGCTTGGCCGCCACCTCTTCGCGATTGCGCGGATGCTGATGGGTTTCCAGGGAATCGAGCAGTTCGCGCGCCGAGGCCGCGATGGCGTCGACGGCATGATCGAAGGCGTGCTGGTTCTGCTTCGAGGGTCGCGTCGTTCCGCTCAGCTTGCGGACGAACTGAAGGGCCGCGTCGCGCACCTCGTCATTGGTTGCCGGCGGATCAAAATTGAACAGGGTCTTGATGTTTCTGCACATCGCTTCCGTATCTCCTCTTGTCCTTGAGCTGTTTCAATCGCAACGAGTTATAGCCTCGATCATGATCATGTCCAAAAACCGGTGAGGCGAGGCCATCGTTCGGACCGGCCTCAATCTGCGTCGAGCGGCTCCGTTCCAACCGGCTTGCCGTCGCGCGACAGCCTGATCTTCTCGACCTTGTCCTCGGCGGCCTTCAGCAGCCGGTCGCAATGCGCCTTCAGCGCCTCGCCACGTTCATAGATCCTGATCGACTGGTCGAGCGGCACGTCGCCACGCTCCAGATCATCGACGATCTTCTCCAGCGCATCGAGTGCCTGCTCGAAGCTCATCGCCTTGACGTCTTCGTTGGTCTCACCAGCCATCATTCATCCTTTCATCAGTCGCCCGACATGGGCGGCGACCGAAAATGCCAATCCCTGCAGATCGTAGCCGCCCTCGAGCAGGCTTACGAGCCGGTTGCCGCTGTGGCGTGCCGCGCGCTGCATCAACTGGCCGGTCGCCCAGTCGAAATCATCCTCGGTCAGATTGATCTCGGCCAGCGGATCGCGGTGGTGCGCGTCGAACCCAGCCGAAATGATGATCAGGTCGGGCGCGAAATTGTCGAGCGCGGGCAGGACGCGCGACAGGAAGGCATCGCGAAATACTTCGCTGCCGGTCTGCGGCGCCAGCGGTGCGTTGACGATGTTGCCGGCGCCCGTTTCGGTCTTCGCTCCGGTGCCGGGATAAAGCGGCATCTGGTGTGTCGAGCAATAGAGCACCGAGGGATCGTCCCAGAAAATATCCTGCGTGCCATTGCCGTGATGCACGTCCCAGTCGACGATGGCAACGCGCTCGACACCGTGTTTCTTCTGCGCATAACGCGCCGCGATCGCCGCCGTGTTGAACAGGCAGAAGCCCATGGCCGTGGTCTTTTCGGCATGATGGCCGGGCGGCCGGGCGGCGACGAAGACGTTGTCGGCGCGGCCCGAAAAGACATCATCGACGGCGGCGTTGGCGGCGCCGATCGCGGTGATCGCCGCTTGCCAGCTCTTCGGACTGGCAGTGGTGTCGGCATCGATGCGGGCAATGCCTTCGTCGGGAATGGCGGCGCGCACGCGGGCGACGAAATCGGCGGGATGCGCGTAGAGGATGGTGGCCTCGTCGCCTTCCGGCGCCTGGATACGATCGAGCCCGGCAAAGGCTTCCTCATCGAGCACGCGCTCGATGGCGCGCAAGCGGTCGGGCCGCTCGGGATGTCCGGGCGGCGTGAGATGCTCGAGGAAGATCGGATGCGTGTAGAGACGGGTGGTCATCGTCCTAATCTAGTGACCCGGATCGACAAAGGCCATGCACGGGCGGCCGATGACTGGGGAAAATCGCGCCTGCGTCCATTCGCGTCGCCGCGGGCATTGGCCTCGCCGGCGCTTCGGCGTAAGGTCCCTGGGTACTGCCTGGTGCCCGCCGCAAGCGGGAGAATCGGGAACACGGTTGAATTCCGTGGCGTGCCCAACGCTGTGAGGGGGACCGCGCCGGTAAATGCCACTGTCGATGACGGGAAGGCACCGGACGCGGGTTGATCCCAAGCCAGAAGACCGGCCTGGCAGGCATCGTCATCCGCATGGTCGGGCGGATGGCATCAGAGCGACGTGCGTCCATTTGGACGCACAAAGTACGCTCTGACCGTTTTGAATCTGCAATCGCAAGGGGACAAGCGATGCCGGAACATATGACCGCTGCCATTGACGATGGATTCGACCAGAATGCGCGCGATGCGGTCTATCGCGCCATGTTCACGCGGCGCGACGTGCGCAGCCATTTCCTGCCCACCGCGATCGATGACGACGTGCTGGCGCGGCTGCTGCTTGCCGCTCATCATGCGCCATCGGTCGGCTTCATGCAGCCATGGAATTTCATTGTCATTCGTGACATCGAGCGACGCGAAAGGGTGCGCGACCTGTTCCTGGCCGCGCGCGAGCAGGAACTGCCGGCGATCGAGGCGGAAAAACAGGCGCTGTACCGCAAGCTCAAGCTGGAAGGCATCTGCGAAAGCGCGCTCAACATCTGCATCACTTGCGACCGGCAGCGCTCGAAAGGTTCGCCGCTGGGACGCTGGCACAATCCGGAGATGGATCTCTACAGCACCGTCTGCGCGGTGCAGAATTTCTGGCTGGCCGCGCGTGCCGAGGGCGTTGGCGTCGGCTGGGTGAGCATCATCGAGGCTGAGGCGCTGAAGCGGCTGTTGGCCATTCCGGATCACGTAACGCCAATCGCCTATCTCTGCGTCGGCCGTGTTTCCGAGTTCGCTTCCAAACCGGACCTTGAAACGCATGGTTGGGGACGGCGGCTGCCGCTGCCGGAACTGATCATGAGCGAGACGTTTTCCGGGCAAGGCGAGACACAGCTCAAGTCCACCGTGGCGCGCCTCAACACCGTTTCTGCCTCACCAGACACCATCTGCCCGGCCGATCAGGGTGTGGCGCCGGCCGTACCCCAGCGCGAACCGCCGAAGGAGGCGAGCGCCTTGTCCTTGAGCTCCCTGAACTTCGACGACGCCTCGGCCAGCCGGGCGTCCCAGGCCGGATCCGGCACCTGGCCCGCGATGGTCTTGAAATAGACCTGCATCAGGCAAGCGATGGCGAAAGGCTCGATGAAGGCCGCCTTGAACGCCCAGGCGAAGACGATGGCGAGCACGAAAGCCCAGCCGGCGAGCTGGCCAGGCATCAGGAACAGAATCGCACCAGCAGGCGCCAGCATCATCAGAAAGATGACGAACGAAACGCCCCACATGATGACCGCCAGCCAGACGGCGTTCTTGACCATGACCTTGCCGTTCTGGGCATAGAGCACGACGCCTTGGCGCGCCGTCTCGAAGGGTGAGGCTGAATTGATGCGGATGTTGTAGCCGAGGATGATCTCGTCGACATAGGTCAGCGACAGGCGGATCACCGTGTTGATGAAGGAGACCAGGCCGCTCAGGCCCGGTATAGGCAGGAAGGCGGCGATGCCGCCGAGCAGGCCGGTGATGGCGCGGATGGCACCCTTGACGAGTTGGTCGACGACGAAAAGGATGTTGGCCTCGGCAAAACGCTGGGTCACGATATCCCTGGCGTAGGCGATCTGGTCCTGACCGCCGGGAATGTCGCGGCCGTCGATCAGATGAACCATGACGGCGATGTGGCCGGCCTTGACGATATAGAGGATGTATTCGCGGATCCAGTAGACCGCGATCGAGACGATGCCAAACCCGACCACGCCGCCCCACAGGGCAAAGGACATGGGCCCGTCGGGATCGGTGGAGATATGGCCGACGCCATAGCCGACCGAGGCTCCGGTGCCGCTCGCCATGATGTAGGCCAGCGTGATGCCGAAATAGACGATCATACGAAAGACGATGAACGGCCAGGTCCGCATCATGATGGACACCGACCGGCCGATCTCGAAATCCCACATGTGCCCCGAATCTCCGCCTCAGAGATGGTGGAAGAGGATGAACTCAACCCGGCGATTGTCAATTGCCGGCCCTGGCACCACGGGGCGACGAATTCTGGGCAACGGTTTTCTTTCGCAGCCTCTCGCCGGCGCGTTGTCTGACGGAGCATCACGAAAAACCCGCCTGTGCGGCGGGTCACCGGCGCAAATCAGCACCATGGACGAATATGTACCTTAGCTGAGGGCAGGTGTCAAGAAAAAATTCCTATCGGGAACAGCTGCCGGCACGAAAAGCTCCGGTGGGAACTTCAATTCGACTGCGGATCCGGCTTCTTGAGCAGGCCTTCGAGCAGTTGCTTGAACGCCGTCACCACCTTCTTCGACGTCGCTTCGGGGTCGCTCGAATTGGCGATCCGTTGCGCTGCCTGGCTGCTCGCTCCGTTGATCAGTCGCGAGGCCGTCTCGGGGTCGAGGCTCGAGACAACGACCCCCTCCTCCTGCAGCGCGGTCAGATGGTCGGTCATTGACACGATGCACGCACTGGCATTCGGCCATTGCGCTGGATCCCCCAGCACGGCCGGGCCATCCCGGAACATGATGCGCTGGATTTCCGGCTCCAGCGCCATCTCGATATAGGTCGAGCACTCGTCGACGAAATGCTGCCAGCGGGTCGGCGCTCTCGACGCGACCTCATTGATGCGCGCCGCCATCTCGCCGTCGATCTGGGCTATGACCGCCTGCAGCAGCCCCTTCTTGTCGCCGAAATGATGATAGAGCGCGCCGCGCGTCAGCCCGGCCGAAGCGGTGAAATCATCCATCGAGGCTTCCGCATAGCCTGTTGTGCCGAAGGCATGGCGGGCCGCCGCGATCAGCTTTGCGCGCGTCTCGGCGATCATCTCCTTGCGGGGTCTGTGCATGGCTTCTGGCCCTATTCACATACGTAACGTATGCCAATTGACATACGCGGCGTATGCTCTATTTAACAATCATACGCTTCGTATGTAATTGCCGAATCGTCCTTTGTCGAGGAACCACCCATGCAAAATCCCTATTCGGAAATCTTTCGTGCCCCCGGAGCCAAGGGCTTTGCGGCCGCCGGATTCATGGCGCGCCTGCCGATCGCCATGGCGCCCATCGGCATCGTGGCGATGCTGTCGCAGACGCGTGGCGAATACTGGCTGGCCGGAGCCGTCTCGGCAACATACGCTCTGGCCAACGCTTTCGTTGCGCCGCAGATATCGAGATTGGTGGACCGCCTGGGCCAGACACGGATCGTCGTGCCCACCACCATCATCGCGGTGCTGGCTTTCGCCGTCCTGATAGCGGCGGCCAACCAGGACTGGCCGGTGTGGACGCTGTTCGTGTCGGCCCTACTGGCCGCGGCCATGCCAAGCATGCCGGCGATGGTGCGGGCGCGCTGGACAGAGATTTTCCGCGGACGGCCGCAGATGAACACCGCATTCGCCTTCGAGTCCGCGGCCGATGAACTGGTCTATATTGCCGGGGCATCGCTATCGGTCGGTCTCAGTGCTGCCCTGTTCCCGGAAGCCGGCGTTCTGGTGAGCACATTATTTCTCGCATTCGGATCAGCGGCCTTCATCCTGCAACGCTCGACGGAGCCGCAAGTGCGGCCGGTGGACCATGGCTCAAGCGGCTCGGCGATCCGCCTGCGGCCGGTTCAGATCATCACCTTCGCCCTGATCTTCATCGGCGCGACCTTCGCGACGACGGAAGTCAGCACCGTGGCGATCACCAAGGAGCTTGGCCAGCCCGGCGCCGCCAGCCTTGTCATCGGCGTTTACGCGCTGGGATCGTTCGTGCTCGGCATCATCGTCGGCGCGCTCAGCCTGAAGGCGCCGCTGCAACGCCAGTTGGCCATCGCAGTCGCCCTCGTCGCGCTCGGCACGCTGTTGCCGCTCACCGCCGACACCGTGCCACTGCTGGCGCTGACCGTGTTCATCAGCGGCGTGGCGATCTCGCCGACCTTCATCACCGCCTTCGGCCTGATCGAGCGGCATGTGCCGGAGGCGATGCTGACCGAAGGCATTACCTGGGTCATGACCGGCATCGGCATCGGCATGGCGCTCGGCTCGTTCGCGGCCGGCGCGGTGGTCGATGCGTTCGGTGCCCAGAACGGGTTCTGGGTCTCTGTGGCTTCAGGCACGATCGCGCTGGCCACGGTGCTGCTTGGCCAGCGCAGCCTTGCCACGGCTGAGTGCGAGATGGACGGATGCGAAGCAGCCGCGATTGCTGCGGAATAGTTCCGGCGCGCCCGGGCCTTAGGCCGGGCGCGCCGCTCTAGGCGGCCGGGCCTGAAATATTGACTCTTCTTGGGTGCGCCAATGCCAAAACTATCGTTGGCGCCCCGTGCAGCATCACCTCTTTTTCGAAGACGAAGCCACATTTCTCCAGCACCCGTCGCGAAGCCGGATTGGCGGGGCGGACGAGGCCGACAACCCGATCGGCACGCAAGGGGCCGAACGCGGTGCGCAGTGCTTCCATCACCAATTCCGTGGCATAGCCATGTCCCCAGCTCGCCGGATGAAGATGATAAGACAGGTTCAGACCGTCGAAATCCGCCGATACCGTGACGCCGCCGAAGCCGACCAGCTTTTCATCCGCCTCGACCGCCCAGCGGCCAAAGCCGTGCTTGTCCCAATGACCGATGTCGCGCGTCAGCCGCGCGGCGCTCTGCTGGGCTGTATCCGGGACAGGGTCCGGACGATGAGCAACAAGCTCCCGGCGCGAAAAGAGGTCGATCAGGAAATCCAGATCAGCCTCTTCTGGGCGGCGCAGCAAAAGCCGCTCGCTGCGCTGGCTGGAAGGCAGGGACGCATTTATCCGTCTTCTCCGGCAACCGGATCGACGGGAGGCTCAGAGGATCTCGGTCTTGGCGATGTGGATGCCAAAACCTTCGAGGCCGACATAGTGGCGTTCGCGCGAGGCGATCAGGTTGATCGAGGAGATGCCGAGATCCTTGAGTATCTGGGCGCCTAGCCCGATCTCGCGCCACTCGTTTTCGCGGCGGCGCGCCTCTTCGTGATCCTCGCGGTCGCCGCTTGCCGGCCGCTTGCGCTCCTGATGCGCAACGCCGACGGAGCCTTCTCTGAGATAGACGATGACACCGCGCCTGCGCTCGCCCATTGTCTTCATGATGGCGTCGAGCCGGTGGCTGGTGCCGAAGACATCGGTCACCACATCCTCGGAATGCAGACGCACCGGCACGTCCTCGCCGTCACGAATGTCGCCGAAGACGATGGCGACGTGATGCATGGAGTCCCACGGCAGCGTGTAGGTGAAGACCTGTGCCTTGCCGCCGAGCGTGTCGATTTCCGAGCAGGCGACGCGTTCGACCAGCGTTTCCTTGCGCTGCCGGTAGGCGATGAGGTCGGCGACCGAAACCTGCCTGAGGCCATGCTCCTCGGCGAAAGCCTGCACCTGCGGACCGCGCTTGACAGTGCCGTCATCATTGACCAGCTCGGAAATGACGCCAACCGGCGGCAGGCCGGCGAGCTTGCACAGATCGACCGCTGCTTCGGTATGGCCTGAGCGCATCAGCACGCCGCCTTCGCGCGCAATCAGCGGAAAGATGTGGCCGGGGCGGACGAAATCCGAGCCACCGACATTGCCGTTGGCAAGATTGCGAACGGTCAAAGTGCGATCTTCGGCCGAGATGCCGGTCGTGGTGCCATGCTTGAAATCGACACTGACGGTGAAAGCGGTGGTGTGGGCGGAATCGTTGTCGGCGACCATGGGGGCAAGGTTCAGCCGCTTGGCTTCTTCGCGCGGCATCGGCGTACAGACGATGCCGGAGGTGTGGCGAACGATGAATGCCATCTTTTCGGGCGTGCAGTGGACAGCGGCGACGATCAGGTCGCCCTCGTTCTCGCGCCCGTCATCATCCATGACGACGACGATCTCGCCGCGTTCGAAAGCACGCAGGGCTTCGACGATTTTCTTCTGGTCGTAAGGCATAAGTGCTCGCTTTGCTCGCAGGGGAATAAGGGAGTAGGGCAGTAAGGGAGTAGGGAAAAGCAAAAAGATTTGGCCGGCCGGGCTAAGAGCGCAACATATTCCCCTATTCCCCTATTCCCCTCCCCGTCTGTCCCCGATGCCGCAGATAATGATCGGCGATCGCACAGGCAACCATTGCCTCGCCGATCGGCACGGCGCGGATGCCGACGCATGGATCGTGGCGGCCCTTGGTCATGATCTCGACGTCCTTGCCGTCCTTATCGATCGACTTTCGCGGGGTCAGGATCGACGAGGTCGGCTTGACGGCGAAACGGGCGACGATCGCCTGGCCGGTCGAGATGCCGCCGAGGATGCCGCCGGCATTGTTGGACAGGAACACCGGCTTGCCGTCATTGCCGATGCGCATCTCGTCGGCATTCTGCTCGCCGGTGATGCGGGCGGCCTCGAAGCCGTTGCCGATCTCGACGCCTTTGACCGCGTTGATCGACATCAGGCCGGAGGCGATGTCCTGGTCGAGCTTGGCATAGATCGGCGCGCCGAGGCCCGGTGGAACGCCGTCGGCGACGATCTCGATCACCGCACCGACCGAGGAGCCCGCCTTGCGGATGCCGTCGAGATACTGCGTGAAGACAGGAACGGAAGCCGGATCGGGGGTGAAGAACGGATTTTCCGCATCGCCGATGAAATTCCAGTTCCAGTTGGCGCGATCGATGGATTTCTCGCCCATCGACACCAGCGCACCGCGCACCACCACGCCGGGCACCACCTTGCGCGCCAAGGCACCGGCCGCCACTCTGGCTGCCGTCTCGCGGGCCGAGGAGCGGCCGCCGCCACGATAATCGCGCACCCCGTATTTGACGTCATAGGTGTAGTCGGCATGGCCGGGCCGGTACTGGCGGGCGATCTCGCCATAATCCTTTGAACGCTGGTCGACATTCTCGATCAGCATCGACACCGGCGTGCCGGTGGTGATCATCGTCTCGCCGTCCTCGTCGAGGATGAAACCTGACAGCACCTTCACTTCATCTGGTTCGCGACGCTGCGTCACGAAACGTGACTGTCCCGGCCGGCGCTTGTCGAGTTCGGCCTGGATCTCGTCGCGCGTAAAGCGGATGCCGGGCGGACAGCCGTCGACCACGCAGCCGAGCGACGGGCCATGGCTTTCGCCCCAGGTGGTAACGCGGAAAAGGTGGCCGAACGTGTTGTGAGACATGAAATGACCCTGCCCGGCATCGGAGCCGGCTGAAGATTGCGTTCTATTGGCGTTTTTCACAGGGGTCAAACTGTGATCTGGCGGATTTAGTTTTGACACATTCGGTTGGTTTCTGCTCTGCTCCATCCGCTGTTGAACAGCTCGCCGCCATGCCGGTGCAATGATAAAGAGGAACGATTATGCGTACCCTGATTAGCGCCGTTGCCGCCACGCTGCTGCTTTCCACCGCCGCTTTCGCCGGCCAGACCGAAGGCCTGATCAAGAAGATCGACAAGGACACGGCGACGCTGACGCTGGATGACGGCAAGTCCTACAAGCTGAACGCAGAGACCGATCTCGACGCGCTGAAGCCGGGCATGGACATCGTCATCGCCTACGATGTGACCAATGGCGAAAACGTCATCACCGACATGGAACTGCCGGACAGCTCAGCCAACTAGAGCTTCCAACCTCAATTGAATGCAGCGTTTGCGGTTCAGCTTTCGCCGAGCCGCCTGCGAAATGGCCTAGAGCGTGTCGCGTCTGAACGGATTTCAGGCGACCCGCTTTAGGTCTTTGTTTTATGTATGTCGTTCTCCCAAAACCGGGGCCACTTTTGGGCGACATGCATTAAAGCCACTCCAGACTCTGGCCTTCGAGCTTGAGCAGGCGATCCTGCGGTATTTCCAGGTTCGCTGCCTCGTCCTCGGCCAATCCCAGAACGAAACGAAACAAGGTGCGCATGACGCCGCCATGGGTCACGCATATCGTCTGGCGTTCGATCGCGTCGAAGCATGGCCTCACCCGTTCGAGCAGCATCTGATAGCTCTCGGCGCCTTCGCCGGGCGGCTGGAAGTTCCACTTGTCCAGAGCACGCGTCCCGCTTGCTCCGGGATACCGCGTCTCCAGCTCGGGAAAGGTAAATCCCTGCCAATCGCCGAAATTGACCTCGACGAGGCGCGGATCGGTTCGATAGGCATCCGGATCCAGCTTCATCGCGGCGCGAATACGCTGCATCGTTTCGCGCGTCCGTTTCATCGGACTGGCGACGAAGTCGAATTCCCAGGGATCTGGAACCAACGCAGCTAGCCGAAGCCCGTTGCCGGTCGCCTGTTCGCGGCCAAGAGCATTGAGATCGGTGTCAGCCTGCCCCTGAAGCCGCATTTCGGCGTTCCACGCGGTCTGGCCGTGGCGCGCTATATAAACCAGCGGGTACATCAGGTCTTCCGGTGCGGATCGGGACGGACGACGGTTGGGGGGTGCTAGTCCTTGACCGTCGAAATATCAGGCGCGTCGACCGCCTTCATGCCGACGACGTGGTAGCCCGAATCGACGTGGTGCACTTCACCGGTGACGCCGCGCGACAGGTCGGACAGGAAATAGACGCCGGAATCGCCGACTTCCTCCTGCGTCACCGTCTGCTTCAGCGGCGAATTGTACTCGTTCCACTTCAGGATGTAGCGGAAATCGCCGATGCCGGAAGCGGCAAGGGTCTTGATCGGGCCGGCCGAAATGGCGTTGACGCGGATCTTCTTGGCGCCGAGATCGACCGCCAGGTAGCGCACGCTGGCCTCGAGCGCCGCCTTGGCGACACCCATGACGTTGTAGTGCGGCATCACCTTTTCGGCGCCGTAGTAGGTCAGCGTCAGCAGTGAGCCGCCATCGGTCATCAGCGCCTCGGCGCGCTTGGCGATGGTGGTGAAGGAATAGACCGAAATGTCCATTGTGCGCAGGAAATTGTCGCGTGACGTCTCGACATAGCGGCCAGTCAGCTCATCCTTGTCGGAGAAGGCAATGGCGTGGACGAGGAAATCAAGCTTGCCCCAATGTTTGGCGACATTGGCGAAAACCTCATCCAGGCTCGCCGGATCGGTGACGTCGCAATGGCCGGCGACAAAGGCGCCCAGTTCCGCCGCCAGCGGCTCGACACGCTTCTTGAACGCCTCGCCCTGATAGGTCAGCGCTATCTCGGCGCCATGATCGACGCAGGCCTTGGCGATGCCATAAGCGATCGACCTATTGTTGGCGACGCCAAGAATGAGGCCGCGCTTGCCGGCCATTAGGCCCTGTCCACCCGCCATGTGAGCGCTCTCCGCAAGATTTCAGCTTTGTGGGTTGCCCTATCGCACAGGCACAGAGCCCCTTCAAGCGCTCAAAACGGACAGTTCAGGGGACAAAAGCCGCCGATCAGCCTTTTTGGCTGCGCAACAGCGCTTCGAGCGCGCTGTCACCGCCTTCCGGCAGCATGATACGCACATGAGCGTAGAGATCGCCGTGACCGCCGGCCTTTTCCGGCAGGCCTCTGCCCTTCAGCCGCAGGACCTTGTCGGAGCTCGACCAGGCCGGAATGTTGACGGCGAGCCTGCCGGTCGGCGTCTCGACAGGCACCTTGGCGCCGAGCACGGCATCCGCCAGTGCCACCGGCAGATCGGCGTGCAGGTCGCGGCCTTCGATGCGGTAGCGTGGATGCCGGCGCAGATGGATCTTGACCAGCGCGTCGCCTGGCTGGCCCGGCCCCTGCTCGCCTTGGCCCTTGAGGCGGATGGTCTGGCCATCCTCGACATAGGCCGGCAGCTTGACCGCCACCTTGCGGCCGTCGGGGAACATCGCCGTCACCTTTTCAGCGGTCGCCGCTTCCTCGATGGTGACGTCGAGCGTCACGTTCAGATCGGCAGCGGTCGTCTGCTGGCGGCGATCGCCCATGCCGGGACCGCGCGCGCCGGAGAAAGTGTCGCCAAAAATCTGGCTGAAGATGTCGCTGTTGCCGTCGAACGGATCGCCACCGGGTCGACCGGAGCGGAATTCGAACCGCGAGCCGCCCGGACCTTGCTGCCGGCGAAAGCCGCCAAACGGATCGCCGCCACCGGCAGCGCCCTCAAAGCCCTGGAATCGCGGCTTGCCGTCGGCGTCGATCTCGCCGCGATCGAAAGCGGCGCGATTCTTTTCGTCGCCGACGATCTCGTAGGCCTGGTTGGCTGCGGCAAAACGGTCCTTCGCCTTTGGATCATTCGGATTCTGGTCCGGATGATGCTTTTTGGCGAGTTTCCGGTACGCCGACTTTATGTCTTTGGCCGATGCGTTCCTGGCAACGCCCAGCACCTCATAGGGGTCGCGCATGCTTACTGCCCTGGAGAAGAGTTGAGTCTCTGGTTGCCTCTTATATGCGCTCCCATAGGAAGAAATTCCAGTGCTGGAGCCGCATATCAGACGCGGAAAATCAGAGCGCCTTGAAGTCCTGCATGCGCCAGCCGCCGGCGCTGGCCAGGCACAGTTCGCCTTCGAACATGGCAACGCCGTCAAAGCTTTCGCGCGAGGCCTTGAAGCGGCGGCAGGTCTGGCCGTTGTCCTTCAATTCCGCCAGATCGGTGATGGAACCGCGCGAGCCGGTACCGGCATTGGCCCATGGGACGGCCTGCCCGCCGAGTTGCTCGATGTCGGCCGAGGAGACTGCATTGCCGATCGTCGTCTGGTCGGAGTCGCGATCCAGACTGGCCGGCGCGGCCGAGGCCGATGTGCTGCTGGTCAGGATCGAGCGGTCGACTTCGGCTTTTTCCAGGCTGAAGCCGCCGGCGCCACAAGCGGCAAGCGGCAAGGCGACCGCCACGATCGCGGCTTTCGCGCTGGCCGAAGCGATAACGCTCCATTGCCTGCTGTCAAAAGCTTGCGCGATAAGCGACAATCGGCAGCCTCCCCCTTGCTTCGTTAAGAATCTTGGCTTTGTAAGAATCTTCGTGACAATTTGAGAAAAACTATGAGTGACACTGAGTTAACAAGCGGTGACTTTACCGAGGCTGCCGAGCCGTTTCGCCTGTTTGCCGCATGGCTGGACGACGCAACGAAAAGCGAGCCGAACGACCCCAACGGCGTGGCCCTGGCGACCGTCGATACCGACGGCATGCCGGATGTGCGCATGGTTTTGCTCAAGGGGTTCGATGAAAGCGGGTTTGTCTTCTACACGAATTTCGAGAGCGCCAAGGGCCAGGAGATTCTTGGCAGCATGAAGGCGGCGATGTGTTTCCATTGGAAATCACTGCGCCGCCAGGTACGCATTCGCGGACCGGTGGAGATCGTCAGCGACGCCGAAGCCGACGCCTACTATGCGACACGGCCGCGCGGCAGCCGCATCGGCGCATGGGCCTCGAAACAATCGCGGCCGCTGGAAAGCCGCTTTGCGCTGGAGAAGGCAGTGGCCGAATACACGGCACGCTACCCGATCGGCGAGATCCCGCGGCCAAAGCACTGGTCCGGCTTCCGAATCGTGCCCACGACAATCGAGTTCTGGCACGACAGGCCGTTCCGCCTGCACGACCGGCTCGTCTTCAGCCGCAACGCGAAAGGCGACTGGGACAAGACGAGGCTTTATCCCTGAAGAAGAGGCTCAGGCCTTCTTTCTCGTCATGAACGCGGTGAGCGCGGCGCGCGCCTCATCGGACTTCAGGCGCTCGCGAAAATGCTCGCTTTCCTCGCCGATGCGGGCGACGAGGTCGTCGCGCGAGCCGCGCATCAGGTCGCGCGCGATCTTCAACGCCTGCGGCGGCTTGGCCGCGATCTGGCCGGCGGCCGCCAGCACCGAGGCCTCCAGTGCTGCTTCCTCGACCACCTCGTAGATCAGGCCGGCGGCCTTCGCCCGTTCAGCCGAAAAGCCCTCGCCGAGGCCGAGCAGCGCGAAAGCGCCTTGCTGGCCCAGTATGCGCGGCGCCAAAAGACTCGATCCCGCCTCAGGCACCAGGCCAAGGTCGACGAAAGGTGTCCTGAACACGGTGCGTGGCGTGGCGAAGGTCAGGTCGCAATGCAGGTTGAGCGTCGTGCCGATGCCGACCGCGATGCCGTCGACGCCGGAGACCATGGGTTTCTCGACCTTGGCCAGCGCCATCAGGAAGTCCCAGACTTCGGTGCCGCCGTCACCGCCGGTGGCGATGACCATGAAGTCGGCAAGGTCGTTGCCTGAGGAGAAGGCGCCGGGCACGCCGAGAAAGACATGGACGCGGATCTCCGGGTCGGCGTCGCCTTCAGCCAGACTTTTTGACATTTTCGCATACATGGCGCGCGTCAGCGCGTTCTTCTTGTCCGGCCGGTTCATGCGGATGATCTGGATGGCGCCCTGGCGCTCGACGAGGATATGGTCTGTCACGGTTCTTTCCTTGTGAACGTCAGGCGGAAATCAGCGTTTTTCCGGCAGCGGCGAGGCTTTCGGCGCCATCGATGACGCGCGCCCGCAAA
This sequence comes from Mesorhizobium sp. XAP4, assembly GCF_029269325.1. Classification (NCBI taxonomy): domain Bacteria; kingdom Pseudomonadati; phylum Pseudomonadota; class Alphaproteobacteria; order Hyphomicrobiales; family Phyllobacteriaceae; genus Mesorhizobium; species Mesorhizobium sp. XAP4. Next base: position 404,938 of record NZ_JARIXW010000003.1, on the reverse strand, counting down.
GCGCTGACCTCGCCGAGCAGGTTTTCGGCGAAGAAGCGGCAAAGGGGAATACGGCCTTGATCGGCAAGAGCGCCGCGCGCCAGATAGGCGCCGCCGGCGGCAAGCGAGATCAGCCTGAGATAGGGCGTCGCGCCCGCCAGCGCCTCGTCCGCCCGGCCTTCGGCCGCCAGTTTCTGCAGGAAGCGGGTCGCTTCGCCGAGATCGCCAAGTGCCGCGTCGAGAGCGTCGGCGGTGCGGCCGAAACCCTGCAGGTTCGAGGTCCGCACCGCTGCGGCCATATCAGCCAGTTCGGCGATGTAACCATGCACATGGTTGCCGCCGCCGAGCGGCAGCTTGCGCATCACCAGATCGATCGCCTGGATGCCGTTGGTGCCCTCGTAGATCGGTGCGATGCGCGCATCACGATAGAAGGCGGCCGCTCCCGTCTCCTCGATGAAGCCCATGCCGCCATGAACCTGGAGGCCGAGTGAGGCAACCTCGACGCCGATATCGGTCGAGAAGGCCTTTGCCAGCGGCGTCAGCAGATTGGCGCGGTCGCGCCAGTGTGCCGCCTCGTCACCGGCGGAGACACGGGCCATGTCGATGGCGTGGGCACAGGAATAGCTGATGGCGCGCGCGGTTTGGGTCAGCGCCTTCATGGTCAGCAGGTTACGCTGGACATCGGGGTGATGGACGATCGGCGCCATACCCGTGCCAGTGTAGCTCGCTGCCTTGCCCTGCCGGCGTTCATTGGCATAGGCGATCGCCTTCTGCGTTGCGGCTTCCGCGACCGCTACCCCCTGCATGCCGACACAAAGCCGCGCATTGTTCATCATCGTGAACATGCAGGCGAGGCCCTTGTTCTCCTCGCCGATCAGCCAGCCGATAGCGCCGGGCTTGGCGCCCTGGAAACCGTCGCCATAGATCATGGTGCAGGTCGGCGAGGCGTGGATGCCGAGCTTGTGCTCAAGTCCGGAACAAAAGACATCGTTGCGGGCGCCGAGCGCGCCATCGTCGCCGACCAGGAATTTCGGCACCAGGAACAGCGATACGCCGCGCGTGCCGGCCGGCGCATCGGGCAGCCGCGCCAGCACCAGATGGATGATGTTGTCGGTGAAGTCGTGCTCGCCATAGGTGATGAAGATTTTCTGGCCGAAGATGCGGTAGCTGCCGTCACCCACCGGCTCCGCGCGGGCGCGCAAGGCGGCGAGGTCCGAACCGGCTTGCGGCTCGGTCAGGTTCATCGTGCCCATCCACTCGCCGGAGACGAGCTTTTCGAGATACTTTGCCTTGAGGTCTGTGGAGGCGTGTTTGTCGAGCGCTTCGACAGCGCCCATGGTCAGCGTCGGGCCGATGCCGAAGGCCATGGCCGCGGAGTTCCACATTTCGAGCGCGGCAACGCCAAGCATGGTCGGCAGCGCCTGGCCGCCATATTCCTCAGGCCCGGAGAGCGCATTCCAGCCGCCATCGATCCAGCGGCGATAGAGTTCCTTCCAGCCGGGCGGTGTGGTGACGGCAGCGTCCTTCAGCACGGCACCTTGCCGATCGCCGATCGTGTAGAGCGGTGCGACCTCTTCAGTGGCGAAGCGGCCGGCCTCGCCAAGAACGGCATCGACCAGGTCATCGCCGAGATCGCCGAACCTGCCGGCATCGAGCGCCGATTTCATGCCGGCGACGTGCTTGAGCGTGAAAGCAATATCCTCGACCGGTGCCCTATACATGCCGCTCACTCCTCCCGATGCATCGGCCCGCCCAACACTAGAGCCGGTGCCGCTGCAAAACCACCCGCCGTATCAGCGGTCTTCCCATCTTCTTTTTACGTAAACGTCAAATTTTGTCACGCGGATTTTGCAATCGCGGCGGCGCGTATTAAGTTCAATCCATGCCGGATCAAGTCGACCGGCGACGGATCAGAACCAGCCAACCGGAACCGCCCATGCTTGCGAGACCCGACGCCTATCGCTGCATCGAATGCGGCCTGCCCTATCGAGCGGAGGGGTTCTGCTACCATGGCGGCAGACTGGACCACGGGGCCGCCTACTGGTCGGATCGCGGCATATTATGCTCGCCGCAATGCTCACTCGCCCACCACCGCAAACGCGCCGCCGAGGGCACGCTGCGGCAAGAGCCGGCTCCGGACCCGTTTGAGGTTCAGCCGTTCGTCCGACGCTAGTTTTTTCTGGCGCCAAGCTCCGAGAAGCAAATCCTTAACCATAGCGGTTCAGCATTTGTGTTTGATCAACGGGGGTTCCCTGTTTTTGAAAAGGACGGCGCGCCTCCTTCGCCGCACAGCGCTTCTCGCCTTGGCGGCGACGATGGCGCTGTCGACGGCGGCAAAGGCCTCGGATTTTTCCGAGCCGTGGAAGAACGCCGACCGCGCCCTGGTCGTGGATGCCTACGAGTACAATTCCATCGACTGGGGCCAACTTGCCACCGACAAGAGGATCGTCGGCTTCATCAACAAGGCGTCCGACGGGATGCCGCCGCCCTATTTCTGCTTGGGCGTCGACACCGAGGTGAAGCTTTGCAAGGCGCTGTGGAAACGCCATGCGGTGACGCGCGAACTGTTCCAGACGCGCCGGGTGGTGGCCAAGGCACTCGGCCTGAAATGGGGCGCCTATCACCTTGCCCGCCCCGGCAATCCGGTCGAGCAGGCCAATAATTTCCTCGATTTCGCCGAGCCTGCACCGGACGATCTCATGGCTCTCGACATCGAGGGCAACGATCCCTCGCAATGGATGTCGCTCGATGATGCCGAGGAGTTCGTGCGCCAGGTGCATCGGCGCATCGGCCGTTTCCCGGTGCTCTACACCAACGGCAAAACGGCCCAGTACATTGCCGACAACAGTTACAGATACCGGCTCCTATCGCGGCTGCCACTCTGGTATGCCCGCTACAAGCCTGACATCGATGTGCATTTTCCGATGGGCAACTGGCAGGGCTACGCGCTGTGGCAGTTTTCGGCACAAGCCAATTGCGGCAGGTTCCACTGCCCTTACAGGGTTACCGGCACGCCCAAGGATATCGACGTCAATGTCGCGCCGATGGACGCCGCAACGCTGCGCGCGCAATGGCCGTTCGGCGGGCTTATCGACGTGCCGCCGGACTATCTCGCCTCCATACCGCTACCGGTTTCACGCGAGGCCGGCCTCGCCGGCAATGTCACCATCACCTATGCGTCTGTGGCCGCGCCGCCGACTTTCGAGGACATGGTCGCAGCGTTGGGCACACGCTGGTCCCGTTTCCGCGACGGCTTCCGCATGCCGGTCGTGAAGACGGTGCCCCGGAGACCGAGTTTCGGCATTGTCCAATATGTCGCCTGGAAGCGGACCGAGCAGCGTTCGCCGGCGCAGCTCGACGCCGCCTTTGCCGCAGCCGATCCACTCAGCACCGCTTCGACCAAGATCGATCGCGGTTTGCGGTAGACTGCCGACCCTCCAATACCGACTTTCAGCCAGCCTGCTCGCGCGCCACGGCCTGCCAGCCGATGTCACGACGGCAGAAGCCGTCCGGCCAGTCGATGCGGTCGAGCGCCGCATAGGCTCGTTTCTGCGCCTCGCCGACCGTGCTTCCCGTCGCCGTGACATTGAGGACGCGGCCGCCATTGGCAACCAGCGCGCCGCCGTTGATGGCGGTGCCGGCATGGAATATCTGGACGCCGTCGCCCGCCGCATCTTCGACACCGCGGATGACCGAGCCCTTTTCCGGCGTGCCGGGATAGCCTCTCGCCGCCATCACCACGGTGAGTGCTGCCTCGTCGCGCCAGCGCACCGAGGTGTGGGCAAGTTGGCCATCAACTGCCGCGTTGAGCAGAACCAGCAGATCGTCCTTCAGCCGCATCATCAGCACCTGGCATTCCGGGTCGCCGAAACGAGTGTTGTATTCGATCAGCTTCGGCCCCTTCTCTGTGATCATCAGCCCGGCAAACAGCACGCCGGAGAACGGCGCGCCAAGTTCGGCCATGCCGCGCATGGTCGGCTCGATGATCTCGCGCATGGTGCGCTCGACCAGTTCCGGCGTCATCACCGGGGCCGGCGAATAGGCCCCCATGCCGCCGGTGTTGGGACCGGTATCGCCATCGCCAACGCGCTTGTGATCCTGCGCGGTGCCGAAGGGCAGCGCGGTGGTACCGTCGCAGAGGCAGAAAAAGCTCGCCTCCTCGCCGGTCATGAACTCCTCGACCACCACTTCCGCGCCGGCGGCGCCGAATGAGCCCTCGAAACAGGCATCGAGTGCTGTCCGCGCTTCGTCGAGCGTCATGGCAACGGTGACGCCCTTGCCGGCAGCCAACCCATCCGCCTTGATGACGATCGGTGCGCCCATCTTCTCGACATAGGCCTTCGCGGAGGCCAGATCGCCGAAGCGGCCATAGGCGGCGGTAGGGATGTCGTAGCGGGCACAGAGATCCTTGGTGAAACCCTTCGAACCCTCAAGCTGTGCGGCGGCTTTGGAGGGTCCGAAGACGCGGATGTCTTGCGCGCGCAGATCGTCGGCAATGCCGGCGACCAGCGGCCCTTCCGGGCCAACGACCACGAGGTCGATTTTTTTGTCCTTGCAGAACGCGGCCACGGCGGCATTGTCGGCTATATCCAGCTTCACCAGTTCGGCCTCGCTGCCGATGCCCGGATTGCCGGGGGCAGCATAAAGCTTCGTCAGCAGCGGCGATGCGGCGATCTTCCAGGCGAGCGCATGTTCGCGGCCGCCGGAGCCGAGAAGAAGAACGTTCATGGCCACCTCTTGATGCTAACCCTTGAAGAGCACCCGCTATTGCTCTCTGGGCGACGGGTCAAGGCATCAGGGTGTTTTGATGGAAATTGCGCACGGGACGTTACCCCCGAATATGGGCGCCGAATACCAGCACCCTTGTTCTGGACCCTGCTCAGCGCTGGTAGACGACAGGAAACCAATCCTCGCGCAGTCTCTGCCCCGGCTGCATGCCGTGGCCATGATAGGGCGGCGAGGTACGGCCCGGCCGCTCGACATAGCGCGCATCGTCACCGACCCAGCGCAGCGACAGCGCCCGACGCCGCGCCGCGGTCATATTGCCACGCGCGCCATGCGCGGTCCTGAAGTCGAACAGGATGGCGTCGCCCGGCTCCATTTCCCATTCGAGCACCTTCATCGAAGGGTCCTTATCGGGATCGGGCACCGGCAGATAGTCGCCCTCGCCGGCATAGAAATTGCTATCGTCGAGCCAGCGCACCGGCAGGATCATCTTGTCCCATTTGTGCGAGCCGGCGATCAGCCGCAGCGTCGCCTCTTTCACCGGGTCGATGGGTATCCAGAAGCTCACCGTCTGTTGGCCATCGACGAAATAGTAGGGGATGTCCTGATGCCAGGGCGTCGGCTTCTGCGTGCCGGGTTCCTTCACCAGCACATGATCATGGAAGAACTGCGCGGTGCGCGACTGCATCACCGCCGCCGCCAGTTCGGCGGCGGGTGAGTCCCGTACCAGGCTGACGAATTCGGGGATGCGCTCCCAGTTGCAGTAGTCATCGAAGAAACTACCGCGACCATTGGCTATGTCGGATGCGGTGGCGCTGCGGTTCTGCATGTTGCGTTCGATGCCGGCGGCAATCGTGTCGACCCAGCCCTTGAAGGCGCCGCGAATGCAAACAGCGCCGTCACGCTGATAGTCGGCAATCGTGGACGCGCCGATCCTGGTGGCGTCGAGGGTGGCAGTCCGGGAAGCCATGGCGTTCTCCTCTTGGAATAAAGCCACTATCGCAACATCTATTCATTCGGTAAAATAATAACTTTCGATCTGACATATAGAGTGCCTCTATGAGTGTGACTCTCACGCAGCTACGCTATCTGGTTGCCGTGGCGCGTCACGGCAGCGTCACCGGCGCGGCAAAGATGCTGAACGTCTCTCAGCCGTCGATCTCGGTGGCCATCGACGCGGTCGAAAAGAATTTCGGCCAGAAACTGTTCGTCCGCCAGCGGGGAAGCGGCGTGTCGCCGACATCGTTCGGCCGCGCCGTCGTGGCCAAGGCAAGGCAGGTTCTCACCGAAACGGAGGAACTCATCGGCCTGGGTTCAAGCAAATCGGCTGTCAGCGGCGAGTTGGTGTTGGGATGCTTCGAGGATCTGGCGCCTTTCTTCGCGCCGGCTTTGATCCGCGCCTTCTCCGAACGCTATCCGGCCGTCAAGATCGTCGTTCGCGACGAGACGTTCGAGACGCTGGGTCGACGGCTGGGTGACGCGGCCATCGATCTCGGCCTGACTTATGATCTCAGCCTGCCGACGCATTTCGCCCGCATCCTGCTGCGTGAACTTCGCCCGCACGCGCTGTTGCCGGCAGGCCATGCCCTGGCGGATCGCCCGTCGGTCAGCCTTGCCGATCTGGCCGCCTATCCGCTGATCACCACCGACCAGCCGCACAGCTGGCAGCATATGCTCGACCTGTTCCGCAGCCGCGGCCTTTCGCCTGTGGCCGACATGACGACAAGCTCGTTCGAACTGCAACGGAGCATGGTCGCCAACGGCTTCGGCGTTGCGGTCAGCTACACCCGCCCGCATGGCGACCGCAGCTATGACGGGCTGCCGCTCATCTGCAAGCCGCTGTCCGATCCGCTGCCCATGCAGCGGATCCTGCTCACCTATGACACGCATCAGCGTGTGTCGAATGCAGCGCTGGCCTTCGTCGAGGTGGCCAAGGACTGGTTCGCCACCCGCGACATCTTTGCCTCGTGAAAGGCTGACGGGCGCCGCGTCTCCGCTTGCCGCTTGACGGTTTCCGCCGCTGCTGCCACTCCATGGGCATGGAAACCATCCAGTCGAAAACGGCCCAGGGCCGTGTCGCCGATGCGCCGAACGGCCATTGGGTCTACCGCGTGCTGCCGCGCTCGATATGGCCCTATGCGCAGCTTGCGCGGTGGGACAGGCCGATAGGCTGGCAACTGCTGCTGTGGCCGTGCTGGTGGTCGGCGGCCTTGGCGGCGAGCGCCTATCCGCGTCCGGGCGACCCGCTGCTCTCGCTGCTGCCGGCGCCTTTGTATCTCGTGCTTTTCCTGGTCGGGGCCATCGCCATGCGCGGCGCCGGCTGCACCTACAACGACCTCGTCGACGAGGACATCGACAACCAGGTGGAGCGCACGCGCTCGCGACCGCTGCCGTCAGGCAAGGCGACGCGCCGGCGGGCATGGCTGTTTCTCGTCCTGCAAGCCCTGGTCGGCCTCGTCGTGCTCATCCAGTTCAACAGCTTTGCCGTCCTGCTCGGCATCTGCTCACTGGCGGTCATAGCCATTTACCCGTTCATGAAGCGGATAACCAACTGGCCCCAACTTGTGCTCGGCCTTGCTTTTTCCTGGGGCGCGCTGATGGGATGGGCGGTCGAGTTCGGCGATCTCGATGGGCCTGCTGTCATGCTCTATATCGGCTCGATCCTGTGGGTGATCGGCTACGACACGATCTACGCGCACCAGGACAAGGAAGATGACGCCATTGTCGGCGTGCGCTCGACGGCACGCCTGTTCGGCGACAACACCAAGGCCTGGCTGGCCGGACTTTATGGCGGCGCGCTGATCTGCTTCGCCATCGCCTTCGCGTCGGCGCAGGCGCCGGTGGTGGCGCTGGCCGGGCTGATCGCCGCCGGCGCCCATATGGCGCGGCAGATCGCCGTGTTGGACATCGACAATCCGGACCAATGCCTGCGCCTGTTCAGGTCGAACAACCAGGTCGGCTGGCTGATCTTCCTCGGCCTGATCGGCGGCGCTGTGTGGGTGGCTCTGAAGCCGCTGGTTTAGCGGCGCTTCTTCCTTCTCCCCTTGTGGGAGAAGGTGGATTGGCGCGCAGCGCCAAGACGGTTGAGGGGTGCGTGACGGAACGCCGGCATTGCCAAGCTGGAACACCCCTCATCCGACCGAGCTTCGCTCGGCCACCTTCTCCCAGGGGGAGAAGGAAGAACCTTCCTACTCCCGCGAAATAATCTCCTGGCCGTCGATGACCAGCCTGAGACCGAGGTCGCCAGCTCTGCGGCGAGCGAGGAAACGCGGGCGGCGCGTGTTCGAAATCCGCCCCTTGCGCCGATCCTGCGGCGGCAGCGTCTTGATGGCGGCACCGAGCGATTCTTCCAGGGTGCGGGCAACGCCGTCCGATTCGATCAGCAGCATCGGCAGGCGGTATGCGTCGGCCCAGGCGCGCCAGTCGGCTGCGACATCGTCGAGATCGTCGGCCACCAGCAGCGGCACCGACAGCATCGGGTCGTTGTGCAGGAGTTCCAGGGTCACCGTGACGTTGCCGTCCGGGTCCTCCATGGCGCGGGCGGCAACGCCGCGGAACGCATTGGAAGGCAGAACGATGATCGCGGGCAGGCCGCTCATCTCGAGCAAGCGGCGGATCACGGCGCCGCGCTGGTCGATGGTGAAGGTTACATCGCCGTAGTCGTCGCGAGTCGCGTAGCTCACCACTTGCGGCAGGCGAAATGGGTCGAGACGCATGTTGCGTCCCGCCCAGACTGGCTTCAGTCCGGTGTTCATAGAGTGGCCTTCCTGTCTGTCTCCTGAGAGCCGGTGTCCGGTTCTCTCCGGGCCGGTTTTTCCAGCCTCGTTTGTATGGAGACAGTAGCGCGGGCTCCTTACCGCCCCGCTTAAGAAAGTCGGTTAAATTTTGCTGATCTCAGGGATGGTTATCGGAATCCCACCAACCACAAGATGTCGAAAGGATCAGATAACCTTACCCGGATTCATGATGCCGGCCGGGTCGAAAGCGGCCTTCACCCTTCGCATCAGATCGATCGCCGTCGGCGGCGCGGTGGCGATCAGTTCGTCGCGCTTCAACTGGCCGATGCCATGCTCGGCCGAGATCGAACCGTGCAGGCTGCGCACCACATCGTGCACCGCCTTGTTCATGGGGTGATAGAGAGCGAGGAACGCCTCATCGTCGCCGTCGACGGGCCGGGAAATGTTGTAGTGGAGATTGCCGTCGCCCATATGGCCGAAGCAGACCACGCGCGCGCCGGCGCTCACCGACGCCACCGCGCCGGCGGCTTCTTCGATGAAACGCGGGATCGAGGCAATAGGCACCGAAATGTCGTGCTTGATCGAGGCGCCCTCCGGTTTCTGCGCCTCGGGCAGCAACTCACGGAAATTCCAGAAGGCATCGCCCTGCGCGAGACTCGCGGCAATGACGGCGTCGCCGACGAATTCCTGTTCGAGGCCAGCCGACAGCACATCCTCGATCAACGCTCTCGAATCCTCCGACGAACGGCCTGATGAAATCTGCATCAGCACGTACCACGGCCAGTCCTCGATCAGCGGCCGCACCACACCCTGGGCATGCGCCAGGGTGAAATCATATGGCCGCCTGCCGATCAGTTCGAAAGCGGTGAGTGCTGCCCCGGCACGGTCCATGGCCAGGCCGAACAGCGAAAGTGCCGCCTCGGGCGACGACAGGCCGACGAAGGCGACTTCGCGCCCCTTCGGCTTCGGGAACAGCTTCAGCACGGCGGCGGTGATGACGCCGAGCGTGCCTTCGGCGCCGACGAACAGGTTTTTCAGATCGTAGCCGGTGTTGTCCTTCTTCAGCTTGCGCAGGTCGTCGAACACCTCGCCGGTCGGCAGCACCACCTCGACACCGAGGCAAAGTTCACGCGCATTGCCATAGGCAAGCACGCCGGTGCCGCCGGCATTGGAGGAAAGATTGCCCCCGATCTGGCAGGAGCCTTGCGCGGCCAGCGACAGCGGGAACAGCCGGTCGGCGGCGTCGGCTGCCTCCTGCAGCGTCTGCAGGATGACACCGGCCTCGACCGTCACCGTGTTGGACAGGATATCGATCTCGCGGATGCGGTTCAGCCGCGACAGCGACAGGACGATTTCGCGCCCGGACCTGTCCGGCACCTGCGCGCCGACCAGCCCGGTGTTGCCGCTTTGCGGCACGATCGGCGTTCCCGTCTCGGTCGCCAGCCGCATGATCCGGCTGACCTCGTCGACGCTGCCCGGCCGCAGCACCAGCGACGTCGCGCCGTGCCAAAGCCCACGTCGCTCAATGAGGTAGGGCGCGATGTCCTGCTGATCACGCAGTGCATATCTGTCGCCGACGATCGCCGTGAAGCGATCGATGAGGGCGGGATCGAGTGTCTTTGTGATTTCGATCATGGGGGAAACTATGTTGCGGGTTGCGTGATGTCACGAGGGGCGGCTGCACGCGACAGCCGATCGTTGATCGCTTCGCCGAGCCCGTCGCAGGGAATAGGCTCGACGGCGATGGTGCGCGCGCCGCTGCGGTCGAGTGCCTGCATACAAGCGAACAGATTGCTTGCCGCTTCGCGCAGGTCCCCGGTTTCGGACAAATTGAGGAAGGCTTCGGCGCGGCGCCAGCCGTCCGCCCGTTGGCTGCCGAAGCCGAGCAAAGCCTCGCCCTCGCCGACCGTGCCGGCATTGAGCCGCATCGCGGCACCTGGCGCATAATGCGAGGCAAGCATGCCCGGCGCCTCGATACTGGCGGTGCCGCCGCGCAACAGTTCCATGCCGATGGCCGCCTCGATCTCCTCGGCGGCGATGCCGCCGGGCCTCAGCAGCCGCATTCTTTCCCCCTCGGCCTTGAGAATCGTCGATTCCAGCCCGACCGGGGTCGCGCCGCCATCGACCACCAGCTTTATCCGCGCACCGAGATCGGCTGCCACCGCTTGCGCGGTCGTTGCGCTGATCCTGCCGGATGAATTGGCGCTGGGCGCGGCAAGCGGGCGGCCGAGCCTGGCGATCAGATCGCTACCAAAGCCCCTCGGCATGCGCAAGGCGATTGTATCGAGCCCGGCGGTGACCAGCGGATGGATGCCGTTGCCGGGCCGTTGCGGCAGCACCAGCGTCAGCGGACCGGGCCAGAACGCCAGCGCCAGTTTCCTGGACAGCGGATCGAACAGCGCGAGGCGCTCGGCCATCGCCATGTCGGCGACATGGGCGATCAGCGGGTTGAAGCGCGGCCGCCCCTTGGCTTCGAAGATGCGCGCGACGCCGATGCCGTTGGTCGCGTCGCCGGCCAGCCCGTATACGGTTTCCGTCGGGATGGCGACGACATCGCCCTCCCTGAGCAGCGCCAGCGCCCGCTCCAGCGCCTCGCCCGAGCCAAGTATTTCAGCCACTCTCGTCACCTCACAGATGCGGGGTGCGTAGTACGATGGCGGCCATTGGGCAAGTCGGCTGTTGGGTAACCGTTTGTTGGCGAGCAGGAGCATTGGCGATTTATCAATCCCTAAAATGCTATGTTTCCACGAAAGCCGGCATCAATTCCGGCCTGCTATCGAACAGCTTCTGGGCAAAGGGGAGCGACATCAGTGTCTGCGCGTATCCTGCTGGGTATCATTCTTGCTGTTGCGGCCGGCGAAGCCCAGGCGTCATCCCTGGTTTTTCCAGGCGCGCCATCCTCCACACCATCGATCGTCAGGATCGGCGCTCCTAACCAGCCTGGAACCGCCGATGCAGTCAACGCCAGCGATGCGCTGTCGGTGGTGGCAAAAGGGGAAGCACAGCCCGACGTCACCGATGAAAAGGTAGCGGCGATCCCGGACAAGCCCGCGACCGGGCACGGCTTCCAGCCAGGCCCGATGGTCATTCGTGGCGGCGTTACCGGTCCCGATTTCCCGGCACCCGCGCCAACCTCTGCACCAGCGACCGGTGCCGCGCCGGCCGCTGGCACCGCGCCGGCAACGGCCACCGCTTCCGCTGCCCCCTCAGGGAACGCCGAGAACCAACCCGCCCCGCCGAGCGCTCCGGCCCCGGCAGCAGGGCAGCGCATGCCTCCCAACGGCTACACCAAGTAGCCCCGCCTCAAAGACAGCCGACATCGAAGGCGTGACTTGACGGCGATCTGGCGCCCGGCGCACGATTGCCAAACAAACTCGGTTTCGGTTTATTTCAGCCGCCAGACGCCATCGCCTGTATTTCGTCAGGCGGTTCTGGCAGACGGGATTTCATCGCTAAGGGGTAAAGGGGGAAAGCATGAGAAAATCTGGAATCGTGACCGGAGCAGGCCTATTGCTGGCGTCACTGCTTGGCGTCGTCGCGGCTCATGCCGACGACATGCTGGGATCCTATGTCGCGCGCATTTCCGATCGCGACCATCAGGCGAGTGACGGCTATGCGCTGGACAATGCCGCGCAGATGGTGCGGCAGGACCGCGCCAACTGGCACAAATTCCACCGCCGTGACAGCGACGACGAGGCTGATGGCTGGTTCAGGACCAACGACCAGCGCGCCGACCTGCAACGCATGCTGGAGCGTGGCGGCGCGATGAGTTCCTCGACCAAGCGCGCCATCGTCAATGGCGAACCGCTGATCCAGGTCGATGTCTACGAAAACAGCGTGCGCGTCAGCATTCTTGAGAACTGACGGGCCGTCGCCGGGGCGGCTGACAGTCGGCTTCGGGGACGGCTGATAGCAAAGGGCGGCGCCTCAGCGCCGCCTTTGCCATCGACGGAATCGGCGGCTGAAAAGATCAGGCCGCTTCTTCCTTGTCGTCGTCGTCTTCTTCTTCGGACTCGTCGCCTTCAGCCTTCACGCTGTCCTCGGCGTCGTCTTCGTCCTCGTCTTCATCTTCGTCGTCATCCGAGAGCGTGGCAGCTTCGGTGGACCCTTCGCCTTCTTCATCGTCGCCGTCTTCGTCGTCATCAGACAGGTCAGCGGCTTCGATCGCTGCGGCGGCGGCATGATCGAGAATGGTTTCGGAAGCGGATTCAAGCGCCTCGGCGGGAGTTTCTTCTGTCACTTCGATTTCGTGATCGGAATTCATGGAAGCCTCCGTGGGGTTGGGGAACATGTCCCTTTTGCCACGGAGAGATCATCGCCATATGACTGTAAGCCGGCTCGAACGGCCGGTAGCAGAGAATATTTTCTTCACCTTAACCTGCGATCCTGGAGAAATCCGCGACCTGACCGGTGGCCGTGCGGATGCGGGCGAGCAGCGCCAGGCGGTTGGCACGCACCGCCTGATCCTCATCGTTTACAAGAACATGCTCAAAGAATGAATCAACCGGCTCGCGCAACACGCTAAGCGCCAGCAAGGCGCCGGAAAAATCATCGTTTTGAATCGCTTCGCCGGCTTGCTTCTCAGCCTGGTTCACCGCCGCAAACAGCGATTTCTCGGTATCCGCGCGAAACAGCGCCGGCTCAACGGTTTCGGCGACCGCCGTTTTCTTTTTCTCCTCGGCAGCCAGAATGTTGGCCGCGCGCTTGGTGCCGGCGAGCAGGTTCTTGCCGTCCTCGGTGTCGAGGAAGGAGCCGAGCGCCTCGACGCGGCGGACGATCTGCAAGAGGTCGTCGGACTGCGGCGTGATGACGGCATCGATGAGATCGTGCCGGGCGCCCTGATCGCGGAGGTAGACTTTCAGGCGGTCGTGGAAGAAGGACAGAAGGTCAGACGCTTTCCCGACGATGGCTGCCAGCGCCAGTCGAATATCATTCTCGACCAATATTCTAACCACACCCAGCGCCGCTCTACGCAGCGCATAGGGATCCTTCGACCCAGTCGGCTTTTCGTCGATTGCCCAGAAACCGACCAGCGTATCGAGCTTATCGGCAAGCGCCACTGTGATCGAAACCGGATCGCTCGATACGCGATCGGACGGGCCTTGCGGCTTGTAGTGTTCCTCCGCTGCAGCGGCGACCGATGCGTGCTCGCCCTGAAGCAGCGCATATTTGCGGCCCATGGCGCCTTGCAGTTCCGGGAACTCGCCGACGACTTCAGTGGTGAGATCTGCCTTGGCCAAGACGGCAGCGCGGCGCGCGAGTGCGGGATCGGCGCCGACGATCGGAGCCAGTTCTTCCGCCAATCGCTTCATCCGCTCCACCCGTTCGCCCTGCGTGCCGAGCTTGGCGTGGAAAGTCACGCCGAGATGGTCGAGGCGGGCCATGCGCTGGTCGAGCGGCTTCTTGAGATCAAGCCCGAATTTTTCCGCCGATGCCTCGAGCTCAGCCAGGTCAGGCAAATCGCCCTGGTCGGTCGTCCAGAAATAAAGCGCGTCGGACAGGCGGGCGCGCACCACCTTGCCGTTGCCGTGGGCGATCTCCTTGCCGCCATCCCTGGCTTCGATGTTGGCGGTTAGAATGAAGCGATTGGAAAGCGCGTCGTCGACACCCTGCGGCCGTGTCACAAAGCACTTCTGGTTGGCGCGGATGGTCAGTCGGATCACTTCGGCTGGAATGGCGAGGAATGCCTCCTCGAACTCGCCCATCAGCACGACAGGCCATTCGACCAGCCCGGACACCTCCTCCAGCAGCCCTTCGTCCTCGACCAGGTCGAGCCCGTTGGCGAAGGCGAGATTGCGGGCGTCGGCAAGGATGATCTCCTTGCGGCGGTCGGCATCGAGCACGACCTTGGCCGCTTCCAGTTTGGAAACATAGTCGTCGAAGCGGCGCACCGTGATCGCATCAGGCGCATGAAAACGGTGGCCATAGGTGATGTTGCCGGAGCGGATGCCGTCGATCTCGAAATCGACCACGACAGGCTCCTCGGTCTCCGGGCCGAAGGTGCACAGGATCGATTGCAGCGGGCGCACCCAGCGCAATGAACCGGGCTTGGCCGAGGCCGGCCCCCAGCGCATCGATTTCGGCCACGGGAAATTGCGGATGATATCAGGCACCAGGTCCGCGATGATCTGTTCGGCCGCCCTGCCCGGCTTCGAAATGTGGGCGACATAAAAATCGCCCTTCTTCGGATCGGAATGGACATGCGCCTCGGCGATCGAGGAAAGTCCGGCCTTGCGCAGGAAGCCCTGGACCGCCTGTTCGGGCGCCGATGTCGAAGGCCCCTTGATCTCTTCGTTTATATCCTTCGAGCGCGCGGTGAGACCCCTGATGTCGAGGGTCAGCCGCCGCGGCGTCCAGTACTCGCGCGCGGCCTCATAGGTCAGCCCCGCCTCGACCAGGCCGTCAGTCAGCATCTTCCTGAGATCGCCAGCCGCCTTGCGCTGCATGCGGGCGGGAATCTCTTCCGAGCGGAGTTCTAGAAGCAGGTCAGGCATGGATGGGGCTCACGCGGCAAAATGGTCCGGGCGGGGCATAGCAACTCGGCTGGCCGCTGTCACCCTTTCCGCACGGGGATCGCCGATTTGCGCCCGTTTCCAGAAATTTTGGCCATCCTGTCGGGACGAGACCGCGCCACCCGTCCTTGGATCAAAGATTTCCATGAACCGAACGCAGCGCTGAAGCGACCCACGCTCAGGCAGGGAACATTTGGCTCAACGACCATGAAAACGGCATCCAGACTTCTGCAGATCCTCGCACTCGGCGCCTGCTTCACCGCGCAGGCTCACGGTGCCTTCTCGATGCCGGGCGTTCGACAGGCATTGCGCACAATCGACGGTGCCAGCAGCCAGAACATATTGCCGATCAAAGTTTCCTTCGAGATGACGAAGCGGGCCTGAGACTCAGGCCGCCAGGCCACCCGCCTGCGTCTTCAAAAACGCCTCACCGCAGGCCTTCGCCAGATTGCGCACCCGCAGGATGTAGCTCTGTCGTTCCGTGACCGAAATCACGCCGCGCGCGTCAAGCAGGTTGAAGACATGGCTGGCCTTGATGCACTGATCATAGGCCGGGAAAACCATGCGGTGCATCGGCAGATTGTCGTTCGATGCCGGCGCGCCGGCATCGAGCAGCGCCTTGCATTCGGTCTCGGCGTCCTCGAAGTGGCGCAGAAGCATCGCCGTGTTGGCGTGTTCGAAATTGTGGCGCGAATATTCCTGCTCGGCCTGCAGGAAGACATCGCCATAGGTGACTTTGTCGGCGCCTTCCCGGCCGTTGAAGTTGAGGTCGTAGACATTGTCGACGCCCTGCACATACATGGCCAGCCGCTCCAGCCCGTAGGTGAGTTCGCCGGCCACCGGCGCGCATTCGATACCGCAGACCTGCTGGAAATAGGTGAACTGCGAGACTTCCATGCCGTCGCACCAGCATTCCCAGCCGAGACCCCAGGCGCCCAGCGTCGGGCTTTCCCAATCATCCTCGACGAAGCGGATGTCGTGCAGCAGCGGATCGACGCCGATCGCCGCCAGCGAGCCGAGATAGAGCTCCTGCAAGTTGGGCGGGTTCGGCTTCAGGATCACCTGGTACTGGTAATAATGCTGCAGCCGGTTCGGGTTCTCGCCATAACGCCCATCCTTGGGGCGGCGCGATGGCTGGACATAGGCAGCGTTCCAGCGTTTCGGGCCGAGCGCGCGCAGCGTCGTTGCCGGATGAAATGTGCCGGCACCGACTTCCATGTCGTAGGGTTGCAGGATGACGCAGCCATAGGCCGCCCAATAGTTGTGCAAGGTCAGGATCAGCCCCTGGAACGAGCGGCTGGGATGCATATGGGCGGGGATTTCAATTGTCACGGGTGGCCTCGACAGCACAGGCTAGCTTGCCGGCACGTCCTAGAGACACGGCGGCGAAGCGTCAAGCAAAGCACGCCGATGCGGTCGCGCCGACATTATGGACAATGTTGAGAGCTTTGCAGGGGCTGGCCCATTGCCCATCTCTCGGGCCTGCGCTCTGTTCGCCTGTGCAGCAACGACAACAGGTTCCAGCCATGCCCAGCCCGATCGTCATCCGCCCCGTTGCGCGACAGGATTTCGAGCAATGGCTGCCGCTGTGGGACGGCTACAATGCATTTTATGGCCGCTCGGGCGAAACGGCCCTGCCGGGTAAGATTACCCAGATGACATGGTCGCGTTTCTTCGATGCCTATGAGCCGGTCCACGCGCTGGTGGCCGAAAGCGAGGGACGGCTTTTCGGCCTCGTGCATTATCTCTTCCATCGCAGCACAACGGCGATCGCGCCCAATTGCTATCTGCAGGACCTTTTCACCACGCAGGCATCGCGTGGCAAAGGCATCGGACGGGCACTGATCGAGGGCGTCTACGAGCGTGCCCGGGCGGCCGGCTCAGGCCGGGTATACTGGCTGACGCATGAGACCAATCACACGGCGATGAAGCTTTACGACAAGGTCGCCGAACACTCCGGCTTTGTCGTCTATCGCAAGCTCTTCTGAGGCAGCCAGCCGAATACGCGGTTCAAACGAAAACGGGACCCTGAAAAGAGCCCCGTTTGCGTTGAATTCAAATGGCTGACTTCATCCCTTCGGGGCGGGCACCGGCTCCGGCTTGACCTTCGGGGTCTCCTGCGCCGTGTTGGATTCGATCGGCGGCAGGCCCTTCATCAGCTTCTGCTGCAAGTTGGCCAGCACATCGGGATCCGGCTTCAGGTCGCGAGCCTGGTTCCACTGGAAGGTGGCTTCCAGCTTGCGGCCGACGCGCCAGTAGGCATCGCCGAGGTGGTCGTTGAGAACCGGATCTTCCGGCTTCAGCGACACGGCGCGTTCCATTTCGCGCACCGCGTCATCGAACCTGCCGAGGCGGAAATAAGCCCAACCCAGCGAATCGACGATGTAGCCGTCGCTCGGCCTGAGGTCGACGGCCTTCTGGATCATCGCCAGCCCTTCCTTGAGATTCATGTTCATGTCGACCCAGGAATAGCCGAGATAATTCAGCACCTGCGGCTGGTCGGGGAACAGTTCCAGCGCCTTGCGGAAGTTCGGCTCGGCCTTGGGCCATTCCTTCAGGCGCTCATAGGCGATGCCGCGCTGGTAGAAGATGTTCCAGTTGGCTGCGGTCGGCGTCTTCAGCGCCTCGACAGCCTTGTCGTAGAGTGTGGCGGCCGAACGGAAATCCTCCTTCGAGGAATAGACGCCACCGAGCGCCAGATAGGCGCGCATGTCATTGGGATGGGCGTCGACGAAAGCCTTCAGATGAGTGATCGCTTCTTCGTGACGGTCGAGATCGGCAAGGTTGAGGCCGAGTTGCAGGTCCGAAAGCTCCTTCAGCGGCGAACCGGCGGGAATCCGGCGATAGAGCGCGATGGCGCCTTCGCCGTCCTTCAATTGCTCGGACACGGCAGCGAGTTGCACAAGGGCAGCGTCGCTATCAGGCTTCAAAGCAAGCGCATATTGCAGATAGAGGCGCACGAACGGCTCGCCGCCGCCACGGTTGAGCGCGGTGGCGAGGTCGAGCAGGATTTCGGAGGCGCCATCGGATGGGCCGGCCACCAGGGGCGCAATCTTGTCGCCTTTTGCAATTCGGTCGCGCAAGGCGACGATTTCCAGCTTGCCAGGCGAAAACGCCTCGGCCTGGTCGAGCACCGACAGCGCCTTGGTCTTGTCGCCCTTGCGGGCCAGGAACGAGGCGTAGGCCTGGGCATTGCGCATCCAGGTTTCGGGAGCGGCACCACCGGCGGCGGTATCCTGCATGGTCGCGGCGTAGATGGCCTCGGCCTTTTCGGGCATGCCGGATGCATCAGCGATCAGGGCGCGGTGGAACGACTTGAACAGGCCGAACCAATCCGGCCCCTGCAGCTTGTCGATGGACGCCATCGCATCGGCAGGCTCGCCGGCGCCTTGCTGCGCCCAGCCGGACATCACCCCGGAGATCAGCCGGTCGAGATCGGATTCCAGCGACAGCTTGAGCCAGTACTGCGCCTTGGTGAAATCCTTCTTGTGGAAGGAATCGACGGCGAGCGCCAGCCGCGAGAAACGCTCGACGTCAGGCACTTCCTTGAGCTTGTCGGCATAGACCAGGGATTCGTCGAAGCGCCCTTGCGCGATCAGCGACAGCATCAGGCTCTGCTGCAGGCCGGTGTCGCTCGGGTCGAAGGCCAATGCTTGCTTGTAGTAGGCGATGGCGCTGTCGAGGTCGTTATCGCCTTCGGCGATCCGGGCCGCCAGATAGGCGCCCGAAAACGACGTGATCTTGACCGGTTCGGTGGTTTGCTTGGCATAGGCCGGCAAAGCCGAGATCGCCATGCCTGTCACAATTGCCAGCCTTGTCAGCCAGCGCGCACGTCCTTGCCGCATCGTATCCCTTTCAGCCAGGCGCCATCTCCGCGTCAGCGGGATCGGCGTAGACTCGATCTTTCCAGGCAAAGCATGGCCTTTTTGGGGTCGCGCTTCAATCCGCCTCGAATTCACAATCCGGGCACCCGATTAACAAATCATGGCGACAGGCACCAATTTTCCGCTCTTGGGATTTCGGCCATGGCCCTACGCGGCGCCGAATATATCACAGATTCGACGCTGAGGCTCCGCTTCGACCGCTAAGGCTCGGGCCAATATCAGCCCTCGCCTGGCGAGGCAGACCGTTGCACCAGCGTGTCGCTGTAGCCGCCGGCCGCTATCGTGCTGCACAGTTCGTTCCATTCGCAGCCGCCGCAGGCCTTGCGTACAAGGCCAGCCGAAAACGCCTGCCGCATCCGGCCCAGCATCGCAGGATCGAGATCAAGACGGGTGCCGACGCGGATTGGCCGCGCCAGCAACTCGCCCACATCCTGCGTGGCAAGCCGGTCCCGCTCGACGACACTCTCGTTGAGGCAGTGCGGTTCCGGCTCATCAAGCAACGGGGCGCAGACATCGTCCGGGCCGGAAACGAGGAGGATGTCCTCGCCCCGGCTCAGGCGCACCGCGACGAGATCATAATTGGCGGTGAAGGCGGGGCTGTATCCTTTGCCCACATAGGTGAGCAGGCAAAGGAGGTGATGGGCGCGCAGCCTGATCGTCACGGATTGACCGGCTTGGCCTTACCGCCGCGAAGCGCCATGAGGGTCGCGGCACCCAGCGCCGACTTGAGCAAGCCGCCGACGATGAACGGCAGGAAGCCGAAGGTAACGGCCTGTTCGGCTCCAATCATGACGGCAAGCCATGCTGTGCCCAGCACAAGGCAGGCAAGGTTGCCAAGCAGCATGGCGACGAAGGCAAGCATCACCCTTTTGCCGTTCCAGCCGCGTTCGGCCAGCCAGCCGACCATTGCGCCGACAAGCGGGAAGGCGAAGAGATAGCCAGCCGTCGGCCCGACGAAATGCGCCGCACCCGCTGCCCCTCCGGACAGAACGGGAAAGCCGACAGCGCCCTCGACCAACCAGGCGGCAATGGTGAGCGCGCCAAGCCGCCAGCCATAGAGCGCGCCGACCAATGTCACGGCGAAGGTCTGCATCGTCACCGGGACCGGCACCATCGGCACTTCGACGTAGGATGACAGCGTCAGGAACAGGGTGCCGAGCACAACGGCTCCAATCTGCCAGGCAAGAGAACGATCCTGGAGCCGGAGCGGGCTGAACGACGGCTTGCTGGACGAGAATGCGACGTCTGTCATTGGGATTCCTTCGATCGATTTCAAATTATAGATAATTTCTGTTTTCGATCTATTATCGAATCCACACTTCCCTGGAGATTGCAAGCCCTGGCTTTGGCGGAGGCCGTCTAACCTACGATGGCGAAGGCTTCGCGCGTCGTTCCGGAAGCCGTCCTGACCGGCTTGCGGCCAATCCATTGGACGTGCCGCCCCAGTGTGACGGCCGCCGATTCGGTGTTTCCCTGCCGCAAGGCGGCGAGGATCGCGCGATGGTCCTGATCGGTGCGTGTCTCCCACTCCGAGCGCCATGCCGCGAACAGGAAACGGGCGCTTGCCGCGTGCAGGTCGTCGATGGTGGCGAGCAGGCGCGGCATGCCGCATGGCGCGAGGATCAAGCGGTGGAAGGCGCGGTTGGCTTCCTCCCAGGACCTGACATCGCGGGACTTGTCGCCGGCCTTGGTCGCCTCCTCGGCGAGATCGAGAATGGCCGATGTCAGATGCGGCGCGGCGTGGCGCAGCGCCAGCACTTCAAGGGCGGCGCGCATTTCGGCGACTTCCTTGACCTCGCCCAGATCGAAAGACGCGACACGCACGCCGCGGCGCGGCTCGCCGATGGCCAGCCCTTGCGCCTCGAGGCGGCGGAAGGCCTCGCGCACCGGAACATGGCTGGTTTGGAATTCTTCGGCGATGCGATCCTGCCGAAGCCTGGCCCCCGGCTCGATCGCACCGGAGATGATGCGGTCCGCCAGAACCTTGCTGATGCGCACCGCGATGGTGTCGTCTGTGCCCTTTGCCATGTTTTATAGATAATTTGCGGCAGGGCGGCTTGTCGAGACGGCGGGACCGAATTCCTAAACTTCCTCTTAGCCCAGGCCAGAGATAGCGTCGCGAAAGTCCAGCCTTTAGTTGACCCGGCTGATGCAGAAATCGATGACGTCGATCAGCGCCGATTTCTGCGGCGTCGCTTCGAGCGGCGCCAGCGCGTCGCGGGCAATCTCGCCGAAATGGCGGGCACGCCCGATCGTGTCGGCAATGGCGCCGTGGCGGGTCATCAGGCCGGTCGCCTTTTCCAGGCCGGCGTCATCGGCGACATTGTCCTCGATGGCGCGCTTCCAGAAGGTGCGCTCGGCCTTGGTGCCGCGCCGATAGGCGAGAATGACCGGAAGCGTCACCTTGCCCTCGCGGAAATCGTCGCCAACGTTCTTGCCAAGATCCTTGCTGGTGCCGCCATAGTCCAGCGCGTCGTCGATCAGCTGGAAGGCCAGGCCGAGATTCATGCCATAGGAGCGCAGCGCGGCGCGATCGTTGCGCGTCGCCTGGGCGATGACCGGGCCGACCTCGGCAGCAGCCGAAAAAAGTGCGGCGGTCTTGGCCTTGATGACGGCGAAATGCTCGTCCTCGGTGGTTTCGAGGTTCTTGGCGGCGGCAAGCTGCATGACCTCGCCCTCGGCGATGATCGAGGCCGCACTCGACAGGATATCGAGCGCTTCGAGCGAGCCGACATCGACCATCATGCGGAAAGCCTGGCCGAGCAGGAAGTCGCCGACCAGCACGCTTGCCTGGTTACCCCAGATCATGCGGGCGGTCTTCTTGCCGCGGCGCATGCCGCTCTCGTCGACGACATCGTCGTGCAGAAGCGTCGCGGTGTGCATGAATTCGACGGAGGTGGCGAGCTTGACGTGGCCCTCGCCGGCATAGCCGAACATCTGGGCTGCGGCCAGCGTCAGCATCGGCCGCAGCCGTTTGCCGCCGGACGAGATCAGATGGTTGGCGACCTCCGGGATCATCTCGACGTCGGAGCCGGCCTTGGACAGGATCAATTCATTGACGCGCCCCATGTCGGCGGCAGTCAGATCGATCAGATCCTTGATGGAGGCGGGCTCCCGCTTCCCGTTTTCGATGTTGAGAACGACACCCACGACAATCACTCCCGTCTTGGTATAGAGCGTGCGACGGCACCCTTAGTCCCTGTATGGACTCTAGGGCGGCGGACATGGGCACGGCAAGTGGCGAATTGGCGCGGCGGCGGCGACAGAATGTCAACGACCCCCAAGGGAACGGCTCTGCCCCGGAATCCCCTGCCCGTTTACATCAATAGCGCAAACTGCGAGTTTCATACGATGATAGAACTAGTCCGCACCAACGATGCCGTGATCATTTCCTTTGTCGAATCGCTGATGCGCGACGCCGGCATTGCCTGCTTTGTCGCCGACCAGAATATGAGCATTCTCGAAGGGTCGATCGGCCTTTTGCAGAAGCGCGTCATGGTCGACGCCGACCAGGCCGACGCGGCACGGCGCATCCTCAGCGATGCCGGCATCGCCAACGAAATCCGCGGAAGATAATGTCCGCCGCGCCCGCCGCCCTTGTCCCGGACACGCCGGCCCATACGGTCGACGCTTTCCATCGCGGCCGGTTCTGGCTGGTGCAGCCCAAGCAAGGCGGTCATCGCGCCGGCATGGATGCGATGATGCTGGCGGCCTCCGTGCCGTCCTCCCTTGCCGGTCGTCTCGCCGATTTCGGTGCCGGTGCCGGGGCCGCCGGCCTGGCGGTGCTGTCGCGCTGCCCGGCCGCCGAGGCGGTGCTTGTCGAACGCGCGCCGGAAATGGCGGCCTTCGCGGCAGCCACCCTTGCCCATCCCGGCAATGCCCATCTGAGCGATCGCGCCTCCGTTCTGGTCGCCGATGTCACCGTATCGGGCCGGGCGCGGGCGGCCGCCGGCCTCGCCGACAATGATTTCGACTTCGTCATCATGAACCCGCCCTTCAACGCTCCCCGGGACCGCGCCTCCCCCGATCGCCTCAGAAAAGAGGCCCATGTCATGGAGGACGGGGTGTTCGAGAGCTGGATCCGCAGTGCGGCGGCGGTGGTCAGGCCGCGCGGCGGGCTTGCCGTCATCGCCCGCCCCGAACAGCTCGGCGCCATTCTCGATGCGATCGCAGGGCGCTTCGGCGATGCCGAAATGCTCGCCGTCCACCCTCGCCCAGACGCCGCGGCAATCCGCATCGTTGTGCGGGCAGCGCTCGGGGCACGGGGAAAGCTTGCCATCCGCCCGCCCCTGATGCTGCACGCGCAATCAGGCAACGGCCCTGACGAGCGCAGCGAAATGATTACCAACGGCCTCGCCTCGCTGTTCGGAGATTGAGCTAATCTGCCTGGCCACATTGCCGTTGGCCGGGAAATCCCTACATGCCTGCAACCTATCGACCGGAGACCGCGCCCTCGTGAAACGCCTTATCAACCGTCTGCTGCCGAAATCCTGGCGCTCCACCGTCGTCACCATTCCGGTCATCCGGCTGCACGGCACCATCATGGCAGGCGGTGGCCAGTTCCGGCCGAGCCTGTCGCTGGCCTCCACCGCTGGCCTCATTGAGAAGGCGTTTTCCTACGACGCCCCGGCAGTCGCCATCTCGATCAATTCGCCCGGCGGCTCGCCGGTGCAGTCGCGGCTGATCTTCAAGCGCATCCGTGACCTGGCCACGGAAAAGAACAGAAAGGTACTGGTCTTCGTCGAAGACGTGGCGGCGTCGGGTGGCTACATGATCGCGGTTGCCGGTGATGAGATCTTCGCCGACCCATCCTCCATCGTCGGGTCGATCGGCGTGGTCTCGGCTTCGTTCGGCTTCCCGGAACTGATGAAGAAGATCGGCATCGAGCGACGCGTCCACACCGCCGGCCAGAACAAGGCGGTGCTCGACCCGTTCAAGCCCGAGAAAAAGGAAGATGTCGAGCGGCTGAAGGCGCTGCAGCTCGAGGTGCACGGCACGTTCATCGACCTCGTCAAGGAGCGGCGCGGCGCGAAACTGAAAGACGACCCGGACCTGTTCACCGGCCTGTTCTGGACCGGCATCAAGGGCCTTGAACTCGGCCTGGTCGATGCGCTCGGCGACATGCGCACGGTGCTCAAGACCCGTTTCGGGGCGAAAACCCAGCTCAGGCTGATCACGACACCGCGCGGTTTCCTCAGCCGCTTCGGCCTGTTTGGCTCAAGCAAGGGCTTTTCAGCGCCCGATATCGCAGGCGCTGCCGCCAGCGGCCTGATCGATGCGGCGGAAGAGCGCGCATTGTGGTCTCGCTTCGAGCTTTGAAAACACGGCAAAAGCGTCTAGCATGAGAGCTTAACCGACCCGACCGGCCACCTTCGCCGGCCCAGCGTGGGAGGAGTTTTGGTATGCCGCAGATCATTTTCTTCGCCGTCGTTGGCGTCGCCGCCTATTTCGGCTACC
Source organism: Mesorhizobium sp. XAP4 (assembly GCF_029269325.1). Lineage (NCBI taxonomy): Bacteria > Pseudomonadati > Pseudomonadota > Alphaproteobacteria > Hyphomicrobiales > Phyllobacteriaceae > Mesorhizobium > Mesorhizobium sp. XAP4. The sequence continues at coordinate 380,644 of NZ_JARIXW010000003.1, read as the reverse complement.
GCACCTTCATCAGGGAAGCCGAACGCGTGACCGCCAAGGTGCGGCGTACCGAAAAGCAGACGGCCAACGGCGCGATGGGCACTTTGGTCAAGGATCCGAAGACCGGCGAGTACCGGCTGGCCAAGGACTGAGCACCATTTCGCAGACCATTGTGGACACCGACATCGGGTCGCGTAGCTGGCACGCGCACGCCAAGATCAATCTTGCGCTGCATGTCACCGGCAGGCGACCTGACGGCTATCATCTGATCGAAAGCCTGGCGGTGTTCACGCGGTTTGGCGACAGGATCGAAATCGCGCCCGCCGACAGCGATGAATTTACCGTGTCCGGCCGCTACGCCCCGGCCGTTCCTCTCGACGCCTGCAATCTGGTGCCTAGGGCGCGCGATGCCCTGCGACAGGCGGTCGGGCACGAGAGAACACCGCCGGTCGCTATCCGGCTGGAAAAGAACCTGCCGGTCGCCTCCGGCGTCGGCGGCGGTTCGAGCGACGCGGCGACCGTGCTGCGCGGGCTGGTGGAGACATGGGGCCTGGATATCGACGGCGCAGAGCTGGCGCGGATCGGCATTTCGCTCGGCGCCGATGTGCCGATGTGCCTGGCGGCAAAGCCCCTGGTCGCGCGCGGCATCGGAGATGAACTGTCGATGGTGCCGGATTTTTCGGCGCTTGGCCTGGTGCTGGTCAATCCGGGCACCCCGGTCTCGACGGCGGACGTCTTTGCGGCGCTTTCCCGGCGCGACAACGAGGCCTTGCCGCCGCTGCCGCGCAGCATCGATTTTCATAGCCTGCGCAACTGGCTGGAGATCACCCGCAACGATCTCGAGCCCGCCGCGCTGGCGATGCAGCCGGCTATCGGCAGGGCGCTTTCCTGGCTGAACAAGGCCGGATCGGGTTTTTCACGGATGTCCGGGTCCGGCGCCACCTGCTTCGGCCTGTTCGAGACCGGCAATGTCGCCAAGCGCGCCGCCGCCGAAATCCGCGGCCGCCAGCCCGACTGGTTCGTCGCGGCGACGCGCAGCATCGCATCGGAGGGATCTGATGGCCAGAATTGACGAGAGCCGCTCCTTCATTCCCGTGCGCATCGCGGTGCTGACCGTTTCAGATACGCGCAGCCTCGCCGACGACAAATCCGGCCAGACCCTGGCCGACCGCATCACCGAGGCCGGCCATATGCTGGCGGCCCGCGATATCGTCACCGACGATCGGGAAAAAATCCGCGACACGGTTCTGGCGTGGTCGCGGGACAAGAATATCGATGTCGTCATCACCACCGGCGGCACCGGTTTCACCGGGCGTGACGTGACGCCGGACGCGCTGGAGCCGATCTTCGAAAAGCGCATGGATGGCTTTTCGGAAGTGTTCCACCGGATCTCCTACGACAAGATCGGCACCTCGACGATCCAGAGCCGGGCGACCGGCGGCGTCGTCAACGCCACCTTCGTCTTCGTGCTGCCGGGTTCGCCGGGAGCCTGCAAGGATGCCTGGGACGGCATCCTGAAGGCACAGCTCGACTACCGGCATATGCCGTGCAACTTCGTCGAGATGATGCCGCGCCTGGACGAGCATTTGCGGCGCGGCAAATCAGCTCCGTAAAGCCGAGGCAAGCGTCGCTCTCAGCGGATGACCGGCTCGCCATGAAACCGCCGGCGCGACGGCGGCGAGACGCCGAAGCCGACTTCCATCATCAGTCGCGGCGTGCGTGCCGGCACGGTGCCCATATGGAAGCCAAAAGGGTCCTCGACGAAACCGAGACCGGCCTCGCCGGTCAGCGTCACCGGGCTCTGCTCGCCATAGACATCCAGGACCTGTTGCGCGGGGTGGCCAACCAGAAGCGTGAGCTGGTGCTTGAGGCTGCGGCGCTTGTGGCTGCCCCTGACATAGACATGCGGACCGGTGTCGGCGTCGACCGGCTTGAGGTAGAAGAAGAATTTCAGCATGCGCCAATCATCGAGGTCGAAATGATACTTGCCGAGCGAGGCGAGGTTCTTGTCGGCATCCGAAGCGGCACCGGTTGGAAAACTCCACCAGACGCGCGTCGTGATCAGTTTTGCCTGGCCGCCGAGATAGTGCGCGGCAATATCCAGAAGCAGCGGATCGCGCTGGATGGCAAGCGCCGCCGGGCAGTCGAGGATGCGCTCGAAAAAATGCCCGCTGAGCAGCGAGCGGCCAAGGCGTTTCTCGGCCTCGGCATGTTCCCCCGGCATGAATTCGAGACGGCGGTCGAAATTGCCGAAGCAAGGCGTGCGCCCGGCGAAGTCGGCGATCTCTTCATGGATATCAGGCGGCAGGACCAGGCCTGAGAACAGCCCGTCGGAGCGCAACGCATCGACGACCGCTCCCCGTTCGACACCGGCAAACATCGTATCCCCGGCATTGGCGACCGGGCGGGCGCGTTTTGCGCCCAGCCAATGCATGCGGCGTCCAGGCATTGTGCGCGCCAGCACGAACATCGGCAGCCAGGCGGGGTTTTCGCGCAGGTCCTTGAGATAGGTCGGAATGCGCACCGCGATGCGTCGCAACAGACTGCCGTCGCGCGCAATAGCCTCGAGACTGGCCGCGCCGGATGTGTCGGGGGTTGAAAGCTTCATTGGGTCCTCGGCTATGAGAGCACCACCGATGCCGCATCGGTGCTCGCCACTCGGCATGTCCCAAACCCAATTCCCGCTTGAACGGAAGCTAACCCCGCGTCAGATTTTGTGCAATGCACAATGGCCTGAGCAGCTGCAAAAAATCATGTCGAGGAGCGGCGTTCCTGCTTGGCGGGCGCCATCCAGATCTCGGCGTCGAGCCGCTTCGTTGCGAGGCCGCGGGCGATGGCCTCAGCACTGCCGGCACTCTTGGCCGCGGCCGCCGCCTGACGCTTGCTGATCAGCAATCCGTCGGCCAGGGCGCCGTTTCCCGAAAAGACCCGTGCCAGGAATGGCGTGCGGCTGGCCCGCGTGCGCGAAAACCGTGCCGCCATGGTCTGCCTGGCCGTATGCGCGACAACCTCATCGATCCAGCCCTCCACCAACCGCGCGCCCGGTTCCAGGAGCAGCAACCAGTCCCCCTTGGCCTGGCGGATGCCGGCAGCGACACCGCCGGTCACGTACTGACAGCCGGCATGCTCGGCCACACGATGCGTCTGGTCGGTGGAGCCTGTGTCGCAGACGATGACTTCACGCACCACGCCTTCGACCGCGCCGCCAATCAGCGAGGCGAGCGTGCGGGCGAGGCCCTCCTCGTCATTGCGGGTTTCGATGAGAACACTGAGCATCCTTAGCCGAATAGCGGAAAGCGCCGCACAGCGCCAGTTTTGCATCGCACCATAGAAAGTTCTTGCTTTGTTCTCATCGATGAAATAGGAATAATTTCATGAACAGAGCGATTCGACATAACACGGACAGTCCCTGGGAGCGGGCGAAAATGGAACAGATCGTGCGCGCCGACATTGCAGCTTTCGGAGCAGGAAGAGCCGAGATGGCCAATGCGATGGTCGAGCAGAGCGGCATGCGTGTCCGCCCGGACCGCAACCGCGGCAGGTCGGCCGGCATCAACCCGTCCGGCCGATTCGAGCCAGTCAGCCGGCACGTGTTCGACGATGGCTGGAATTCGCTGGAAGAACTGCCCCCCTTCAAGACCGAAGTGCAGGTCGAGAAGCCGCGCAGCATCATCACCCGCAACGAATCGCCCGACATTTCCTTCGACCGTTCCATCAACCCTTATCGCGGCTGCGAGCATGGCTGCGTCTATTGCTTTGCCCGCCCGACGCACGCGTTCATGGGCCTGTCGCCGGGTCTGGATTTCGAATCGAAGCTGTTCGCCAAACCTGATGCGGCGCGCTTGCTCGACAAGGAGCTTTCGAAGGACAGCTATCAGCCGCGCACCATCGCCATCGGCACCAACACCGACCCCTACCAGCCGATCGAGAAGCAGTACCGGATCATGCGCGAAATCCTCGAAGTGCTGGAAGCGCGCGGCCATCCGGTCGGCATCGTGACAAAGTCCGCCCTGGTGACGCGCGATATCGATATCCTGTCGCGCATGGCCGAACGCGGGCTCGCCAAGGTGGCGCTGTCGGTGACGACGCTCGACCGCATGCTGGCGCGCACCATGGAGCCGCGCGCGTCGACACCGATCAAGCGGCTGGAAGCGATCCGGCAGCTTTCGGATGCCGGCATTCCGGCGTCGGTCATGGTGGCGCCGATCATTCCGGGCCTGACCGATCCGGAGATGGAACGCATCCTCGATTCGGCAGGTGCGGCCGGCGCGCGCGAGGCGGGTTATGTGATCCTGCGGCTGCCGCTGGAAGTCAGCCCGATCTTCAAGGACTGGCTGCTGCGCCATTATCCCGACCGTTACCGCCATGTGATGTCGCTGGTCCGCTCCATGCGTGACGGCAAGGACTACGATTCGGAATGGGGCAAGCGCATGAAGGGCGCCGGTCCCTATGCCTGGCAGATCGGCCGGCGCTTCGAGATCACAGCCAAGCGGCTTGGTCTCAATGCCGAACGGCGCACGCTGCGGACCGATCAGTTCGTTGCCGCCGGGAAAGACCAGGTGCAACTGACGCTGCTTTGAAGAGACAATTCGTCGCGATGGTTTGATCCGTCGCGCACCAAGAATCCCGTCCGGCCTGCCCCGGCCTGCAGACGGTGCCCTCCCGGTCCGGCGCCCCACCCGACCCGGAGGGACTTGCGGAGAATCGGAGCCGATGCGAACCTCGCCGCAACATGGCTCGCGCGCGTTCTGATTCTCCGCCTCTCTTTGAGATCATCGAGAAGCCCGACTTCTCCTTCGAGACGAAGGCGATGGCGGAGGGGCTGTGGCCGGTCGCCGGGATGGACGAGGCAGGCCGCGGCCCCCTGGCCGGGCCGGTGGTCGCCGCAGCGGTGGTGCTCGATCCCGCCAACATTCCCGACGGCCTCGACGATTCCAAACGCCTCAGCCATTTGCAGCGTGAGGCCCTGTTCCTGCGCATTCTCGGCTCCGCACAGGCGGTCTCGATGGCCTCCATCAGCGCCGAGGGCATCGACGGCAGCAACATCCTCAAGGCAAGCCTGGAAGCCATGCGGCGCGCGCTGGTAGGGCTGTCGGTCCGGCCGAAGCTTGCGCTTGCCGATGGACGCGACGTGCCGCCGGGACTGCCTTGTGAAGGGCGCGCGCTGATCAAGGGCGACCAGCGTTCGCAGTCGATCGCCGCCGCCTCGATCGTTGCCAAGGTCATGCGCGACCGCATGATGTGCGGCTGCGGCAACCATCACGACCGCTACGGGTTCGAAGTCCATATGGGCTACGCCACGGTTCGTCATCGCACCGCGATCGAAGCGCATGGCCCGGTGGCGCGGCTGCACCGCGTGTCGTTTGCGCCATTCCGGCTGGGTGGGGCCGAGGTGGACGTGGTGGAAGAAGAGAGCTTCGCCGGGCTGGATTGAGCGACGACGACGACAAGCCAATCTCCCCCCTTGTGGGGGAGATGTCCGATAGGACAGAGGGGGCGCTGTCCCGCCGGCCTCTCAATCGATTGCAGTTATGCCCTCAGGCTTGTCCCGATAGACCGTAGGACAACAAAGGTTAGCGTTCCTTCACGCCCCCTCTGCCCTGCCGGGCATCTCCCCCACGAGGGTGGAGATCGGCAGCATTGGTATCAGCGCCACAACAAACAAGCCGCCAGGTTGCCCGGGCGGCTTTGATTGTACTGCGTGTGCCAACGCTCAGTTCAGCTTCGACTTCACGTCCGCGAGCGAAGCCTTGAACAGATCTGCACCGGCCTTGGCGTCGATCTTGCCGGCAAGCAGCGCGCGCGCTGCCTCGACGGCGATATCGACGGCGCTGGCGCGCACTTCGCTGATGGCATCACGCTCGGCCTGACCGATCTTCTGTTCGGCAAGCGCGGTGCGCCTGACGACATAGTCCTCGGTCTTCTTATGCGCGTCGGCGGCAAGCATGTCGGCTTCGCGCTTGGCGGCAGCGACGATGTCGGCGGCCTCCTGCTCGGCTTCCTTGCGCTTGCGCTGGTACTGGCCGAGCAGCTGCTGGGCCTCCTCGCGCAGCCGGCGCGCTTCGTCCAGTTCATTGCTGATCCTGGCGGCACGGGCGTCGAGCGCCTTGGCGATCATGCCAGGCACCTTGATGTAGACGGCAACGCCGAGGAAGATGATCAGGGCTATCGTGGCCCAGAGCGTCGCGAGAGATGTGTAATCCATGATGCGCTCCTCACCGGGCCACGGATTTGACCGCAGCCGCGATCTCGGCCTTGCTGGCCTTGCCGCCAACCAGAGCCTCGACGATCGCCGAAGCGGTGTCCTCGGCGATGCTGCCGACTTCCTTCATGGCATTGGCCTTGATGGAAGAAATGCGGGCTTCGGCTTCGCCAAGCTTCGCGTCGAGCGCAGCCTCGACCTTCTTGCGAGCGGTGTCGGCCTCGGCCTTGGCAGCGTCGTTGGCCTGCTGGCCGATCGCGTTGGCCTTGGTCTTGGCTTCCGCCAGTTCCTGCTCGTAGGCAGCAACGGCGGCGTCGGCCTCGCCCTTCAACCTGGCCGCCTGGTCGAGGTCCTGCGTGATGCGATCGTTGCGGACATCGATGATGCCGCCGACGCGCGGCATCACCACCCGCTTCAGGAAGAGATAGAACAGCCCGAAGGTGATCGCCAGCCACAGAAGCTGCGACGGGAACGTCGCCGGATCGAATGGCGGAAACGTGCCATGCGCTTCAGCAGGCACGCTGGTGCCGGAATGCGTGTCGCCTTCCGTCGCAGCGTGGCTGGTATCGGCTGATGGCGCGGACTCTTGCGCAAAGGCAGATGTCACGAACATGGACTATCCCCGAAATTCAGGCCCGCCGCTTGCGCGGCCGGCCTGTCCAATCTTCCCGAGTGCTCAGCCGAACAGGGCCAGAAGCGCGATGAGAAGCGAGAAGATGCCCAGAGCTTCGGTCACGGCAAAGCCGAAGATCAGACGGCCGAACTGGCCATCGGCGGCCGACGGGTTGCGCAGTGCGCCCGCCAGGTAGCTGCCGAAGATGTTGCCGAGGCCAATGCCCGCGCCACCCATGCCCAGGCAAGCGATGCCGGCGCCGATGTACTTTGCTGCTTCTGCGTCCATTTGTTCAACTCCTTTGGATCTAAAATTCCGTTGCGATTCCATCCGGCGCCAATGTTGGAAATCTTTGGGCCGGAAACTTTTGGACCTAGTGCCCTGGATGCAGGGCGTCGTTGAGATACATGCAGGTCAACACGGCAAAGACGTAAGCCTGCAGGAAGGCGACCAGCAGTTCCAGTGCCGTCAGCGCCACCGCCATCGCCAGAGGCAGGATCGAGCCGGCGACGCCAACCGCGCCGAGCGCGCTCAGGCTGACGACGAAGCCGGAGAACACCTTCAGCGTGATGTGGCCGGCGAGCATGTTGGCGAACAGACGAACCGAGAGGCTGACCGGGCGCGACACGAAGGAGATTACTTCGATCAGCACCACGAGAGGCAGCAGGAAGACCGGCACGCCGTGCGGCACGAACAGTTTCAGGAAGCCAAGACCATGCTTCATGAAGCCGTAGACGACCACGGTTGCGATCACCAGCACGGCAAGGCCGAAGGTGACGATGATGTGGCTGGTGACGGTGAAGAAATAGGGGAACAGGCCAAGCAGATTGGCGACGAGCACGAACATGAACAGCGAGAACACGAGAGGGAAGAACTTCATGCCCTGCGTGCCGGCGGCGTCGCGCAACATGTTGCCGACAAACTCGTACGCCATCTCGGATACCGACTGAAGCCGCCCGGGAACCAGGCTGCGGCTCGACGTCGTGAGAAACAGGAATCCAGCCGCGACGATCACGGTTGCGACCATGAACAGCGCCGAATTGGTGAAAGACAGGTCATAGCCGCCGATGTCGATCGGAATCAGCTTGTTGATATGGAACTGGTGGATCGGATCGACCTTGTCAGCTGCCACGTTCAAACCCCGTCAATGCCGCGTACGGCCTCGTTACCATTACCGCACATGGTGCGCGGTCATTTCTTGTCGTCTTGGCCACGGCGCGATTTATCGCCCTGTCCAAATTCTGCCACGACGCCGGCGGAACGCATCACATTGAGCACTCCGGCGCCAAAACCAAGCAGCAGAAACACGATCAGACCCCATGGCGATGTCCCCGCCAAACGGTCGATGACCCAGCCGATGCCGGCACCCACCACCACCCCGGCGATAAACTCGCTGGAGAGTTTGAGCGCCTGACCATAACCGGCCACACTGCCCGCTTTCGCGTCGTCTTTCCCCTCGAGCCGGCCCGGCCGCCTTGTCGCAAGCGAAGCTTCAAGGTCACGGCGGCGGCGCTCAAGATCGTCGTCGCGGATGTCGGGTTCATGCTGATTGCCGCGGCCGGTTTCTCCGGTTCCGTCTGGCCCATTCTTGTCGGCCATCGCAACCCCCCTGCCCGGTCAGACCGTCACCGTCCGTCCGCTTCTAAAGTCGCCGGCAACATAGTTAGAGGGTTTGCGCCCGTCAAGCCACGGGCGGAAGTTCATTGCCATGTATTTTAGGCAATGAAATCAATGAATTACGAAGGTGCGACATCGTGCCCGCCAGGATGACGAGGATGCATGGCGCGAATCCCCCGCGCAATGGCTCTTTGATCGGCTGCGCGCCACATCAAGGATCAGCGGCTGCTCCGCACTCAGCTCCAGCCGCCGCCATAGGTCCGATAGAAGATATGCAGGCCGATCTTGGTCATCTTCTGCATCGTGCGCGCCCAGCCGGGATGGACATATTGGGCATAGTAGTGGGTCGACGATCCGACTTCCGGAATGAAGATCTTGCCGGCGGTGACGGCCATGGCGATCTCCTGGGCGGTCTTGTAGGCGGCTGGGCTATCGATGCGCTTCTTCCTGCCGTCGCAGGCGAAGGAGAACTGGCAACGGTTGAACCAGCTGTCGTTCTGGTAGACGACGCCGCAGATCGAATTCGGATAGGTCGGATTGCGGACGCGGTTGAGGATGACCTGGGCGACAGCGGCTTGGCCGCGCACGGATTCGCTCCTCGCCTCGAAATAGATTCCGTTGGCAAGGCATGCCTGCTCCTTCTTGGAGAAGACACTCGCCGGCAGCGGGTTCTGGATCCACGAATGATCGCCCTTGGCCATCGGCGGAATGAAGCGGCCCTCATTGGGCTGCTCGTCCTGAAGCAGGGCCTCGAAGGGCGATGCCTTGGCATAGTCCGGCTCGGATTGCGCATAGGCGGTGGCCAGCACATCCGGATGGTCGTTGTTGACCAGCGCCGCCAGCATGGCCGGCACGCCGGGATCCGGCTTCTTGTCTTCGCGCGCATGGAATGCCGCGGCGATCTGGATTTCCTTCCCTTTGATCTGCGGCTTGGCGAAAGCCATTTTCAGGCCGCTGTCCATGCTGGGCCGCAGCAAGGAGGAGGTGCGCTCGAAGATCGAGCCGGCGTTGAAGTTCTTTGGCGGTGCGACGGGAGACATCTGGACGATGCGCCCTTTCTTCTCGGCACGCACGACGCGGTCCTCATCGGGTGTGGCGCTGACCTTGCCGCCCTTGCCGCGAAACGACACGTTGCCGACACCGGCCAGATGGACGCCCGATCCGGAAATGGAGCCGGTGACATCGGAATCGACAAAGGGCATCTCGGCCGCGTGGGTCGAGCCGGCAACGGATTTCTCGACATAGGAATTCCAGCGCGTGCTCGATGCTTCGAGGCCGGAAACGAGGCTCGTCATGTCCTGATAGGCGGCGACGGTCGGAAAGCCGATCCAGATGCCGAAACCGATGACGAGCGGACCCAGAAAGCCACGTTTTCTCTCACCGGCGGCGGCAACCAGCCGCTTCAACACACGTCGATGCACGGAACTCTCTCCAGGAACGCTACAGACCCCACTGGAGAGCAAAATGATGCATTAACCTTGATGGGACGTTAACGGATTCGATCGGGTTTTCCCGGTCGGCCCGAGGTCGTGGTTGCGAAGTCGGGCGATTTTGCGGCCGACCATTCAGGCCGGGCGCAGGAAGATCGGCCGGGCGATCAGCGCGCAGATGGCGGCCGCCAGCCAGACGCCGGACCAGGACCAGAGGTGCAAGAGCCCCGGAATGGCCACCGGCACCAGGAAGAAGCCGACGAAAACAAAGGTGTTGGCAAGGCTGAGCGCGGTTCCGACATGGCCGGCGCCGGCAAGGGTGGCAAGCTCGGTGTAGGCGACGCCGTGCCAGGCGGAGACAGAGATGCCTGCGACAATAAGCACGACCGGAAGAACCGCCGACCAGATGAGCTGGCCGCCCGGAATGGTTGGGCCGAACAGGACCAGCAGCCAAAGCATGGCGAAGGCAAGGGCGCTGAACGCGCTGCACAGGCGAAGAAATTGGCGGCGGTTGCCATAACGGTCGGTGAAGCGGCCGCTCCAGATGCGCATGACCATGGCGCCGATCTGCACCGCGGCGAGGCTGGCACTGATTGCCGCCGTTCCCAACCCAACGAAGTCGTGCAGGAATACGGAGGCGAAGGTGAGCACGGCCACCTGCGGAAAGCAGAGCAGGCCGATGGCGGTCGCGATACGCCAGACGTCGCGATTGCGCAGCGGCGCCGGTCCGGCCACAGCCGAAGCGGGATGGCCCTCGCCTGCCGTCGGCGGCTCGTGCAGCCAGCGCCAGGCGAACAGGGCAGACAGAGCGGATGCACCCGCCAGGACTCCGAACACCGCGGCAAAGCCGAAAGCCAGCGCAAGCGAGGGCAGCACGAGCGCGCCAAGGCCGCCGCCAAGCGGCACCGCCGTCTGCCTGATGCTCATGGCGAAGCCGCGCTCGTTTTCCCGAAACCAGCCCATGATGGCGCGGCCGCTCGAACCGTTGACGCTGCCGCCGAGCAATCCGGTGATGAATAGGCTCGCGGAGAGCAGCGTGACATCGGGAGTACCGGTCCTTGTCGGCACGACCAGCATCGCCATGACCAGGAGCCACGCCGCCGTCGCGCCGAGCCCGATCAACAGCACGCGGCGGTCGCCCCAGCGATCGGTGAGCAAGCCCCAGGGCAGTTCGCTGAGCGCGACCCCAAGCCCGAGAAGGCCGAGCGCCAGACCGAGTTCGGCATTGCCTAGGTGATAGCCCTGGCGAAGAACGACCGCCGTCGCCGGGATGCCGGAGAACGTAGCCGAGAAGGCGGCATTGGCGGCAACGCCGATGCCCAGGACTTTCCAGCGATGGCCCGGCGTGAACACCCTCCCGGTGGAACCGGTATCTTCCAGAAGTTCCGACGGCTGCCGGTCGGTGCAATTGACAATGGCGGACATGACTTCATTTCCCGTGCTGGCCAGCGGTCCGGCCTTGACGATCTGTCCCTACCGCCATAATTTCATCCTGAAAATCAGGAAGTTTTGAACTTACAATCCTGAAAATCGGGACTTCCAACATGCGACGTATAACATTCGACCTCGACGTCCTGCGCAGTTTCGTCACCGGCATGGAGCTGGGTAGCTTTGCCAAGGCCGCTGACCGGCTTGGCCGGTCGACGTCGGCGGTCAGCGCGCAATTGAAGAAACTGGAAGAACAGGCGGCGACGCCGATCTTCCGCAAATCAGGACGGGGCCTCGCTTTGACCGAGGCCGGCGAGACCATGCTCGGCTATGCGCGCAGGCTGATCGAATTGAATGACGAGGCGGCATCCGCCATCCACGGTGTCGAGCTGGAAGGCTGGGTACGGCTCGGCTTGCAGGAAGATTTCGGCGAGGCGGTGCTGCCGGACGTGCTCGGCCGATTTGCCCGGGCGCACCCCAAGGTGAAGATCGAAGCCAGGATCGCACGCAGCCACGACCTTGCCGAAAGGGTCTTGTCAGGCAGCCTCGATATCGCGCTCGCCTGGCACTGCGGCGAAACGCTGCCCTACAGCCAGCATGTCGCCGATGTGCCGATGCGCTGGATCGGGCCGGCAAAGCGTATCGAGACCAGCCTGCGCAACAGTGAGCCGCTGCCGCTGGTGGCGCTCGAAGCGCCATGCCTTCTGCGCACGGTGGCAACCGAAACGCTCGACCGCGCCGGCCTGTCGTGGCGGATGGCCTTTTCCAGCCCGAGCCTTGGCGGCATCTGGGCAGCCGTGGCGGCGGGGCTGGGGCTGACAATCCGCACCGACATCGGCCTGCCGGCCAGCGTCAGCGCGATGACGCCGGAGATCGCCGGGCTGCCGGCATTGCCCAAAATGGCCTTGGTGCTGCACCAGAAGGATGCTGAACTGGATCCGGTGGCAGCGCGGCTGGCCGACATATTGCTGCAGGCGGCGTTGCAGGCGCTGCCACGGGACGAGCGGTTGAAGGAGGTCGCTTAGACAGCCGGAACAGGTATCCAGCGCCCGACCGCTTATTTGCGCTTGTTCGACCTGCCGGCGAATGGATTGTCCGACGTACGCAGCGCGATGCGGATCGGCACGCCGGGCATGTCGAAGGCTTCGCGCAGGCTGTTGGAGAGATAGCGGACATAGGATTGCGGCATCGCATCGGGCCGCGAGCACTGGACAATGAAACCCGGCGGCCGGGTCTTGGCCTGGGTGACGTATTTGACCTTCAGCCGGCGCCCTGCCACGGCAGGCGGCGGATGGTGTGCCAGGATGCCTTCCAGCCAGCGGTTGAGCTTGCCAGTCGAGACGCGGCTGTTCCATACCTTGTGGGTCCTGATGACGGCATCCATCAGCTTGTCGAGGCCGCGCCCGGTCTCGCCGGAGACAGGTACGGCCTGCAGGCCGCGCGCCTGGGGAAGAAGCCGTTCCGTCTTCTCGCGCAGTTCGGCCAGAAGCTCCTGGGGATGGTCGATCAGGTCCCATTTGTTGAAGGCGATCACCGGCGCCCGCCCTTCCCTGATGATCAGGTCGGCGATCTGCAGATCCTGCTTCTCGAAGGGAATGGTGGCGTCGAGCACGATGATGACGATCTCGGCGAAGCGGATGGCGCGCAGGCCGTCCTGCACCGACATCACTTCGAGCTTTTCGTGAATCCTGGCCTTGCGGCGCATGCCGGCCGTATCGAACAGCTTCAGGCGGCGGCCATGCCAATCCCAATCGACCGAGATCGAATCACGGGTGATGCCGGCTTCCGGTCCGGTGAGCAGCCGTTCTTCGCCGATCAGCGCGTTGATCAGCGTCGACTTGCCGGCATTGGGACGGCCGACGACGGCGATGCGCATCGGCTTGGTGTCGTCATAGGTGTGCTCGGCATCCGGATCGGCGATATCCTCGCCGATCAGCACCTCGCCGGCAGCGATCTCTTCGTCTTCGCCATCTTCGTCTTCGCCGAAGGCGCGCGCTTCGCCGAGCGCGCCGATCACGGCGTCGCGCAAATCGGGCATGCCCTGGCCATGCTCGGCCGAAACCGGGATCGGCTCGCCAAGGCCGAGCTCCCAGGCTTCCAGCATACCGCCCTGGGCGCCCTTCGCCTCGGCCTTGTTGGCGACCAGCACGACCGGCTTGCCGGACTTGCGCACGATCTCGGCGAAGGTCCTGTCGTCAGGCAAAAGGCCGGATTTGGCGTCGATGGTGAAGAAGATCAGGTCGGCCTCGCGGATAGCGATCTCGGTCTGCGCACGCATGCGGCCGGGCAAGGTCGAGGCACCAGCGTCCTCGAAGCCGGCGGTGTCGATGACATCGAAATGCAGGTCGTAGAGCTTGGCGGCGTGGACGCGACGGTCGCGGGTGACGCCCGGCGTGTCGTCGACAAGCGCCAGCTTTCTTCCCACCAGCCGATTGAAGAGAGTCGATTTGCCGACGTTAGGTCTGCCGATGATGGCGACTTTGAAGGTCACGACGCACTGCCCGACCCGCGGATCAGCTCGGACATCAATGTTGCGCGCTCGCGGGTGTTGCGCGGGGCGCCGTCATCGGCGGCGATCTGGTCGAACAGTTTCAGCGCGTCCTGCGTCTTGCCTTCCTTCCAGGCGGAAAGGCCGAGCGCCTCGCGCGCCGTGTGGCGCAGCGTGTTGGTGTCGGATGTCAGCGCTTCGACACGGCTGGACACGTCGGCGAACGAGCCATGGTCGACGAGCAGCAGCGCTGCCCGCAGCCGCGCCATGTCGCGAATGCTCTGAGGAATGGCCGTGTCGGCGGCGACTTCGTCGAAATCCTTGACGGCGGCGGGAACGTCGCCCTTGTTCGCCTTGACGGTCGCGCCGCGCATGCGTGCGAGCAGCGGATAGGCGCCGTAGCCATCCTTCTCCAACTGATCGAGCGCGGTCAGCGCCTCATCGTTCTTGCCGTCATTGGCAAGCTTCAGCGCCTGCGAGAACGCATCGCCCGAGCGGTTGGCGCGCGTCTCGTCCCAATAGCGATAGCCGACGAAGGCTGCGGTGCCGAGCACCACGAGGATCGCAACGACAATCAGGGCTGGGCCAAAACGGTCCCACAGCGCCTGCGCCTGTTCGCGACGGATCTCGTCGTTGACTTCACGGATAAAACTGTCGTCGGACATCAAATCAAACCATTCCTGCCCGGTCGGGCCTTTGTCAGCCCGCGTTTTAGCGAAATTTTGCCGGCATGGAAGGGGTTCGACCGGAAAATCGCCTATTGTCCGGGGCAAACGGATGTTTGCCCCGGACGAGCAGCCGAAGAGGCCCATCGCACCCGCGCCACATTTAGGCGATAGCCGGCTTGCAGACGTTCCCCGAGTTAAGATCAGATTTCCTATGCTTCGTCCGTTCCGCGTTGTTGCGTTTTCGCTTGCCGCGCTCGTCACTGCCGGCGTGGCTCTGGCCGACCCGCCCGCGCCACCGGTGCCGGCAAAGCCCAAGCAGGTCGTCATCATCTCGTTCGACAGCGCCCGCGACATTTCGCAGTGGAAGCGCAGTCGAGCACTGGCTGAGCGCACCGGCGCACATTTCACCTATTTTCTGTCCTGCGTCTTCCTGCTGTCGACGGAAACACGCAAGGAATACACCGCACCCGGCAGAAGCGCCGGGAAATCCAATATCGGCTTTGCCGCCTCGAAACAGGAAGTCACCGACCGGCTCGAGCAGATCGGGCTTGCCGCGCATGAGGGCCACGACATCGCCAGCCATGGCTGCGGCCATTTCGACGGCAAGGACTGGAGCAAGGCCGACTGGCTGAAAGAGTTCGGTTCGTTCGAGCACATTCTCGAGAACGCCTATGCCATCAACGGCATTGCGCCCGAGCCTGAGGGCTGGCGCGATTTCGCACGGCATGCGGTTGTCGGTTTTCGCGCGCCGTATCTGTCGACGGGCAAGGCGCTCTATGAAGCGCTGCCGGCCGCCGGCTATCAATTCGACGCCAGCGGCGTCTCGCAGGGCCCCGCCCGACCGACGGCCAGCAACGGCGTCATGCACTTTTCGCTGCCGCAGATTCCAGAAGGACCGAAGTCACGGCCGGTGATCGCCATGGACTACAATCTCTATGTCAGGCATTCCGGCGGCTTCGAACGGCCAAGCCAAGCGGGCGAGTTCGCCAACCGGACCTATGATGCCTTCCGCGCCGCCTTCGACAAGCAGTATGCCGACAAGCGTATTCCGCTGGAACTCGGCTTCCACTTCGCGCTGATGAATGACGGCGCTTACTGGAACGCGCTGGAGCGCTTTGCCGGCGAGGTCTGCGTCAAGGCCGATGTCGAATGCATCAGTTTTCGCGATTATGTTTCGCGGCAGGATGCTTCCCAGAAGCAAGCTTCGGTCGGCGGCTGAGCCGCCAACCCGGTTCGTTTCCAACCTCGATCTTTAGGCCGGATCCTCAGCGCCCTGCCTTGCCAGATAGCGCTGGTCGATATCGGGCAGCGGCTCGCCTTGCAGCGTCGCCTCGAAGGCGCGCAGGCGCTTGTGGACCGATTGCAGCTCGACGATGGTCGACCAGGAGGTGAGCAGAAACTGCAGCGAACCGGTCACCTTGCCGAATGCGTTCGAAATCTGGTTCAGCGCGCCGAACGTGATCTTGTGCGCCACCAGCGAGGGACCGAGGATCAGCAGCGAGAAAATGTTGTCGGCCTGCAGGTACGTGTAACGGACGACGTTGAAATAGATGTAGTGGAAATAGAGCCTGAAATAATTGTGGCGAACATTCTCGAACAGCTCGGCCGTGGTGGCCGGCTGGGCCCGGTCCGCGTGATCCTCGCCGTAGACGAGTTCCTTGCGGTAGGCTGCCTCAACGCGCTGGTTGCGGAACTGCAGCCCTGGAAGTTTCAGACCTGCAACCATGACCGAGATCGTCCCGAACAGACACCAGGCAAGGGCTGCGACAACCAATGGCTGTGGAATCGCGCCGATAATCGGCAACTCGGTGATATGGGCCTGCAACTGGATCATGACCGGCAGGAATGCGATCAAGGTCATGATCGACTGGACGAAGCTGGAGCCGAGATCTTCCATGATCTGCGAGAACCGCATCGTGTCTTCCTGGATGCGCTGCGAGGCACCCTCGATGTGGCGTAGCCTGCCCCAATTCTCGACGAAGTAGTTGTTCATCGCCGTGCGCCAACGGAAGATCCAGTGACTGACGATGAAGGCGTTGACCACCTGCACATTCATGCCGACCAGGGCGAGCCACGAAAAATCAGCCAATCCGATATAAAATTCGCTGTTGGTCGACTTTCCAGTCCCCGACATCAGGCCCTGCACATAGTCGAAGAAAGGCCCATACCAGGCGTTGACGGCGACGCTGACCTGCACATTGAAATAGATGAAGAACAGGATGACCGCGGTCATCAGGATCGACCAGCGCTGCCATGGATGCGGCGAATACCAACTCCAGAATGCGTAGAAGACGAGCACGCAGAACGCGAAATAAAGATAGAACCAGAGGAACGGCTTCGATACGAGGATGGCGATGCCGATGATGGGCGGCGCGCCGGCCGCGGCGGGCGGCAATCCGAAAACCGCACCCAATTGTTCACCACCGAAGAACCAGAACAGGATCGCCGCAAGGCTCCAGACGGCGGCCGAAGTGAAGAACAACTTCGGCTGCGGGAAAAAGGATACGAACACTGTGGCGAATTCCT
This sequence comes from Mesorhizobium sp. XAP4, assembly GCF_029269325.1. Lineage (NCBI taxonomy): Bacteria > Pseudomonadati > Pseudomonadota > Alphaproteobacteria > Hyphomicrobiales > Phyllobacteriaceae > Mesorhizobium > Mesorhizobium sp. XAP4. The sequence continues at coordinate 363,693 of NZ_JARIXW010000003.1, read as the reverse complement.
CGATCTAGGCGCAAATCAGCTGACGACAGCGGGCATAAAGTCACACATTAGTGGGAAAGAAAATGCCCGTGCCCGATGCCCGGCACAGCAAGCCCACAATCATGGCGATTTTGGCGCAGCCGACCATGTGATGGCGCCGGAGACGACCAGCACGATCGCGGCTGTGATCGAGGCGAGGAAGAAATCGCCGGACATCTGCGCCAGAAACCCGGCGGCGACCGGCCCGATGATCTGGCCAAGGCCGAACGCAGCCGTCATCAGGGCGAATATCCGCCGCGGCGCGCTTGGCGCCTGCTGCCGGGCGGCCTGCAGGCCAAATGCGGTGATGGCAATGAAGGTGCCACCGAGCAGCACGCCGGAAAGCAGCGGCCCGGTGGCGCCGCCGATGGCGACGCTGGCGGTGACGCCGGCAACTTCGATGAAGCACGCCAGCGCATAGGCGGCATAGAGGCCGGTGCGGGCCGCGATCTTCTGCCAGAGCCAGACTGAGGGAAAGCCCGCAAGACCGGCGACCATCCACACCATGGCCTCGAAGACGCGGCTGCCGCCGCCTTGCCGGACGATGGCGACCAGGAATGTCGCCGTCACCACATAGCCAAAGCCGAACAGGCCGTAGGCGACGATGACCTTGACCAACGACCGGTCCATCCGCAGTGCCGGCTCGCGGGTGACTTCGCCGTTGCCGAGCGGACCCTCATTGGCCAACAGCGCAACGAGGACGAAACCACAGGCCGAAATCGCCGCCGACCACAGCCAGCCTGCAGCCCAGCCCGAATGCTCGGCGACCAGCACCGCCATCATCGCCGCCGACACAGCGATGCCCAGGCCAACGCCACCGAAATGCCAGGCCTGCAGGTCGCTGCGACCGGCAGCGTTTATGTGGCTGAAAACGATACTGGCCATGAACACCATGACGAAGGCGCTGGCCAGACCGGCCAGAAAGCGGATGACGAGAAAGCCGGCCATCGCATCGGTCAGCCCCATCAGCGCGGCAAGGACCGTACTGGCGCCAAGCCCCGCCAGCATCAGCAGGCGCTCGCGCCCATGCGCCCAGCCGCCCGCCGCTGCCAACGCGCCGACGAGGTAGCCGAGATAATTGGCCGACGCGATCCAACCGGCATCGGCAGGCGACAGATGCAATTCCTGCATCATGCCGGGCAGGATCGGCGTGTAGACGAAACGGCCGATGCCCATGGCAACCGCCATGGCTATCATGCCGGCGAAGGCGAAACGCAGCGCTGTCGAGGTGGCTGATGTCATTGCACTGCACAATAAGTGCAGGGATCGCTGAAACAATCGCCATCTGTTGGGCCAGTGCGTGCGCGGGACGTGGTGCTCGCCTCGACTTTCCTCAAGCCGGAACGCTTGGCGCCTGCTCAGCAGCGGCCGCCGGCGTGCAACGGGGCCGTCTCGTGCACTGTCCGCCGTGCCGTCAGCCTGAACGGCACATCGCCCAGTTCGCGTTCCGACATGGTGTTCAGCACCGGATGCGAAAGCGGATCGGTCAGCCATCTCTGCGTTTCGCCGTCCGGGTGCGGCTCATACGGCGTACTCGCAGCGAAAAAGACCTTCAGCGACGACGACAAGATCCTCAGCATTTCCGGCTCCACAGGTCTGTCTCTTCCGATAAAATCCGCCGTTTCGACATGCCTTTCAATTGAGATTTCAGCCGGATCAGTTTAGAAAAACTCAATGGCCATGCTCAACCGCGTCCACCTCAACGGCCTGCGCGCCGTCGAAACCGTTGCCCGTCTCGGATCGCTGGCGGCGGCCCCCGGTGAGCTCAACGTTTCCGTCAGCGCCGTCAGCCAGCAGATAAGCCGTACCGAAAAACAGCTCGGCCAGGCGCTGTTCGAGCGAACGGCGAGCGGTCTGGTGCTGACCGAATTCGGCGCCGTCTTCGCGGCCCGCCTTGGTGCTGGATTTCGTGAGCTTTCCCAGGCCGTGGCGCTGGCCGACGAGGCTACGCAATGCACATTGGTGGTTTCGGTGGCGCCGGCCTTTGCCTCGAAGTGGCTGTTGCCCAGACTATCTCGCCACTTCGACCGGCATCCCAACGTGCTGCTGCGCATCGACGCTTCGGTGCGGCTGGCCAATCTCGATCACTCAGACATCGACATCGCCATCCGGCTTGGCGACGGCAAATGGCCGGGCGGGCGCACGGAACTGCTCTTGGCGCAGGAAGTCTTCCCGGTCTGCGCGCCGGCGATTGCCCAAAAACTGAAGTCGATCGAGGACCTTGCCCAGACCTGCGCGATCACCGACGAGCGAGCAATGATCAACTGGGAAAGCTGGTTCGAGACGGCCGGCGTCCCACCTGTCAGCTTCCTCAAGGGTGCGCGTTTCACCGACCCGATGCTGTGCCTGGAATCGGCGATTGCCGGCCACGGCGTGATGCTGGGCTGGCAATTGCTCGCCGCGGATGCGCTGGCCGACGGGCGGCTGGTGGCGCCTTTCGGCATCCGCGCCCAGAGCGGGCTCGGCTATTGGCTGGTGACCTCGTCCGTCAAGGCGGAAAGCCGCAAGGTCCGGGATTTCAAGGTCTGGATCAGGGAAGAGATCGAAGCAACCATGGCGCGGTTCGGGTCCGCAAACCCAAAACCCGCCGGCGCGATCGCGGTGGAAAGCGCCGCGCCGCCGCTCTATGGTAGGTCGGACATCAAACTACGACAGGCAGGATCATGACCACACATTCGCGCGGCGTTTCCGCATCGATCGACCCGGTGAAGCTCGACAGGCTGGCGGAAGTCGCCATCAAGGTCGGGCTGCAATTGCAGCCAGGCCAGGATCTGGTGCTGACGTCATCGATCGCGGCGCTGCCGCTGACCAGGCGGATCGTCGAGCATGCCTACAAGGCCGGCGCCGGCCTGGTGACGCCGATCTTCAACGATGACGAGATGACGCTGGCGCGCTACCGCTTCGGCGCCGATGCCGGTTTCGACCGCGCCGCCGGCTGGCTCTATGAAGGCATGGCGAAGGCCTTTTCCAACAATGCGGCCAGGCTTGCGGTGCGCGGCGAGGATCCGTCGCTGCTCTCCGCACAGGATCCGGCGAAAGTGGCGCGCGCCAACAAGGCCAATTCGATGGCTTATCAGCCGGCGCTGGAAAAGATCACCGGCTTCGACATCAACTGGAACATCGTCGCCTATCCGGACCTCGCCTGGGCCAAACAGGTCTTCCCCGGCGATGCCGACGATGTTGCGGTCGTGAAGCTCGCCGACGCCATCTTCGCCGCGTCGCGGGTCGATGTGGAGGATCCGATCGGCAACTGGAAGGCGCACAATGCAGCGCTGCGCAGCCGCACCGAATGGCTCAACGGCCATAATTTCCATGCGCTGCACTTCACCGGACCGGGCACCGACCTGACGGTTGGACTGGCGGACGGCCATGAATGGATGGGCGGCGCCTCGACCGCCAAGAACGGCATCACCTGCAACCCCAACATCCCGACCGAGGAGGTCTTCACCACGCCGCATGCGAGGCGGGTCGAAGGCCATGTCTCCTCGACCAAGCCGCTGTCCTACCAAGGCACGCTGATCGACGACATTTCGGTGCGTTTCGAAGAAGGCCGGATCGTCGAGGCCAAGGCATCGAAGGGCGAGGATGTGCTGAAGAAGGTGCTCGACACCGACGAGGGCGCGCGCCGTCTCGGCGAGGTGGCGCTGGTGCCGCACTCATCGCCGATCTCGGCCAGCGGCCTGCTGTTCTTCAACACGCTGTTCGACGAGAACGCCGCCTGCCACATCGCGCTCGGCCAATGCTATTCGAAGTGCTTCGTCGACGGCGCCTCGCTCAGCCAGGACGAGATCGCGGCGCGCGGCGGCAACAAGAGCTTCATCCACATCGACTGGATGATCGGCTCGGACAAGATCGACATCGATGGCGTCCACAAGGACGGCGCCCGCGTGCCTGTCATGCGCAAGGGCGAGTGGGCCTGAGGGTTCCAGCCAGGAGGTGTGATGGCCTTCAAGATCGCGGTCAAGCGTATCTACGAGCCACCCGCTGCCGATGACGGGCAGCGGGTTCTGGTCGACCGCATCTGGCCGCGCGGCGTCAGCAAGCAAGACGCCGCGCTGACGCTGTGGTTGAAGGACATCGCGCCGAGCGACGAGTTGCGCAAATGGTTCGGCCACGAGCCGGCGCGCTGGGCGGAGTTTCAGGAGCGGTATCGCGCTGAGCTGGATGGGAATGGCGCGGCGGTGACGCAGTTGCGAGGCCTGCTGGGTAACGGCAAGGTGACGCTGCTCTACGGCGCGCATGACGAGGCGCACAACAATGCGGTGGCGCTGGCGGGGTATTTGCGCGGACGCTGAGATTTTATGGCGGTCGGCGGGACAGCGCCCCCCCTCTGGCCTGCCGGCCATCTCCCCCTCAGGTGGGGAGATCCGCTGTCATCATCTTCTTCGCAAATCCCGAACGTGACAGGAATGGCGGAGCGGCGAAGCTGCCAATCTCCCCACTTGAGGGGGAGATGTCCGGCAGGACAGAGGGGGGGCGCCACGGAACACCGTGGAACGAGAGGCAGCTCTACTTCCCCACCGCCGCCTCATAGAGATCAGCCTTGAACCCGACCATAACCCGGTCGCCTACCTCCAGCACCGGCCGCTTGATCATGGTCGGCTTGGCCAGCATCAGCGCCTTGGCGCTCTTCTCGTCGAGACCCTGCTTTTCCTTGTCCGGCAGCTCGCGGAACGTCGTGCTCGCCTTGTTGAGCAGCTTTTCCCAGCCGACCTTGCCCGCCCAACCATCCAGCCGCTTCGCGTCCAGTCCCTCGGCCCTGAAATCGTGAAACCGGTAGGCTACGTCATGGCCTTCCAGCCAGACGCGCGCCTTCCTGACCGTGTCGCAAGTGGTGATGCCGTACATGGTGATCGTCAAAAGCGTGCTTCCTTGGCTGACTGTCGAATCCGTTCCACAGACTAAACCCCCCTTTCCGCTTTGCCAGAGCCGTTGCCATATCTCCGTTCCACATGACGGCCAGGACAATGTCCCGGCCGTCTAATTTCCTGATCCTGCAGCGACGTGAGCCGGAAGCCGGGGTTCGGCCCTAGTAGTAGAAGCGCTCTTCGGTGATCTTGCCGTTTTTGACCGTGTAGAGGCCGACTTCATCCATGGTGACACGCTCGCCGGTAGCCTTGGGCGTTATGTCGAACTTGAAGCGCACCGCGAACTGGTCGCCATTGACATAGGGGCCTTCGACAGAGCCGCCATGGACTTCATTGTTCTCCTGCCACCACTGGCCCTTCTGCCTGAGAGCCTCCTTGCCACGGGAGATGGCCATCGGCCCCTCCATGGCTTCGTAGCTCACGATATCGTCGGAATTGTACTTCTCGGCGGCAGCTTCGTTCTCGCCCTGCTTGAGCAGCTCGGTAAAATCCTTGGCAATTTCCGCGATGGTCATTTTCGTTCCTCCTGTTCAGACGCATTTAGGTAGGGAACAGCCTGCTGGCCTGCCATCGTCGGACCGCGCCGTAGCTGACAAGCCATGTCAGGATGATGGTCCCCGCGGACATATGACGATGATTTGAGGCGTTTACATCGCGGGCCGGGCATCGTCCTGGCCCGTCAATTGCCAACGGTGAGGCACCTCATAGCGACCTTCCTGGATGAAGCTCTGGACGAGCGCGAAATCCCGCACTGTCCAACTGATGGGCTCAATCGCCCTTTCGCGAATTTTGGGCACTCCCACTTTGTCGCGAAGCAGCGTGACATGCGGTTCAATGGATTTTGTGAGAAAGAGCTTTAACGGGCTATCCGAAATCACTGCCGTCAGGTTTCGCCAGAATTCTTGCAGCGAAGGATTGCCGTCGCTGTTGCGTAAAACAAGCGCGCCACCGCCAAAAGCGCACAAACGATCAAAAGAAACGTCGAATGGTTTTGCGACAATCATCGAGCCTATGTGGTGAGCGAGTTCTACCAAGCCCTCCGGCAATCCGTCATGGTCGCCGAGTCCAACAAGCGAGATGTGATCGGCAATTGTTTTCCCTTTCAGCCCGAGTTCCTGGCGCCAAGCGGTTGCTTGTAAAGCGATAGGGTCGGCGATGGTGCCATCCATCAGGTGACAGAAGAACAACCGATCAGTGCGACGACGCCTGTTCCGCTCATGCCAGTTGAAAGATGTTTGACCGTTTTCGGCTGTGTTGAATGTGGGCAGTTCGTTCATGTCCTTCCTCCTTTTGCGCCACCCATCCCCGCCAAGCCGGAGATTTTAGAACAAAACGGGAACATGGCAAGCGGAAATGAGCGAACGGTCGGTCGTGCTTTCCGGATCATCGCCCGCGAGTTCAACAGTCGAAGAAGCTCTGCTGAGGGTGGCTTGAAACCTACGTCCTTGAGAAATCGTCGATCGCCCGATCGGCATAGTCGCGACCGTTGCCCGACTGCTTGTGGCCGCTGAACGTGCGACGTGTGCTCCGTTTCAGGTATCGATGAACTAACCTGGCAGCACTGGGCAGTTGGCGCCACGGCGCAGGCTGATATGCGCCACGTCGCCGACCTGGAAGCGAAAACCCTCGGCCTGGCGCGGCGCGTCGATGACGACAGGCGCGCCCTGCCCGAGTTCGGCATGCAGGCGCAGCGTGCGGCCGTGAAAGACGACGCTGTTGACGCGCGCCGGTGCGGTGCCGGGCGCCGCCTCGGCCATCGCCAGCAAATCCTCCGGGCGCACGCCGATGGTGCGGGTAGCGCCCTCGGCAGGTGCCTCGCCGGTTTCAGAAATAGCCTCCAGCGGCAGGGTGCCGGCGGTGAAACGCAAGCGATCGCCATCGCGGCCGACAAACCGTGATTGCAGGAGATTCATGGTGCCGATGAAGCTCGCCACAAACTTCGTGGCAGGCCGGTCATAAAGTGTGGCCGGCGGTGCGATCTGCTCGATGCGGCCCTTGTTCATGACGACGATGCGGTCGGAAATCGACAGCGCTTCGGTCTGGTCGTGGGTGACCATGACGAAGGTGGTGCCAAGCCGCGACTGCAGCCGCTTCAGCTCAACCTGCATCTGTTCGCGCAGATGCGCGTCGAGCGCCGACAGCGGCTCGTCGAGCAGCAGCACGCGCGGCTCGCAGACGATGGCACGCGCGAGCGCGACGCGTTGGCGCTGGCCGCCCGACAGTTCGGAGACGCGGGCGCCAAGCTTGTCGGCGAGACCGACCATGTCGAGCGCTTCGCCGGTGCGCTTAGCCTGTTCGGCTCCAGACAGTTTGCGCAGCGACAGACCGAAGCCGACATTTTCTGCAACATTCATGTGCGGGAACAGTGCATAGTCCTGGAACACGGTGTTGACCGGCCGGTCGAACGGTCGAAGGGCCGTGATATCGCGGCCGTCTAGCAACACCTTGCCGCTCGACGGGCTTTCGAAACCGGCGATGACGCGCAGGCTGGTGGTCTTGCCGCAGCCCGACGGCCCGAGCAGCGTGATGAACTCGCCGCTGATAATGTCGAGATCGACAGCGTCGAGCCCAACGATGCCGCCGGGAAAAATCTTCGAGACCGCCTGCAGCCGGACGAGTGGATCAGGCGCCATCGCGAACCTCGGACGGCTTCGTGGTGTTGACCCAGAGGATCTGGCACCGCTCGGCGCCCGGATTGCGGAAGGCATGCAAAAGCGTGCTCTTGAAGGCAAAGCTGTCGCCCGCCTTCAGCCCGTATTTCGTCGAATCCACCACCAGTTCGACCTCACCGGCCAGCACGAAGCCGAATTCATGGCCGGCATGCGCATAGGCCTCGGCCGTGCCGCCGCCGGCTTCCACCGTCACCAGCATGCCGGTCAGCGTCGCGCCCGGCGGTGACAGCAGCGCCTTGGCAATGCCTTCCGATTTCACCGGGATTTGCCGCCGCTTGTCGGCACGCACGCAATAGAGATCGTTGGCCGCATCGTTGCCGTCGGCGATCAGCGCCGACGGCTCGATGTCGAGGGCGGCGGCGAGCGGCCAGATCACCTTGACGCGAAGCGAGGACATGCCGCGCTCGATCTGGCTCAATGCACCGATCGACACGCCGGCCTTTGCCGCAAGATCGGCCAGCGACAAATTGCGCTCCAGCCGCAGCGCCCGCACGCGCCGGCCGACGCGAACGTCGGCATCGTCCTTCGGCTTCCCAGCCGCTTCATCCAGCATGTCCATGCGTTAGTCCTCGTTTGCTTTCCCTTCTCCCCTTGTGGGAGAAGGTGGATCGGCGCGCAGCGCCGAGACGGTTGAGGGGTGTTCCAGCGGAGTGAGACGCTGGTGTTCCCTGGAGCACCCCTCATCCGTCGCCTTCGGCGACACCTTCTCCCACAAGGGGAGAAGGGGGAGCTTTATCCCCCCGCCTTCACCTTCTCAAACATCTTGGCGAGGTCGTCATTCTGTTTCATCGGTCCGGTGAAGATGGTGGTCTTCAGCATCACCTCCGGGTCGGACGGCAGCTGCAATTTCTCCAGCTCCTCCTTCGGCACCGCCGCGAAGGCCGAACTGGTCGAGCTGCCATAGCCGTAGGCCTCGATCAGGTATTTGCCGGAATCCGTCTCCAGCCGGCTGTTGATGAAATCATAGGCGAGGTCGACATTCTTGGCCTCCTTGAGCATCACGAAGCCGCAGGCCCAGGTCAGCATGCCCTCCTTGGGCTTCATGAACTCGACCGGCACGCCCTGCTTCTTGAGCGAGGTGGCCGACGCGTTCCAGGTCATGGCGGCGACCAATTGGCCGCTGGCCAGCGCCTGTTCGACGGAGGTCATGTCGGTGGTGTAGTTGGAGAGCAGCGGGCGCTGCTCGCGCAGCTTCTCGGCCACCTTGTCCATTTGCTCCGGCGTCATGTCGAACGGATTGACGCCGGCGAGCAGCGCCGCCACGACAGGCGTGTCATGCACCGCGTCGATCGTCGCCATGCGACCGGCATACTGCTTGTCCCACAAAAGGTTCCAGCTCGCTTCCGGGTTCTTCACCAGATCGGTGCGGTAGAGGATCGAGGTGTTGCCCCAGTCCCACGGCACCATCCAGACCTTGCCGTCGCCAGCCTGCAGGTCTGGCAGGTTCTTGAACACCGGGAAGATCGAGTCCCAGTTCTTGATGCGCTTGGTGTCGATCGGCTGCAGCAGGCCTTCCTTGTTCCAGCGCGCCACCTTGTCATAGCAGGGATGCGCAATGTCGGGTCGGAAGCCGGCCTTGACCTTGGTGAAGGCGTCATCGTCGTCACCGAAGATCGAGGCCTCGACGCCATCGGGATGCGCGGCAAGGAAGCTCTTGTTGAAGTCGGGCAGTTCATAGCCCGACCAGGTGAAATATTGCAGTTTGTCGCCGGCGAAAGCGACGGTCGACGACAGCGCCAGCGCGAACGCCGTCAATCCAGCGCAAACAGTCTTTGCAGAGATCGATTTCAGGTCGAATGCCATTGCAGTTCTCCTCTCTTGGTTTGTTTTGGTTGTGATGGATCCGCGGGCTTTGGCGCCGTGGCGGACAAGCCGCGATGGCGCAGGATTTCAGCTGCTGCAGCGATGACGAAGGACACCGCCAGGATCGAAGTGCCCAGTGCCATCACCGTCGGCAGCGACCGGGGAAAACGCAGCTGGCTCCAGATGTAGAGCGGCAGCGTCGGCTCGGTGCCGGCCAGGAAGAACACGACGATGAATTCATCGAAGGAGATCAGGAAGGCCAGCATGAATGCCGAGACGATGGCCGGCAGGCTGAGCGGCAGCATGACCCGCCGGAAGGTCGTCCAGTCGGAGGCGCCGAGATCGAGTGCCGCCTCGCGAATGGTTTTCGGGATGGCGGCGAAGCGGCTGCGCATGATCACCACGGTCGTCGGCAGCGCCACCAATATATGGCCGAGAACGATGGCGACGCGCGATGGCCCCAGACCAACGAGGTTGATGAGGATCAGCAGCGATATGCCGACGATGACGCCCGGGATCAGGATCGGCAGCCTTGCGATGGCGCTGATGGTGGCGGCCAGGGGCGAGCGGCCGTAGAGGTCCATGTAGGATACGGTGATGCCGCACAGCGTCGCACCCGTGGCGGCGATGGCGCCGATGGCGAGGCTGTTCAAGAGTGCACCGGTCAGCGCCGAATTGCCGAACAGCGTCGCGTACCATTGCAAGGTAAAACCTTGCAGCGGAAACGCTGCCTGGATCGAGTTGTTGAAGGAAAACAGCGGGATCAGCAGCACCGGCAGATAGAGAAAGACCAAATAGGCGGCGACATACATGCCGAGCCAGCGGCCACCTCCCTGCGTGCGTGCAGTGCTCATGTGCGGCTGCCAAATCTGCGGTCGGCGAAGCGGGCGACCAGCACCACGCACAGGATGACCAGCATGACGGCGACGGAGAGTGCTGCGCCAAACGGCCAGTCATTGGCCTTGCCGAATTGCGCCTGGATCAGCGTGCCGATCATGGTGCTGGCCGGGCCGCCGACGAGCGCCGGCGTGACATAGTCGCCGACCGTCGGCACGAAGACGACGAGGGCTGCCGCCAGCACGCCCGGCATCGAATTGGGCAGCACGATCCGGCGGAAAGAGGTGAATGGCCGCGCGCCGAGATCGCAAGCGGCCTCGATCAGCGATTTCGGGATGGTGTCCAGCGCCACGTAGATCGGCAGGATGGCGAAAGGCGCATAGGCGTGCGCCAGCGTGACGACGACGGCGGCCGGCGTGTTGAGAAAGGCCAATGTCGGCTCGGACCAGATGCCGCTTTCGATCAGCGCCGAGTTCAAAACGCCATTGTAGGCGAGCACGATCTTCCAGGCGAAGACGCGCAGGAGATAGCTGGTCCAGAACGGCAGCGTCACCAGGAACAGCAGCAGGCCGCGCCGCCGGCCGGCGTGGAAGGCAAGGTAGTAGGCGACGGGATAGGCCGTGACGACCGTCGCCAGCGTGACCAGAGCGGCAATGATCAGCGAGCGCAGCGTCACCGTCCAGTACAGCGGATCGGACACCACGGTGACGAAGTTCGCGACGGTGAAACCGGCGCCGAGCAGCGAACCGTCATTGCCGCGGAAGGCGAGGAAAAGCACGAGGCCAAGCGCAAACAGGATCAGCAGCAAGGTGACCAGCGCGCCCGGCAGCAGCATGGCGACCCGGAAGCCCTGGGAAGACCGGGCCTCTGGCGCTGATGTGGCAACTAGGGTCGACATCGACCTGCCTATTGGAAATTTGAAATTGGCTTAGAGTTTTTCATATTCATGAAACTGTCAAGCAGAATCCCCTAACGGAGCCCCAAGGGGATGAAGCGCCCTGGTCAGCGCTCCAACGCATCGAGCAGGCGATACCAGGCGATGGTCGCGGCGACGCCGACCTGGCGGAAGGCGTGAAACGGGATCGGCCGGATCGGCGAGACCGGGAAAGGCAATTGCCTGGCGTCGCCACTTTGGAGGTAGCCGGCGATGCGCTCGCCAAGCGCAGTCATCAGGCCGACACCACGACCCTGGCAGCCGACCACGGCGAGCAGGCCTTTCTCCGGCTCGTGGATGTGCGGCAGGTGGTCCGGCGTCATCGCCACCCGGCCGAACCAGCGCTTCTCGATGGGAACGCCGGACAGCGAGGGATAGAGCCGTACCAGCGCACGCTCGAGATGCGCCCAGTCGCCGGCGCTCGTCGGCAGCGCCATGCGTCCCCGTCCGCCAAGCACCAGCCGGCCGTCGGCGCTCTTGCGGTAGTAGACGAGGATGCGCCTGGAGTCCGACACCGCCTGCCCTTCCGGCAGGATCGTGGCCGCCAGGTTGGACGGCAGCGGCGCTGTGGCGATCTGAAAGGAATGCAGCGGCACGATCGTCTGGGCGAGACCGGGGATCAGACCGTCCGTATAGGCGTTTGTCGCCAGCACGACCGCCTTTGCCTGCAATTCCAGGCCATTTTCGATCAAAATACGCCAAACACCGGCGGCATTGGCGAGCCGCACGACCCTTTGGCGCTCTGCTATCCTCACGCCAGTCGCGGTCCCGACCCGGGCAAGCTCAGACGTGTAGGCGAGCGGATCGATCACACCGGCGCGGCGGTCGAGCCAGCCGCCGAGATAACCCTGTGCGCCAGTCCTGGCTGCGGTCTCCTCTGCGTTCAGCAACCGGACGTCGGCACCGCGCGCGTGCCATTGCCGGTCGCGGTTCGTCGCCGCCTTCAGCGCGGCCTCGGTGTGCGCCGCCTGGATCCAGCCATTTCGAACGAACGGCACCGCCAGATTCTCGTCGCGGATCAGCTCGAACACCGCGTCGGCGGTCGACGCCGCGAAATTGACAAGCGCCTCGCCGCGCTCCGGGCCAAAATGCTCAAGCAACCATTCCGGATCGTATTTCAGGCCGGGAATGACCTGGCCGCCATTCAAGCCTGATGCGCCCTGGCCGATCTCGCCGGCGTCCAGCACCTGCACCGACAGGCCAAGCCGGGCGGCATGCAAGGCAGTCGACAAGCCCATGATGCCACCGCCAACGATGGCGAGATCGACCCGTTCGCCATTGGGAAGCGATTGAAACGTGGAAGCTGCCTGCGGCCTGCGCCAGATGGGATCGGAGAATGCTGTCGCCAAGGGTCACCTGAATGCGCTGCGATTGGTGAAAATCCTAGTCAGAATTTCACAATTTTGAAAGAGCACCATGGCTTTCGCCTGTGGACTGCCGCCGAGACGACCGGAGACCCAGAGTTCCGATCGCCTGCGACGGGATAGACCTTTGACGGGAATCCGGTGAAAGTGCCACGCCGATCCGGCTAGCCCACATTGTCGATCACTTCACCACATTGTCGATCACTAAGAGGACAGAGCGCCATGACGAACCCGACCCACCTGCCCAGCGAGGGCCTTTTTGTCGGACGCGCCAGAAGCAGCGGTGCTGCATACCCGCTGGTCGTCACGGTTCGCGATGGCACGGTCTTCGACATCACCTCGCGTACGGCACCGACCATGCGCGACCTTTGCGAGATGGCCGACCCGGCTGGGCATGTCCGCTCGGCCGAAGGCAGACCGATCGGTTCGCTCGATGACATCGCCGCCAACAGTTTTGAAACCGGGCGCGATCCAGCAAAACCCTACCTGCTCTCCCCGGTCGACCTGCAGGCGGTCAAGGCATCGGGCGTCACCTTCGTCGTCAGCCTGCTGGAACGGGTGATCGAGGAACAGGCGCGTGGTTCGGCTGAAAAAGCCGATGCCATCCGCGCCGACATTGCCGGACTGATCGGCCACGACCTGTCGAAGCTGAAGCCCGGTTCGCCCGAGGCGATGGAGATCAAGGCCAAGCTGATTTCGCGCGGCGCCTGGTCGCAATATCTGGAAGTGGGCATCGGCCCCGATGCCGAGATCTTCACCAAGTGCCAGCCGATGGCCTCGGTGGGCTTCGGCGCCGATGTCGGGCTGCACCCGGTGTCGACCTGGAACAATCCGGAACCCGAGATCGCCATGATCGCCGCCTCCAGCGGCAGGATCGTCGGCGCCACTATCGGCAACGACGTCAATCTGCGCGACGTCGAAGGGCGTTCGGCGCTGCTGCTCGGCAAGGCCAAGGATAACAATGCCTCGGCCTCACTCGGCCCCTTCATCCGCCTGTTCGACGAGACGTTCTCGATCGATGACGTCAAGCGGGCCGTCGTGCGCCTGAAAGTCGAGGGCGAGGACGGGTTCTCGCTGGAGGGCGCAAGCTCGATGGCCGAGATCAGCCGCTCGCCGGAGGAACTGGTCGCCGCGGCCATGGGGCCGCACCACCAGTATCCGGACGGGCTGGCGCTCTATCTCGGCACCATGTTCGTTCCGTCCAAGGATCGCGGCGAGAAGGGCAAGGGTTTTACCCACAAGGTCGGCGACATCGTCACCATCTCGTCGGAAAAATTCGGCGCGCTGGTCAACCGCGTGCAGCTGTCGCCAGACTGCCCGCACTGGACCTACGGCGCCAGCCATCTGATGCGGGAGCTGGCCAGAGCCGATCTGATCTAGCAACTGATATCGTCGGCGCCCTGCCAGGGCGCTGCGGACCTGGTCCCGTGGGCCTGGGATGGTCGTCGGCGTGCCCTTGTCGGCGCAGGCCGCGTTCGCGCGACCGAAACATCACACCAATTATCCGACAGTCGGAAAATCACCTCAACTGATGCAATCTGATGGGACGGCTGATGACGCCCCGTCAGGCGCCCACTACACCTGCAGATGGAGGCCTGGCAGATGGAGGCTTGCCATCCGTCGAAAAAGGGGATGCTCTGACGCATCCGATCGGCACTGGCAAAAGACGCAGAACAAGGGACGGATTTTGAACTGACGATCTACAAACGGGAGGAAATCAAATGCTGACACGGCTAAGACGCGTTCTATACGGCCTGTTGGTGGCGCTGATGGTGGTACCAGCAGCGGCACAGGCCAAGACGTTCTACTGGATTTCGCATGGCGGTCCGGCCGATCCGGTCTGGACCTACTTCCTGGCCGGCGCCAAGCAGTGGGCCAAGGACACCGGCAACACGGTCAACACCTCGTTCCACAACGGCGATGTCGCCTCGCAGCAGGAAGCGGTTCGCGCCGCCCTCTCCGCCAAGGCCGATGGCATCGTCACCACGAGCCCCGATCCGGGCAGCCTGATCGAGATCGTCAAGGAAGCGCGTGCGGCGAAAGTGCCGATCATCAATTTCAACACGCCTGATCCGAAAGCCGATTTCAACGCCTATGTCGGCGGCGACAATGTCACCTTCGGCAAGCATTGGGCACAGTATCTGGTCGACAAAGGCCTGGTGAAGAAGGGCGACTTCGTCTGGATGCCGGTCGAAATCCCCGGCGCCACCTATGGCGTGCAGGAAGAGGAAGGCATCAAGAGCGTCTTCGAGCCGCTCGGCATCACCTATGAAATCACGGAAGCGACGCTTGATCAGGCTGAAGTGATCAACCGCATGGTCGACTACCTCACGGCGAACAAGGCCAAGGTCAAGGCGATCATCGGCCTAGGCGACCTCGTCACCGGCTCGATCAAGCGGGTGTTCGACCAGGTCGGCATCAAGCCGGGCGAAATCCCGGTCGTCGGCTGGGGCAATTCGCTCGACACCACCCAGGAAGTACTGAACGGCTATGTCAATGCCGGCCAGTGGCAGGACCCGCAGGCGACCAGCTATGTCGCGCTTTCGCTGGCCAATATGGCCGCCGGCGGCATTCCTCCGGGCTTCAACGTCATCACCGGCGCGCTCTATGAAAAAGACACCGCGCAGATCTACGACGACATCCTGTCCGGCAAGTAACATCCAATCTCAACAGTCGCGGCCGCCCAACGGTCGCGACTGGCTCTCCATTTCGCCGAGCCCTTCGCACGCGATGTGCAACGCTCAGCCTTCCACTCATGTCGCGGATTGCCTGTGGAAAATCATTCGCTCGTCCCACGCCTGATCGCACGGCCGGAATTCGGCCCTTTCGTGCTGCTCGTCGTCGAGATCGCCGTTTTCTGGAGTTTCAACCACGACTTCCTGTCGCCGCAGAACATCTCCAACACGCTGGCTTTCACGGTCGAGCTCGGCCTGATCGCGCTGGCGATGACGCTGTTGATGACGTCCGGCGAGTTCGACCTCTCGGTCGGCTCCTTGTTCGGCTTCTCGCCGGTCTTGATGTGGACCCTGTTCAACAGCGGCCTGACCTCGCTCGAAGTTGGCTTTGTCGCCGCGCTGCTGGTCGCCGCCTTCATCGGGCTGGTCAATGGCTGGTTCGTGACGCAGCTCAAGATCCCATCCTTCCTGGTGACGCTCGGCATGCTGCTGGTGGTGCGCGGCACCGCCCTTTTCGTCACCGACGGTTTTCCCCAGCGCACCTGGAGTGCGGAGGGCAGCTGGCTGGCGGAAGCGCTGGTCGGCGACTTCTTCATCGGCCCGTTCCGCATCTACATGTCACTGTTCTGGTTCATCGCCGCGGCGATCGCGCTCGGCTACGTACTGACGCAAAGCCGCACCGGCAACTGGATCCAGGCGGCCGGCGGCAACCCGAGCGCGGCGCGGGCGCGCGGCGTCAATGTCAGCGGGGTCAAGATCGGCTTGTTCGTGCTGTCGTCGGTCATGGCCTCGCTTGCCGGCGTCATCTCTTCGTTGCGCACGTCCGCCGCCAACCCCAACAGCGGTACCGGCTATGAGTTGGAAGTCATCGCCATGGTGGTGATCGGCGGTACCGCACTTACCGGCGGGCGCGGCACGATCATCGGCACCGTGCTCGGCATCCTGATCCTGCGCGTGATGCGCAACGGCATCGTGCTGATCGGCGTGCCTGGTCTTGCCTACAACATCTTCATCGGTGCCATCATCCTCGGCATGATGGCACTGCATTCATGGCTGGAACGCCGGCATCAGGCGGGGACTTGAACCATGGCCGAGCCACTGATCCGCATGACGAACATCCGCAAGTCCTACGGCCGCGTGCAGGCGCTGGAGGATGCCAATTTCCATGTCAATGAACGGGAGATCGTCGGCTTGCTCGGCGACAATGGCGCCGGCAAGTCGACGCTGATCAAGGTGCTTTCGGGTGCCGTTCCGCTGACCAGCGGCGATATCTTCATCCGTGGCAAGAAGGTGAGCCTGCGCAGCACCAGCGACGCCATCGCCCATGGCATCGAGACGATCTACCAGGACTCCGCACTGGTCACGCAACTGTCGATCGCCCGCAATCTGTTCCTCGGACGCGAGCCGATCAAACCGCCGCGCTTCCTCAACCGGATGGACCAGGAGGCGATGAACACGGTTGCCCGCGACCTGCTCAAGCAGGTCGGCATCTCGAAGAACATCCCGCCGACGACGCCGATCGGTTCGCTCTCCGGCGGCGAGCGTCAGGCGGTGGCGATCGCGCGCGCCATGCATTTCGACAGCGACCTGATCATCCTCGACGAGCCCACCAACAATCTGGGCGTCGCCGAAACACAGGGCGTGCTGAGTTTCGTGCGCAGCGCCCGCGATTCCGGCCATTCCTGCATTTTCATCGCCCACAACATCCACCATGTCTTCCAGGTGGTCGACCGCATCGTCGTCATGCGCCGGGGCAAGGTGGTCGCCGACGACATCGACCCGAAGACGACCAGCGTGGCGGAGGTAGAGCGGATCATCACCGGCATGTCGGACAAGGAAATCCGCGATGCCATCACCGATGGCAAGCCGTCGCACTGACTGTCGGGTGATGGCGGCAATCACCGCCGCCTCAGATCGCATCGCTTGTCTGGCGCGGCATCGCAGGGCGCATAGGTAGCGGCATGAAAGCCACCGTCTCGGATATCGCCCGCAATTGCGGGCTGTCGACCGCAACGGTCGACAGGGTGCTGAACAACCGGCCGGGTGCGAGTGCGGCCAACCGCCAGCGCGTCATGGAGGCGGCCAAGCAACTCGGCTACCTGCCGGTCGCCGATCAGGTGACGCTGCCCTCGCGGCCCGCCCACCTCGAATTCCTGCTGCCGATCGGCAGCAATGCCTTCATGCGCGATCTCGCCGGGCATATCGAGGACTACGCCGCGCGTCTGCCGCTTGTCGCCTCGTGCCGGATCCACAATCTCGCCGGTATCTCGCCGAACGCGCTGCAGAGCGCTGTCGAAAACCTGTCGCTCAGGGCCAATGGCGTCGGCGTGATCGCTGTCGATCATCCGCGTACGCGCAACATCCTGCGCGACATCGTCGAAGCCGGCATGCGTCTGGTGACGCTGGTGTCCGATGTTCCGACGGCACCGCGCGCGGCCTATGTCGGCATCGACAACCGGGTGGCGGGACGAACGGCGGCGCTGCTGATGGGACGCTTCCTTGGCGGCCGCACCGGCCATCTGGCGATGGTCGTCGGCTCACGTTCCTATCGCGGCCACGAGGAACGCGAGATGGGTTTCCGCTCGGTGCTCAATGAGGAGTTTCCCAATCTGACCGTCAGCAGCGCCGTCGAGATCAACGACGAGCCCGATGCCAGCTACACCGAGACCATGAAGGCACTGCACGACGAGCCGGAGTTGCTCGGCATCTATTGCGTCGGAGCTGGACATTCGGGCGTTGCAAAGGCGATCCGCGAGGCCAGGCCGAACCGCAAGCCGGTGTTCATCTGCCACGACCTGACCAAGGACACGCGCGGTCATCTCGTCGACGATCTCGCCGATGTCGTCATCGACCAGAATGCGCGGCTGATCGCCGAGCAGTCGGTCATTCGCCTGCTCGGCTCGATTGCCTCCTCGGCCCCCTATCTGACGCGCAAGTTCATCGAACCGCGCCTGATCTTCAGGGAAAACGTGCCGGTGCAGTGAAGCAGGCGGCCTGCAAAAATGCCTGTTGCCGGATTTGTATGATAATTGGCACGGCAAATCTGCACAGCAGCTATGCAAGTTTCTTTGTTGCCGAATCGTTGGGCAACTCGTAGGTTCTGGTTGTCGGCCATCTACTCCTCCCAGATGCGATGCCGACGCTGAATGGGGTGCACCTCCTCCCGCGCCACATTCGAAAATCGAGCCCGCTGCCACCTCCTCCCGGCAGCGGGCTTTTTTCGTTTGGCCGCCGGAGTTTCCATACCGCCTGGGTCAAAGGCGTACGCGGCCCTCCGTCATAGAGCCGTAACCCGCCAACAATCGTGGCGAATCTCAACCGGCGGCAGCGCCCCGGAACGAAACGATCAGCCCTTCGGCCATGCGCACGAACTGGGTGCTCGGGCCTTCGGTACCCACGGTCTGCACGCTGACACGCGCGCCCTCGAACAGCAGCGACAGCGTATCGGCGAGCAGTTCGGCCTGACCAATGCCGGCATCCCGACATAGCGTCACAAGGCGCGCGCGCTGGGCTTCCTTGAGCTCCTTGATCACCAGCCTGGCCGGATGGTCCGGCTCGGTCAGCTCAGCGGCAGCGTTGGCCATGTCGCAGCCGCGGCCGTCCGCATTGAGCATGGCAGCCGCCTTGCGAACCCAGGCATGCAGCTGGGCAAGCTTGTCACCAGGGAATTCGGCCTCGAATGCTTCCCACATAGCGCCGGCCTTGGCCGCATTGGCGCGCAGGCATTCGACGATCAGTTCGTCCTTGGATTCGAAGTGACGATAGAGCGTCATCTTGTTCGTGCCGGCAGCTTCGGTGATGGCGTCGACGCCGACGCCCTTGATGCCATGCTTGTGGAACATGTCGCGTGCCGTCTCCAGGATCCGATCCCGGGGACGAGAGCGCTCCACGATGCCGTCTGCCATCATGATCTCCTTTCGTTTCCAAAAAACCCTCGGCCACCTCTTGACTAGGGTGTTACCGGTCTGTAACTTCCAGAATGTTACTTACTGGTAACACCTATATCGTCCACCGTCAATAACAAGGCCGTGAACGGCCCTGCCAGACGAGAGGGGCGAGAAACTGCCAATCATGCGGCCTCGGCCGGTGAAGAGATGAAAACGGTTCGCGAGCACGGGCTGCGAATCGACAGACAAGGAGCCGGCCATGCCACAGCGCCGCGATCTTACCATAGATGAAGCCGTCCGGGATCCGATGATCCGGCTGGTCATGAAAGCCGATGGCGTCGACCCGCGCGCCTTCGAGACGATGTTGCGCTCGCTCGCCGATACGCAGCGTGGCGAGGTGCCGTTGCTGCGTTCGCGGGACGGCCTCGGTGACAAGCGCGGCCAAAGGCTGTCCAGGGTTGCCAGCGCCTTCGGGCGGGCAACAGCAGCCGGAGAGGCGTGCGTGTCGTGGTAAACTTTTTCATTCACCGTCCGATCTTCGCCTCGGCGATCGCCATCATCATGGTGCTCGCCGGGTCGATTTGTTATTTCCTGCTGCCCGTCTCGCAGTTTCCCGACATCACGCCGCCGCAGGTCGTGGTCAGCGCCCATTATCCGGGCGCCAGCGCACAAGTGGTGGCCGACACGGTGACGACGCCGCTGGAGCAGCAGATCAACGGCGTGCAGGGCATGACCTACATGTCGTCGACGAGTTCCAATGACGGCTCCTCGACCATCACCATCACCTTCGATGTCGGCTATTCGCTGAGCACCGCCGCCGTCGACGTGCAGAACCGCGTCTCGCAGGCCGCCTCGTCGCTGCCGGCGATCGTCAACCAGGGCGGCGTGACGATCAAGAAGCAGAATCCGAACTTCGTCCTGATCGTCAACCTGACTTCGCCCGACAGTTCGGTCGATCCGGTGGCGCTGAGCAACCTTGCCTATCTGCAGGTGGTCGACCCGCTGAAGCGGCTGCCCGGCGTCGGCGACGTGCAGATCTTCGGCGAGCGGCGCTATTCGATGCGCGTCTGGCTCGATCCCGACAAGCTCGCCAATCTCGGCATCACCGCCGTCGATGTGCAAAACGCCATCGCCGAACAGAACGTCCAGGTGGCGGCCGGCAAGATCGGCCAGTCGCCGGCACCCGCCGGCACCGCCTTCGAGATGCAGGTCAACGCCGTCGGCCGCTTGAGCGATCCCAAGGAATTCGGCGACATCGTCGTGCGCGCCAACACCGATACCGGCTCGCTGGTCAGGCTGCGCGACGTCGCCCGCATCGAACTCGGCGCGCTGCAATATTCGTCGTCTGCCTTCTTCGGTAAAGACCCGACCGTGGTGCTTGCCGTTTACCAGATGCCCGGCTCCAACGCGCTCGATCTGCAGCAGCGCGTCAAGGACAAGATGCAGGAGCTGTCGGGCCGTTTCCCGAAGGGCGTGTCCTATGCGATGCACTACGACACCACCCGTTTCGTCTCGGCGTCGATGCATGACGTGCTGATCACGCTCGGCGAAGCGCTGGTGCTGGTCGTCGCCGTGGTGTTCCTCTTCCTGCAAAGCTGGCGCACGACGATCATCCCGACCATCGCCATTCCGGTGTCGCTGGTGGCGACGCTGGTCGTCATGGAGATGCTCGGCTTCTCGCTCAACATGCTGTCCCTGCTCGGCATGGTGCTGGCGATCGGCCTCGTCGTCGACGACGCCATCGTCGTGGTCGAGAATGTCGAACGACAGCTGGAGGCCGGGCTCAAACCGCTTGCGGCGACCAAGGCCGCAATGACCGAGGTCACCGGCCCGATCATCGCCACCACCGCGGTGCTGATGGCGGTGTTCGTGCCGGTCGCCTTCATTCCCGGCGTCTCCGGCAAGCTCTACAACCAGTTCGCACTGACGGTGGCGATCTCCGTCGGCATCTCCGCCTTCAACTCGCTGACGCTGAGCCCCGCGCTCAGTGCCGCCTTCCTGCGGCATCGCGGCGAAACGCAGTTCGCCCCGTTCCGCTGGTTCAACACCGGCTTCGACAGGCTGTCGCACGCCTATGCCAATGGTGTGCGCATCCTCATCCGCTTGCGCTGGATCATGCTCGGCCTGTTCGCGGCGGGGCTGGTCGCCACCTACTTCGTCTGGCAGCGGCTGCCCTCGACCTTCCTTCCGGTCGAGGACCAGGGCTATTTCTTCGTCGTCATCCAGTTGCCCGACGGCGCGTCGCTGGAACGCACCGACGCGGTGGCGCAGAAGGCGCGTGACATCCTGCAGGCGACGCCCGGCGTCGACATCGTCGGCTCGATCAGCGGCCTGAACTTCCTGACCAGTGCCGCGCAATCGAATTCGGCGGTCGAATTCGCCATCCTGAAGCCATGGGAGGAGCGGGGCCCCGACCAGAGCGCGTCGAAGCTCGTCGCCGATGTGCGCGGCAAGCTGATGCAGATCCCGGAGGCCTTTGCGCTGAGCTTCGATCCGCCGTCGATCCCCGGTATCGGCACGACGGGCGGCTTCGAGTTCGTCGTCGAGGATCTGACCGGCCGCGGCAGTTCAGCCCTCAACGATGCGACGCAAGCCGTGATCGCCGAGGCGCGCAAGCAGCCGGAAATCAACCCGCAGCAGCTGTTCTCGCCGTTCTCGACCTCGACGCCACAGTTCAACTACGACCTCGACCGCAGCAAGGCCAAACTGCTCGGCCTCAACCTGCCTGACGTCTTCAACACGCTGCAGATCTATCTCGGCTCGCTCTACGTCAACGACTTCAACCTGTTTGGCCGCACCTTCCGGGTGACCATCCAGGCCGACAAGGATGCACGTGCAGGTGCCGCCGACATTTCGCGGCTCTATGTGCGCAATGCCTCCGGCGGCATGGTGCCGCTCTCGACGCTGGGCAAACTCGTGCCCTTCGTCGGCCCGGAGACCGTGCCGCACTACAACAACAATGCCTCGGCCTCGATCAATGGCGGCGCCGCACCGGGCTTTTCCTCCGGCCAGGCGGTTGCCGCCATGGAACGGGCCGCTGCAACCGCGCTGCCAAGGGATTTCGGTTTCGAATGGACCGGCATCACCTTCCAGGAGCTCAAGGCAGGATCGATCGCGTCCGTCGTCTTCGGCCTCGCCATTGTCTTCGTCTTCCTGATCCTGGCGATGCAGTATGAGAGCTGGGCGATGCCGTTCATGGTGCTGTTGGCGGTGCCACTGGCCCTGTTCGGCGCCTTCGCAGCGTTGTTGCTGCGTGGCATGCAGATCGACGTCTACTCGCAGATCGGCTTCGTCATGCTGATCGGCCTGGCGGCCAAGAACGCGATCCTGATCGTCGAATTCGCAAGGCGACGGCGCGAGGAAGGCCTCAGCATCGTCGACGCGGCGATGGAGGCGGCACGGCTCAGGCTGCGGCCGATCCTGATGACGGCCTTCGCCTTCATCCTCGGCGTGCTGCCGCTGATGTTTGCGACCGGCGCCGGTGCGGCAAGCCGGCAGTCGATCGGCACCACCGTGTTCGGCGGCATGGTCGCGGCGACCATCCTGTCGCTGGTGTTCGTGCCGGTGTTCTACGCGGTCATCGAACAGCTGCGCGAACGCCGCGGCAAAGACGAGCCCGCCTCTCAAGACAATGAACCAACTGCTGAGCACGCTTTACCGCCCCTGGCGGAAGCGGCCGAATGAGATTGGAGACTGATCATGCGTAAATGGAAAATCGCGTTGGGAACGGCTGTCGCGCTGGGTGCGATCTCGGTGGCCAGCGTCCACCTGCTCGATATGGGCAATCTCAGCCTCAATGCCGGCACGGCAGGTGCGGCGCCCGCCCCGGCGGCGTTCGTCATGCCGGTGCCGGTGGTCAGTGTCGTCAAGAAGACGATCCCGATCTACCTCGACTATGCCGCGCGGACAGAGCCGATCCGCAGCATCACCTTACAGGCGAGGATACCCGGCTATCTGCAGGAGCAGACCGCAGCCGACGGCGTCGACGTCCGGCAAGGCGATCTTCTCTACAAGATCTCGCCTGACGACTTCCAGGCGGCGCTCGACCAGGCCAAGGCCCAAGTGCAGCGCGACACAGCGACGCTCGACTATGCCCGATCGAATCTTGGTCGCGGCACCGAGCTCGCCAAGAGCGGCTACCTCGCCAAGGACGGCTTCGACCAGCGCACCAGCACCTTGCGCGAAGCGCAGGCATCGCTGGCGCTGAACCAGGCGGCGGTCCGCACGGCAGAGCTCAATCTGAGCTACGCTGAAATCCGGGCGCCGTTTGCCGGGCGCCTTGGCCGCAACCAGGCCTCGGTCGGAACGCTGGTCAGCGTCGCCGGCACCGTGCTCAACACGCTGGTGCAGCTCGACCCGATCTACGTCACCTTCAACCCGAGCGAGACGGATCTGACCGAGATCGAGCAAGCCCGTGCGAACGGCCCGATCGAAGTGGATGTCCTGCTCCCCGGCCAGACCGAGGCAAGCCAGAAGGGCGAGCTTACCTTCATCGACAATTCGGTCGACCGCTCGACCGGCACGATCACGGCGCGCGCGACGATCGGCAATGGCAAGTTCACGCTGCTGCCGGGCCAATATGTCCGTGTCCGGCTGCATGTGAGAGAGCAGGCCGATGCGCTGATGGTGCCCCAGACGGCCCTGGGCTCAAGCCAGCTCGGCAAATATCTCTATGTCGTCGGCAAGGGCAACACGGTCGACCAGCGGCTCGTTTCGCTCGGACCGACGAGCGGCGATCAGGTCGCCATCCTCAGCGGCGTCGCCGAGGGCGACCAGGTGATTACGGGCAATCTGCAGAAGATCGGCCCCGGAGCGCCCGTATCGCCGATACCGGAAAAGCCGGCCACCTGAACACCCCCGTCAGGATCCGGCTTCAGCGCGGCGCCCCGGCCTTCCCACAGGTCGCGGGCGCCGCTCGACTGAACATCGACCAGACCGGCAACATCGGCCCGGTCGGCCTTGGCCGGCGGCATGAATGCACAATAGGGGTGCCCGAGGCGCACCGAGACGGAGGAGAGCGCAATCAGCCGACCGGCCTCCAGATCGGCGTGCGCCATGACCCGCTGGCCAAGCGCGATGCCCAGGCCGAGCCTTGCCGAGGCGATCGGCGTCGGTGAGCGCGATGCGGTTGCCGCTGCGCGCGAACAGCTGCTTGCCGAACCAGGTTTCGAGATTGCGTATCTGCTGGCTGACCGCCGCCGACGAAACGCCGAGTTCAGAGGCGGCCAAAGTGAAGCTGCCGGCACGGGCGGCAACTTCAAAAGCCTTGATCGCATTCAGCGGCGGCAACCGTTCCACAGCGGCTCCATATGACTCGCCAGAGGGAATTTCGGAACGGTCTCTGCAGCGTTGGCCAATCAATTGAGATAGCCTCTTGTTAGATTGTCGACAATCTGCTTGTCTTGCTTTCGGTTTCCTGGGAGTGGCCGAATGGCGAAAGCGGATTTCAGTCCTATCGCGGATACGACGCGACGCGCCGAGATCGTTGCGCTGTTGCGGCGCGCGATCCTGACCGGCCAGCTCGCGCCCGGCCAGAAGCTCAACGAGCTCCGTATCTCCGAACAGATGCGGGTCAGCCGCGCGCCGCTGCGCGAGGCGATGCGCGAGCTGGTCCAGGAAGGGATCCTGACCAGCATCCCCTATGCCGGCACCTTCGTCATCGAGGTCACAGCCAAGGACATCGACGATGCCTATTCGTTCAACAAGGTGATGGACGAGCTGGCCATCGAGCGGGCGTGGCCGCTGCGTGACCAGCGCTTCTTCGACGAGCTCGACCGGCGCCACGAAGCCGTGAAGCAGGCGACCCGCGCATTGGACACGACACGCCAGATCGAAACCGCGCTGCAACTGCATGGCCTGATCTACGAATGGGCCGACAATTCGGTGCTGCTGGAAACCTGGCAGCGGCTGACCAGCCGGCTGCAGATGTATTTCGCGCTCCACCAGCATGCCCGCAACGAGCCGGTGTCGGCCGAAGACGTTCACGAAACCTATGTGCGGTTGCTGAAGGGCAAGGACATGCGTGCGGCCCAGCGCCATGCCAGGGAGCATATCGATCTCGACTTCGAGGAGTTGCTTGCCTACGCGCGCGGCCTCGAACAACGCCCATCGAGGGGCGCCTGACCCGTTCCCAACACCACAGACAGCGGACAAGACACGTGCAGATCGAGACCATCAAGGCCTACCACGTCATGCAGCCCTTCGTTGACGGGCCATACCGCATGTCGAAGGGGCGCGAGGCCGACGCCTTCGACGCGGTGATCGTGTCCATGACATCAGACAGCGGCATCACCGGCTGGGGCGAGATGGCGCCGCTCGGCAATTTTTACTCAGCCGCCTTCCCCGCCGGCGTTCGCGCCGGCGTGGTCGAGATCGCGCCGCATCTGATCGGCCGCGATCCGCGCGGGCTGGCCAGCATCGGGCGGCTGATGGACACGGTGTTCAAGGGCCATCCCTACATCAAGTCGGTGCTCGACATGGCCTGCTGGGATCTGGCGGCGCGCGCAGCCGACGTGCCGCTGGTCACGCTGCTCGGCGGCAAGGAAAGCGACACAGCGGAACTCTACAAGGTCGTCACGCACGGGAGCGTCGACGCCATGGCCGCGCTGGCCAAGCGCATCGTCAAGGACGGCTTCCACCGGCTGCAGGTCAAGGTCGGCGGCAATGTCCATGACGACATCGAACGCGTCATCGCGGTTGCCTCCTCGGTGCCGAAAGGCACGGTCATCTTCTGCGACGCCAATGCCGGCTGGACTCCCTATCAGGCGCGCCAATTCGCCGATGCCACGCGCGCCATCGACTACACGTTCGAGCAGCCCTGCACCACGATCGATGAAAACATGTCGGTGCGCCGCATGCTCGACAAGCCGATGGTGCTCGACGAATCCGTCACCTCGCTCGAGGCGATGCTGGAAATTCATCGCCTGGGCGCGGCCGACGGGCTGACGCTGAAGATCTCGCGCCTTGGCGGCGTGACGAAGACGCGCCAGATCCGCGACGTTGCCGTCGACCTCGGCTTCATGATCACGGTCGAGGACACGGGCGGCGCCGAGATCGACACCGCGGCGATGGCGCATCTGTCGCTGTCGACGCCGGAAGAGCGCCGGCTGCACGCCATCGCCTTCCATGAATGGGTGACGGTGCGCACGGCATCGAACATGCCACCGGTCACCGGCAGCCGCATGGGCATTCCAGACGGGCCGGGTCTCGGCATAGACGTCGTTCCCGATCTGCTCGGCGCGCCGTTCTTCGAGATCGGGCGCTGAGATGAAAATCCGCAGCATCAAAGCCACGCCGATCAATCTGCGCCTCGAAGCGCCCTATGCCTGGGTGTTCGGCGAACTCGACGGATTTTCACCGACCGTCGTCGAAGTCGAGACCGAGGATGGCCTGGTCGGCCTCGGCGAAGCGCCGACGCCAGCGGCGGCCGCGATCATCAATAATGTCCTGGCGCCGCGGCTGGTCGGGCGCGATGCCTTCGACATCGCCGGCGCCGAGCATGTCTGCCTGCCCTTTTGGACCGGCGTGCAGTCGATCAACGACCGCACGCGCATCATGGCTTTCGGCGCCATCGAGATGGCTTTGTGGGACCTGCGCGGCAAGGCGTGGAACCAGCCGCTCTATCAGTTGCTTGGCGGCGCCG
This sequence comes from Mesorhizobium sp. XAP4, assembly GCF_029269325.1. Taxonomy (NCBI): domain Bacteria; kingdom Pseudomonadati; phylum Pseudomonadota; class Alphaproteobacteria; order Hyphomicrobiales; family Phyllobacteriaceae; genus Mesorhizobium; species Mesorhizobium sp. XAP4. The sequence continues at coordinate 336,993 of NZ_JARIXW010000003.1, read as the reverse complement.
TACGCAAGGATATCCCGTTCACCGACTATTTTTCGCTGCGCGGTGATGGGCCAAATGTGAAGGGCGAGACGACGCCCCAGGAAGTCGCCGACTATTGCGTCGAATTGCACGAGACGCATGGAACGACTTTCTTCGAAGGCAAGTTCTCGACCGAAGATCCGAAAATCTCGCTCAGGATGGTCGAGCTGATCCGCAGGAAACTCGGCGACGATGCGATGATCCGTATCGATTCCAACCAGGCGTATTCGCTCAGCACCGCGCGGCGGCTGGCGCGCCCGCTGGAAGAGTTGGGCGTGCGCAACTGGGAGGATCCGGTGGCGACCATCGAGGAGATGCGCGAGTTGCGGCGCCATTGCTCGATCCCGTTCTCGACCCACAACATCGACATTGCGCGCGCCATGGAAACCAAAGTGCCGGACGCGTTCGTCGGCAACCCGACGACGCATGGCGGCATCGGCCGGCTGCTGCGCTTCGTCGGCGCCTGCGAGCATGCCGGGATCGATTTCTGGTGCTACAGCGGCGACAGCGGCATCGGCAGCGCCGCCTATCTGCATCTGTGCGCGGCACTCGGCTGGATCAGGGAGCCGAACCAGTCGCTGTTTCGCATGCTGCCGATGGATGTCACCGAGGAAGGATCGTTTTCGCCGAAAAACAATGTCGTGCGCGTTCCGGAAGGTCCCGGTCTCGGCGTCACCTTGTCGCGCGAAAACCTCGCTGCCTGTCACAGAGACTTTACCGAGAAAGGACCGTGCAACAAGTATCATGACCCGGCAAAGCCCGGAACCTATCGCCGTTTGCCGCTGAACTAGATGACGGCTAGCGGCCAAGACCGACGGCCAGACACGAGAAGCCAACCGCCGCGACTTCGGTCGGGAAGGTTGGACAAAGACGGTGGAAGCAGTGCAGCCAACAATCCGGAGCGTCCATGCCACGACTGGATGGACCGGACAAAACCGCATGCTAAAGTTCCGATAGACAGGCCTCCGGTGCCGGGAAAATGGAGCAATCCACGAAATTTCGTCAACCATAAGAAATAGGGGAAAGGGTAAAAACCCATGAGCAAGAACCACAGCATTCTCGATCTGATCCGGCGCAATCGCACGCCGATTGAAAATCACCTGATCGATGGCCTCGTCGACGGCCGTGTCAGCCGCCGCGACTTCGTCCGTCACGGCAGCCTGCTCGGCCTGTCGCTGCCGCTGCTGGGCCGCATCGGCATGGCCGCCGGCCTTGGCGGCATGCCGTCGCTGGCGCGCGCCCAGGGCGCGCCGGGCGCCACCATCCGCGTCGCCAGCAGTGTGCCGGCGGCGACGATCGACCCGGTCAGCATTGCGGACGCCGGCGGCCTGCTGATCATGCAGCAGGTTGCCGAATTCCTTTGCGTCGACGGCCCCGATCTGGTGCTGCAGCCGGCCTTGGCCGAAAGCTGGAAGCCGAACGACAACGGCACGGTGTGGACCTTCAAGCTGCGCAAGGGCGTAAAATTCCACAGCGGCGGCGAGATGAAGGCCGACGACGTCGTGGCCAGCATCGACCGCCTTGCCGACCCGGCCAACTCGTCCAATGCGCTGTCGGTGTTCACCGGCATCCTGCAGAAAGGCGCTTCAAAGAAGGTCGACGACTACACGGTGGAATTCCACCTCGATGCGCCGAACGGCAACTTCCCCTACATGGTGTCGTCCGACAACTACAACGCCGTCATCATCCCGGCGAGCTACAAGGGCGACTACGAAAAGAGCTTCGACGGCACCGGGCCGTTCAGAATTGAGAAATACACGGCAAAGGTCGGCGCGTCCTTCGTCCGCAACGAGGACTATTGGGGTCCCAAGGCCTTGCCCGAGCGCACCGAATTCACCTTCTTCACCGACATGCAGCCGCAGATCCTGGCGCTGCAGGGCGGACAGGTCGACATCATCAACCAGATGCCGGTGTTGGCCGGTGTCGCTCTGCTCAACGATCCGAACATCGACATCATCAGCCTGAAGTCGTCGGCCCATCAGCAGCTGCACATGCGCTGCGACGAGGGTCCGTTGAAGGATGCGCGCGTGCGCCGAGCCATTGCGCTCTGCCTCGATCGCGACAAGCTGGCCGCCGGCCTGATGAAGGGACGCTCCGCCCTGGGCAATGACAGCCCGTTCGCCGCCGTCTATCCTTCGACCGATACGAGCGTGCCGCAACGCAAGCAGGATATCGCCCAGGCCAAGCAGCTCATGGAAGCAGCCGGCCTTGGCCAGGGCTTCAAGATAACCCTGACCACCGAACGCTACCTGGAAATCCCCGAATACGCCCAGCTCATCCAGAACTGGGTCAAGGAGATCGGCGTCGAGCTCGATCTCAACATCCTCGACCAGAGCGGCTATTACGGAGACGCGGTGTTCGGCAAATCGAACTGGCTGGATTCGGTGATGGGCATCACCGACTACGGCCACCGCGGCGTGCCGAACGTCTATCTTGCGGCACCGCTGAAGAGCGAAGGCACCTGGAATGCGGCGCATTTCAAGAACAAGGACTATGACGCGCTGGCGACCAGCTACATCGCAGCACTCGACCTCGAGGCGCAGAAGGCCGACGCCGGCAAGATCCAGAAGCTGTTGCTCGAGGAAACGCCTGTTATTTTCGGCTATTTCTACGACTATCTGACGGCGACGGCGAAGGGCGTGGCCGGCGTACAGCCGACCGCCATGTCGCAGCTGTTCCTCGACAAGGCATCGAAAGCCTGAACTAACTCTTTGTTGGAGCATGACCTTTTCCGAAAACCGGTCCCCACTTTTCGGGATCATGCTCAAAGGGAAAGCCAATCCTCTAACAGCCAGCTCCCGCATGGGGCTGGCTCCACAAGGAGTCTTAGCCATTCTCTCCTTCCTTGCCCGGCGTGTCTCGCTGTCGCTGGTGACGCTGTTCCTGCTCAGCATCATGGTGTTCCTGGGCGGCCAGGTGCTGCCCGGCAACGTCGGGCGCGCCATATTGGGTCCATTCGCCGACCAGCGCGCGGTCGACGCGCTCAATCACACGCTCGGCGTCGATCGCCCGCTGCTGGCACAGTACTGGGGCTGGATCTCCAATTTCGTCCAGGGCGACATGGGCACGTCCTACATCTTCCGCTCGCCGGTCGCGCCTTTCGTCATCGATGCGCTCGGCAATTCGATGAAGCTGGCGGCGGTCGCCTTCGTGCTGGTGGTACCGATCGGCATCCTCGGCGGCGTCGTCGCCGCGCTCAACCTCAACCGCCCGCTCGACCGCATCATCAGCCTCGGCGGTCTGTCGGTGACGGTGCTGCCGGAATTCGTCACCGGCATCATCCTGATCCTGATCTTTGGTGTCTGGCTGCGCTGGCTGCCGATATCGGCCGCATGGCCGCGCGACGCCGGCTTCTTCACGCAGCTCTACTACCTGATCCTGCCGTCGCTGCCGCTGTTCCTGGTGCTGTTCGGCTACATCGCCCGCATGGCGCGCTCCGGCATGATCGAAGCGCTCGATTCCGACTACACGCGAACGGCCGTGCTGAAGGGCCTGCCCTGGCGCACGGTGATCTGGCGCCATGTGCTGCGCAATGCGCTGCTACCGACCATCACCGTTATCGCCACGCAGACCGGCTACCTCATCGGCGGCCTTGTCGTCATCGAAACGCTGTTTCGCTACCAGGGCATCGGCTCGCTGATCTTCACTGCCGCCCGCGGCAAGGATTTCCCGATGCTGGAATCGGGCATCCTCACCATCGGCATCGTCTATGCCGTGGCCACTCTTGTCGCCGACTTCCTCTATTCCGTGCTCAATCCGCGCATCCGGCTGGGGTCAGACCAATGAGCACCATCCAGACCACCTCCTCGAGATCCGACGACACGCGCCCGCGCGGCCCGCTGGCCGAGGTCTTTTTCTCGCTGCTGCGCTCGCGAACATTCCTTGTCGGTTTCGCCATCGTGCTGTTCTGGGTTGCCTGCGCGCTGTTCGGCGAGCACTTCGCACCCTACGACCCGCTCGCCGACGACATCATCAACGCGCTGGCGCCGCCTTCTTCCGAACACTGGTTCGGCACCGACCAGATCGGCCGCGACGTCTTCTCGCGCGTCATCGTCGGCTCGCGCGACATCCTGACCGTCGCCCCGCTGGCGACCTTGCTGGCGACAGTGGCCGGCACGGCGCTCGGCCTCGTCACCGGCTATTTTCGCGGCCTCGCCGACGATGTCGTCAGCCGAATCCTGGAAGCCTTCATGGCGATCCCGGTGGTCATCGTTGCGTTGCTGGCGATCGTTGCGCTCGGCACCTCGAAGACGACGGTCATCGTCGTCATCGGCTTGAGCTTCGCGCCGATCATCGCGCGCACCGTGCGCTCCGCGGTGCTGGCCGAGCGTGAACTCGACTATGTCGCTGCCGCGCAGCTAAGGCATGAAAGTGCCCTGCATACGATGTTCGTCGAGATCCTGCCCAACGTCATTCCGCCGATCCTGGTCGAAACCACTGTGCGGCTCGGCTATGCCATCTTCGCCGTCGCCACGCTCTCCTTCATGGGTTTCGGCATCCAGCCGCCCTCGCCCGACTGGGGGCTGTCGATCTCCAACAACTACGGCATGATCGGCGGCGGCTTCTGGTGGACGGTGCTGTTCGATGCGCTCGCCATCGCCTCGCTGGTCATCGGCGTCAATCTGGCGGCCGACGGCGTTCACGGAGCGCTCAATGACTAACTCCGCCAAGGCCGAAAACGCACTCGAAGTCACCGATCTTTCGGTTGCCTACCGCGTCGCCGGCCGCAACCGCGCCGTGCTGCGTAACCTCAGCCTCACCATCGGCCAGGGCGAAGCCTATGGCCTGGTCGGCGAATCCGGCTGCGGCAAATCCACCGTGGCGCTTACGGTGGTGCGCTATCTGCCGAGAAACGGTTCTATCACCGGCGGCACGATCTCGCTCGACGGCCAGAACGTGATGAAACTCGACGCCGAGGCGCTCAGGCGGGCGCGCGCGGAAAGCGTCTCCATGGTCTATCAGGACCCGGGCAAGGCGCTGAACCCGTCGATCCGCGTCGGCCGTCAGTTGACCGAGATTTTTGAACTCGGCGGTATTTCGGGACAAGCGGCCACCGACCGGGCGATTGCGATGCTCAATCGCGTGCGCATCTCCGATCCGATGAGCGTGATGCAGCGCTACCCGCACCAGCTTTCCGGCGGCATGCAGCAACGCGTGGCGATCGCCATGGCGCTGGCCAACGATCCCTCGATGCTGATCCTCGACGAGCCGACCACCGGCCTCGATGCGACGGTAGAGGCCGAAGTGCTCGACCTGATCGCACAGCTGCGGCAAGAACTGTCGGCCTCGATCCTGTTTATCAGCCACAACCTCGCCGTCGTCTCCAACATGTGCGACCGCGTCGGCGTGCTCTATGCCGGCATGCTGGTCGAGGAAGGGCCGACGGAGGTCGTCTTCAACGACCCGCGCCATCCCTACACCGTAGCCTTGCTGCGCTGCCTGCCGCGCGGGGGCCAGCGCAAGGACCAGGGCCGCCTCGATACCATTCCCGGCTTCCTTCCCGGCATCGGGGCCGACATCAAGGGCTGCGCCTTCGCCGATCGCTGCGCGCTCGCCGACGACCGCTGCCGCAGCGAATTGCCACCGCTCTACGATCTGGGCGGCCGGCTGTCGCGCTGCTTTCATCACGACAAGGCGCAGGCGCTGCCGCGCGCGACGCCGAGCAATGTGGCGCCTGTACCAAAGGCGGCGGCAGCGCCGGTGCTGCGCGTCACCGGGCTGAACAAGACCTATGCCAGCCATGGCCATGCACTGCGCGCCGTGAAGGACGTGTCGCTCGACCTGCGGCCTGGCGAAACGCTCGGGCTGGTCGGCGAATCCGGCAGCGGCAAAACGACCTTCGCCAGGCTGCTGCTCGGCCTTGTGCCGCCGGACGCAGGCGGCACGATCGAGCTGGAAGGCAAGGCGCTGGCGCCCAGGCTGGAGAACCGCAGCGACGACCAGATCAAGGCGATGCAGATCGTCTTCCAGAACCCGGACTCCGCACTCAACCGATCGCATTCGATCCGGCATCTGATCGGACGCGCGCTGAAGCGGCTGGCGGGCCTCTCCGGCAAGGCGCTGGAGGCTCGTCTCAACGACCTCGTCCGCTCGGTGCGGCTCACCGACCGCCATCTTGCCGTCAAGCCACGCCAGCTCTCCGGCGGCCTGAAGCAGCGCGTCGCCATTGCCCGCGCCTTCGCCGGCGACCCGCGCATCGTCGTCTGCGACGAGCCGACCTCGGCGCTCGACGTCTCGGTGCAGGCTGCCATCCTCAATCTGCTCGCCGACCTGCAGTCGAAGGAAGACGTCAGCTACATCTTCATCTCGCATGATCTGGCCGTGGTGCGTTACCTCTCCGACAAGATCGCCGTGCTCTATCTCGGCCGCATCATGGAGCTCGGACCGTCGGAAGAGGTCTTTTCCGGGCCGCATCATCCCTACACCGAAGCGCTGCTGTCGGCCGTGCCCAAACTCGACCAGACCGAGACGGCGCGCATTCGTCTCGACGGCGAAATCCCGAGCGCCACCAATCCGCCGTCGGGCTGCGTGTTCCACACGCGCTGCCCGCGCAAGATCGGTCCGATCTGCGAACAGCAGGAGCCGCCGCTGAGCGAGGCCCAGCCCGGCCATTCCATCCGCTGCCACATTCCATATGCCGAACTGGCCAGGCTGCAGAGAGCGGCCGTGACCGAGCCGGCATAGCGCCGCGCTTCCGTGGCTTGGCCAGTCAGACCTGGCCGGCCATGCTGAGAGCACGGTCACCTTCCGAAAAGCCCTGCCCTTCGGCCCAGTCCCTGGCCAGCGTGCGCAGGCCTGTGAGCGCGACATCCAGGACATCCGAAGAAACAGGATTGGAGGGATAGGCGAGGTAGATCGGCCGCTGGAACACCGGCGCGTCGTCGATGCGCCGCATTTCGCCGCGCTCGATATGGCCGCTGACGGCGCTGAGCGGCAGATAGGCGGCGGCTTGCTGCGACAGCACATGCTGCAGCCCGATGAAGACCAGTCCGGCCGATATGGCCGGCTTGACCATGCCGGCAAAGGCGCGGTCGTGCTCGATGCGGAACTCAAGCCCCCAGTCCATCAGGATGTAGTTTTCGGTCCACGGCCTGGTCTGCGCGGCATGCTGCACCAGCACGACCTGATCGACCGCCAGCGTTTCGTAGACGATGCCGGGGTGCGGCCGCGGCAGATAGAGGATGCAGATATCGAGCAGGCCTTCCGCCAGTTGGTCGATCGCCGAGTCCGGAAAGCTGCCCTCCAGCCGCAGCGCCACGTTCGGCCGCCTGGCGCGCATCCACTCGACCCATGGCGAGGTGATGCGGTCCCACAGATAGGCAGGCGCGGTCAGCCGCAGCAAGGTCTCGTAGCCATCGGGAACGGCGATGTCCTGCCGCGATTGCTCCCAGGTGCGGGTGATGGAAGAGGCATGTGGCAGGAACTGCCGCCCGGCCGGCGTCAGCGTGACGCCATCGCGGTCGCGCACGAAAAGCCGGCGGCCCAACTGCTCCTCCAGCCCCCTGATCCGTGCGCTGACGGTGGACTGCGCGAGGTTGAGCCGGCTGGCCGCAACGGTGAAGCTGCCATGGGTGGCGACTTCGAGAAAGCTGCGCAGATTTTCAGTGTCCATGCCCACCTCTGCATCGAAAATTTCGATGACCCCTATCAAAAAATATCGCTTTCCGGCGGCAGTCAACAATGAACTAGATGGCCGAACCCCAAGACAAGCGAGGAATCCAGCCATGCCCAAGCATTTCCGGATGATCGACAACGCTCGCAGAACGCTCACTGCAATCGAAAATTCCGCTGTCGACGAATTGCTGGCCGGCAGGATGGACCGCCGCGACTTCCTGCGCCATGGCAGCGTGCTTGGTCTCTCACTGCCGTTCCTGGGCAGCCTTGTCGCGGCCGCCGGCCTCGGCACGCAGCAAGCACGCGCGGAGGGCAAGCCGGGCGGCACGGTGCGCGCCGGCGTGGCGACGCCGGGCGGCGCCATCGATCCCGTCACCTATTATGACAGCGGCAGCTACCAGCTGGTTTTCCAGACCGCCGAATTTCTCTGCATCACGCAGCCGGACCTCACCTTGAAGCCGGTGCTGGCGGAGAGTTGGGCGCCGAACGAGGACGGCAGCGTCTGGACGTTCAAGCTGCGCAAGGGCGTGAAATTCCACAATGGCGAGGATTTCAAGGCCGACGACGTCGTCGCGACCTTCGACCGGCTGGCCGACCCCAACGGCGCTTCCAATGCACTTTCCGTGTTCAAGGGGCTGCTGTCGAAAGGCGGCACCCAGAAGGTCGACGACCACACCGTCGCCTTCCATCTCGATGCGCCGAATGGCAGCTTTCCCTATTCGGTGTCGATCGACAATTACAACGCCGTCATCCTGCCGGCGAGCTACAAGGGCGACTACGAAAAGACGTTCGAAGGAACCGGGCCATTCCGGCTGGAGACCTACACGCCAAAGGTCGGCGCGACCTTCATCCGCAATACCGACTATTGGGGCGAGAAGGCGCTGCCTGACCGGCTCGAATTCAAATTCTACGGCGACGTGCAACCGCGCATCCTGGCGCTGCAGGCCGGCGAGGTCGACATTCTCGACGCCGTTCCGCTCGATGTAAGCCAGGTGGTGCTGAACAGTCCTGATATCACGGTGCTGCGTGTCGCTTCGACCGCGCACCGGCAGCTTCACATGCGCTGCAACACCGGCCCCTTCACCGACAAGCGCGTGCGCCAGGCGCTGGCGCTGTGCATCGACCGCTCCAAGCTGGTCGACGGGCTGTGCCGCGGCATGGCGGCGACCGGCAATGACAGCCCCTTCGCACCCGCTTTCCCCGCAACCGACAAGACGGTGCCGCAGCGCGTCCAGGATATCGCCAAGGCCAAGCAGTTGCTGGAGGCGGCGGGCCTTGCCAGTGGTTTCGACATCACGCTAACGACGCTGCGCTATTCCGACATTCCCGGCTACGCGCAATTGTTCCAGAATTTCGCCAAGGAAATCGGTGCCCGCATCTCGCTCAACATCGAAGACCAGGACAAATATTACGGCAAGGCGGTGTTCGGCCAGTCGGACTGGCTGGACAGCCCACTTGGCATCACCGACTACGCCCATCGCAGCGTGCCGAACGTCTTCCTGAAGAGCCCGCTGGTCAGCGACGGTCCGTGGAATGCGGCGCATTTCAAGAGCCCGGCCTATGACGGCATGGTCACCAGCTATCTCAAGGCGCTCGATGTCGGCGCGCAACGCGCTGCCGCCTCCGACATCCAGAAACTGCTGCTCGACGAGACGCCTGTCATCTTCAGCTATTTCCCCGATCTGCTGGTGCCGGTGCGCAAGAATGTCAGCGGCTTGCCGCCGATCGCCGCCGGCCTGCTGCTCGATCGCGTGTCCCTGAGCTGATCGTGCCTCAACGCCCGATGACAAAAGAAACAAAACGGGAGACTACCATTCGCAAGCCTCATCTGCGCGGCCGCGGGCCGCATTTTCCGCTGCTCGACAGCATCGTGCAGTACGACTTCGAGCCGGGCTACATAGCCTTCACCATGCCGACGCAGAAGCGCCTGCGCGTGCAGGTGGGGTCAATGACCGTGGCCGATACGACCAACGCCTTGGTGTTCTACGAATCCGATCATCTGCCGGTCTACTATTTTCCGATCGGCGACGTTCGCGAGGAGTTCCTGCTGCCGAGCAAGACCACGACAGAGGACCCATTCAAGGGCACAGCCACCCACTATTCGCTCAACACCGGCATCACGCTGGTCGAGGACGCGGCCTGGCGCTATCTCGATCCGGTCAAGGGCTGTCCGCCGATATCGGACTATATGACGTTCACCTGGAGCAAGATGGGGCACTGGTTCGAGGAGGACGAGGAGATCTTTGTCCACGCCCGCGATCCGTTCCGCCGCGTCGACTGCCTGCCGTCGTCGCGGCGCGTGCAGGTCATCCTCGATGGTGAGCAGGTCGCCGATTCACGCCGCGGCGTGTTCCTGTTCGAGACCGGCCATCCGGTGCGCCACTATCTGCCGATCGCCGACACGCGGCTCGATATGTTCGCGCCCAGCCGCTACATCTCGCGCTGTCCTTACAAGGGCATCTCCAACTACTATCACGTGACGACCAAGGCCAAGCGCCACGAGAACCTGGTCTGGTATTATCCTGAGCCGGTGCACGAGGCGGAGCGCATCAAGGGGCTGGTCTGTTTCCACCACGAGCTGGTCGACAAGATCCTGGTCGATGGCGTCGAAATCCCGAAGGAAGCCACGGCCGCGTCGAGCGGTTATTTCTAGGCATCGACGCCGCTTGCGCGCGGGCGCTTGATCGAAGCACGGGTCAGCGCATACCCTCCCTGGGACAGGGAGGACACTCGATGGATCTTTTCAAGCTGGATGGCGATGTCGCGCTGGTCACCGGCGCCGGCAGCGGCATCGGCCAGGCCATCGCGATCGGGCTGGCCGAGGCAGGCGCCGACATCGCCTGTTTTGGTCATGCGTCGAAAGGTGGGCTGGATGAAACGGCGCACCGGATCACGGCACTCGGCCGTAAGGCGCTGGTGCTGAACGGTACAGTGACATCGCAGAGCGATCTGGCGGCGGCGATCGATCGAGTCGAGAGCGAACTCGGTGCGCTGACCGTTGCGGTCAACAATGCCGGCATTGCCGGCTCCGAACCCGCCGAGACGATGCCGCTGGAGACTTGGCAGAAGGTGCACGAGGTCAATGTCGCCGGCGTGTTCCTGTCCTGTCAGGCCGAAGCGCGCAAGATGCTGGTGCGAGGCAAGGGCTCGATCATCAACATCGCCTCGATGTCGGGCACCATCGTCAACCGGGGCCTGACGCAGGCGCACTACAACTCTTCGAAGGCCGCCGTCATCCACATGTCCAGGAGTCTCGCCATGGAGTGGGCCGATCGCGGCCTGCGCGTCAATGTCGTCAGCCCGGGCTACACACTGACGCCGATGAACAAGCGGCCTGAGGTGGCCGAAGAGGTCAAGATCTTCAAGCGCGACACGCCGATGGGGCGCATGGCGGCGCCGGAAGAGATGGTCGGACCGACGGTGTTCCTGGCCAGCCGCGCAGCGAGCTTCGTCACCGGCCTCGACCTGATTGTCGATGGCGGCTACGTCTGCTGGTAGAGGGTCAACTTCGCCTGCAGTCTGAATTTATACGCTTCGCGCGGTGTTAGTCGTTGCGCGACATGAACCTTGATATATATAATTTCATCCCATGAAACTGGCTTGGCGAGATGGCGCTTGCCGGGTCGACAGCCGAGAACATGAGACCTTGATGGCTCGCACCTTGCAAGGCGCCGCAAGACTGGCAATCGATCCGCAGATGACCGCCCCCGCAGCGATCCGTCGGCAACCATGACGCCGACACTGCAGTCCTGTTCCATCATCACTAGAATTGAGCACCATCTTGCCTGCGTCGGCCAAAGCCGGGGCAACAATCTGGCGCCGACGGCCTTGCGCAAAGACCAGCCTTTCCAACACAATCAAGAAAAGCCGCAAGAAGGGAACGAACGATAATTTTCACAGCTTGAAGGAGAACAAGCATGTCACTTCGCAGTGTGATTTCGAACTTAACAATGGGAACCTTCGCACTCGCCGCGGCGAGTGCACTGACACCTTCCGCCCAAGCCGCCGCACCAGAATCCAACGATCCGATCAAGATCGCGCTGTTCGACTGGACCAGCGTCAATCTGAACGCCAAGATCCTTGGCGGTATCCTGGAAAAGCTCGGCTATACCGTCGAGTATCCCACGGCCGACTACCTCTCCAGCCTGACCACGGGCCTCACCAATGGCGATCTCGATGTCGGCCTGGAGTTCTGGGACACGACCGCCGGCGAAGCCATGAAGGCCTCCGATGCGACCGGCCAGACCGAACGGCTGGGCAAGCTCGGACCCAAGGCCAAGGAAGAGTGGTGGTTTCCGGAATACATGAAGGAGAAATGCCCGGGCCTGCCCAATTGGGAAGCGCTAAAGGACCCGAAATGCGCCGAAGCCTTCTCGACGGCGGAGACCGCACCGAAGGGACGCTATCTCGGCGGCCCGGTGACCTGGGAAGGCTTTGACGACGAGCGCGTCGAGGCGCTGAAACTGCCCTTCACCGTCATCCATGCCGGCACCGACGCGGCGATGTTCGCCGAGCTCGATTCCGCCTATCAGCGCAAGGCGCCGATCATGCTGTGGATCTATTCGCCGCATTGGGCGCCGGCCAAGTACAAGGGCGAGTGGGTTGAATTCCCGGAATACACGCCCGAGTGCTACAACGACCCGAAATGGGGCGTGAACCCCGACGCCAAATATGACTGCGGCAAGCCGCATGGCGAGATCTGGAAATACTCCTGGTCCGGCATGAAGGACAAATGGCCGGTCGCCTACAAGGTGGCCAAGGCCTACACGATTGACACCGATGAGCTCAACAAGATGAGCGGCGAGATCGATCTCGGCGGCAAGACACCGGAAGACGTCGCAGCTGCCTGGATCGCCGCCCACGAGGCCGACTGGAAAGCCTGGGCGCAGTGATCGTTCCGACTGGAAAAATGAGACCCGGCTGCTGACCAGCCGGGCCTCACTTGTTGATATTCCAGAGGGACGTTCGAATGACGGACAGGACTGAACAGGAGCCAAACACGGCGGGCGCGCCAAAAGACGCCCGTCCGGTAAAGCTTGCTTGCCGCAACGTCTGGAAATTGTTCGGATCGAACGCGGCCAATTTCATCCGCGAACGTGACGGCAAGGCCAGCATGGCCGACGTCACGGCTGCCGGGCTGGTCGGCGCGGTGCGCGCCGTCGACCTTGAAATCCGCCAGGGCGAGATTTTCATCATCATGGGCCTGTCGGGCTCCGGCAAGTCGACGCTGGTGCGCTGCATGTCGAGGCTGGTCGAGCCGACCCACGGCAAGGTCGAATTCGAGGGCAATGACCTGCTGAAAATCTCCGATGCAGCACTCATCGAATTGCGACGACACCGCATGGGCATGGTGTTCCAAAATTTTGCGCTGTTGCCGCATCTCAACGTGCTGGAGAACATCGCCTTCCCGCTCAGCATCCAGGGGCAGGACCGGGCGACACGCGAAGCAAGGGCGCGCGAGGTCATCGAGCTTGTCGGCTTAAGGGGTCGCGAGCATTTCTATCCGCGCGAACTGTCCGGCGGCCAGCAGCAGCGTGTCGGCATCGCCCGCAGCCTGGCGACAAAACCGGAAATCTGGTTCCTCGACGAGCCGTTCTCGGCGCTCGATCCGCTGATCCGCCGCGAGATGCAGGACGAGCTGATGCGGTTGCAGATGATGCTGCACAAGACCATCGTCTTCATCACCCATGATTTCGACGAGGCCATCCGGCTGGCCGACCGCATCGCCATCATGAAGGATGGCGAGGTCATCCAGATCGGCACGCCGGAGGAACTGGTGGTCAATCCGGCGACCGACTACGTCGCCGAGTTCACCCGCGACGTCGACCGCGCCAAGGTGATCTCGGCACGCAGCCTCATGCGCGCCTGCGACGGCTCGGAGCACGGCGGAACGGTGGCGCCGGAGGCCAAGATATCCAGCTTTTCCGCCAGCATCGTTGCCGCCAACAAGCCGTTCGCGGTCGTCAACGGCAGCGGCAAGCCGATCGGCGAGGTGACGCCGCAAGCGGTGATCGATCTGCTGGCCGGCATTGAGCGTTCCGGAGCCGGCACATGACGGTGACGGCAAGCGCCGGCGAAACACGGTCGCGCCCGGTTCAGGTCTGGCTGCTCGTCTGGGCGGTGGCACTCGCGGCCGTGCTTGTCGTGTTCCTGTTGCAAGACCACCTGCCCTGGGCGGTCAATTATCCGGCCAGCGCCGTCGTGCCGGTCGCCGATTGGATCAGCGCGCTGATGCGCTGGATCAAGTCGAACCTGTCGTGGCTCACCCGCTCGATCACCGCTGTGCTCGGCGTTCCGCTCGATTTCGCGCTCAATCTGCTGGCCAAGAATTTCAAGATCGGTCACGGCGCAGAAGCCTATGTCCTGCCGCGGCTGTCCTGGGTCGGCGTCTGCGCTGCCGCCTTCATCGCGGGGCATGCAGCCGGCGGCAGAAAACTCGGCCTGCTGGTCGGCGGCTGCTTCCTCTACATCGCGCTGTTCGGCCAATGGACCAGCGCCATGCTGACGCTTGGGCTGATCTCCATCGCCGTGCCGTTCTGCATCGTCACCGGGCTGTTCGCCGGCATCTGGGCGTGGCGCAAGCCGTGGGCCGAAAGGCTCATCGTCTCCCCTGCCCTCGACCTGATGCAGACGATCCCGACCTTCGCCTATCTCATCCCAATGCTGCTGCTGTTCGGCAACAGCCCGGTCTCGGCGATGATTGCGACCGCCATCTTCGCCACCCCGCCGATGGTGCGAGCAACGATGCTCGGCCTATCGCGGGTGCCGTCGGAGATCGACGATTTCAGCGAAATGGCCGGCTGCACGGCGCAGCAGAAACTGTGGCGGGTGCTGCTGCCGTCGGCGCGGCCGACATTGATGGTCGGCGTCAACCAGGTCATCATGCTGGCGCTGAACATGGTGATCATCGCTTCGATGATCGGTGCCGGCGGCCTCGGCTACGACGTGCTCCTGGCGCTGCGCGCGCTGAAGGTCGGCGAGGCGATGGAAGCCGGCCTTGCCATTGTGGCACTCGCCATCGCACTCGACCGGCTGAGCCAAGCCATCGCGCACAGCCAAGCAAAGGGCCATGTCCATCAGGAGGTAAGCCCGAGCCTCTGGTGGCGCTACCCCAACCTGACGCTGGCCATCGCCATCCTTGTCGTGACAACACTGCTCGGCCTGTTCGTGCCGGCCTTGGCAGTGGTGCCGAAAGCGATCACTTTCACCACGGCGCCGCTGTGGAAGGCGGCGGTGAACTGGGTGACCATCAATTTCTTCGACACGATCGAAGCATTTCGCGTGGCGCTCATCCTCAATTTGCTGAACCCGCTGCGCGCCTTCTGCGAAGGCTTTCCGTGGCTGGGCGCGGTCTTCCTGCTCGGCCTTGCCGGCTATCAGCTCTCCGGCCTGCGGCTGGCCGTTCTCGTCGCCGCGCTGACCGCCTTCTGCGCCATCACCGGCCTGTGGGAAAAAACGATGGCAACGGTCTATCTCTGCGGCATCTCTGCCTTCATCGCCTGCCTGATCGGCATCCCGATCGGCCTGATGGCCGCGCGCAGCGACCGCTTCGAGAAGATCGTCACGCCCATCATCGACACGCTGCAGGTGCTGCCGTCCTTCTGCTTCATCATCCCGGTGGTGATGCTGTTTCGGGTCGGCGACGTCACCGCGATGATCGCAACGATAGCCTTCGCCGTGGTGCCGGCGATCCGCTATACCAATCACGGCATCAGGCAGGTGCCGCCGGCGCTGATCGAGGCGGCGAAGGTTTCGGGCTGTACGCCGCGCCAAACCTTCTTTCGCGTGCAATTGCCGTTGGCGCTGCCCGAGATCATGCTCGGCGTCAACCAGACGATCCTGATGGCGCTGGCGATGATCATCATCTGCGCCATGGTCGGCACCCGCGATCTCGGCCAGGAAGTGTTCATCGCGCTATCCAAGGCTGATTCCGGCCGCGGCATCGTCGCCGGTCTCGCCATCGCCTTCATCGGCATCGTCGCCGACCGGCTGTTCAACGCCTGGACGGCGAAGGCCAGGGCAAGGCTGGGGTGATAGCTACCATTTCAAGCTCGATAGCCTAATAATCCATTCTTTCGTCGATTTCGTTGTACGGTCCCTCTCATGGATACAATCACTATTGAAGGCTGGGTATTGCCTGAGATTCGCCGGGTCAGCATTCCAGATATTGATTCTATATCTTTCAAAGATCCAAATGGATTCGAAGGAATCTTCAAATTCAAAATTCGCGACGGCAACGTCCATGTAGAGTGCGATATCGTAAGTTCTTGTGACAACGCTCTTCAATTTTGTACGGTTCGATCGCTCGAACTTGCAACTGCCTTAGTCGACATCTTTGCTTTCTCAAAAGGATGGGCTCTGTCGGTGATAGTTGATTTCATGACTCGCGGCGAAGAACGCCGACCAATCGCACTAAGTGAGCAGAGCGTACAAGCCTATTGCAATGCCTTCCAGAGCGCCGCCGAATTCCAGCAGCTTAGCAATCTCGTCCTTCCAAACTTGAGCTTGAGATTCGCGTTCCGTGATCTCGTCTCAAGCTTGAGCACACTTAATTATTCGGCAATCGCTGCGGCGCGAGCGGTCGAAGTAATTCGTAGCCAGATGGCTTCTGATACGTCAGAGAGTCAGGCGTGGGAGGTCATGCGAAACAAGCTTCGAATAGAGCGCTCTTACTTGAAATTCATAACAGACGCATCTCGCTATCCACGACACGGCAATCGGGGAGCTACAGATGGGGGAACTCAAATCGTCGTTACTCATCGAGCGTGGGCAATCATGACTAGGTACTTGGAATTTCTGAAGCGAGGGGGAAAAGAGGAACTGCCGGAGGACATGTTTCCTCTTTTGACAGCTTGATGGCAAACCCATCAGGCCATCAAAAGAATTCAAGCCGCTGGCCGAACCTTTATTCCGCTGCTACCCCTTTGACTTCCAGATAGCTCTCCATGGAATCGTCCAGCGCCTGCAGCCATGGCGTATGATGCAGCGGCGCCATGGTGCCGGTCATCAGCGAGCGGTAGGCGTGATCGCGGAAGCTCATAATGTCTTCGCCCTTGTGGTGCTCCCACTCCATGAAGGTCTGGTTGACCGCCTCGACGTCGAAGCCGGGATAGTCGGTCTGGTCCATCAATTCCTTGGTGTAGTCGCCCTGGAACCAGATCATCTGCTCGGCGTCTTCGAGCGTTTCCTCGCGCGCGCGCCATTTCGCGCCGTGCTCGGCCATCGCCTCGGCCGACGGCAGCTTGATGCGGCCCATGATGACGTCGCGGGCGAACCAGGCCTGCGCGTCGAACATGTTGAAGGTGTAGAACTGGTCCTGCATGCCGATATAGGAAAGTTTTGGGTTCTTCTCCCAGACGACGCCCTCATAGAGATCGAGCGGCCACATGCGGTTGGCGGTCTTGAGCTTCAAATCGTCGGTGAGGAAGGGGAAGGAATGCAGGTAGCCGGTGCACAGGATGATGGCGTCGACATCCCTAGTGGTGCCGTCCTTGAAATGCGCGGTTTTGCCGACGACCTTCTGCAGCAGCGGCACCTCTTTCCAATTCTCCGGCCATTTGAAGCCCATCGGCTTCGAGCGGTAGCTGGAGGTGATCGATTTGGCGCCGTATTTGTAGCATTGCGAGCCGATATCCTCGGCCGAATAGGAGCGGCCGATGATCAGAATGTCCTTTCCCTTGAACTCCATCGCGTCGCGGAAATCATGGCTGTGCAGGATGCGGCCATTGAAGGTGGAGAAACCCTCGAAAGAGGGCACGTTGGGTACCGAGAAATGCCCGGAGGCGACGACGACATTGTCGAACTCTTCGGAATAAGTGACGTCGTTGGTGCGGTCATGCGCGGTGACGGTGAATTTCTTCGTCTCGTCCGAAAACGTCACCATGCGCACCGGGCTGTTGAAGCGCACCCATTTGCGCAGGCCTGATTTCTCGACGCGGCCCTTGATGTAGTCCCACAGCACGGCGCGCGGCGGATAGGAGCCGATCGGCCGGCCGAAGTGCTCCTCGAAAGGATAGTCGGCGAATTCCAGGCATTCCTTTGGTCCGTTCGACCAGAGATAGCGATACATGGAACCGTGCACCGGATCGCCATGCTCGTCGAGACCGGTGCGCCAGGTGTAGTTCCACAGGCCGCCCCAGTCCGACTGCTTTTCGAAGCAGACGATCTCGGGAATGTCGGCGCCCTTGTCGGCCGCCGATTTGAAGGCCCTGAGCTGTGCCAGGCCGGATGGGCCGGCTCCGATGACGGCAACGCGACTTTTCATGGCAGGCCTCCCGATCTGGTTTCGACTTTTGCCTTGACGCAACTCCCAAGGGGAAAGCGCTATGCGCTTTCCCGGAATTGCTCTTACGAAACAAATTTCACTCACAGGGACAGTAATTGGCCCTTTCGTGCTGTCAACAGCCCGGTGCGGAAACAACGTTCCGCCGATGTGGATTTCCCGCAAAAAACCGGACGCGGCCAAACGCCGGATCGTGCGCATGCGCTTTCAGGCGACTTGCCGTCGCAGTTGCGCTGCTGTATCGGCACCTGACATGTTCACCTAGAGTGAAATAAATCCGCAGGAGTGCCGGGGGCGACATGGCGAAGAAGGTTTCCGATTCCAAGGCTGGTCCAGCCGGTGCAAAGGCCAAGCCGCAGCCAAAGGTCTCGGCCGACGGGAAAACCATCCGCGCGCCGCTGACGCAGAACCCGCATGCCATTCGCGACACGCGCGAAAAGGTGCTGGAGGTGGCGATCGGCCGCGAGGTGCGCGCCTTCCGCAAGAAGCTCGGCATCACCGTCGCCGATCTGGCGGTCGCCACCGACATTTCGCTGGGCATGCTGTCGAAGATCGAGAATGGCATCACCTCGCCGTCACTGACCACCTTGCAGGCGCTGTCGCGGGCGCTCGGCGTCCCGGTGACAGCCTTCTTCCGCCGCTTCGAGGAAGAGCGCAGCGCCGTTTTCGTCAAGGCCGGCCAAGGCCTCGATGTCGAGCGCCGCGGCACGCGCGCCGGTCACCAGTACAATCTGCTCGGCCATATCGGCTCCAACACCAGCGGCGTCGTCGTCGAGCCCTATTTGATCACGCTGACCGAGGATTCCGACGTGTTTCCGACCTTCCAGCATGAGGGCATGGAGTTCCTCTATATGCTCGAGGGCGAGGTCGTTTACCGGCACGGCAGCAATCTCTACCCGATGAAGCCCGGCGACAGCCTGTTCTTCGACGCCGACGCGCCGCACGGGCCGGAACAGCTGACGAAACTGCCGATGCGGTATCTGTCGATTATCTGCTATCCGCAGAGCGCGGGTTGAGCGGGACTCGATCTCCCCCTCGAGGGGGAGATCGGCAGCTTCGCGGGCGTCGCTCAATCCGGCCCGAACCCAGGGCTCGTCGGGCTGCCGTCGTCGAGCTTCGACAACCACTCGACCAGCGTCGGGCGATAACGCGTCAGGCCTTTGTAGTTGGCGAGTTCGTCGGGAAGGTCGCGGATGACGCGGTGCAGGCGTCGTGCCCATTTCGGCTGCGTCACCAGCTCGTCCATCTTGATCAGATAGCAGCGGATCGGAAAGACGATGCCATTCGAGCGCGGCAGGCGCCAAAAACTCTGCAGCTCGACGCGCAGATGCACTTTGTCGCCGACATTCTCCGGCGTCACCGTAGCCCGGTCCGGACCCCATTTGTGATAGTTTTCGGGGCTGGTGTCGAGGCGCGGATTGATGGTCATCGTCCAGTTCAGGCGCCTGGCCGGCTTGCCTTGCTGGATGTTGGTGAGGAATTTCAGCGCCCTGACAAAAATCCCCTTCTCATGCGCCAGCGGCACCGGCGCGTGCCATTCGAAAAAGTTCATGCCGATGTCGAAATCGAGCGACCAGTCGGCTTGGGTGGTGACCATGCCGGCATCCATCCACAGATTGCCGTCGCGCTGGTCGAGGATGCAGAAGTCGCCCTGGCTCTGGCGGGTGATGTACTCCATCGGGCCGTAAGGCAGCGTCGAGGTGTCGCCGAAGGTGAAGGTGTCGTCGATGCCGAGCGGCCGGTTGTTCCAGCGCCAGCGGTCGCCGTCGCGGGTCAGCGTGAAATGCTCGGGATAGCCCAGCGCCTGCTGCTCCATCAGCAGTTCCAGCAAGTCCCAGCCGGCCAGCGTCATGTGCGGCAGCGACTGGCAGCGCAGCGGGTCCTCGGCCAGCACCAGCGCCCGGTCCTGCATCTCGGCGACATAGTGCTCGTCGACGTCGATCAGGTTTTCCAGCACGCTGCCTTTCGGCCCGACGACATGCGGCTCGATGTTGACCGCATACATGTAGGCGTCTTCGTGGAAAGGGAACGGGAAGCGCCTGATGTGCTCAGGGCTGTTCTTGAAGGTGAAATCGTCGCGGAACGTTTCCTTGCGAAAGGTGATGCCCATGATTTCCTCCTAGCGCTCCAGGACCAGCGACCGGCCCTCGAAGCGCGACACGCACGGCATGATCTTCTTGCCCGAACGGTGCTCTTCCTCGCTCAGCCAGTGGTCGTTGTGGATGAACTTGCCGTCGCAAGAGATGACATTGGTTTCGCACTGGCCGCAGACGCCGCCGCGGCAGAGATAGGGCGGATCGACGCCGGCCGCTTCGATCGCTTCCAGCAGGCTCTGCTGCTCATCGACGCGGATCGTCTTGCCGCTGACGGCAAGCGTCACGTCGAAAGGCAGGCCAGGCTGGGGGGCCGCGAAATGCTCGAAATGCACGGTTTCCGATGGCCAACCGAGGCTTGCCGCGCGATCACGCACCCAGTTGATCATGCCGGCCGGGCCGCAGACATAGAGATGCGTGCCGAGCGGCTGCGTCGACAGCAGCCGGTCGAGTTCGATGCGCTCGTCAAGGTCGTCATGATAGAGCCTGACCCGGCGGTCGTAGCGCTCGCGCAGCACATCGGCATAGGTGCCGAGCGATGCGGTGCGGCAGGTGTAGTGCAGTTCGAAATTGCCGCCTTCCGCCGCAAGCTGAGCGGTCTGCGCCATGAACGGCGTGATGCCGATGCCGCCGGCCAGCATCAGATGCTTTTTGGCGCGCAGATCGAGCGAGAACAGATTGACGGGATAGCTGACCACCATCTCCATGCCGGGCTTGACGTTCCGGTGCATGAACAGCGAGCCGCCGCGGCCGACATCGTCGCGGCGCACCGAGATCGTGTATTCGCGCGTGTCGAGCGGCGAGCCCATCAGCGAATAGGGGTTGAGCCTGGTGCGTTCGCCGTCGCGCATCTCGACCACGACATGGGCGCCGCCGGAAAAGGTCGGCAGCAACTCGCCGTCGCGCCGGCGGAAATGGAAGCGGGTGACGAGGTCGTTGACCGGGACGACGTCGCTGACCACGACATCGAGTTTTGTGGTTCCGGTGCTCATCGGAAAACCTCCTCCATCGGAGGAATCTCGCTGCGATCCTCGGCGTTGATGCAGACGCCCTGGAACGCCGCGATGCGCCTGGAATAATGATCGCGCACCAGAAGCAGCAGGCCGCAATGCGCGCAGGTCGCCGGCTGCGTCGTCACATTCTCGGTGATGCCCTTGCAGTGGACGCATTGCATGCGCCGCGCCAGCGAACCGCGGTGCTCGGTCTGGATCGAAGTGTGGTCGATGCCGGCTTCAAGCGCCACCTGCATCGCCTGGCCGATCAGGCCCTCAGTGCCGGCGAGATAGAGGCGCAGGCCCATATGCGCATTTGCCAGGGTCTGCCTGAGCCGCGGCAGCAGGCTGGCGAAGGACGGTGCGACGTGAAACTGCGCCGGCTTCAACGCTTCGAGGGCGGCGACATGCTTGCCGTCGGGACCGGGGATGAAGACAATCTCGGCATCGTCGAAAAACCCGGGCGGCGCCCTCCCTGCCATCTCCGCTATCGCCAGCGCCCCTTCCGCATCCGCGATAAAAAGATGATGCTTGCCGGGCTGCGGAGACAAGGTTCCGTAAACAGGCCGGCTGATGATGCTTTTGGCTGCCATTTAAGTCTTCGTGCCTTCGAGCGCTTCACCGTTTCATAGAAACGGCGGACCGCTCTATCTCTTTGCTTTGACGCAATTCCGGACGGAAAACCGTTTCACACTTTTCCTGGAATTGCTCGAACCCCTCGCTGTTGATTATGCCTCAACCTTTCGCCGTGCGCTTGGTCTTCTTGGGATCGTCGAATGGCAATGGCTGGGCGGTGGCCTTGATGGCGCCGCTCCTGTTGCGGATTTCGAGCTTGGTGTCCTTGACCGCGCAGTCGACGTCGAGGCGCGCGATGCCCATCGATTTCTCGACCAGCGGCGAATACATGGCGCAGGTCACCACGCCCACCTTCTTGCCGTCGCGATAGACCGGCGCACCCTCATCGGCCGGCTCCTTGCCGTCGAGCAGAACGCCGTAGATCTTGAAGCGCTCCTTACCCTTGAGGCGATAATGCTCCTCGGCGCCGCGAAAGCCGGTCTTTCCGGGGCTGACGGTGAAGTCGAGGCCGAGCTCCCACAGCGTGTCGCCGGGTCCTTCGTTCTCGAACGGATATTTCTGCGAATTGTCGTAGGGGTAGAACAGCAAATAGCTTTCCACCCGCAGCATGTCGAGGGTGGTGAAGCGGCACGGAATGATGCCGGCGCTCTTGCCCTCGTCGAGGATCCTGTCCCAGATCGTGCCGGCATCCTGGCCGCGGCAGAAGATCTCGTAGCCGCGCTCGCCGGTGTAGCCGGTGCGCGAGATCATGACGGGCAAACCGAACAGTTGCGTCTGCATATGATGGAAATAGTTGAGGTCGCGAATGCCCGGCACATGCTTGGCCAGATAGTCGACGGCGGTTGGCCCCTGCAGCGAAAGATCGTGCAGATTGTCGTCGAAGCGCAGCGACACGTCGCGGCCCATAGCCGCCCGCTGCAATTCTTCATGGCCGGTGCCCGAACCATGCACGACCATCCAGGCATTGGGGCCGGTGCGGTAGAGGATGCAATCGTCGGTGAATTTTCCCGCCTCGTTCAGCATGCAGGCATAGGCCGACTTGCCGGGGTAGATCTTTTCGACGTCGCGCGTCGTCGCCAGGTCGATCAGGTGTGAAGCATGCGGCCCGGTGATGTGCACCTTCTTGAGGCCGGAGACATCCATCAGGCCAGCCTTGGTGCGGATGGCGATGTACTCCTCGTCGGCATCCTTGTCGTAGGTCCAGGCGGTTCCCATGCCGCTCCAGTCTTCGAGCTTCGAACCGAGCGCTCGGTGGCGATCCGCCAGGGTCGAAAATCTCCAGGATGCCGTCATCCGCTCGTCCTCCGTTTCGATAATGCTCTGCTGTTCCCTGCCCCCTGCGCAGTGGCGGGAGCTTTGACCGAATATTGATCGCAAACGCCAGGACGCCGCAATACCCATAAGCAATTAATTTCATTGTCAGGCAAAATCCACCGCGCAAAGCAAACAGTTAACCTCACGTAAATCGCGCTTGACAATTACGGGATTCGGACTGAATTTATGAAAAAAATTTCACTCTCTTGAAAGAGGGCAGCGGCCGGCCAATTCGGGGCCTGGCGTTGGAAAAAGGGGAAAACCGATGTCAGACATGCAACAGCGCATCGAAGCGCTGTACCGCTCCGACGTGCGCGGATCTGCGCTCCTGATCGTCTGCCTGTGGGCGACGATCCTCTTCGTCCTGCTCATGACATGGCCCTACATCCCGCACAGCGGCATCAAGGCCGTGGTCGCGATCGCCGCCGCCGCCGTGCTGATCTTCAACACGGCCGCCATCCTGGCGATGGTCAAGCACTACAAGGAAGACAAGGAATTCATCTACGGGCTCGACATCAAGAACGCCGACGCATTCCGCAACCGCAAGTCCTGAGGGGTAGAAGAAATGTCCCGCTACACGCCGCCGGAGCAGAGCAAGGCCGGGCAGGTTTTCGACATCGCCGTCGTCGTCGTCGCCATTTTCGTGGCGCTGTGGCTGCCGCTGAAACTGGGCCTCGCCGGCGCGGCGAAATCCATCGACGCGCTCGACGCCAAGACGTGGGAAGCGCTCGGCCAGAACCCGACCATGGCCTCGATCTGGGAAAAGCTCGGCTACACGCCCGAGACCGCGCACGACATCATCCAGAACCGCTTCCATTATGTCATCGACTGGCCGACGCTGATCATAATGGCTGCGGTGCTGATAGGCTATTTCGTCTTCCTGTTTCGCGCATCCGACCGCGAATATCGCGACGTCATCAACGAAAAATTCGACGACAAGTAAGAGTTCTGAGGACGATTTAATTCGGGGACACGATCATGTGGGTGGCACTCTCTTACGCATGCTGGGGCATCTCGATCGTGCTCGCTTTGTGGATGCTCTACGACTGGT
The DNA here is from genome assembly GCF_029269325.1 of Mesorhizobium sp. XAP4. NCBI lineage: Bacteria > Pseudomonadati > Pseudomonadota > Alphaproteobacteria > Hyphomicrobiales > Phyllobacteriaceae > Mesorhizobium > Mesorhizobium sp. XAP4. The sequence goes on along the minus strand of NZ_JARIXW010000003.1, from coordinate 313,053 downwards.
TCAAGGTCGACACGACCTTCTCCGAAGAGGTGCTGACCTCCTCGCGCGAAGGCGAACTGGAAGCCACTTCCGAAAAACACCGGATCTGAGTGAGGATTGAACAATGACGATCGCACTTGAACCGGCTGCCCCGGCTGTCCAAGGGGACAGAGTTTCACTCCTGCGCGTGCTCGGACCGGCCCATGTCTGGGCGCTCGGCGTCGGCATCGTCCTGGTCGGCGAATTCACCGGCTGGAATTTCTCGGCGGACAAGGGTGGCGCGCTGGCCGCGCTGATCGTCTGCTGGGTCGTCGGATTGCTCTACACCTCGGTTGCGATGATCGATTCCGAGGTGACATCGACCGTGGCCGCCGCTGGCGGCCAGTATGCGCAGGCAAAGCACATCGTCGGACCGCTGATGGCGTTCAACGTCGCGCTGTTCCTGGTCTTTGCCTACACGATGCTCGAAGTGTCCGACGCCATCCTGCTCGGCGACACCATCGTCGCCAAGGCCGGCGTCGAAGGGCTCACCCACAATTCCTTCATCGCCGCGACCATCGTCGTGCTGGCGTGGCTGAACTATCGCGGCGTGCTGATGACGCTCAACGTCAACTTCGTCATCACCGCGATCGCCTATATCTCGATCGTCATCCTGTTCTTTTCGGTCAGCCCGTGGACGCAAGGCGCGGTGCTGAAGCTGAACGAACTGGTCACCCCAGGCAATGCGCTTCCCTATGGCTGGATCGGCGTCATCGCCGCCTTCCAGTTCGGCATATGGTACTATCTCGGCATCGAAGGCACCACACAGGCCGCCGAGGAAGTGCGCTCCCCGGCCCGCTCGCTGCCTTACGGCACCATGGCCGGCATGATCACGCTTTTGATCGCGGCGGCCATGACCTGGTATGTCTGCGCCTCGCTGATGCCCTGGGAATATCTCGGCATCACCTACTATCCACTGTGGGACGCCGGCAAGCTGACCGGCAGCCCTTTGCTCGAGAACCTGTTGTTCGTCGCCACGCTGCTGGCGGCGCTGGCGTCGGCCAATGGCTGCATCAACGATGCGGCGCGCGCCTGGTTCTCGCTCGGCCGTGACCGCTATCTGCCGACATGGTTCTCGGCCGTGCATCCGAAATATCGCACGCCCTATCGCTCGATCCTGTTCCTGCTGCCGATCGCGCTGGCCTTCGCCTTCATCGCCGACCTCAACCAGGCGATCACCTTTTCGATCCTGTCGGGGGTGCTGCAATACACGTTCATGAGCATCAACATCATCATGTTCCGCAAGAAGTGGCCGTTGGGCTCGATCCGCCGAGGCTACACCCACCCCTTCCATCCGATCCCGGCCATGGTGCTGTTCTGCCTGTGCGTGGTGACCTTCTTCGCAATCTTCCTCGGCTTCGGCTCGCAGTTGATCGCCATGGTCGCCTTCTACTTCCTGATCTCGCTGTGGTTCCACTTCTACCGTTACAAATTCGTGCGGCGCGGCGACCAGTTCACCATGCCGTGGCCAAAGCCGCAGGGTTATTGATGGGAGTAGGCCCGTCCGGATCCCGGGCGGGCCTGGCATGAGAAAATGTCCGAGCTGACATCAGCACTGCTGGCCGGGGCCATTGTCCTGGGTGTCGTTCTCCACCTTGCCTGGCAAGCGCGTGCCAGCCGCAGCAGGGCATCGATGGCGCTCGCCGTCGAGCAGGACCGCATCCGCACAATCATCGCCGATGCTGCCAATGTTTCGGATGGCACCGCCGGCGTCATCACCTGGGAAGGATCCTGGAACAGCAAACGTGTCCAGGTGCGCACCATCGTCGATACGCTGGCGACGCGCAAACTGCCGGCGCGCTGGCTCAGTGTTTCGATCACCGAAGAGGTCGCGGTACCAGCCACCTTCGACATGATGATGCGGCCGGGCTCGCCGACGACCTTCTCCAATTTCGATCATCTCGAGCATACGCTGCCCAAGGCTCCGGGATTTCCCGCCGAGTCGGTGCTGCGCACCGACCGCAGGGCGGCGCGCTTTCCGCAAGGCCTGATCGCCAGCCATATCGAGATCTTTTCCGAAGGGCGCGCCAAGGAACTGCTGATCACGCCCAAGGGTATACGCATCGTCTGGCTTCTGGCCGAAGCCGAGCGGGCGCGCTATGGCGTTTTCCGGCAGGCCGAATTCGGCGACGCCGCACTCGATCCCGCGCTGATCGAAAGGCTGCTGATGTCGGTGTCGGCGCTTCGCGACGCGATCAACAAAAGCGAACGGCAGGCCGCATGACCAGTTCCGCCACTGCACCCGCCAATCCCTATCTGGTTCTCGGCGCCGCAATCGTGCTGCCGGGAAGCGGGCACGTCATTCTGGGCGTGCCGGTGCGCGGCCTTCAATTCCTTTTCTTCATGGTGATCCTGGCATGGGTGACGGCCAAGATCGCGCCGCCCGATGCCAGCTTCGTCGGCCGTCACGCCGGCGGCTTCCTGATCTATGCTTTGTCGATCCTGGACGCCTACAAGCTCGCCCGCATCCGCACCGCCAAATGGGTTCACAACGCCCGGCAAGGCAACGATAGTGGGCAGAGCGGCATTGAGACGCATAGGTAATTAGAGGAATATTTTTTTCATACGATTGAATTTGCGGACCTCATTCGATACATCATTTTCAGAGTTGCAAACGATCTCTTAGCTACAAAACGTCGGGAGGCTGACATGTGTGGAATTGTCGGACTGTTTTTGAAGGACAAGTCGCTGGAACCCCAGCTTGGCGCGATGCTGTCGCAGATGCTGATCTCGCTCAGCGATCGCGGTCCCGATAGCGCCGGCATCGCCATCTATGGCGCGCCGTCCAAGAATGAGGCCAAGATCACCATCCAGTCGGCCAAGCCCGACCGCGATTTCCGCGGCCTCGAGGCGGAGCTCGCCAAGGCCATCGGCACGCCGGTGACGATCGCGGTGAAATCCACCCATGCAGTCGTCAGGACCACCCCCGCGAAGATCGATGAAGCGCGCGAAACCATCCAGGCGCTGCGCCCCGACATCCGCATCATGGGCGCCGGCGACGTGGTCGAGATCTACAAGGAAGTCGGCCTGCCCGAGGCAGTCGTCGATCGCTTCGATGTCCGCAAGATGACCGGCACACATGGCATCGGCCATACCCGCATGGCGACGGAATCGGCGGTGACGACGATGGGCGCGCATCCGTTCTCGACCGGCGCCGACCAGTGCCTGGTGCACAATGGCTCGCTGTCGAACCACAACAATGTCCGCCGCGAACTGATCCGCGAAGGCATGACCTTCGAAACCGAGAACGACACCGAAGTCGCTGCCGCCTATCTCTCGTCACAGATGGCGCATGGCAAGAATCTCGGCGAGGCGCTGGAAGGCACGCTCTCCGACCTCGACGGCTTCTTCACCTTCGTCGTCGGCACCAAGAACGGCTTTGGCGTGGTGCGCGATCCGATTGCCTGCAAGCCAGCCGTGATGGCCGAAACCGACCAATATGTCGCCTTCGGCTCGGAATATCGCGCGCTGACCAAACTGCCCGGCATAGACAATGCGAGGGTCTGGGAACCCGAGCCCGCAACCGTCTATTTCTGGGAGCATTGAGTTCATGCCGGCAACCACGTTTTCAAAAACCGCGGCACACGACCCTCGGGTCTTCGATCTCGACCAGTTGTCGCTGCGCGAACTCAACCAGGCGCTGCACAATCTGGCTCCCGGCTCGAACGAAACGGCATGGGAAGTGCTGAACCCGAAAGGCAGCCATTCGGTGGCCGTTGGCGTCGACCAGCCTGTTGCCATCGATGTGCGCGGCAGCGTCGGCTATTACTGCGGCGGCATGAATTCCGGCAGCACCATTACCGTGCATGGCTCGGCAGGGCCTGGAGTCGGCGAGAACATGATGTCGGGCTCGATCACCATCAAAGGCGACGCCAGCCAGTATGCCGGCGCCACCGGCAAGGGCGGCCTGCTGGTCATCGAAGGCAACGCCTCGTCGCGCTGCGGCATTTCGATGAAGGGCATCGATATCGTCGTGCATGGAAATATCGGCCATATGTCGGCCTTCATGGCGCAGTCAGGCAATCTGGTGGTGTTGGGCGATGCCGGCGATGCGCTCGGCGATTCCATCTACGAGGCGCGGCTCTTCGTGCGCGGCAAGGTCGACAGCCTGGGCGCCGACTGCATCGCCAAGGAAATGCGGACCGAGCATCTGGAATTGCTGCAGGGCCTGCTCGACCGCGCCGGCGTCACCGGCGTCAAGCCGTCGGAGTTCAAGCGCTACGGCTCGGCGCGTACCCTCTATAATTTCAATATCGACAACGCCGACGCGTATTGAGGCAGCATGACCTACAGGAACCCGCCGACGACGCCGCGCAAATCCGCGACCTTCGACGACTACACGCTTTCCGAGATCCGCCGTGCCGCGGCGACCGGCATCTATGACATCCGTGGCGCCGGCGCCAAGCGCAAGCTGCCGCATTTCGACGACCTACTGTTCCTCGGCGCCTCGATCTCGCGTTACCCGCTCGAAGGCTATCGCGAGCGCTGCGACACCAGCGTGGTGCTCGGCTCTCGCCATGCCAAGAAGCCGATCGAGTTGAAGATTCCGATCACCATTGCCGGCATGAGCTTCGGCTCGCTGTCGGGTCCGGCCAAGGAAGCGCTCGGACGCGGCGCTACCCTGTCGGGCACCTCGACCACGACGGGCGACGGCGGCATGACCGAGGAGGAGCGCGGCCATTCCAAGCAACTGGTCTATCAATATCTGCCGTCGCGCTACGGCATGAACCTGCGCGATCTGCGCCGCGCCGATGCGATCGAGGTCGTCGTCGGCCAGGGCGCCAAGCCGGGTGGCGGCGGCATGCTGCTTGGCCAGAAGATTTCGGATCGTGTCGCCGAAATGCGCACGCTGCCGAAAGGCATCGACCAGCGCTCGGCCTCACGCCACCCCGACTGGACCGGACCCGACGATCTCGAGATCAAGATCCTCGAATTGCGCGAAATCACCGACTGGGAAAAACCGATCTACGTCAAGGTCGGCGGCGCGCGCCCCTATTATGACACGGCGCTTGCCGTGAAGGCCGGCGCCGATGTCGTTGTCGTCGACGGCATGCAGGGCGGCACCGCCGCCACCCAGGAAGTGTTCATCGAAAATGTCGGCCAGCCGACGCTTGCCTGCATCAGGCCGGCCGTGCAGGCGCTGCAGGACCTCGGCATGCACCGCAAGGTGCAGCTGATCGTCTCCGGCGGCATTCGCAACGGCGCCGATGTCGCCAAGGCGCTGGCGCTCGGCGTCGACGCGGTCTCGATCGGCACGGCTGCCCTTGTCGCGCTCGGCGACAACGATCCGCGCTGGGAGGCGGAGTACAACGAGCTTGGCACCACGGCCGGCGCCTATGACGATTGGCACGAGGGTCGCGACCCCGCCGGCATCACCACGCAGGATCCGGAACTGATGAAGCGGGTCGATCCGGTGACTGCCGGGCGCCGGCTGGCGAACTACCTCAAGGTGATGACGCTTGAGGCTCAAACGATCGCCCGCGCGTGCGGCAAGAACAGCCTGCACAATCTTGAACCCGAGGACCTCGTCGCGCTGACGATCGAGGCAGCCGCCATGGCCGGCGTGCCGCTGGCCGGCACCAACTGGATACCGGGGAAGAACGGCTTCTGATCAACGAAGGGCCGATTCCCGCATACTCGGGAACAACAATCGATAAAAATGGGGAACTACCGTGGCAACTGATCTTGCTGAATTCGCAAGGGCGAAAAACGTCAAATATTTCATGATTTCCTACACTGACCTGTTCAGTGGCCAGCGTGCCAAGCTGGTGCCGGCGCAGGCGATATCAGACATGCAGAAGGACGGCGCCGGCTTTGCCGGTTTCGCCACATGGCTGGACCTGACGCCGGCGCATCCCGACATGCTTGCGGTGCCGGATCCGGATTCGGTGATCCAGCTGCCGTGGAAGCCTGAGGTCGCCTGGGTCGCGGCCAACTGCATCATGGACGACAAGGAGGTCGACCAGGCGCCGCGCAACACACTGAAGCGGCTGATCGCGGAAGCCGCCAGCGACGGCATGCATGTCAAGACCGGCGTCGAGGCCGAGTTCTTCCTGATCTCGCCTGACGGCAAGACGATCTCCGACGAATACGACACGGCCTCAAAACCCTGCTACGACCAGCAAGCGGTGATGCGCCGCTACGACGTCATCGCCGAGATCTGCGACCACATGCTGGCGCTCGGCTGGGGCGCCTATCAGAACGACCATGAGGACGCCAACGGCCAGTTCGAGATGAACTGGGCCTTCGACGACGCGCTGGCCACCGCCGACAAGCACTCGTTCTTCAAATTCATGGTCAAGTCGATCGCGGAAAAGCATGGCCTGCGCGCGACCTTCATGCCGAAGCCCTTCCAGGGCCTGACCGGCAATGGCTGCCATGCGCATATCTCGGTCTGGGACAAGGCCGGCAAGACCAACGTCTTCGCCGACAATTCGATGGAGCTCGGCCTGTCGGCCAAGGGCAGGAATTTCCTCGGCGGCATCATGAAACATGCCTCCGCACTGGCCGCGATCACCAACCCGACGGTGAATTCCTACAAGCGCATCAACGCGCCGCGCACCATTTCGGGCGCGACCTGGGCACCGAACACGGTGACCTGGACCGGCAACAACCGCACCCATATGGTGCGGGTGCCCGGCCCCGGCCGCTTCGAGCTGCGGCTGCCGGATGGGGCGGCCAATCCCTATTTGCTGCAGGCCGTCATCATCGCGGCCGGCCTCGACGGCATCCGCTCCAAGGCCGATCCGGGCAAGCGCCACGACATCGACATGTACCAGCTCGGCCATACCGTCACAGACGCACCGAAGCTGCCGCTCAACCTGCTCGACGCGCTGCGCGAGTTCGATAATGACAAATCGCTCAAGGCGGCGCTGGGTGAGGAATTTTCGTCGGCATATCTAAAGCTGAAGCAGCAGGAATGGAATTCCTATGCTTCGCACTTCACGCAATGGGAGCGCGACCACACGCTGGATATTTGACCACCAGCGCGACGCGAGCGACCTCGGAATGAACTGATGAAATATTCGATCTTCTCGCTCGCTCGTGCCGCCCTGTCCGGCCACAAGAACTGGCAGCGCACCTGGCGCGACGCCACGCCGAAGGATCGCTACGACGTGGTGATCATCGGCGGCGGTGGGCACGGGCTGGCCACCGCCTGGTTCCTCGCCAGCGAGTACGGCATCAAGAATGTCGCCGTGCTCGAAAAAGGCTGGATCGGCTCCGGCAATGCCGGCCGCAACACCACCATCATCCGCTCCAATTACGGTCTGCCCGGCAACACCGGCTTCTACGAATTGTCGATGAAGCTGTGGGAGCGGATGGAGCAGGACCTCAACTACAATGCGATGGTCAGCCAGCGCGGCGTCATCAACCTCTACCATTCCGATGCGCAGCGCGACGCCTATGCGCGGCGCGGCAACACTATGCGCATCAACGGCATCGACGCCGAACTGCTCGACCTCGCTGCCGTCAGGAAGATGATCCCGTTCCTGAACTTCGACAATGCGCGCTTTCCCGTGCAAGGCGGGCTGTTGCAGCGGCGCGGCGGCACGGCGCGGCACGATGCAGTGGTCTGGGGCTATGCGCATGCGGCGAGCGAACTCGGCGTCGACATCATCCAGAATTGCGAAGTCACCGGCTTCGTCAGAGACGCCAATGGCAAGGTGACCGGCGTCGAGACGTCGCGCGGCAAGATCGGCGCCGGAAAGGTTGGCATGGCGGTCGCCGGCTCCTCGTCGCGCGTCGCAGCAATGGCCGGTCTGCGCCTGCCGATCGAGAGCCATGTGCTGCAGGCCTTCGTCTCCGAGGCGATCAAGCCGCTCATCCCGGGCGTCATGACCTTCGGCGCCGGCCATTTCTACGTCAGCCAGTCCGACAAGGGCGGCCTCGTCTTCGGCGGCGATATAGACGGCTACAATTCCTACGCCCAGCGCGGCAACATGCCTGTGATGGAAGACGTCTGCGAGGGCGGCATGGCGCTGATGCCGATGATCGGCCGGGTGCGCCTGCTGCGCCAGTGGGGCGGCATCATGGACATGTCGATGGATGGTTCACCGATCATCGACAAGACGCCCGTCGACGGGCTCTATCTCAACGCGGGCTGGTGCTATGGCGGCTTCAAGGCGACGCCAGGGTCCGGTTTTGTCTTTGCGCACCTCCTGGCTCGCGACGAGTCGCATGAAGAAGCGGCACGGTTCCGCCTAGACCGGTTCCGAACTGGCGCCATGATCGACGAAAAGGGCCAGGGCGCCCAACCGAACCTGCATTGAAGGCGGTTTAGAAGAAATGCGCATTGCCTGTCCTTTCTGCGGTGAACGCGAACTCGGCGAGTTCACCTATCTCGGCGACGCCAAGCCGGTGCGGCCCGAGGCCGGCGCCTCGGAAGACGAGGTCTTCGACTATGTCTATCTGCGCGACAATGTCGCCGGCGCGACCAGGGAATATTGGTACCATGGCGGTGGTTGCCGGGCCTGGCTGAAGGTCACCCGCAACACGCTGACGCACGAGATTTCCTCCATCGAACCGGCGGCTGGTGCCGGCGCTGCGAAGGTTGGTGCGTGATGGCCGGCGCGCAGACACACCGGCTCGGCAATGGCGGGCTTGTCGACCGCTCGGCACCGCTGAACTTCCGTTTCGACGGCAAGGCTTTCTCCGGCTTCCAGGGCGACACGCTCGCCTCGGCGCTGATCGCCAACGGCGTCAAGCTGGTCGGCCGCTCATTCAAATACCATCGCCCGCGCGGCATCCTGACTGCGGGCTCGGAAGAACCCAACGCGCTGGTTGAGCTGCGCACCGGGGCACGGCGCGAGCCGAACACCAAGGCGACGACGGCCGAACTCTATGACGGGCTCGAGGCCGCCAGCCAGAACCGTTGGCCGTCGCTGCGCCACGACGTGATGTCGGTCAACCAGCTGTTCGCGCCGATCTTCGTCGCCGGCTTCTACTACAAGACCTTCATGTGGCCGGCGAAGTTCTGGGAAGCGATCTATGAGCCGGCGATCCGCCGCGCCGCAGGCCTTGGCCGTGCCGCCGGCATCGCCGATCCCGACCATTACGACAAGGCATGGGCGCATTGCGATGTGCTGATCGCCGGCTCCGGCCCGGCTGGCCTGGCCGCGGCATTGGCAGCCGGCCGCTCTGGCGCCCGCGTCATCCTGTGCGAAGAGGATTTTGTCCTCGGCGGCCGTCTGCTGTCGGATGGCGGAATGATCGACGGCGAACCTGCGGCCGAGTGGATTTCGCGGACGCTGGCTGAACTGGCTGGTATGCCCGACGTCCGCGTCATGACCCGCACGACGCTGTTCGGCGTCTACGATGGCGGCACCTACGGCGCCATTGAGCGGGTCAACGACCATTTGCCCTCGCCGCCCGAGCACCAGGTGCGCCAGCGCCTGTGGCGGATCGTGGCGAAGCGCTGCGTCGTGGCAGCCGGCGCCATCGAACGGCCGATCGTCTTTGCCGGCAACGACACGCCCGGCGTGATGATGGCCTCCGCCATGCGCACCTATGTCGCGCGCTACGCCGCTACACCGGCAAAGCGGATCGCGCTGTTCACCAACAATGAGGATGGCTGGCGCACGGTCGGAGCGGCCCTCGGTGCCGGCCTGCAGATCGCGGCGGTCATCGATGCACGGCCCGAAATATCGCCGGCGCATCGTTCGCTGGCCTCGAAGGGCGGCTTCCCGGTGCTGCACGGTTCCGTCAGCGGCGTCGACGGCGGCAAGGATGGCGTCAGGAAAATCGCGGTGTCGCTGACCGGCGGCGCGCGCGCCGAGGTCGAAGCGGACGGGCTCGCCGTTTCCGGCGGCTGGAACCCGGCGGTCGGGCTGACCTCCTATCATCGCGGCCGGCCGAAATGGCGCAGCGACATCTCCGCCTTCGTGCCCGACGGCGCGCCTCCAGGCATGGTCGCCGCAGGTGCCGCCAATGGTGCCTTTGGCCTTGGCGCCTGCCTCAGTCAAGGCTTTGCCGCCGGCGCGGCAGCCGCGCATAATGCCGGCCGGACCGGCAATGCGGGATCGGCGCCTGTCGCCGACGACGAGGTTTTCTCGCTCACCCCGCTCTGGCATGTCGCCGGCAAGGGCAAAGCCTTTGTCGACCAGCAACACGACGTCACCGCGTCCGACATCGAGCTGGCGCAGCGCGAGGGTTTTGAATCGGTCGAGCATCTGAAGCGCTACACCACGCTCGGCATGGCGACCGACCAGGGCAAGACCTCCAACGTCGCCGGCCTCGCCATCATGGCGGCGGTAACAGGCAAATCCATTCCCGAGACCGGCACGACCATCTATCGCCCGCCTTACGTGCCCGTCGCCATCGGCGCCTTTGCCGGACACCATCGCGATGAGACTTTTCATGCAACGCGGCTGACGCCGTCGCATCACTGGGCGGTGGAACAAGGTGCTGTCTTCGTCGACACCGGTCTTTGGAAACGGGCGCAGTGGTACCCCCGCGCGGGCGAGAAGGACTGGCTGGAATCGGTGACGCGCGAGGTCAAGGCGGTGCGCTCAGGCGTCGGATTCTGCGATGTCTCGACGCTCGGCAAGATCGACGTGCACGGTCCGGATGCCGGCGCCTTCCTCGACCGCGTCTACATCAACACCTTCTCCAGTCTTGCAGTGGGCAAGGCGCGCTACGGTCTGATGCTGCGCGAGGATGGCATCGTCTATGACGATGGCACCACGTCGCGGCTGGCCGAAGACCACTATTTTCTCACCACCACCACGGCCAAGGCCGGTCTGGTGATGCAGCATCTCGAATTCTGCCGCCAGGTGCTGTTCCCGGAGCTCGACGTGCAGCTCACTTCCGTCTCCGACCAGTGGGCGCAGTTCTCGATCGCTGGACCGAGCGCGCGGGAGTTGCTGAAACAGATCGTTGATGAGTCCGAGGACCTTTCCAACGAAGGCTTTCCGTTCATGGGCGCGCGCGAAGTGACATTGCGCGGCGGCCTGAAGGCGCGGCTGTTCCGCATCTCGTTCTCCGGCGAAATGGCCTTCGAGATCTCGGTACCGGCACGCTTCGGCGATGCGATGGCGCGCAATCTGATGCTAGCCGGTGCGCCATTCGGCGTGACGCCTTACGGCACCGAGGCGCTCGGCGTCATGCGCGTCGAAAAGGGCCACATCGCCGGACCGGAACTGAGCGGCACGACGACAGCGGCCGATCTTGGTCTGGGCAAGATGATGTCGACCAAGAAAGACTATATCGGCCGCGTCATGGCCGGACGCGAGGCGCTGGTAGCCCCGGATCGCCAGGTCGTCGTCGGCATCAAGCCGACGGACGAGACACGTCGGCTGCGCTCCGGCGCACACATCATCCCGAAGGGGCAGACGCCCGGCCCCGGCAACGACCAGGGCTATGTCACCTCGGTCTGCTTCTCGCCGACGTTGGATCAGTGGATCGGGCTCGCGCTTGTCGAACGCGGCCGCGAACGCATCGGCGAGATCGTGCACGCGCATGATCCATTGCGCGGCGAAGACTATGACGTCGAACTCTGCAATCCCGTCTTCTACGACCCGGATGGAGGGCGCCAGCGTGGTTGAGTTTTCCTGGGCTCCCCGCAGTCCGCTTGAAAAGGCGCTCGTTGCCGGCGTGCATGGTGCACGCGGTATTGAGGCCGGCGTCTCGCTGACCGAGATCCGCAATTTTGATCTGATCCAGGTGATGGCGCGGCGCGGCCAGGCGGCCGAGCTGGGACAAGCCGCCAAGGCTCGGTTTGGTGTTGCTGTCCCTGATGCGCCCAAGGCGGTGCGGACTTCGGACGCAACGCTGATCTGGTCGGGACCGGACCAGTTCTTCGTGCTGTCGAAGGGCGGCAAGCACACGATGCAGACGCTGGAGCCCGCATTGTCCGGCTCGCTGTCGGACCAGTCGCATGCGCGGGTTCTGGTCAGCATCTCCGGCGCCAAGGCGCGGACAATGCTGGCGAAACTGTCGTCGATCGATTTGCATCCCGATGCGTTTCCGGTTGGCGCCGCCGCCGCGACGTCGATGGATCACACCAGCGTCACGCTCTGGCGCGACAGTGATCGGACGGATGGGCAGGCGGTGTTCAACGTTCTGATGTTTGCGACGTTTGCCGAGAGCCTTTCGCATACGATGCTGGATTCGGGCGCGGAGTACGGCGTGGACATCAGTCACTCCAAGGACTTAGCGTAACGCTTGTGCGCGGCCTTCCCTTCTCCCCTTTGTGGGAGAAGGTGGCCTCGCGAAGCGAGGTCGGATGAGGGGTGCTCCAGCTTGGCAAGAACGGTGATCCGGCCAGCACCCCTCAACCGTCTCGGCGCTGCGCGCCGATCCACCTTCTCCCACAAGGGGAGAAGGGAAAAAGCGCGCTCTCCTTGCCAAACGCGATCCCCCTGCTATTCTTCCCGCTAAAATAATTTCACGCACAGGCAAACTTGTTTCTCGAACCGCAAGGCTGAGATGAGCCAGTCGCCCTACCCCGCAATTGCCGCCGGACCGCCCAAGCCTAGCCTCATCCTGAGGCCCGGCCAGATCGCGCTGCCGCCGGGCATGGAGCGTTATACGATCCAGGGCAACGGCGCGGTGCTGATCGACATCGAGGCCGGCGACGCGATCACCGTGCGCAATGTCGAAGGCGGCCAGGCCTGCGAACTTCTGGCCTGGGACAGGACCGGCGCGACCGATCCCGGCATTTTTGGTGAAGCATCGAACAGCAACGCTGCCGGCATCAAAGCGCTGCTCATAGAGGGCGACGACAGTCTCGCATCCCTGCGGAGCGGGCTCGCCCGCCGGCAGGTGCAGCTTGACCACGCCAAGGCCGTGCGGGTGTTCGGCGTCACGACACCGGCCGGCACCGAGCAGGCTTTCACCGTCGCACGCGATGGTGCGGTGCTGATTGCCGCCCCCGGCGGGCCGATGCTGGTCGATGGTCATGACACGGCGACACCGCTGACCGTCTTCGTTCGCCGCGCCACGATCCGCCCGGCGGCGAAATCGGTATTGGCTGATCCGCTTGCCGACCCGGTGCTCGATTTGCGCGTCCATTCGGCGACCGCGGAGGCCTATTTCGTTAGGGCTGGCGACTATCTGCAGATCATCGATGTCGACGGGCGCCAATGCACCGATTTCCAGTGCTTTTCGGCGCGCAAGCTGGACAGGGGACTGGATCATCCGCTCGACGTGACGACGACGCGCACGCTCATGGGTGCGAGCTACCCGATGCCCGGCCTGCATTCCAAATACTATGACCAGGACATGGAGCCGCTGGTCGAGGTGGTGCAGGACACATGCGGCCGGCACGACGCCTTCGCGCTCGCCTGCGCCGCCAAATATTACGACGACATCGGCTATCCCGGACACACCAACTGTTCGGAGAATTTCAACGGCGCTCTGGCCGGCAAGGGCGTCAATCCCCGCGCGGGCTGGATGGCGATCAACTTCTTCTTCAACACGGCGATCGACGCGCATGGCGTCATGGTGTCCGACGAGCCGTGGTCGCGGGCGGGCGACTATGTGCTGCTCAGGGCGCTCACCGACATCGTTTGCGTTTCCTCCGCCTGCCCCGACGACACGACGCCGGCCAATGGCTGGAACCCGACCGACATCCATGTGCGGACCTATTCCGGCCAGCACAAATTCTCGCGAGCGATCGCCAGACGCATGACGCCCGATTCGGAACCGAAAATGACCCGCGAGACCGCTTTTCATTCGAGCTTTGCCAAGCACACCCGCAACTTTCAGGAGTACAAGGGCTATTGGCTCGCCAATTCCTTCGCCAAGGACGGGCCGATCGCCGAATACTGGGCCTGCCGCCAAGACGCGGTGATCATGGACCTGTCGCCGCTGCGCAAGTTCGAGGTCACCGGCCCGGATTCCGAAGCGCTGCTGCAATACACGCTGACCCGCGACGTCAAGAAGCTTGGCGTTGGCCAGGTGGTCTATTCGGCCATGTGCTACGAGCATGGCGGCATGATTGATGACGGCACCCTGCTGCGGCTGGGCAAGGACAATTTCCGCTGGGTCGGCGGCGACGATCTGTCTGGCGAGTGGCTGCGCGAGACGGCGACAAAACTCGGCCTCAATGTCCTTGTGCGTTCCTCCACCGACCAGATGCACAATGTCGCCGTGCAGGGACCGAAGAGCCGCGACATCCTCAGGGAGGTGATCTGGACCTCGCCGCTGCAGCCGTCGATCGACGAACTCGAATGGTTCCGCTTCGCCGTCGCCCGCATTGGTGGCGGCAACGGCATTCCGGTCGTCGTCTCGCGCACCGGCTATACCGGCGAGCTCGGCTACGAGATCTGGTGCCATCCGCGCGACGCCGAAAAAGTCTTCGACGCCATCTGGGAAGCCGGCCAGCCTCACGGGCTGAAGCCGATGGGACTGCAGGCGCTGGACATGGTGCGCATCGAGGCCGGGTTGATCTTCGCCGGATACGAATTTTCCGACCAGACCGATCCGTTCGAGGCCGGCATCGGCTTCACCGTGCCGCTGAAGAGCAAGACCGACGATTTCGTCGGCCGCGAGGCGCTGATCCGCCGCAAGGAGCACCCGCAGACGAAGCTGGTCGGTCTCGACATCGACGCCAATGTCGACGTCGGCCATGGCGATTGCGTGCATGTCGGCAGTGCCCAGATCGGCGTGGTCACGTCAGGCATGCGCTCGCCGGTGCTGAACAAGACCATCGCGCTGGCCAGGCTCGATGTCACCCATTCGGCTGTCGGTACCGAGGTCGAGATCGGCAAGCTCGACGGCCATGCCAAGCGGCTGCCGGCGCGAGTCGTCGCCTTCGCCCACTACGATCCGCAAAAGACCAAACCGCGTTCCTGACGGCCCTTCCCTCCCAAGACAGTGAGGCCGTGCTGCAGTTCGTGATAGGAATTTTTTCTTGACCTGCTGAGGGCAGCTATGCTACATATTCGTCCATGGTGCTGATTTGCGCCGCGACCCGCCTCCGGCGGGTTTTCGCTTCCTGACCCTTGGTCCTTTTCCGAACAATCCCACCGCGGCAGTGTGAAGCCGACATGTTTCGCAAGCGTGATGTGCACGGCGCGACAAATCGCTTGACCTGAAAGCGCGCCGGATCAATCTTCACTGTTAAGAAAAAAATGCGACTGAGTGGAAACACCGACAGCCGCCCAAAGCATGCGTCGATGATGAAGCCTCGCGAAGTCGCGGCCGTCACGAACGGGGAACATCAAAATGGGGAACAAAGACATATGAGCACGATAACGACTGTCCTGGAGCCGCTTGCCGAAGGCAAGTTGCACCGAAATATCGACTGGCGCGGCGCCTTCTGGGTGGCGAGCGGCGTGCCGGCCCTGGTCCTGTTCTCGATCGGCGGCATTGCCGGCACGACCGGCACGCTGGCCTTCGCGATCTGGATCTTCTCCATGATCATGGGCTTCCTGCAATCCTTCACCTATGCCGAAATCGCCGGCCTGTTTCCGAACAAGTCGGGCGGCGCGTCGATCTACGGCGCCACCGCCTGGCTGCGCTATTCCAAGTTCATCGCGCCGCTGTCTGTCTGGTGCAACTGGTTCGCCTGGTCGCCGGTGCTGTCGCTCGGCTGCTCGATCGCCGCCGCCTACATCCTCAACGCGCTGGCGCCAGTGCCGCTGTTCACCGAAACCTCACCCGATGTCGTCGCCTATATCGCCGCGCATGCCGGGACGAGTGCCGCCGACGCCATCACAGCGGTGACCGCGGCGGCGACGCCGGCAATCCGCAACTGGACGCTTTACAGCCACACGCTGGGACCGGTCTCGTTCACCTTCAACGCGACCTTCTTCATCGGCGCAGTGCTGATGCTGATCATCTTTGCGATCCAGCATCGCGGCATTCTCGGCACCGCCAATGTGCAGAAATATATCGGCCTCTTGGTCATCGTCCCGATGCTGATCGTCGGCGTGGTGCCGATCGTCACCGGCCAGATCAACTGGGCGAATTTTTCGCCGCTGGTGCCGCTGGCCGCAGCCTACGCGCCCGAGCCCGGTGCCTGGAACATCGCCGGCTGGACGCTGGTGCTTGGTGGTATGTTCATCGCCGCCTGGTCGACCTACGGCTTCGAGACCGCCGTCTGCTACACATCCGAGTTCAAGAACCCCGGCACCGACACGTTCAAGGCGATTTTCTATTCCGGCCTTCTGTGCATGCTGCTGTTCATCCTGGTGCCGTTCACCTTCCAGGGCGTGCTTGGCCTCAACGGTATGCTGGCGACGCCGATCGTCGACGGCTCCGGGGTCGCCGACGCGCTGGCCGGCATGGTCGGCGGCGGCGCGCTAGTCCACAGCCTGTTGGTGATGCTGATGATCCTGGCGCTGGTGCTGTGCATCATGACGGCCATGGCCGGCTCTTCGCGTACGCTCTACCAGGGCTCGGTCGACGGCTGGCTGCCGCGCTATCTCAGCCATGTCAACGAACATGGTGCGCCGACACGGGCAATGTGGACCGATCTCGTCTTCAACCTGATCGTGCTGGCCATCGCCTCGGCCGACGCGACGAGCTTCTTCTTCATCCTCGCCGTGTCGAATTGCGGTTACATCATCTTCAACTTCCTCAACCTCAACGCCGGCTGGATCCACCGCATCGACAACGGCCATATCGCACGGCCCTGGAAGGCGCCGAGCTGGCTGCTCGGGATCGGGGCGATCTTCGCCTATGTCAACGCGATCTTCATGGGCGCCGGTGCCAAGGTATGGAACCCGATGGCGCTGTGGGCCGGCCTGATCACGGCAGCGCTGATCATCCCGGTGTTCTGCTTCCGACACTACATTCAGGACAAGGGCAAGTTCCCCGACCACATGCTGGCCGATCTCGGCATGACGGGGGCCGACCTCTCGGTCAAAAAGGCGGGCATGCTGCCCTATCTGACGCTGGTCGCCGGCGTGGTGGTGATGCTGCTCGCCAACTGGTTCTTCGTCATCTGACCTCATAAAAATAAAAAGGATCGGGCGCGCTTCGGCGCGCCCGATCCTTTTCGACTGGCGCGATCGATCTATTCGGCGGCCAGCGCCAGTTGCGGCTTTTCGGCTTCCTGGCTCAGTTCCAGATCGTCCGTCCGTCCCTCCGCCCCGCGCTTCTTCGGCTCCCGGCCGAAGAACAGGGCGTAACCGGCCGGCAGGACCAGTATGGTCAGCACCGTGGCAACCAGGATGCCGCCCATCATGGCGTAGGCGAGCGGACCCCAGAAGACGCCGCGCGAGATCGGGATCAGCGCCAGCACCGCCGTCAGCGCCGTCAGCGTGATCGGCCGGAAACGGCGAACGGCCGAACCGATGATGGCCTCGTAGCGGTCCATGCCCGCGGCGATGTCCTGGTCGATCTGGTCGACCAGGATGATCGAGTTGCGCATGATGATGCCGAGCAGCGCGATGACGCCGAGAATGGCGACGAAGCCGAACGGCGCACCGCTGATCAGGAGCGCCGCGGCAGCACCGATAATGCCAAGCGGACCGGTCGCCAGCACCAGCATCGCCTTGCCGAAGTTCTGCAGCTGGATCATCAAAAGCACGACAATGACGGCCAGCATGATCGGTGCCTTGGCGGCGATCGAAGCCTGGCTTTCCGCCGAATCCTCCGCACCGCCCTGGATTTCGATCTTGTAACCGGGCGCCAGACTCGCACGCAGATCCTTCATGTCATTGTACATCTTGGTGACGACGTCGTTGGACTGCACGCCGTCGGGCAAGGTGGCGCGCACGCTGATGGTCGGCAGGCGGTCGCGGCGCCACTCGATGCCTTGCTCCAGCACCGGCACCACCTTGGCCACCTGCGACAGCGGCACGAATCCGCCGAAGTCGGTCGGGATATAGACCGAGTCGACCGAGGACAGCAGGCTGCGGCTGGCATTCGGCTCGCGGGCGACGATGGACACCGTCTCCTCGCCGTCGCGGAAGTCGTCGAGCGGCGCGCCGGACATCGTCGCCTGCAGCATCTGGCGGATGCGCTGCGAGGTGACGCCGAGTGCGCGGGCACGATCCTGGTCGATGACCAGCTTCATCGCCGGAACCGGCTCCAGCCAGTCATCATGCACGGCGCCAAGCAGCGGATCTTCACGGAACTTCGCCTTCACCTGGTCGGCGATGCGGCGCACCTCCTGGCGATCCGGCCCCATGACGCGCATCTGCACCGGCCAGCCGGTCGGTGGACCGAGGAACAGACGATCGACCTTGGCACGGATGGACGGGAAGTCTTGCGCCAGAACGGTGCGCAACTTGACGATCAGACGTTCGCGAGCCGGTTCGTCATTGGCCATGACGAGCAACTGGGCAAAGTTGGGGTTGCTCAGCTGCTGGTCGAGCGGCAGGAAGAAGCGCGGCGCGCCCTCGCCGATATAGGTGGCGATGAAACGCTTGTCCTTGTCGTCCATCATCTTGGTCTCGAGCGCCTTGGCCTGCGCCTCGACTTCCTTGATGCTGGTGCCTTCCGGCAGCCAAAGGTCGACGAGGATTTCCGGCCGCGACGATTGCGGGAAGAAGTTCTGCGGAATGAACTGGAAAGCCCACAGGCTGGTGCCGAAGGTGACCAGCGTCATCACCAGGACGATGATGCGATGGCGCACGGCCCAGCTGACGGCGGCACGAAGCCGGCGGTAGAAACGCGTGTCGAAGACATCGTGATGGCTGCCGGCATGCTTGCGCTGCTTGAGGATCATGTTGCCGAGCCATGGCGTGAAATAGACCGCGACGAACCAGGAGACGATCAGCGCGATGCCGACGACATAGAACAGCGTGCGGACATATTCGCCGGCGGTCGAGGCCGCGAAGCCGACCGGAATAAAGCCGGCCGTGGTGATCAGCGTGCCGGTCAGCATCGGGAAGGCGGTCGAGGAATAGGCGAAGCTCGCCGCCTCGACCTTGACCATCCCCTCCTCCAGCTTGCGCTCCATCATCTCGACGACGATCATCGCGTCGTCGACCAGAAGACCGAGCGCGATGATCAGCGCGCCGAGCGAGATGCGCTGCAGGTCGATGCCGAGCTCGTACATGATGGCGAAGGTCGCGGCCAGCACCAGCGGGATGGCGATGGCGATAACCAGGCCGGAACGCCAACCGATCGACAGGAACGAGACGACGAGCACGATCAGCAACGCTTCGCCAAGCGCATGCATGAACTCCGCCACCGCATCGGTGACGACGCCCGGCTGGTCGGAGATCTGGTCGACCGCAACGCCGTAGGGCAGCGCCTCTTCGAAGCGCTTGTAGGTGGCCTCGACATCCTTGCCGACATCGGTAACCTTGAAGCCCTTGGCCATGACGACGCCCAACTGCACGCTGTCGTGACCGTTGAAGCGGTACTTTCGCTGGAACGGATCCTGCAACCCCGAACTCACCGTGGCGATGTCGCCCAGCCTCGTGACCTGACCGCCGGCGCGCAGGCGCAGGTTCCTGATATCCTCGACCTTGCCGACATCGCCCTCGACGGAAATGCGCACCGAGTTGGTGCCGGTATCGACGGAGCCGGCCGGGTCGACATTGTTCTGTCCCTTGATCGCATTCTGCAGATCGGTCAGCGTCAGGCCGCGTTCGGCCAAGGCCTTGGACGAGACGTCGATATAGAGCTTTTCAGGCTGGTCGCCGATGATAACGGCCTTCTCGACGCCGGGCGTCGTCAAAAGCATGTCGCGCGCCTGGATGGCGAACTTCTTCAGCTCGGGATAGCTGAAGCCATCGCCGCTGATCGAATGCAGGGTGATGAAGGTGTCGCCGAATTCATCGTTGAAATAGGGGCCGAGCAGACCTTGTGGCAAGTCACCGGCAATGTCACCGACCTTCTTGCGCACCTGGTAGAACGCGTCGGTCACCTCGGCGGTGTTGGTGTCGCCCTTGATCTGCACGGTGATGATGGCGCTGCCGGCGCGGGTGAAGGAGCGCACGAAATCGAGATGCGGCGTTTCCTGCAGCTTGCGTTCGATCTTGTTGACGACCTGGTCTTCCATCTCCTGGATCGAGGAGCCCGGCCAGATCGCCTGGACGACCATGACCCGGAAGGTGAAATCGGGATCTTCCTTCTGGCCCATGCGCATCAGGCCGAGCGCGCCGGAAATGATGATCAGGCCGAACAGGAACCGCGCAATGGCGGGATGGCCGATTGCCCAGCGCGACAGGTTGAAGGGCCGCTTCTCTTCCGTGGAATTGGTCATCGACGCTGGTCCATCTATCTAGCGCAACAAAATCGAGGGTTCGTAGTGGCTTCCGGGCGGCAAGGCTCTCCCAGCGGAGAAGCACTCATCGCGGTGGGACGCGAAATCGATGTGGGGGTTACATCAATCGAGCGTCTCGGTCGGGCGCCTGCCGCCCGGAAACCAGCGGCTGCGGGAACGCGCAGCCGGTTGTCTGTCGTCAGCGCACCTGCTTGGCGTCGCCGTCCGCCGCGGATGCCGATTGCAGCGCCGTATCACCGGCGAGCTTCACCTTGAGGTTCTCGGTCATGAATTGCGTGCCGGCGGCGACCACGACATCGCCGGGTTTCAAACCCTCCGCGACACGCACGCCATCGGCGGCGAACTCGGCAACCTTGATCGGACGAGCATGAACGGTGTCGGCGCCACGATCGACGGTCCAGACGATCGATTGGGTGCCTTGCTCGGCCAGTGCGCTCAGGGGGATCGAGACCAGCTGCCGCTCATTGGCCGCCGTGGCTTCGATGCTGGCGGTCATGCCGAGCAGCACACGCGGATCGTTGGGCAGGCTGACGCGGACGGCGAAGGTGCGCGATTGCGGATCGGCGCTGCCGGCGACTTCGCGGACCTTGCCGTCGAGCGCCAGCGCATCGTCGGACCAGAAGCCCGCCTTGACCGCCTTGCCCGGCTTGAATTCGGCGATTTCCATTTCGGGGACGGCGATCAGCACTTCCTTTTCGCCGTCGACAGCGACAGTGACAACCGGCGTGCCGGAACCGACCACCTGGCCAACGTCGGCGCTGACCGTGGTGACGATGCCATCCCTGTCGGCCTTGAGATCGGTATAACCGACCTGGTTCTTCGCCTGAGCCAGTGTCGAAAGGGCGGAATCACGGGTGGCGACCGCTTGGTCATAGGTCAAGGTCGCCTGTTCGAGCTGTGATTTCGGGGCAAAATTCTTGGCAAAAAGCTGCTCGGCACGCTTGCGGGCGAGTTCCACGGTCTCGACCTGCCGCTCGGCGGCATCGAGCGCTGCCTGCGCGCTCTTGACCGAAAGGTCGTAGTCAATGGGATCGATGCGGGCGAGCACATCGCCCGAGGCCACATGCTGGCCGATATCGACGAGGCGCTCGGTGATCTTGCCATTGACGCGGAATGCCAGAGCGCTCTCGGTGCGGGCCCTCACCGACCCGGAATAGGAGAGCGTGCGGGTGTCATGTACCTTCGCGATCTCGACAACCTTGACCGGGCGGATGATATCCTTGACTTCGGCTTTTTCCTGGCTGCAGCCGGCAAGCCCGAGAGTGGCGGTGACAAGCAGCACCCGGCCTACAGCGGGCAACCTGCCGATGATTGAACTGAACGAAGACACGCGCGTACTCCCGAAATGGAGATGAATCGTTGAAACCGGCGCCCGACGGGCGGAGGCTACTTCAAGGCCTTGATTGCATAGTCGACGAGGTCGTCAGGCATTGCCCGGTTGGTCTTGGCAAGGCATTGCGCCACCATCTGCGGGTGACACAGGATGACGGTCGCGGCGCCGAAACAGCGAGACGCGATAACCGGATCCTGTTTTCTGAACTCACCGGCCTCGATCCCGTCACGAATGATTTCCGCGAACAGGTCGTGAATGCTGTCGACATGCTTGTCGATCACACCCCAATCCCGTTCGAGGGCGACGATGACCATCTCGTGGACCTTCTGGTCGTCGAGCATGACCTCCATCGTCATCTTGTATTGCGCATGCACGTAGCGCCGGAGCCGCTCCTCGGCGCTGATCGGCAGGCGCGAAATCTCGTAGGCCATCTTGTAGCTGGCGCCGAGCATCCGGCCGCAGACGGCCTGGTGGATTTCGACCTTGGAGGCGAAGAAACGGTAGATGTTGGCCGGCGACATGCCGAGCTCACGCGCAATGTCGGCGACATTGGTCTTGCCGTAGCCATAGTGCCGGAACAGGCGCTCGGCGCAATCGAGAATGCGCGTTACATTTTCCTGTCGGGCGGCTTCGGCGACTATGGTGGCGGCTTCGGACATGATCCTCTATCGATTTACGAGTGACGAATTTTGATTTTCATCACTCGTAAATCGAAAAGAAGGACCTGTCAATGCGAATTCGGTATACACGTACGAATGGTGACAGATGGTGACAGTGAGAAGGTGGAATCGACGATCGCTGTTAGCGGCTGGCCCTGATGAATTCGTCATCCTAGGGCGAAGCAAGGAGCGAAGCGACGCGGCGCAGACCCTAGGATCCATGCCGCGGCATTGGTCAAAGAGTGCGACGGATCAATAAGTTACACCGGTCAGCGAGCTGTAGCCTGCAGCCGCCATTCTCGACTGTCGGAGCTCGGCCGCAAGGTGACGGCATGGATCCCTTGGGCTGCGGAGCAGCTCCCGGGTTTCCGCGACGTCGCTCGCGACTGCTACACCCTAGGATGACGAAGCCCGCGACAAATTGTCGAGGCGAAGCATGGGTGGCGATGCAGCTAAGCCCCCTTGGCCATCTCGCGTAGCCGGAATTTCTGGATCTTGCCGGTCGAGGTTTTCGGGATTTCGGCGAAGATGACCGCCTTCGGCACTTTGAACCGGGCAAGCAGCGCGCGGCAGTGATCGATGATCTCGGCTTCGGTCGCGACCTTGCCGGGTTTCAGCTCGACATAGGCAACAGGCACTTCGCCCCATTTGTCGTCGGGCCTGGCGACGACGCCGCAAGAGGCAACCGACGGGTGCTTGTAGAGCGCGTCCTCGACCTCGATAGAGGAAATGTTCTCGCCACCGGAGATGATGATGTCCTTGGAGCGGTCCTTGAGCTGGATGTAGCCATCGGGGTGCATGACGCCGAGATCGCCGGAATGGAACCAGCCGCCGGCGAAGGCTTCGTCGCTCGCCTTGCGGTTTTTCAGGTAGCCCTTCATGACGATGTTGCCGCGGAACATGACCTCGCCGATTGTCTCGCCGTCGGCCGGTGTCGTCCGCATCGTCTCGGGGTCCCTGACCGTCAGGCCTTCGAGCGCTGCATAGCGCACGCCCTGCCGCGCCTTCCTGGCGCTGCGCTCGCCCTTTTCGAGATCATCCCAGGCGCCGTGCCATTCGTTGACGACCGCCGGGCCATAGGTCTCGGTCAGGCCGTAGAGATGGGTGACGGCAAAGCCGGCATCCGCCATCCCCGACAGCACGGCTTCCGGCGGGGGTGCTGCAGCCGTGTTGAAAGTGACCGTCTGCGGAAATGCGCGCTTGTCCTCGTCCCTGGCATTGATCAGCACCGACATGACGACCGGCGCGCCGCACAGATGGGTGACGCCCTGATCGGCGATCGCATCGTAGATCGGCTTCGGCCGCACCCAGCGCAGACAGACATGGGTGCCGGCCTGGACGGCGAGCGTCCAGGGAAAGCACCAGCCATTGCAGTGGAACATCGGCAGCGTCCACAAATAGACCGCGTGCTTGGCCATGCCGGCATGGATGGTGTTGGTGTAGGCCATCAGGGCCGCACCGCGATGGTGGTAGACGACGCCCTTCGGATTGCCCGTCGTTCCGGACGTGTAGTTGAGCGAAATCGCATCCCACTCGTCGTCGGGCATCGACCAGGCGAAGTCCGCGTCGCCGCCTGCGACAAATGCCTCATAGTCCAGTGAGCCTACCCGCTCGCCCTTTGGGTACGGCGCGTCGGCGGCGTATTCGGGATCGTCATAGTCGATGACCAGCGGCTTGACCCTGGCCAGTTCCAGGGCCTGCTTGACGACGCCGGAGAATTCGCGGTCGACGATCAGCACCTTGGTCTCGGCATGATCGAGTTGGAAGGCGATGACCGCCGCATCGAGGCGGGTGTTGAGCGAATGCAGCACCGCCTTGGTCATCGGCACGCCGAAATGCGCCTCCAGCATCGGCGGCGTGTTTGACAGCATGACGGTGACGGTGTCGCCCTTGCCGATGCCGCGCTTCTGAAGGGCCGAGGCAAGCTTCAGCGACCGCTGCCAGAAAGTGCGATAGTCGATGCGCTGGCGGCCATGGATGATGGCGATATGGTCGGGATAGGTCTTGGCCGCGCGCTCCAGATAGGTGAGCGGCGTCAGCGGCTGATGGTTGGCCGCGTTCTTGTCGAGATCCTGTTCGTAAGGATTGCCCATCCCATGCTCCCCGCGATTTTCTTTCAGACGTTCTAATCACAGGCTTGGGCCGCGTCACCACAAACGATGCCACGACAGAGCGCATTCGGCACAATGATGAACCAGATTCGGCGCAAGCGGGAGCATCGCATACCTCTGCCCAGTTTGACTTTTGTCGAGAGCCGTGAATAATGTCAGCTGAGGAGACGGCATGGCGATCCGACCGGCAGAACAACTCATCCACAAGGCCGCCTGGCTCTACTATGCCCATGGCCTGCGGCAGGACCAGGTGGCGAGCCAGCTTAACATTTCCCGTGCCTCGGTCGCCATGTACCTGCGCAAGGCGCGCGAGACCGGCATCGTCAACATCTCGACTTCGACCCAGCTTTTCACCGACGACGTGCTGGCGCGCAAGCTCGAGGATGCGCTGAGCCTCGACGCCGTCTGGATCGCGCCGGAGAATGATCATATTGCCGACCCGTCGACGGAAATCGCCGTGCTGGCGGCGAGCGTCTTTCTCGAACTGGTCAAGAAGGGCGACCGCATCGGCGTCGCCTGGGGCCGCACCGTCTATATGATTGCCGACGTCATGTCCTATGCCGATCTGCAGGATGTCACGGTGGTGCAGCTCTGCGGCAATCTCGGCGCGCCCTATTCCTATCGCCCCGACCAATGCACTATGGAAATCGCGCGGCGGCTCAACGCCAAAGGGCTCAATTTCTACGCGCCGCTGGTGCTGTCTACGGAAGAACTTGCGCGTGCGCTGCGTGCCGAGCCGGTGATCCGAGAACAATTGTCGGGTGTCGGCGAATGCGACCTGGCGTTATACTCGGTCGGCGCGGTCGACGCCGACAGCCATCTGGTCAAATGCGGCGCGCTGACGCCAAGTGAAATGGCGGATCTGCGCAGCCAAGGCGCTGCCGGCGTGATTGCCGGGCAGATCATAGACGCCGAGGGCAAGGTGCTCGACTGCAGTTATAACAGGCGGGTGATCTCCGCCGAGCTTGCATCGCTGCGCGCCATCGCCAGGCGGTTGGTGGTGGTGCAGGAGGACAGCAAGTTCGAACCGCTGCTCGCGGCGATCGCCGGCGGCCTTTGCACGCATCTGGTGGTCGGCGCGCACATGGCGCAGCGGCTCCTGGATCATGCTGCTGCCACGACAGAAAAGGCCTCCTAGGAAATCCCCTCTCCGTCGCCGGCGCATTGTCATCAAAGCGTCGCGGCATTCCTGTTTCACCATCAAAGACAAACAACCGGACGAAGCGAACATGAAGAATTTGTGGAATGACGAAGCAGCCGAAAAACTCGTCGCCGACTACGCGAAAAAGGGTGTCGGCCGCGACCTGGCGCTGCGCGTCTACACGACCCGGCTGCTCGGCGGCGAACCACGGCTGGTCCTGCATGGCGGCGGCAACACTTCTTGCAAGACGACGGCAACCGACCTCGTCGGCGACCAGTGGGACGTGCTGTGCGTCAAGGGCAGCGGCTGGGACATGGGCGTCATCGAGCCGCAGGGCCTGCCGGCGGTCAAGCTCAAGCCGCTGCTCAAGGCGCGCGCGCTGAACAGGCTGGCCGACGAGGACATGGTTGCCCTGCAACGCGTCAACCTCATCGATCCGTCCTCGCCCAACCCGTCGGTCGAGACGTTGCTGCATGCCTTCCTGCCGCACAAATTCGTCGACCACACGCACTCGACCGCCATTCTCGCCATCGTCGACCAGGAGGACTCCAAGCCGCTGGTGAAGACGGTTTTCGGCAGCAAGATGGGTTACGTGCCTTACATCATGCCCGGCTTCGACCTCGCCAAGGCGGCTGCCGACATCTTCGACGCCGATCCTGACGTCGAGGGCCTGATCCTCGACAAGCATGGCATCTTCACCTTCGGCGACGATGCGAAGCAGGCCTACGACCGGATGATCCATTATGTGAACGTCGCCGAGGACTATATTGCCGCAAGCGGCAAGCCGAAGGCGGCAAAGGCAGCCTTGCCGGCAAAGCTCGCGACGCCGGCGTCGATCGCGCCGATGCTGCGCGGCGCGGTGGCGGTAGCGCGCGGCGAAGGCCGCTTCGACCGAATGGTCAGCGATTTCCGCACTTCGCCGGCAATTGTCGATTTCATCAATTCAGCCGAGATCGCCGATTATGCCGGGCGCGGCGTCTCGACGCCCGATCTGTCGATCCGCATCAAGACCGGGCCGATGGCGCTGCCGGCGCCCGACGCGGACAAGGCCGGCGACTACAAGGCGGTGATCAAGAGCCATGTCGACGCGTTCGCCAAGGATTATCGCGCCTATTTCGAAACCAACGATGCGCTCGACGACGTCAAGCGCACCATGCTTGACCAGATGCCGCGGCTGACGCTGGTGCCCGGCCTCGGCATGTTCGGCCACGGCCGCACCCTGAAGGACGCGAAGATCGCGTCGGATGTCGGTGAGATGTGGATCGAGGCAGTGCGTGGCGCCGAGGCCGTCGGCCGGTTCCATCCGCTTTCCAAGGCCGACTTGTTCCCGCTCGAATACTGGTCGCTGGAACAGGCCAAGCTCGCCTCCAACAAGCCGAAGCCGCTGACCGGCCAGGTGGTGCTGATCACCGGCGGTGCCGGCGCGATCGGTGCAGCGACGGCAAAGCTGTTCGCCGACAATGGCGCCCATGCCGTCGTCGTCGATCTCGACGCCGAAAAAGCCGCCGATGCAGCGAAGAAAGCCGGCAACAATTCGATCGGCGTCGCCGCAGACATCACCGACCCGGCACAGGTGCGTGCCGCCTTCGACAAAGCGGTCGCCGTGTTCGGCGGTGTCGACATCCTGGTTTCCAATGCCGGCGCCGCCTGGGAAGGCCGCATCGGCGAGCTCGACGATGCACTTTTGCGCAAGAGTTTCGAGCTCAACTTCTTCGCCCATCAGTCGGTGGCGCAGAACGCCGTGCGCATCATGCTCGAACAGGGCACCGGCGGCGTGCTTCTGTTCAACACCTCCAAGCAGGCCGTCAACCCCGGCCCGAAGTTCGGCGCCTATGGCGTGCCGAAGGCGGCGACGCTGTTCCTGTCCAGGCAATACGCGCTCGACTATGGCGCGCATGGCATCCGCTCGAACGCCGTCAACGCCGACCGTATCCGCTCGGGCCTTTTGACCGACGCCATGATTGCCAGCCGCTCAGGCGCGCGCGGCGTGTCGGAGAAGGACTACATGTCCGGCAATCTGCTCGGCCAGGAAGTGACGGCGCAGGACGTGGCGCAGGCCTTCCTGCATCATGCGCTGGCCGACCGCACCACCGCCGACGTGACGACCGTCGACGGCGGCAATATCGCGGCAGCGATGCGGTAGTTTGCGAAAGGGCCAACGGGCTTGCGCATCTGGGGCTCTGTAGCTACATTGTAGCCCTCAGAGGAGTTTTGACATGGCAACGGATACCGTAGTCCGCGCCCGGATCGATACGGCGACAAAGGATCAGGCGACGGAAGCCCTGGCGGCGATGGGATTGTCTGTTTCCGACGCCATCCGCCTGCTTCTGGTGCGCGTGGCTGCCGACAAGGAATTTCCCTTCCCGGTGAAAGTGCCTAACGCAACCACGCGAAAGGCCATGGCCGAATTGGAAAAGGGCAAGGGCAAGCGTTTCGCCACGGCCGACGAGTTGTTCAAGGATTTGGGTATCTGACATGCTGGCTCCCGTTCGCTCCGGGCAATTCCGCCGGGATGTGAAACGTATGGAGAAACGTGGCAAAGACCTCGGCAAATTGCGCGAGTTGCTCGGCCTTCTGATCGCCGGAAATGAGCTGCCGGCGAGTTACAAGGATCACCCTCTGAAAGGCGATTGGAAGGGCTATCGCGACGCGCACATAGAACCGGACTGGCTTTTGATCTACCGCGTTACTGACGATGAACTACAGCTTGCCCGCACTGGTTCCCATTCCGACCTGTTCAATGAGTAGGCAAGCCGGAAACTCAGGATTTCTGCGACAGCTTCGATTTAAGTACAGCCCACGCTTCCAGCGCCTTCCTGGATGTTGCCTCCGTCAGGGAGGGCTGTTCCTTAAGGCTACTAAGGACTCCAGACAGCTGTTGTTGTACGGACCAGGGATGGACGCTCGCTTCCGTCATCGACTGAAGACACATACGCGCGCGTTCCGGCTGCTCCTGCTGGGCGATCTCGTTTTCAAGTTCGTAAATGTGCTCGGCCAGCGCGACAACATCATCAGCAACACGAGCGAGAAACCATGCTTCCTGTTCATGACCCTGAACGGCAATCTGGCTGCGTTTCTCAATCAGAAGTCTGATTTTAGCCTGAATCTCGTCAACTAGGGCACGGTGTAGCCGGTTGGTCGTTTCATCGAGAGATTTGAGCCAATTGCCTGAAACCAGACGGGTCACCTGCTGACGGGTCCAACGGGATCCCAGAATTGCTCCAGCTCCTCCGACGCCTCCAAAGACAAGCGCACCGGCGGGACCAAACAGCAACAAGCCGAGGATATTGCCGGAGAACCCGCCGGCCGCCGCAAGCCCACCTTTTACAGCGCCATCCAGCACAACTGAAAAAGGCAGATCGGCAAGAGGAACCCTTCCCTGCCACCAACCGAACAGATTTTTAGCGGCGGAGACTGCAATAGCGAAATAGGGAACATCCATCTCGCCAAGAGATGCACCTGCGTCCAGCGCTGCCTGCATGATGAAGTCGGTTATTTCTCGATCGAAGCCTTCGACGTAAAAAACCTTCCTGGCCCATTTTTCAGCGGTAGCGGCAACCGCCTCGGCAAGCTCGCTATTGGCGAATACTGGCATGTCCGGATATTTATCGAAGTGTTCCCGAAGACCCGAAATGCCCGCCAGGCATTTTACCTGAAAGGCATGCCCGTCGACCAATAGGTCGAAGCCGGGATTGTTAGATGTGTTCGGAAACGTGACGATGTGGCCTTGCTCGACAAGACGGGTTGCAACAATCTGCTCGGCCACATAGCCCCGCAAATTGTTCCCCGCACCGGCCCCGGATTCCTCTGCCATGGACCCGATGCGGTCCGCGAAGATGCCGAAATCAAAAATATTCGAGATATCTTCCGATCGCGAAAAATCAGCCGCGGCGAGCACCGTGGGATCGATCGCGGCAGCATCGTAGAGAATGTCGCCAGCGGTGAGACCACCCAGGATCAAAGCCTCGCCAGAGTTTCCTCCGTTTCTGGAGAACAGGATTTGGTGCAATGCACTGCCGGTATCGTCTTTCAGAGGCTTGGCTAGTATCCCCTCCGGCGGCCATGGCGTTGGCGGTAGGGGAGAGCCTACTCTTTTCCGGACATCGGAAAGTTTGGTGAGAATCCTGCTCCGGCGCTTTTCGGGCCATGTGTCAAAATCAGAGACCCACAGGTTCTTGAAATCATCAAGGGTTGTCCGCAGCCCGGCACGGCCGACAGCGACGCCTTTGAGGGCGAGCTGCACAGCTATGTTTGATGAGAGCCGCTTTGCATGTACGCCTTTGACGTGCCTACCTGCAATGTAGGCCCACAACTGGTCCGATAAAAAGCGGATTTGCGAGAACAAACAGCATGGAGACGGTGGTCGAGCCGCCGATAAACGGAATAATTGCTGCTGCCTGTGCCGCGAAGATATAAGCGCTGAAGCCAGCAAGCTTCACTGCGATCCCAACACTAACAAGGGACGTTCCTGATGCAAGCAGGCCGATAATTGCTGTGTCGCCCGATTTCAGGGCTCGTTCCATCGCCTCGCTACGGAGTTCGGGAGGCAACTCTTCAATCTGCTCCCGTACCCGCTTGACCAGTTCCGCTTTGTCGTTAGCAGCTAGGGTGCCGTTCTGTGCAGCCTCTGCAACGGCGCGCGCTATGATTTCAGCCTGCGCAACTACTATAGCGCTGAAATCTGGTTCTCCCTTGGAGAAGATGGCCATCAGACGCTTCCATACCTTCCCAGGCGATGAAAGGCTTTCGGCTTCCTTTTCAGACTTCAACTGGTCTGAGAGCGTCAGTGCTGCATGATGAGCCAGATCGGCGGATTTTACATTCGCAACGCGCGTTGAAAGCGGGAGGGACGCCTCGATCTCGAACGCGGACAGTAAGTGATCCCATAACCTGACGCGTAGGGCGCCGTCAGTTGCATTCGAGACCATAATCCGTTCGGAGGATTCTATTAGCCGCTGCTTGAAGGCGGCTTCAGTTTGAGCATCTGGAGCCCTGTCGAACTTAGCCCCAAGATCTCGGAATTTATCAGCCGCAATGTTCAGAAGGTTGGTCTCTTCAAAATGCGGAAGAAGCTGGCACAGCTCCTGGCGGGTGAGGGTTCCCAGTCCTGCGAGGATGGTCCATGGCGGTATGTACAAATTAGGCCTCGATACTGAAAAGCTATACCGATATATTGTCGCGAATATCCATTAAACCGACACTTTCGCGCCTGTTTCCTGCAACGCGCAAACTGTGTTTCTGCGACAATTGAAATCCGGCAAACCTGTAAAAATATATTCAGCAAAAAGGCCGCCTGCAGCAAGCGGCTGCAGGCGGCCTTCGATAGCGAAAGTTACTTGGCGTTCGGGTTCGGCATCCAGGCCGGCATCGCGACATCGGCGTGGGCGAACTGCGGCAGCTTGGCCGACAGGTCCTCCATGTTCTTGATGTCCTTGTCGATGAGGTCCTTCTGGGTGATCAGTGTCGGCGGCACGACGACGTTGTGGCCGGGGTCTTCACCGGCCAGCAGCTGTGCCAGCGCACGCACCGAGACCTGGCCGACGACGGCCGGGTTGGTCGCGGCGGTCGCGGCCCAGGCGCTGTCGGGCTCGCGCATCGCAGCGATGTCCGAGGTCGAAATGTCGGCCGAATAGATCTTGATGCCCTTGTTCAAGCCCGCTTCGTCGACAGCGATCTTCACGCCCTTGGCGAATTCGTCATAGGGAGCGAACATCACCTTGATGTCGGGATGCGCCGTCAGCACCGAACGCGCCTGGTTGGCGACGGAGTTGGCGATCGGATTGTCGAGCGTGCCGAACATCGCGACTTCCTTGATGCCGGCATATTTCTTCTTGACGTCAACCCAGGTCTCGTTGCGGCGGTCGAGCGGCGCGATGCCGGCGACATAGACATAGCCGGCATTCCAGCTTTCGCCATTGTCCTTGACCGCCTGCTCGAGCGCGAGGCGGGCCAGGTCGCGATCGGACTGTTCGATCTGCGGGATCTTGGGGTTTTCGACATTGACGTCGAAGGCCACAACCTTGATGCCGGCGTCGACCGCACGCTGCGCGGCGTCCTTCATCGATTCGGTCAGGCCGTGCTGGATGATGATACCCTGCACGCCGAGCGCGATGGCCTGATCGACCATGTCGGACTGAAGAGCCGCATCCTGGCGGCTGTCGAGGACGCGCAGGTCGATGCCGAGCGCCTTCGACTGCGCCTCGACGCCCGAGAGATAGGCCTGGAAGAAGTCGCCGGTCGAGAGATAGCGCACCAGCGCGATCTTGACGCCGGGCTTGTCGAAGGGCGCCGGCTTGTCCGCGGCAAAAGCCGGGACCTGCATCAGCATGGTTGCGCCGGCCAATCCGAGCGCCACCTTCCCCAGAAGTCTTCTTGTAATGCTCACTTTGTTTTCCTCCACTCTTGTTGAACTCGAAAATCCTGTTCCGGTCGAAAGCTATCTCCTGCCCCTGCCCGAAAGCGCAAAGGTGAAGACAAGGGCGACGACCAGAACCACGCCCTTGATGAAATCCTGCGTGTAGTAAGGCGCGTTCATCATCGTCAGGCCTTGCAGCAAGATGCCGACGAACAGCGCGCCGATGGCTGTGCCGAACGCATTCGGCTTGGCGGCACCCAGCACCGCGTAGCCGATCAGCGCCGCGGCAACCGCATCGAGCAGCAGATTATTACCCGAGGCGATGTCGCCGCGTCCAAGCCGGGCAGCGAGCAAAATGCCGCCGATCGAGGCAAAAACACCTGAAATGACGTAAGCCCAGATCTTGTATGCCTTGACAGGCGCACCGGCGAGTTCGGCGGCGCGCTCATTGCTGCCGACGGCATACATCATGCGGCCGAAACGTGTGTATTCGAGGAAGAACCAGATCAGCACGGCGAGCACGAGCAGCACCACCACCGACACTGGAATGAGGTTCGGGATGAAGAAGTCGAAGCGGTGGCGGCCGAGCGCCAGGAAGGCATCGGAGAATTTGCCGTTGGCGACCGAACCGTCCGGCATGGTCATGCCGGTGGCGATCGAGCGGCCTTCGGTTGGAATGCGCTGCAGGCCGACGAGCAGGAACATCATGCCGAGCGTCGCCAGCAGATCGGGCACACGCATGTAGACGATCAGCCAGCCATTGATCAGGCCGACGATGGCGCCAATGAGCAGGCAGACGACGACCGCGACAAGGGCGTTCTGCTCCAGCACCACCATGACATAGGCGGCCGCCATCATGGCTGAGGTGGCGACCGAGCCGATCGACAGATCAAAACCTCCGACGACCAGCGTGGCGGTGACGCCGAGCGCCAGCACGCCGGTGATGGCGACCGACTGGAAGATGAAAACCGCACTTTGCGGCGAAACGAAACCGTCGGCGGCGGTCGAGAAATAGGCGACGAGCCCGAACAAGAGCACGATGAATCCGTAGCGGATGGCGTGGTCGCGTAATGTCATTCGGCGCTCCCGCGCGCTGCTGCCGTTTTTAGCCAATCCGAACCCATGCTCTTTCCATTCCCATTCCTAACGCCCGTGCTCAGGCGGCACTGTGCAGCGGCCCGCCGGCGACCTCGGCCAACAGGCGGTCGAGATCGACATCGGCATTGCGGTGCTCGCCGACGATGGTCTGTTCCGACATGACCAGGATGCGATCGGCGGTCTCCAGCGCCTCGTCGAGTTCGGTGACGAACAGCAGCGTGGCGCGTCCGTTTGCACTGGCCCTGAGCTTGGCGGCGATGTCGCGCCGGGCGGAAATATCGACGCCCTGAAACGGCTCGTCCAGAATGAACAGTCTCGCATGCTGGGCCATCCAGCGGGCGACCATCACCTTCTGCTGGTTGCCGCCGGAGAGCTCCGACATCTCGTCCTTCTCGGAGCGGCAGACGATGCCCAGCTCCTCGATCTGCCGGCGCGCCGTGGCGCGTTCCAGACGGCGCTTGAGAACAGCGAAACGTGACATGCGCTTGTGAAACGGCAGGCTGATATTTTCCTGGATGTTGAAGCCGCCGACGATGCCGTTCTCGCCGCGGTCCTTGGCAACGAGGAACACGCCGGCGGCGATCGCCTCGCCGGCTGTTTCAGGCGCATAAGGCCTGCCGTTCAGCGTCATTGTGCCGGCCAGCGGCTGGCGCACGCCAAACAGCGTCTCGGCAAGCGCCGTCTTGCCGACGCCGACGAGGCCGGTGATGGCAACGACCTCACCGTCGCCGAGCGTCAGCGAGATCGGCCGTGCGCCTTGTGCGATGCGCAGACCGTCTATCTTGAAGACGGCATTGGCCGAATCCCTGACAACAATCCGGTCGAGATGGATCTTGCGGCCGAGCATGGCGTTGACCGCGCCTTCATAGTCGAGCGGTTTCTTGTCGAAAATGCCTGAGATGATCCCGTCCCGCATGGATACGATGCGGTCGGCCAGCCGCCTTATGTCCGACATACGGTGCGAGATGTAGAGGATGGCCACGCCTTGCTCGCGCAGCCTGTCGATCAGGGCAAACAGCCGATCAGCCTCGGCGCTGGAGAGCGATGAGGTCGGCTCGTCGAGGATCAGCACTTTCGGCTTGTGCGCCAGCGCGCGGGCAATCGCCACCATCTGACGATCGGCCAGCGAAAGATCACTCACCCGCGCCTTCAAATCGATGGCCAGCCCCATGCGGTCGGCAACCGCCTTGGCCTCTCGCCGCACGCGCATTGGATTGAACAGGGTCGGCGCACCGCTGCCGCTCAGCCGGTCCAGCGTCAGGTTGGTGGCGACGTCGAGATCGGCGACGACACCGTCGTTGATGTTCTGATGCACGGTGACGACGCCGGCGCGGATCGCCTCGGCCGGGGTTTTCGGCGCGAAATCCTGGTCGGCGAGCACCATCGTCCCCCCGCCGCGTTCGTAGACACCAGAGATGATCTTGACGAGAGTGGATTTGCCGGCGCCGTTGGCGCCCATCAGCACGGTCACTTCACCGGCATGCAGTTCCAGCGAGACGCCGCCAAGCACCTCGTTATGGCCAAAGGATTTCCTCAGTCCCTCTACGCGGAACACGGCATTGCCGACCATGCGTTCCTCCCTGACATGACGCTATGGGCTGCATCGGCAATTGTCAACACGATTGACAATTGCCAGATCGCTTCCTAGCTTGGCCCGGCCGCCACGCCTCCGTTATGTTGGAAGCGCATATGCGGGAGGATAACGATGACTGAAGAATTGCCGTTCGAAGCCCTGTCGGTCGAAACCCTGGCTGCACGCCTTGGCGGCAACGAGGCGCTGTGCGCGAAGATCGGCAAGGACACCGGCGCCTGGAAGGTCCGCGAGGTCGGCGACGGCAATCTCAACCTGGTGTTCATCGTCGAGGGCGCCAGCGGTGCGGCCGTGGTCAAGCAGGCCCTGCCCTATGTCCGCCTGGTCGGCGACAGCTGGCCGCTGCCGTTGAAGCGCTCCTTCTTCGAATATTACGCGCTGACCAGGCAAGAGGCGCGCGCGCCGGGCTCGGTGCCGGCGATCCATTATTTCGATGAAGGTCAGGCGCTGATCATCATGGAATATCTTGCGCCGCCGCATATCATCCTGCGCCGTGCCCTGATCGACGGCCGCCAACTGCCGAACATCGCCCGGGATATCGGCCTGTTCATGGCCCGCACGCTGTTTCGCGGCTCGGACCTGCATATGACCGCCAAGGACCGCAAGGCCGATCTGGCGCTGTTCGCCGACAATGCCGAGCTTTGCGACATCACCGAAAACCTGGTGTTCTCCGATCCCTATTTCGATGCCAAGATGAACCGGCACACCTCGCCGCAGCTCGACGGCCTGGTCGCCGAACTGCGCGCCGACCGCGACCTCAAGGTCGAGGCGCAGCGGCTGAAGCACATCTTCGCCGCCAATGCCGAAACGCTGCTGCATGGCGACCTGCATTCCGGTTCGATCATGGTCACCGACACGGAGACCCGGATGATCGATCCGGAGTTCGCCTTCTACGGCCCGATGGCTTTCGACGTCGGCATGCTGCTTGCCAATTTCTGGATGTCCTTCTTCTCGCAACGCGGCCACGAACAGAAGGGCAAGCGCGACGCCATGCGCGCCTATCTGCTCGGTGTGACGGTCGAGACCTGGTCGGTGTTCCGCGCCGAGTTTTCGCATCTATGGCGCAGCGAGCGCACCGGCATGCTCTACCAAAAGAGCCTGTTCGAGGACCAGGGCGACATCCTTGCCTCAGAGCAGGCGCTCGACCATGTGCTGCACCAGATCTGGACCGACCTGCTAGGCTTTGCCGGCGTCGAAGTGCACCGGCGCATCCTCGGTCTCGCTCACAATGCCGATTTCGAGACCATTGCCGACGAGGATCTGCGCGCCAGTTGTGAAGCAAAGGCGCTGAAATTCGGCCGCCACCTCGCCGTCAACCGGCGCCAGATCCATAGCATCGACGAGGTCAACCAACTGGCCGCGTTGATCGAACAGGAGAGCAGCATTTGAACGTCGGCGACCGCCACTATCGCACCATCTGGCTGAGCGACGACGGGCGTTCGGTCGATATCATCGACCAGCGCTGGCTGCCGCATGATTTCCGCATCGAGAGGATCGGCACGGTTGCCGGCATCGCCACCGCCATCCGCGACATGTGGGTGCGCGGCGCGCCGCTGATCGGCGTCACCGCTGCCTATGGCGTCGCCATGCAGATGGCCGACGATGCGTCGGATGCAGCGCTCGACGCCGTGTGGGAGACCCTGCACGAGACGCGGCCGACCGCGATCAATCTGCGCTGGGCGCTCGATGAGATGCGGCGCTTCCTGCGGCCGCTGCCAACGGAACAGCGCGCCGCAGCCGCCTATCGGCGGGCCAGTGAGATCGCCGACGAGGATGTCGGCCTCAATCGCGCCATCGGCGAGAACGGTCTCGCCATCATCAAGGCGATCGCGGCACGCAAGCAGAAGGGCGAGCCGGTCAACATCCTGACCCATTGCAATGCCGGCTGGCTGGCGACGGTCGATTACGGCACGGCGACCGCGCCGATCTACCTGGCCACAGAAGCCGGCATTCCGGTCCATGTCTATGTCGACGAGACGCGGCCGCGCAACCAGGGCGCCCAGCTGACCGCCTGGGAGATGGCCGGGCACGGCGTGCCGCACACGCTGATCGTCGACAATGCCGGCGGCCATCTGATGCAGCGCGGCGCAATCGACATGGTCATCGTCGGTACCGACCGCACCACCGCCGACGGCGACGTCTGCAACAAGATCGGCACCTATCTCAAGGCGCTCGCCGCCGCCGACAACGACGTGCCGTTCTATGTCGCGCTGCCGTCGCCGACCATCGACTGGACGGTGCATGACGGACTGGCCGAAATCCCGATCGAGCAACGCTCGGCCGACGAGGTCTCGCTGGTCTGGGGCAAGACCGCCGCCGGCGAGATTGCCCAGGTGCGCATTTCGCCTGAGACGACGCCGGCGGCCAACCCGGCCTTCGACGTGACGCCGGCGCGGCTGGTGACCGGCCTGATCACCGAGCGCGGTGTCGCCAAGGCCTCGCGCGAGGGCCTGAAGCAGATGTTTCCCGAGCGGGCGTAGCCGCTCGCTTCTAGTACAGAGGCTCGGCCATGTGCTTGGGTGTCGGCCAAGTCTCGGTGATACCCGGCTGCACCGGCCGCTCCAGATAGGTCGAGAGCACCACATAGCTGCGCGTCGAGGTGACGCCCGGCGTTTCGTAGAGGCGCGCCAAAAGGCCTTCGAGGGCCCTGGTGTCTTCGGTGCGGACCTTCAGCAGCATGCAGGTGTCGCCGGCGACGGTATGGATTTCCTCCACTTCGGGATATTGCGAGACCGCCATCAGTTCCGGCGTCTTTCCCCAGCCCCTGGTGTCGATATGGACAAAGGCAAGCAAAGGCTTTTTCACCGCCCGGGGATCGATGATGGTGACCGTGTTGCGGATGGCGCCGCTGCGCCGGAGCCGTTTGACCCGCTCATGCGCTGCCGGTGGCGACAAGCCGACGCGATCGCCGAGTTCGGCGTAGCTGATCGTGGCATCATCGACCAGGACACCTAATATTCTTCGGTCTATCGCGTCGAGATCGCGGGCCGCCAGCCTGTTCTGCAGAATGCCATCTGTTTCTTCATCCATGGCGAAATTCCTGGTTCTCCGCTGAATAGAATACGGCCATTATGCCGATATGTCGAACATTGATCAACTTGCACCATTGACTGCCCGAGCCCCGATCCCGGCGCTTGCCTATCTGTTGACGGGCTGCATCGCGGTCATCGGCTCGAACTCGCTTGTGCTGGGTCCGATTGCACCGGCTGTCGCCTCGTCGTTCGGGACCAGCGTGCCGGCCGTGATGATTGCGGCGGCCGCGTTCGGCCTCGGCACCTCTGCCAGCGCGCTGTTCCTGGCGCGCTACATCGACCGGCTCGGTGCTCGCAGAATGCTGCAGGGCGCACTGCTGCTGTTGGCACTGGCGCTGGTCGCCAGCGCCGCGGCACCCACGGTGATCATGCTGGTCGCCGCACAGCTGCTGGCCGGCATCGCCGCCGGCGTCGCCATGCCGGCGATCTATGCCAGCGCGGCGGCCATCGCCCCACCGGGCAGGGAGAGCGGCACGATCGGCGTCGTGCTGACCGGATGGACGCTCAGCATGGTCGCCGGCGTCTCGCTGTCGGCCGTGCTTGCCGATCTTGTGCATTGGCGCGCCGTTTTCGTGGCGGTCGCGGTGCTTGCGGCCCTTGCATGGATGGGACTGACAGTGACGTCGCTCAGCGACACCAGGAAGGCCGGACCGGCGCCCGCCCCGCTGGAAGCGCTCGGCATTCCCGGAATCTTGCCGCTGCTGGTCGCGTGCGCGGCCTTCATGACTTCGTTCTACGGCGTCTATGGCTATCTCGGCGACCATCTTCATGTCGGGCTTGGACAGCCGGTGAGTGCCAATGGCCTGGCGGCGCTTGCCTACGGCATAGGCTTCGGGACGGCTGCTCTGCTCGACGGCATCATCGACAGACTGGGTGCGCGGCGCGTCATGCCGTTTGCCTATCTTCTTGTCGCCGTCGTCTACGTCGCGATGGCGGCGACGAGCGACAGTTTCGGGCTGACCTTGACCATGGTGGCAATCTGGGGACTGGCCAATCATTTCGGCCTGAACGTCCTGGTGATGCGCCTGTCGGCGCTCGATCCGTCGCGGCGCGGCACGATCATGGGGCTGAACAGTGCGGTGACTTACCTCGCGGTCTTTGTCGGCACCACCAGCTTCGGGCCGCTCTACTCCAGCTTTGGTTTTGCCACCTGCGCAATGGTCGCAGCATTGCTGATGCTGATCGCCGCATCGGCGGCGGCGTGGCGCACGCGGTAGTCGAACGTGCTTGGCCCAACCTTCTCACGGTTGACAGCAGCGTCCTGCCCTTTCATACAAAGCCGTTAATGTTCTCAGGGCGGGGTGAAAGTCCCCACCGGCGGTAAGGGTTTCTACCCAAGCCCGCGAGCGCTTTCCGGTCCACGCATCAATGCGTGGATTCTTAAGTGCTAGAGCGTCCTTTACGCGTCCAAGGGACGCGTGGCGCTCTAGTGGAAAGGTCAGCAGATCCGGTGTGATTCCGGAGCCGACGGTTACAGTCCGGATGGAAGAGGACGAAACGGAAGCCGGCCCGCTTTTCGCGGGCTTAATCCGTATCGTGCGTCCTGATTCTGGTTCGAAACGGAAGGATGGACCCATGAATCAGCATTCCCATAAAGACTATGAAACGACCCGCATCGCCGTTATCCGCGCGCGCTGGCATGCCGACATCGTCGACCAGTGCGTACAGGCCTTCGAAGCTGAACTGGCCTCTCTGGGAGGCGAACGCTTCACCGTCGACATTTTCGACGTGCCGGGCGCCTATGAGATCCCCCTGCATGCCAAGACCCTGGCCGGGACCGGCCGTTATGCCGCGATCCTCGGCACAGCCTTTGTGGTCAATGGCGGCATCTACCGGCATGAGTTCGTCGCAAGTGCCGTCATCGACGGCATGATGAACGTGCAGCTGTCGACCGGCGTGCCGGTGCTGTCGGCGGTGCTCACCCCGCACAACTACCACGACAGCGCCGAGCACCACCGCTTCTTCTTCGAGCACTTCACCGCTAAGGGCAAGGAAGCGGCGAACGCCTGCGTGCAACTCCTGGCGGCGCGGGACCTGATCGCGGCCTGAGGTCGTCAAACTGGCCGGATTTCAACCCTGCAACAAGAATTGCGATCGAGAAGCGCTCCGAAGGTTGCGGTTCCCTTGAAATCCCGCCAGAAGCATCAAGGGCCGACCGGCAAACCGGCCGGCCCGCGACGTTGCGCTTGAAACCAGATACGGGAGACTATTGGGTGGCTCGCATAACACTGAGACAATTGCTCGACCACGCCGCCGAATACGGCTACGGCGTGCCCGCTTTCAACATGAACAACATGGAACAGGGCCTCGCCATCATGGAGGCCGCCGAGGAGACCAATTCGCCGGTCATCCTGCAGGCTAGCCGCGGCGCGCGCGCCTATGCCAATGACGTGGTGCTGGCCAAGCTGATCGACGCGCTGGTCGAAATCCATCCCGACATTCCGGTCTGCATGCATCTCGACCATGGCAACAACGAAGCCACCTGCGTCACCGCGATCCAGTACGGCTTCACCTCCGTCATGATGGACGGATCGCTGAAGGAAGACGGCAAGACGCCGGCCGACTACGCCTACAATTCCGGCATCACCAAGCGCGTCGTCGACATGGCGCATTGGGGCGGCGTGTCGGTCGAAGGCGAGATCGGCGTGCTCGGCTCGCTGGAAAGCGGCGGCGGCGAGCAGGAAGACGGCCACGGCGTCGAAGGCGCGATCAGCCACGACCAGCTTTTGACTGATCCCGAACAGGCGGTGGAATTCGTCAAGGACACCCATGTCGATGCGCTGGCGGTTGCCATGGGCACCAGCCATGGCGCCTACAAATTCTCGCGCAAGCCGGACGGCGCGGTGCTGGCCATGAACGTCATCGAAGAGATCCATCGCCGGCTGCCGAACATGCACCTGGTCATGCACGGCTCGTCCTCGGTGCCCGAGGACCTGCAGGAGATCATCAACAAATATGGCGGCCAGATGAAGCCGACCTGGGGCGTGCCGGTCGAGGAAATCCAGCGCGGCATCAAGCACGGCGTGCGCAAGATCAACATCGACACCGACAACCGCATGGCGCTGACCGGCGCCATCCGCAAGGTGCTGACCGAGAACCCGAGCGAGTTCGACCCGCGCAAGTATCTGACACCGGCCATGGCCGCCATGCGCAAGCTCTGCAAGGAGCGCTTCGAACAGTTCGGCACCGCCGGCAACGCGCAGAAGATCAAGCCGCTGCCGGTCGCCGAAATGGCCAAGCGCTACAAGTCGGGCAGTCTGGACCCGAAGTTCGGCTGAGCTGAACGCTGGTATCGAGGGCAGGAGCGCGGCAGCGCCCTGCCCGTTTACCGAACACTATTGAAGCGTCCGCGCCGGCTGACCGGCGTGGTCGCGCGCGATGCCGGCGTCGGCATCCTCGGCGCCAAAAGCACGGTCGAGGCCCGTCGCCACGACCGAGACCCTGAAGCGGCCTTCCATGCCCTTGTCGAAGATGGCGCCAACGATGATGTCGGCATCCTCGTAGACCTCTTCGCGAATGCGGGTGGCGGCCTCGTCGACTTCAAACAGGGTCATGTCCCTGCCGCCCGATATCGAGACCAGCACGCCCTTGGCGCCTTTCATCGACACTTCGTCGAGCAGCGGGTTGGCGATCGCGGCTTCGGCCGCCTTCATCGCGCGGCCTTCACCGGAAGCCTCACCGGTGCCCATCATGGCGCGGCCCATGTCGCGCATCACGGATTTGACATCGGCGAAGTCGAGATTGATCAGGCCTTCCTTGACGATGAGGTCGGTGATGCAGCTGACGCCGGCATAGAGCACCCGGTCGGCAATGACGAACGCATCGGCGAAGGTGGTCTTGGCATCGGCGATCCTGAACAGGTTCTGGTTCGGGATGACGATCACCGTGTCGGCGCTCTCGCGCAGCCGCTCGATGCCTTCTTCGGCCATCTGCATGCGGCGCCGGCCTTCAAAGGTGAACGGCTTCGTGACGACGCCAACCGTCAGGATGCCGGCTTTGCGCGCCGCCTGGGCGATGATTGGAGCCGCACCGGTTCCCGTGCCGCCGCCCATTCCGGCGGTGACGAAACACATATGCGTGCCGGCCAGATGATCCATGATCTCGTCGAGCGATTCCTCGGCCGCGGCGCGACCGATCTCGGGAAGCGATCCGGCGCCCAGCCCTTCGGTGACATGAGCGCCAAGCTGGATCAGCCGCGTCGCCTTGGACATGGTCAGCGCCTGCGCGTCGGTGTTGGCGGCGATGAATTCGGTACCCTGAAGCTGCTCGGCGATCATGTTGTTGACGGCATTGCCGCCGCCGCCGCCGACGCCGATAACGGTGATCTTGGGTCTCATCTCGGAGATTTCGGGCTTCTTGAACTCGGCCATGCCTGTTTCTCCTTCGTCAATTGCGCGCGCTTCACGACCCACCCGCAGACTGCCTTGGGCATATTGCAATCGAGCGGCATGACGCGAATCAGTCCGTTGCGATGGGTACCCCAAAAAGCCAGACAGCGGCCAGAGGTGCAAGTGCATGCGAGGTCAAGATTTGTGATGACCGTTTTGCACAGCGTGGCTCGGGCGCTGCGTGCGCCAGATCTTACCGCAGCGAGCTCGCCGCTCCCGCCGATAGCGGCTGCGCGCTGGTTTACCGGCTCGTGCTTGGCATTCCGCCCTCCAACCTCTATGTTGCGATCGCAGATCGCGCAATTGGTTTTGAAATGCCTCCCGACATACCAGCTAGTGACTTGAAAAAATAAGGAAAAGCGCTTGGCGACAGCCACGTCTGTTTTCCTAAAACTCACCAGCTATTTTTACCAGGGACGTGCGGCCGGTCAGGCTGCGGCACCTTCGAAAACCAGAGGTTTTAAATTGAGCGATGCAATTGCGGACGTTTTGAACTGGCTTGAAAGCAGAACCGACATCCAGAGCCTGAGGGCGGCGGTGTGCGACCTCAACGGCATCATGCGCGGCAAGCGCATTCCCGTCGAGCAGGCAAGAAAGGCGCTGGAAGGCAAGCTGCGCATGCCTTTTTCGCTGATCGGACTGGATGTCTGGGGCGAAGACATCGAAGGCAACAGCCTGGTTTTCTCGACCGGCGATGCCGATGGACTGTGCCAATGGACCGGGCGCGGCATTCTGCCGGTGGCCTGGACGGCGCATCCGACGGCACTTGTCCCGCTGTGGCTTGCCGACGAAAGCGGCGCGCCCTATCTCGGCGACCCGCGACGGGCGCTGGCCCGCATCCTCGATCGCTACAAGGCCCTGGGCCTGACCCCGGTCGCGGCAACGGAACTCGAATTCTACCTCGTCGATCCGCAATCGCAGCGGCCGGTCGGCCCTGTCTCGCCGGTGACCGGACGCCGGCTCGATTCCGACGCGGCGCTGTCGATCGACGAAATCGACGATTTCGAATCCTTCATCCATGACGTCTACGAGGCTTGCCGGACGCAAGGCATTCCCGTCGACACGGCCATCGCCGAAAACGGCGTCGGTC
This sequence comes from Mesorhizobium sp. XAP4, assembly GCF_029269325.1. Taxonomy (NCBI): domain Bacteria; kingdom Pseudomonadati; phylum Pseudomonadota; class Alphaproteobacteria; order Hyphomicrobiales; family Phyllobacteriaceae; genus Mesorhizobium; species Mesorhizobium sp. XAP4. The sequence continues at coordinate 270,106 of NZ_JARIXW010000003.1, read as the reverse complement.
AGTTCGAGATCAATCTGAACCATGTCGCGGACGCGTTGCGGGCGGCTGACGATGCGGTGCTGTTCAAGCGCACGGTGAAGGGCATTGCCCGCAAGCACGGCTTTGCCGCCTGCTTCATGGCCAAGCCCTATGGCGACCGGGCGGGCAACGGCTTTCACGTTCATTTCAGCCTGGTCGACGGTGAAGGGCGCAACGTCTTCGACGACGGCACCGACCAGGGCTCGGAGACCATGCGCCATGCAGTCGGTGGCCTGCTTGCGGCAATGGCCGAGAGCACGCTGGTATTCGCGCCGCACTTCAATTCGTACCGCAGGCTGCGCCCAAGATCCTATGCGCCAACCGCGGTCGCCTGGGGCTATGAGAACCGCATGGTCGCGATCCGCATTCCGGGCGGACCGACCGCTGCTCGCCGTATCGAGCACCGCGTATCGGGAGCCGACGCCAACCCCTATCTGGTGCTCGCGGCCATATTGGGCGCCGCACTGACCGGCATCGAAAGACAGTTGTCGCCCGGTGATCCGATCGGCACAGACGGCCAGGGACTTCCGCCGGCAAAGCTTCCGCCGGACTGGGCATCCGCCATCGCCGCCTTCGAGAGCGGGACGCATGTGGCGGAGATTTTTCCAGCCATCCTGCGCGACTCCTTTGTGGCCTGCAAACGCCAGGAGCTGAACACATTCGCGCTCAATGTCAGCGACTTCGAGATCGAGACATACCTCGAGAGCGTCTAGATCGGGTTACGCCAGTACGGCCAAGCTGGCGCGCATCGGCCAATCATGTCCTGGCGGCCGCGATACGGTCGGCAGGCCTCGGGCTTCCTGCGTACCGAACCCTAATCGCGTCAGGCAGGCTCGCGCCAGGGCCGCATTGCTGTCGATGACGAGCAATCCATTCACGTCGTTGAGGCTGGCAGCCACCACCGACAGTTCGGTGCAGCCGAGCAGGGCGGCATCGGCGCCGGCCGCTTGCGCGATGTCGAGCGCGCGCTCGGTTTCAACCGCCGCATCCACGATCGAACCCGCCTTGACGAGGCTGATCGCGCTGTCGACGCACGCCTGAAATTCGGTGTTCGAGGGAAGGCAGAGCTCAAATCCCGCCGCCGACATCCTGTCCTGATAGAAGCCGGAGGCCAGCGTGCCTTGGGTGGCGAGAACAGCAACCCGGCCCCGCTCCAGGCTACGACGCGTCTCCGCCACCACGGCGTCGCCGATATGGATGATTTCCGCGCGCGAATTCGCCGCCAGTTGGTCGTACCAATGATGGGCGGTGTTGCACGGCATCGCGACGCAGGCGACGCCGAGCGCATTGAGCGTCGCGACCGCGGCTTTCAAAGGCGCCAGCGGGCCGTCATGGCCGGCAAGGATGGCTTCGGTCCTGTCGGGCAGCTGCGGTACGCTGAGGATCACGGCAGGCACATGTTCGTTGTCTCTGAACGCCTGGGTCATCCGGGTCAATTTGAAGTAGAAGTCAGCCGATGCAAGCGGCCCCAGGCCGCCGATAATGCCGAGCTGGGGACGGATGGTGTCGTCGATCATCTGGCAGGCTCGGCTTCGAGCTGTTCCGAGACGGTTTCAGGCTGTGTCGCCTCCCTGTGGCTGGGAGCGATCATTGCCGTACTCGCTGCGACGGTGCAGACGCTGGCCAGCGTCATGAACGTGTCCACGGCCGCATCCACCGCGACGAACAGGGCGAACGCCGCCTCGAAGGGAAGCTTTAGGTAGCCGCAGACGATGGACATCTGCGACAGGATGAGCAGGCTGCCCATGCCGCCGGTGGTGAGCGCGAGAAGCGCCGAGATGATGCCGACGAGCACGAGGTCGGGGACTGCAAGCGGATGGCCGTAGAGCTGGGCGATGAACAGCGCACCCGAAGTGTAGAGCAGCGCCGGGCCTGTACGCAGCAAAGCCGCCTGCAGCGGCACCAGCAGTTCCACGACCACCAGGCTGAACCGCAGGCGCTCGCTCAAAAGGTTGATGACCCATGGCAGCGAGGCGACCGTAGAGCGTGTGGTGATGGCCACCATGAGAAGGGGCTGGCAGGTCTTGATCGTCGTCCAGTAGCTTCGTCGCGACCGGATGGCGATAATGGCAAAGGCCCCGGCAACGAATATGAGGCAGGAAAGACCCATCACCAGCAGGTAACCGCCCATCAGCGTGAGCGGCTTGGTTCCGGTCGACGCGGTCTGGTCCGCGATCAGGATGAAGGTTGCAAAGGGCAACCCCCAGATGAACCAGTTGGTCAGCACCGTACAGGCCCTGTAGACCGCGTTGAGCGCCTGCGTCAGGCTCATGGACGAGGGCTGGGGAATCTTCCCCATCGCGAGCCCGAAAAGCAGGCAGAACAGCAGAACCTGGATGGTCTGTCCCGAGGCCAGCGCATTGAAGACGTTGTTCGGCACCAGGTCGAGCAGGATCGAATGCCCGCCGCTGGGATCCCCATTGGAGGGCGGCGGCTGGAACGGGAAGGCGAGATCGGTGGACACGCTGCCTTGCGAATTGATGAACTCGCCAAGCTCGATGCGCGACTGGGGATTCTCGATCTGGCCCGGCTGCAGGATCAGCGACAAGGTGCCGCTCACCAGCACGGCCAGGAACGACACGACCAGCACGGCCATACCCACCTTACCGAGGTAGCGGACCGATTTCGGGTCCTGGACCATCGCCGTGATGGAGAAGATGACCGACGAGACCAAATAGGGCAGGACGACCATCTTGAGGAAATTCAGGTAAAGTTGTGCGACAGGGCTGATCGCATGGGCAAAGTCTGGATAGTAGAGGCCGCACAGGATTCCTGCAGCAATCATCGCAATCGTCGTCACCGGCGATCGCAAGATACGCCTTGCCGCGAGACGCCAATCGAAAGGCAGGGGTCCGGCTACGTCGGAGATGGCCATTGTCAGGCTTTGCTCCCCAGGCGATAGCGGGCGATGATCTCGTCCGTGTTGAGAATCTGCTGACCCCGCGCGAGGTCGAGATACAGATCGACAAAGGCCGCGAGATGCGGATTGTCCGGCCGCACGCCGACTGCGATCGTATCGACCTTGTCGGTCAGCGTGATGGAGCGCGCTACGACTGTCATCGACGGATCGTCGACCATCAGCTTCTTGATCTCGAAATCATCGCGATAGGCCATGTCGATCGTCCCGTTTCGGATCGCATCGATGATCAGATCCCAGCTTGCCAAGCGATGGATTTGCGCATGTGGGAAAGTCGTGGCCGCATAAGTGGCGAAGGAAGAGCCCTCGATCACGCCGAGATCGCCTGAGAAATCACGGACAATCTGTTCTGGCGGCTTGCCTTGCGCGATACGCGCCAGGTTGAGGCGGTTGGCGATCAGCCCTTGCCGCAGCATGGCGTAGGGGCGGGAATAGATGATCGACCGGCCGCGCTGAAGCGTCCTGCTGAGCTTGCCAATCGCCATGTCGGCCTGTCCGGAACTGACCTGTCTGACGATATCGTCGAACGTTGCGGCGGATCGGTCGAACACCGGCTCGACCCCAAGCGCCGCGGCGATGCCGTGGGCCAGTTCCATGTCTATGCCATTGTCCCCCGATCCGTCGGCCGGGAAGAACGGATTGGAAGCGAAGACCGGCATTGCGATGCGCAAGGCATCGCCGCTCGCGATCGGCGTTGGGGCGTTCTCCGCCTGCTGTCCTGGAGTGTTGGCCGCCTGGGCTTGCGAGATCAGCAACCCGCCGCTCCCGGCCGCAAGCAGTGTACGACGTGTAACCGGCATACGCGTTCTCAATTAGACCGGGAAAGCCAGCAAGATGCACAACCGACGTTAAACAAACGTATATATTACACTGGGCTTTTTTATGTATCGGATAAGCAGCTCAGAGCCACAAAATATTAGTATCGCCTAATGTAAAAGGAATGGCGGAAGGACCGCGTTACTTCCCGCCAGGCGATCAGTTGGCCCTAGGCGATCAGCTGCACTGTCAAAACGTCTCTGCCCAGGGCCGCAGCTCAAGCTCCGAGCTCCAGGCGCTGCGATGCTGGCGATGGGTTGTAAGATAGGCCTCGGCGATGGCGTCCGGCGATAGACGGCGGTCCGGCCGGTCGGGATCGGCCACCTGTCCGGCCGGCTCGATCTGGCCGTCGATGATGAAGTGGGCGACGTGGATGTTCTGCGGAGCGAGTTCACGGGCCATGGATTGCGCCAGGCCGCGCAGGCCGAATTTCGGCATGGCGAAGCCGGCTGAGCCGGGAAATCCCTTCACACTGGCGGTGGCGCCGGTGAACAGGATCGATCCGGAACCCCGCGCCAGCAGCCGGCGCGCCGCCTGCTGGCCGACCAGGAAGCCGCCATAGGCGCCGACCAGCAATGCCTGTTTGACCGCTTCGGCATCGAGCTCGGCGATCGGTCCGCGGGTGCGCGCGCTGGCGTTGAACACTGCAAGCGCCAGCGGGCCGGCCTTGTCTGCGGTGTCGAACAGGCTGGCGACGGACGCAACGTCGGCAACATCCGTCTCGACGGCCAGCGCCCCGGTTTCGTCGGTCAGAGCGCTGAGCTTCTCGACATTGCGGGCGGCCAGAACCACGCGAAAGCCTTCCCGGGTGAGAAGGCGCGCAAGCGAGGCGCTCAGACCAGCGCCGGCGCCTGCAATGACGGCCACATCGGATGCCATGATTTTTCACTCCTTGCGGATTTCGGCGGAAGCGTTCGCCAGATCAGGCAAGGTCGCGCCTTCGGGGCTGACAGGCAAGAGGTGGCATCTCGGCGGTTGTTGAGCCAGACGGCTGCAGAACCAACGTTGCGCGGTCCAGCATCGCCTGTGGCGCTACGAAGGCCGCTCGGCCTTCAGCACCGAGACCGCCGCTTCGACAGTGGCAAGGCTTGGACCTTGCCCGCCAACCGGATTCATCTGACCAACGTTTTGTCGGTCGAACCGTTAGGCCTCGCAAAGCTGTCGGCGATCTCATCAATGGGACTGGAGCACGGTCCCGAAAAGTGGGAAACGGTTTTCGGAAGAGATCATGCTCAACAAGGAAACGACTATGGAACCAATCTGGGCCGTCGGCCTGATGACCGGCACGGTGCTGGACGGCAACATCGACGTCGCGCTGATCAAGACCGATGGCGAACGCATCGAGGATTTCGGCACCTACCGGCTGATGCCCTATCCTTCGTCGATCCGCTCCCTGCTGGAAGAGACGCTGACGCAGGCGCGGGCGTGGAATTTTGTCGGGCCGGAGCCGGCGATCTTCCGCACCGCGGAAGAAGCCCTGACGCGCGCGCAGTCGGCGGCGGTCAAGGAATTGGTCGAGAGCTATGGCATGACGATGGCCGACATCGGCGTCGTCGGTTTTCACGGCCAGACCGTGCTGCATCGTGCGCCGCAGGTCGGACGGCTTGGCCAGACAAGGCAGCTCGGCGACGGTGAACTGATGCACGCGTTATTGGGCACCAAGGTCGCTTACGATTTCCGTTCGGCCGACATGCGCGCCGGCGGACAAGGCGCGCCCTTGGCCGCGGCCTACCACACCGCGCTGATGCGCAGCGCCGGCGCCAGCGGCGAGGTGGCGGTGCTCAATCTCGGCGGCGTCGCCAACATCACCTGGTGGGACGGTGCCGACAATGTCGTTGCCTTCGATACCGGCCCCGCCAACGCACCGCTGAACGATTTCATCAAGTCGAAAGGGCTCGGCGAAATGGACCGCGACGGCGCGCTTGGCGGGGCGGGCAAGGTGGACGAGGAGCGCTTGGCAAAGCTGCTGCAGCACCCTTATCTCAGCAAAGCCTACCCAAAATCGCTGGACCGTTTCGACTTCGGCGCGGCGATGGCGGACGGCCTAAGCGCCGAGGATGGCGCGGCGCTGCTCACCGCCTTCACCGCTGCGGCCGTCGGAAAGGCGCTCGACCTCTTGCCGCACCGGCCGAAGAAACTCGTGGTCAGCGGCGGAGGTCGCCATAATCCGACCATGATGGCGATGCTGGCCAGCCGCGCCGGCGTCGAGGTGGTGCAGGCCGAGAGCCTGGGCTGGAGCGGCGACGCGGTGGAGGCGGAATGCTTTGCCTTCCTCGCGGTTCGCGTGCTGCGCGGGCTGCCGATCAGTTTTCCGAGCACGACCGGCGCACCGCGGCCGATGCAGGGCGGAAAACTCGCCGGTTAAGCCAGTTTCTTCTGCAGGAAGATGCGGCTGCGGCCGACGGGGAAGTCGGCAAGTGTTCCAAAGGGCTGATAACCCTGGCGCTGATAGGCCTTGGCGGCATTCGGATTGAAGGTGTCGATCCAGGCGTTTCGACAGCCGCGCGCCACCGCTTCATGTTCGGCTGCGTCCAGCATCTTGCCGGCCGTGTGCTGGCCGCGCAGCCGCTCATCCACCCAGAGCCATTGCACATAAAGCCAGCCCCAGGCGGTGTAACCGGAAATGCCGGCTACGACCGCGCCGGCGTCGTCGCGCACGAACACCGCAAGCGCTTGCCTTTCGGACGCGCCGACATCGCCGTCGTTGAACGCCGTCAGCCTTTCGCTGAGAAAAGTGAGGTCTTGCGGCGAGGGATTTGCCGTCGTTTCCAGTGTCGTGTTCATCGCTTTTCCGAGATGGGTTGCGTATCGGCATCGCCGCCATTGCGAAATTCGGACGCGGCAATGCCGTAGCGCTTGAGCTTGTCGTAAAAAGTCTTGCGCGGCACGCCGAGCGCGTCGATGGCGGCGCGCACGTCGCCGCCATGGTCGCGCAGCGCATCGCGGATCAGTTGCGCCTCATAGTGGCCGACCCGTTCGGGCAATGCTGCCGCAGGCTCCGGCGAATGCGCGCGAACCGTTTTCATCTCCTCGTCCGGGCCGAGACCGAGCGCGACGCGATCGGCGAAATGGGCGAGCTCGCGCACATTGCCCGGCCAGTCATGCGACTGGAGATGATCGCTGACGGCTGCATTCACCTTGGCGACAGGCCGGCCAAACCGTTCGGCCGCCTTGCCGAGGAAATGCCCGAACAGCATCGGGATATCGCCGCGGCGTTCACGTAGCGGCGGAATGCGCAGCGTCACCACGTTGAGGCGAAAATACAGATCCTCGCGAAAATCGCCGCGCTGGTCCGGCCGCCCGAGATCGACCTTGGTCGCCGCGACGACCCTGAGATCGATGCGCCGGATCTCGTTCGAGCCAAGCGGCGTGAGGCTGCGCGTTTCGAGCACCCGCAGCAGCTTGACCTGGAGCGCAGGCGGCATGGATTCGATCTCGTCGAGAAACAGCGTGCCGCCGCTGGAATGCTCGATGCTGCCAATCCGCCGCCGCTGCGCGCCGGTGAACGCGCCAGCCTCGTGGCCGAACAACTCGCTTTCGATGACCGTCTCCGGCAGGGCGCCGCAATTCAGCGCCACGAAGGGTTTTGCGCGCCGCCGCCCCCATCGGTGCAGGAGGTCCGCCACCACTTCCTTGCCGGTTCCCGTTTCTCCCTCGACCAGCACATCGACATCCATGTCGGCGATCTGGCGCAAGGTCTCGCGCAACCGCTTGATGGCAGGCGCCTCGCCGATCAGCGGCAGGCCGTCGGCGGCCAATGCCGCGGCTTCGCGCAGCCGCCGGTTTTCCATCACCAGCCGCCGCTTTTCCGATGCCCGTTTCAGCGCCTCGACAAGGCGTTCTCCGGCATAGGGTTTCGGGATGAAATCGTAAACGCCGTCCTTGAGCGCGGCCACAGCGAGATCGACATCGCCATGCCCGGTAACCAGGATCACCGGTATATCCGCGTCGATCGCTTTGATGCGATCGAACAGCTGCAGCCCGTTCATGCCCGGCATGCGGATATCGCTGACGACGACGCCCTCGAAATTCCTGTCGACGACGGCAAGTGCTGCCTCGGCGGCGTCGAGTGCGACCACCGTGAAGCCGGCAAGCTCGAGCAATTGCGTGGTGGCGTGAAGGAGGTCCGCATCGTCGTCGACGAGCGCGACCAGCCCTGATCCGTCTGTCATTCAATTCGCCTCAAATCGATGGTGAAGGATGCGCCGCTGCCATTGCCGGGATCGAGCCGCAGCGTGCCGCCCAATTCCTGGGCGATCTCCTGCGAGATCACCAGCCCCAGGCCAAGCCCCTTCTCCTTGGTGGTCTGGAACGGCATGAACAGATTGCCAGCCGCCTCCGGACCAAGGCCGGGTCCATTGTCGCGCACCGAAATCAGCACCCTGTCGTCGCGCTCGGCAAGTTCGATCTCGATGCGGGGATCGGGCTGGTCCTTCATCGCGTCCAATGCATTTTGCAAAAGATTGACCAGGATCTGCTCCAGCCGGATGCGGCTCGCCATGACCACCGGCGAGGCATTGCCGCGCGGCCTGACGATGGTGACGCCGGAATCGCGTATGCGGCCTGACAGCAGCGACAGCGCGCCGTCGATCGCCTCGCGCACCGGCAGCGGCGAAGCGGCGACGCCCGGCCGGCGGGCGAAAGTGCGCAAGGTGCCGGTGATCGCGCCGATGCGTTCGGTCATCGAAACGATCGATGTCAGATTGCCGCTGGCCGATCCGGTCTTGCCGCTGTCCAGAAAACGACCTGCATTCTCGGCATAGGTGCGGATGGCGGCGACCGGCTGGTTGATCTCATGCGCCACGCCGGCGGCGATCTGGCCGAGGATGGAAAGCCGGTTGGCCTGGGCGAGATCGTCGCGCAGTCGGCGGACCTTGGCTTCGGCATTCTCGCGCTCGGCGATTTCGCCGGCAAGTGCGGTGTTGGAGCGCGTCAGCTCGGCCGTTCGCGTGCTGACCCGGCTTTCGAGCTCGGCATTCATGCGCGCCAGCGCTTCCTGCCGCAGCCTGCGCGTTCGCCGGCGCCGGGTCAGCACGTAGGCAATCAAGCCTAGAAGCAGCAAGCCCAGGAGCGTGGTCAGGCGCGCCGTATTGGCGGCCGAGGAGAGAGCAGCGTCGGCGGGCGTCAGCAGCCACAGACGCCAGCCTGGGACTGCACCGGGCAAATCCTGCACCACCTCGACGAACTGGCGTGGTTTTCCGGCGTTGTCGATCGTCGCCAGGCCATCGCCGGCGCCGCGTCTGAACGGCAGCGGCTCGAAGGCAGCATCGGCCAATTGCAGTTGCTCATGGGCGGCGGCCACGTCCTCGGCCGACAGTGGTGCCAGCGCACGAAACCGCCAGTCGGGCTGGCTGGTGGCCAGCACGACGCCTCGTTCATCGGTGACAAAGACAAGGAAACCGCTGGAACGCCAATTTGCCTCGACGCCGTCGAGCTCGACCTTCAACACCGCAACGCCAAGCGGCTTGCCGTTATCGTCGACGCGGCTCGAAAGGTAGAGTCCCGGCCGTCCGCTGATCGTGCCGAGGCCATATTGGCTGGCAGCACCTTTCGCCATCGCCTCCTGAAAATAGTGCCGGAAATTATAGTCGATGCCGACAAAGCTGGTCGGTTCGCCGGCATTGCTGGCTGATATGGCGATGCCTGCCGTATCGATGACATAGATGGCGGAGGCCGAGGCATCGCCGGCAATCGCCTTGAGCTTGTCGTTGAGGGCCGCTTCTTGCATCTTCCCGGCCCGGCGCAGCGCGCCCCGCACAGCATCGTCGCGGGCCAGCACCAAGGGAACCAGGCGCTGCTTTTCGATTTCGCCGGTCAGCGTTCCCGCCGCCAGCGGCAGAGCGGCAAGTGCTGTGTCGCGCAGATTGTCGGCCGCCTGGCCGGAGGCGATGCGCCCGGCGATGGCGATCGCGCCGGCCAGGAAAGCCAGGGCTGCGACCACGACAAGCCAGCGGCCATCGCGCAGCCGGGCCACCGCCTCGCGCAGCAACTCACGGCCGGCAAACCCTTGGGATTCGCTATCGGTGCCTGCCTGCGGCGTCTGCCCTCTCCCTTTTCTTCGCGGCTTTCCGGTCAGTGTAATGCGAAAATCCGCCCAGGCAAACGCCACTTGTGCGGAAATCCGCACAAGTATTGTCCGCGCGACCTCTGACAAAGGCGGAAATCCGCGATTCCGGCCTTTCCCCGATCTGGCACGACGCTTGCAAAACTGCTTTCAGCGGCGTGCGACCGGAGCGCCGCGATGGGAGAAGTCACGCAGGCGATCCGTTTTCGCCCATCCGGCCAGGGAGAGTTCGATGCACATCGCAGACCAATCAGGCGCGCTTGCCGCGCAGCGCAAACCTTTCTATGCCCAACTATACGTGCAGGTGCTCGTCGCGATCACCGTCGGCATCCTGCTCGGCCATTTCTATCCGTCGGTCGGCGAGAGCATGAAGCCGCTCGGCGACGCCTTCATCAAGCTGGTCAAGATGATCATCGCCCCGGTCATCTTCCTGACCGTGACAACGGGCATTGCCGGCATGAGCGACCTGCAGAAGGTCGGGCGTGTTGCCGGCAAGGCGATGCTCTATTTCCTCACCTTTTCGACGTTGGCGCTGATCATCGGCCTTGTCGTCGCCAATGTCGTGCAGCCGGGCGCCGGCTTCAACATCGACCCGGCGACGCTCGACGCCTCGACCGTCAACACCTACGCCGCCAAGGCGCACGATCAGTCGGTCACCGGGTTCCTGATGAACATCATCCCGTCGACCATCGTCGGCGCCTTCGCCGACGGCGACATCCTGCAGGTGCTGTTCTTCTCGGTGCTGTTCGGCATCGCGCTGGCGCTGGTCGGCGACAAGGGCATGCCCGTGCTCAACTTCCTGCAGGCACTGACGACGCCGATCTTCAAGCTGGTCAGCGTGCTGATGAAGGCCGCCCCCATCGGTGCCTTCGGCGCCATGGCCTTCACCATCGGCAAATACGGCATCGGCGCGGTCATCAATCTCGCCATGCTGGTCGGCACCTTCTACGTGACGTCGTTCCTGTTCGTGTTCATCGTGCTGGGTGCGGTCTGCCGCTACAACGGATTCTCCATCCTGTCGCTGATCCGCTACATCAAGGAAGAGCTGCTTTTGGTGCTGGGCACCTCCTCGTCGGAGGCCGCCCTGCCCTCGCTGATGGAAAAGATGGAGAAGGCCGGCGCCAAGCGCTCGGTGGTCGGTCTGGTCATACCGACCGGCTATTCCTTCAACCTCGACGGCACCAACATCTACATGACCTTGGCGGCGCTGTTCATCGCACAGGCGACCAACATCCACCTGTCGATGGGTGACCAGATCCTGCTGCTGCTGGTGGCCATGCTCTCGTCCAAGGGTGCCGCCGGCATCACCGGAGCAGGCTTCATCACCCTTGCCGCCACGCTGTCGGTGGTTCCGGCGGTGCCGGTCGCCGGTATGGCGCTGATCCTCGGCGTCGACCGCTTCATGTCGGAATGCCGGGCGCTGACCAACTTCGTTGGCAATGCCGTCGCCACGCTGGTGGTGGCGCGCTGGGAAGGCGAACTCGACGAGGCCAAGCTGGCGAGGGCGCTGGCGGACACGGCTGATGACAGCCTGCCGGCGGATGTCGTCCCCGCCGAGTAACCACGCGTGGCTTATGCGTAAAAGGCCGGAGGCATGCTGCCTGCGGCCTTTGTCATGCAGTCGCACGTCAGACGGTGCCGATCTTGCTCAGTGGTGTGTCCGGATATGTGCTTGGGCCGACAGGCATGCGGGCTGCCAAAGTGCCCTCGTCGTCGAACAGCACAAGGCTGGCGGCGCCGACGAGCCCGGCATGGCGGCCGAGCTGTGCTGGAACGACCGGTACGTCGCGATAGGCGCGCATGGCCCGCTGCCTGATGGTTGCCTCGATGGTCGGCGCCATCAGGTCGAGCCCGTTGGCGATGCCGCCGCCGACGACCAGCACATCGGGCGAATAGAGATGTAACAGGTTGGTGAAGCCGACGCCCAGCCAGCGGGCTTCCTCGTCCAGCAAGGCCGAGGCAAGATCGTCGCGCAGCCGTGCCGCCTCGACGACATGGCGGCCGGTCACCTCCGCATCCGCTGACAGGCGCCGCAAGGCAGAGCCGTCGCCGGCGGCCGTGGCGGCGGTGGCGCGGCGGCCGAGCGCGGTTCCCGAAGCGATGGCCTCGAAGCAGCCGATGACGCCGCACACGCAACGCTCGCCCTCATTGGTGATGGTCATGTGACCGATCTCGGCGGCAAGGCCACGGCGGCCATGCAGGATGCGCCCATCGACGACGACACCGCCGCCGATGCCGGTCGACACCGTGACAAAGACCAGCGAGCGAGCGCCATGGCCGGCGCCGAAGCGCCATTCGCCGAGCGCCGCGGCATTGGCGTCGTTCTCCAGACGGACCGGCAGGCCGAGCCGCCGCTCGAGGATGTCGGCAAGCGGTACATCCAGCCAGCCGGTGAGTGTCGGCGGGCCGACGGCGATGCCGGCCAGCGGATCAAGCGGTCCCGGCGCACCGACACCGACGCCGACGACCGACAGTGCCGGGGCTTCGGCATGGACGGTCGCCGCCAGCGCCTCGATCTGGCCGATCACCACGTCTGGACCGGCCTGCGCCTGCGTCGGCACCGCCGCGAATGCCAGGATCTTGCCTTCGCGGTCGACCAAGGCGGCGCGAAGCTCCGTCCCGCCAAGATCGATCGCAAGGGCGGCTTCCGTTGTCATGCCGCGACCTTCAAGCCGTGCAGCCAGCCGATGCGGCCGGCGAGGTCCTTGTCACCGAAGGCGAGCGAACCGAGAACCACGGTTTCGGCGCCGGCGGCACGCAGCAACGGCACGGTCTCGTGGCGGATGCCGCCGTCGGCGGCCAGAACCACGTGCGCCTCGCGGCCGGCCTTTCTCAGGATGGCGCGGGTAGCGCCCAGCCTGTCGCAGGCCTTGTCCGACAGGCTCTGTCCCTTGACGCCGATTGCGGTTCCAAGAAGCGTTACGAAGGCGACCTCCGGGACGAAGGCCGTCACCGCTTCCACAGGCGTCTCCAGCCTGAGCACGACGCCCGCCTCGGCGCCGAGCTCCCGCGCCAGCCGCACGGCGCGCAATCCCGCTTCGCCATTCTCGGCATGGACGCTGATCATGTCGGCGCCGGCTTCGATGAACTGGCGCGTCTGCGCCTCGACGATTGCTTCATCGACCATCAGGTGGACGTGGATGGGTTTCGCCGTCAGCCCGGCGATGCGGGCAACGAGGTCGGGGAAGAACAGGAAGGACGGGGCGAAATGACCGTCCGCCACATCGATATGATGAAGATCGACATAGGGTTCGATGCGCTTCAAGTCGTTCTCGAAATTGGCAAGATTGGCAGACCAGAGCGAGAATTCGGCGATCATGCGATCGCGTGGCAGTTCGGCGATGGCGGCCGGGCCGGAGAGAGATTTCGAGATCATGATTGGTCCTGCTTGTCAAAATTTGTGTTGAGAAAGCTGCCGATGGCGGCGCGGATTTCGGCGAAATGGCGCTCCTTGTCGGTGGCCTTCGGCGTCACCTCGACAAAGGCGGCATTGGGGATGGTATCTGCAAGGCTGCGCGCGGCCGCCAGCGGATGGACGAGATCGATGCCGCTGCCGATGACGAGTGTCGGGAGCGCGAGGCCGGCGGCCGCTGCCCGCGTCACGCCAGGCCCATCGTTTGCGATTGCTCGCATCACCTCGGCGAAAACATTCGCGTTCTCGCGCGCAAAAAAGCCAAGCAAGGACGCGAGATTGTCCGGCACTTCGGTGTGAAACCATGTGGCAGTCGCGGAGGCCGCGAAGGCATCGCGCGCGTCATCCAGCGGACGGCTGAGGATGAGCTCCGCCACTTCCACGTAAGGGCGCATGTTTTGCGGTGCCGCGTCGAAAGCCCAGGCAGGGCGAACAAGCACGAGACCTGTGACCCTATCCGGGTGCCGGGCCGCAAGCCGCAAGGCGATTGCCGCGCCCATCGAGATGCCGCCGGCGACGAAACGGTCGAGGCCGGCGGCATCGGCGGCAGCCAACACGTCGTCGGCGAACATCTCGATCGAAAAAGGACGCTTGCTGCCGACGCCGGAGCCGCCCTGAGCGCGACATTCGACGGTCAGTCGGCGGTATGAAGGACCATCGGGAAAGTTCTGCGCCACTTGTGCCGCATCACCGCCGAGGCCGTGCTGGAAGACGACGGGAGGCCTGCCCTGCCCCGTGTCGAAGACACGAAGCGATGCATCGTCGCGAAGCAGGATCGCCGGCGCGGCGCCCATCAGAGGAGTCCCCGCAGAAAGGCTGCGACGCCGGGGGCTTCATCGGCGGACAGCCCGTGGGTGACGAGCGATCCGTCGAAGCCCGCTGCCTTCAGCCGTGAAACAAAATGCGGAAAATCGACGATGCCTTGTCCGGCGGTGGCAAAGCGGCCGTCGCCAGAGCGATCCTTGGCGTGCGCCATGGCGATATGGCCGGCAGCCTCGTCGATCGCGGCGGCGACGATGGCGTGCGCTTCGTGTGGCGTCGCGTGCTCGAACAGGTTCGCCGGATCGAGCACGATCTTCAGATGCTTCGATCCCATTTCGGCGATCAGCCTGGTCGCGTCCCTGGCCGAGGTGACGATGTTGGCCTGCTCGGGCTCGATGCCGAGATCGACGCCGGCGTCTTCGGCAAGCGCCAGCGCTTTCTCCATCTCGGCGGCCATGTCGGACCAGGCGGCCGGCGTGCTATTGTCGGGATGATACGCCCACTGATCGGCGGCGTTGCGCGAGCCGGTGCAGAGCGTGACCAGCGGAATGTCGAGGGCAGCAGCAGCATTGATGATGGCCGCGAGACGCCTGAGGCCACCGTCGCGGACGGCCTTGTCGGGATGCGCCATGTTGTAGGTGCCCGACAGTGCGGCGAGTGCAACCCCGGTCGATTGTGCTGCGGCGCGGATGGAAGTGACTGCTTCCGCCGGCACGACATCCGGCATCGACGGCAGGCCGGCGCAGGCGAGATTGAACTGCGTCGTCTCATAGCCAGCCTGCTTAACCGCCGTCAGCACGGCAGCCGGCTCTGTGCCGGCAAATGTCTTGGCGAAAATGCCGAGACGCATCAGACCGCACCCGAAACCGAGGCGAGCTCGACCCGCTCGCCGGTCTCGACCGAGCGGGCAATCGCGACCATGGCGCGGATCGAGGCGATGCCGTCCTCGACATTGGCGCCGCGCATCGGCGTGCCGTTCAGGACTGTATCCGCTAGGCCTTCCAGTTGGCGGCGGAAGAAATGACCGTCGGCGCCGAGCGGCTTGTGGGCGGTGGAGGTCTTCTCGTAAAAGATCTCGACCTCGCTGGCGCGGAAGTACCAGGGGTTGAATGTCCTGGCGATGACGGAACCGTTCTCGCCATAGAGCTGAAAACCTTCGTGCCAGTCCATGCGCACGGCGACGGTAAGATCGAGATGCCCGAGCGCGCCGCTGGCGAACTCGGTCTCGACGAACCAGCAATAGGCGCCGAAGCGTTCGTTGAGGCGGGCGCGCACGGCAACGATTTCGCCGCACAGGAAACGCGCCGTATCGACGAGATGCGAGCCGTGCGCCAGCATGAAATATTGCCTGAGATCAGCCTTGGGATTGCCGGTCGGCTTCTTCGCCAGCTTGCTGGTGACCGGCAGCGGCTGAATGGCATCGGTGTTGGTGTAGCGATGGGTGGAATCGCAGTACCAGGCCTTAAGCGCCAGCACCTCGCCGATCTCGTCGCGCACGAAGTCGCGCGCCGCCTCCAGCGCCGGGTCGAAGCGCTTCATATGCCCGACCTGCAGCACCTTGCCCGAGCGCCTGACCGCCTGGGCCAGCGCCTCGCCTTCCTCCACCGAGGTGCCGATCGGCTTTTCGCACAGGACATGCTTTCCCGCATCGAGCGCCTTGATCGACATCGGCACGTGATAGGCGTCCGACGTGGCGACGATCACCGCTTCCAGTTCGGGATCGGCGAGCATGGCGTCGTAGTCGGCATACATCTTTTGCGGCTCGTAGGTGGCGCCCATGCGGGCGAGCAGATCGGGTGCCGCGTCGCAGATGGCGTAGAGGTCGGCATTCCCAGCCTTCACGCAGGATTGCAGATGCGCGAACTGCGCGATGGGGCCGCAGCCGAGCACACCGACCCTGAGGCGTCTGTCCTGTTTCTTGATCATCGTCTCGTTCTTCAGGCGCCCAAGCTGCGCATTGTCTGGCGGTTGGTTTTTACCGCGCCGGCGGGATCGGCGGCGGCCGTTTCGGATTCCTCCTCCAGCACCAGCCAGCCGTTGAAGCGCGGTGCGGTGTTGGCGATCTCGATCACCGCCGGCGTGTCGCAGACGCCCTTGCCGAGCATGGCCCAGGTGCCGTTGGCATCGACGTCCTTCAAATGGATGTAGCGGATGCGGTCGCGGTAGGTGCGCAGCGTATCGGACATGTCCTTGTGGCCGCGCAGTATATGGCCGGTATCCGGCACCCAGCCGACCAGGTCGGGATCGAGCAAGGCAAAGATCGCATCGTAATCGGCGCGGTCGAACAGCAGCGTGTTGTGGTGCGAGCTTGGATGCACCGCGACCTGAACACCGGCCCTGCGGCCAAGCTCGCCGGCCTGGTTGTAGACCTCGGCCGCGATGGCGAACTTCTCGTCGCGCGGCCCGTCGGACACCACCGTCGCCGAGCCCATCGAGACCAGCGCGCCCGGGAACGCAGCCGCGAAGCCGATCCAGCGTTTGGCGGTCTCGAGATCGTCGCCGATCTTCTCCTTCAGCGTAAAGCCACTGTTCGAGCCAAAGGCGAAAGAAACCAGCGTCAGCCCCGACGTCTTCAGCGCGGCGGCGAACTCCTCCGGCTTGTCGCCATAATGTCCGATCATGGTGTCGGTGATCTCGATGCCGGCATAGCCACCGTCAGAGATCGCCCTCAGCAGATCGTCGGGGCCGCCGGTGAACCGGTCTCCCAACATTTCCCAGGTGAAGGTCTGGCAGCCGACTTTGAGGTCTTTCACGTTCATCCTTTCAATCCTTGATACCGCTTATTGATTGATGCCACCCTGCGTCGCCGTGGGATGAACATCCTACTTGACCGAGCCCGCGGTCATGCCGGCGAGGAAGTACCTCTGGGCAACGAGGTAGATGAGCAAGAGCGGTAGCGAGCCGAGCACGCTCATCGCCATCATCTGGTTCCATTCGAAGGCATGCTGCCCCATCAACAGCTGGATGCCGATCGGGACCGTGCGCATGGACGTCGACTTCGTCAGCGTCAGCGCAAAGAGAAATTCGTTCCAGCACAACAGGAAGGTGTAGACCGACGTCGCCACGATACCAGGCAGTGAAATCGGGACAATCACCCGCCAAAGCGCGGTCCAGCTGCTGCCGCCGTCGACAGCCACGGCTTCATCGAGATCGCGGGGCAAGGTGTTCAGATATCCCGTCATCAGCAGGATCGCGTAGGGCAGCGTAAACACCAGGTAGGTCAGGATCAGCGCGACGTAGGTATCGAAGATACCGTATGAGACGACAAGCCCGAAGAAGGGGATCAAAAGTGTGATCGGCGGAATCGTCTGCGTGCTGATGATGATTGTGTTCAGGCTGCCCTTGCCGCGGAAATTGAAGCGGCTGAACCCGTAGGCCGCCAGCAAGGCGATCAGCACCGTCAGCACGGTCACCGCTCCCGCCACGAAATAGCTGTTGAAGAAGAAGCGCAGCTTTACCGGGTCGCCAAGGATGGCTGCATACGCTTCCAGCGTGAACGCCTTTGGCAGGATGGTTGGTGGCAGGGCAAAGATTTCGGTATTCGATTTGAACGAGCTGCTCAGCATCCAGTAGATCGGGAATGCCGCGAAAAAGAGCCCTGCTGCAAGCGCTACATGGAGCGCCACGGTGATCAGCCTGTCTTTCGGCGTGTGCCTTTTCCTCATGGTGATTACCGAGCCTTTTGATAGCGAATATAGAACAGCGTCAGGCCGAGAGAGATCAGCAGGATGACCACGGCGCTGGCCGAAGCCTGCGACAGGTTGTAGCTCGAAAATGCCAGCTTGTACGTGTAGGTGCTGAGGACCTCGGTCGAGTAGATCGGGCCACCGCCCGTCGTTATCCAGATTAGCGGGAAGACCTGCATGGTCCAGATGAAGTCGAGCAGCGAGATGCTGATGATGATCGGCATCAGCTGCGGAATGGTGATGAAGATCAGCTTCTGGTAGGCTTTCGCCCCGTCGATATCGGCGGCCTCGTAGAAATCCTTGGGAATGCCCTGCAAACCCGCGAGCAAACTGACCATGAAGAGCGGGTAGCCCGCCCAGATATTGGCAAAAGTGACTGCATGCAGCGCGGTCTCAGGCGAGGAAAACCATTCGACCTTGGAACCTATGATGCCGATTTGCATGAGAATACTGTTCACGACACCGTTCGGCTCAAGCAGGAGGCGCCAGATCACGGCGATGATCACCGCGGTGAACAGCCAGGGCAGTATGTAGAGCACGCGCAGAATATTGCGCAGCGTCGGATTGATGCGGTCGCTGTTCAGCATGAGCGCGAAGACCATGCCGATGGTCATGTGGAAAATGACACTCATGCATGTGAAGTAGAGCGTGTGCCACAGCGAAGCCCAGAACACGGGGTCGTCGAAGATCGCCTGGTAGTGCTTCAGTCCGGCAAAGGATGGGTCACGACGCAGCACCGCGCTGTTCTGGAACGAGTAGGCAATCACCGTCACCATCGGCAGCAGCATCAGGAGCCCGATTATGAGCAGCGAGGGCGACAGATAGAGGTAGGGTGCGACCGCTCGTTTGAGCTTGTGGTGGGAGCGCTTTTGCCGGGTCATGTGCCAACCTTGGGATACGCCTTCAAGGGAAGGTAAGCTTTCAAAAACAAGTCCACTCAGAATGCCGATCCGTTGTTGCCGGGTGGCCTGCCCGAAGTCAGGTCACCCGGTCGAAGACAGCAAACGGGAACAGGCCGATCAGAATTTCGCCATCCAGCCCTTCTGAGCGGCGGCGGCTGCTTGTTCCGGAGACTGCTCGCCGGCGAGCATCTTCTGGGCTTGCACGTCGAACTGGGTCATCAGGTCTTCAGCCACCGGCAGGCCCGTGAACTCATTGGCGAGATGACCGGTCTTGAAGATTTCAAAAGCCTTGCCGAAAGCCTTGTCCGAGGTCACGAAATCGGGCTTGGCGTTGACGTTGCCCGGGAACGCGTTTGCAAGCGACACGAGCTTGGCGTTGACCTTTTCACTCATCAGATACTGGACGAGTTTCCAGGCCTCTTCCTGATGTTTCGAAGCCGCAGAGATGCCGATGCCCCAGGAAGCATAGGGAAGGCCGCGCTTGCCGGTATAATTTTCCACGACAGGGACCGGGATGAGGTCGAAGTTCAGCTTGGGATTGCGCTTGCGGATGAGGTTCACATGCGCGAGCGAGTCGATCATCATCCCGACGCGGTTGTTGACGAACTCCTCGACCTTTTCCTGCTCGGTCTTGGTGGCGATGCCGGGCGAGATGGTGCCGGCGTCATTGAGTGATTTGACGAAAGTGAGCATATCCACCACCGGTTTGCCCTCAAGGTCCGGCTTGCCGCTCGCCATCATCGACTGGCCCGAAGCCCAAACCCACGACATCATGTCGTTCTGGACGCCGGATGGCGTTTGCAGCGACAGGGGCAGCACCCAGCCATACTGGTTCTGGTCGGCGTGCGTCATCTTCTTGGCGGCTTCGAGAAACTCCGCACGGGTCGACGGCAGCTTGGTCACGCCCGCCTTGGCGGCGAGGTCCAAATTCACGAAGACCGGATAGACGAACGAAGCCACGGGAAACATCACGGCCTTGCCGTCCACCTTGATGATATCCGCGACCTGGCTCTTGTCGAAACCGCTCGCATCCATCATCGGATTCATGTCGGCGAGTGCGCCCTGCGCATTCAGATTGTTCACCCAGGCGCCGTCGAGACCGACGACGTCGCTGAGCGTTCCGGTTGCAGCACCAACCGAGATCTGGTCTCGCGTGGTGGCGTAGGGGCCGCTGACCAGCGTCACCTTGATTCCGGGGTTTGCCGCCTCGAACTCATCCATGATTGACCTGAGCGAGCCAGCCGGCAATTCGGGCTCCCACCATTGGGTGAATTCCAGCGTCGTATCCGCCATGGCGCCGGTTGCGCCAAGCAACCATGCGGCCGCGGCTATTTTCAGCATCGCGGGTTTAATACGAAACGTCATTTTCTCCTCCTTCTTTATATTCGCCCGCACAATGCGGCCGATCGTCTGATTATCCAGAAGTCTTCTTACGCGGGCGCCTCACCTTCGCCCGCGGGTCTTATCGCTGATATTCAGATTGCCAGATGCGTCTCGGGGTCGAAGAAATGGAGCTTGGCATCATCCAGGGCCAAGCTGATTTCCGAGCCGGAGCGGACTGTGCTGACCGGTTCGAATTTCGCCACCGCATTCGACGCCAGGCCGAAATCCTGCACCGCGTCAGGGTCGCCGGAGTCCACCCGGACCGCGTCGATGTTGAGATGGACGATTTGTTCGGATCCGAGTTCTTCGATCGAGGTCACCTTTGCCGGTATCGTCTGATACTTGCGGCCGGATTCGAGACTGCTGTCATAGAGATCCTCCGGTCGTATCCCGAACACGACCTTGCGCCCCGCATACGACCTCAAGCCCGGCCTGCGCACGAAGGCTGCATCCTGCAGCCGGATGGCCAAGGCGCCGGACATCAGTTCGGCGCCCGTCAGGGTTGCCTCGAAAAGATTCATCGAAGGAGACCCGATGAAGCCAGCAACGAAAGCGTTCACCGGCGATTCATAGAGCCTCTTGGGTGCGTCGACCTGCTGCAGCACGCCGCCTTTCAACACCGCGACCCTGTCGCCCATCGTCATGGCTTCGGTTTGGTCGTGGGTCACATATATGGTCGTTACGCCGAGCTGCTTTTGCAGACTGGTGATTTCGGCGCGCATTTGAACACGCAGTTTCGCGTCCAGATTGGAAAGGGGTTCGTCCATGAGAAAGGCTGCCGGCTCGCGCACCATGGCGCGGCCCATGGCAACCCTTTGACGCTGTCCGCCTGAAAGGTTCGCGGGTTTGCTGTCCAGCAGAGACGTCAGTTGAAGGGTTTTGGCGATCTCGTCCACGCGCTTTTTGCGCTCGGCCTTCGGCTTGCCTGCCAGCCGCATCGAAAAGCCGATGTTTTCGAACACAGTCATATGCGGATAGAGGGCGTAGCTCTGGAAGACCATCGCGATGTCGCGATCCTTGGGCGGCATGTCGACGACGTCGACCCCGCCGATCCGAAGGCTGCCGCTGGTGACGTCCTCCAATCCCGCGATCATCCGCAACGCGGTGGATTTACCACAGCCGGACGGCCCCACGAGAATCAAGAACTCGCCGTCCTTGACCGACAGGTTCAATTGGTCGATTGCGTGAAAATTGTTCCCGTATGTCTTGCAGATATTCTCAAGAACGACTTCTGCCATATTCCTCCCTCCACAAGTCTAAGCCACTGATTTTTATGATTGTCCTCGGCTTACGTTCACCTGCGAAATTTTTCCTCGGATAGTTCGGGCTATGTTCCGGTATCAAGCCGCGCATATTTCAGTTCGACTGCCGACGGCGCGTTCGTCGATGCCAGGAGTTCCTTGACCTGGTCGTCGGTCGGAAGCGCCTCGCGCCCGCCCCGCCCCGTTATCGAAAGGGCCGCCGCCGCGGCCGCGAATGCGACCCGGCCTGCGGTGTCGGCCCCGCGCGTCAATGCAAGGGCATAGGCGCCATGAAAGCAGTCACCGGCGCCGGTCGAGTCGACGACGGCAACCCGGTGCGGAGGCAGGTGCCAGAGCCCTGTCTCGTCGCGTCCGCGATAGAAGACGCCTCTGCCGCCATCCGTCAGAACCACGGCGGACCGCGACGGCAACCACAATGCATCGAGTATCTCGGCCGGAGCCTGGCGGCCGGTGGCGGTCCGCGCGAAGCCGAGCGGAAGAATGAGATGGTCGCAGAGCCCGATCAGTCTCTCGGTGGCCGGGCCGTGGCTCCATTCGACATCGCCGAGGATCGCAAGGCCGAGATCGCGAGCCCGAGCCACGACATCCAGCGACCCGATCCCGTAACTGTCGACGATCAGGACAGTCGCGCGGCTGAGAACCTCGTCCGGAAAGTCCGGCGCGGTGCCCAGCATCGCTTCGTCGTCATACGCGATGAACCGCTCCCCATCCGAACCGACGGTGATCCGCGAGCGCACCGGGCGCGCGTGCGGGTGGCGCGGCGCGAACGCGGTTTCAACGCCGCTCGCAACGAGATCGCACAACACGGCGTCGTCGGCGGCACTGCCCAGCCATCCGATGAACCCGGCGCTTCCGCCGAGCCGCGCGACGGCGGCAAGTGCCGTCGCGACGTTTCCCCCGAAAGCTCGGGCACTTTGCAAAACCTTCCCCTTGCCCGCCGACAACGGCTGATCGACATAGACGATGTCGTCGATCGCAATAGCTCCGAAGCCGAGGATTGAAGGGACGGCGAGCATCGTTCAGGCACCCGCCTTCGTCAAGGCGTCTTGCGCCGAAAGGCCGTCATGGATGACGCCCCGAAAGGCGATCGCTGCCTTTTCCGGATCGCCGTGCCCCCATAGATTGCGGCCCACCACGGCACCGCGCGCGCCTGCACGGATGGCGTCCGCCGTCTGCTGAAGGGCGCCGAGCAGCGTGTCGGTCTTCGGACCACCAGCGATCACAACCGGCACCGGGCAGGTCCGAACGGTCTCTCGGAACGACTCGAAATCGCCCGTGTACCCGATCTTGATCACATCGACGCCGGACTCGTAGCCGATGCGTGCCGCATAGGCGATCTCGTCGGGGGTGAAGACGATTTTTGCCCCGTCGGTGAAATCGCGAGGGTAGATATGCGCTACCACCGGCATGCCGTAACGAGCCGCCGCGTTCACCGAATCGGTCAGCCAGCGTATGTATTTTCCCTCGGTCGCGCCGCGCACCGGAATGGCCACGGCCAACGCATCGGCGCCGGCGCGCACCGCATCCTCGGGCGTTGCAATCAGTTCACTGATGCGATCGTCTGGGGTGAAGCAGCCGGCCTGGATCACCAGGGAAGCCTTGCCCGCATATTGCGGCCACAGATGGCGCGCGGTGCCAGGCTGGATGCTGACGTAGTCGGGTTTGCCTACCATGACGCGTGCAAGCGCACCCGGCAGGTCGGCAAGACCTCCTTTGCGCACGTCGCCATAGCCGACAAAGTGGTCGACCGCGCCGCCAAAAAGATTCCCCGATGGATGTGAGAAGAGGCGCGCCAGGCGCACCTTGGTTCCGAGGCTCATGAGTCCAAAACTCTCCAATTGATTGATTTCAAAATCCTGGACCCAGTGTTTGCGAAAGAAATAACAAATGCAATCTTTCGAAAGCTTTCGAATTCGCCTATTTTTGGTAGAGTGAACCGAGGCCAGGGCGATCGCTTGGCGCATGGAGGCAAGGACAGGCCAATGTTGTCAGAGCAGAGACGCCAATCGATCCTGGGGGAAGTGCAACGCAGCGGACAGGTTCGCATCAAGGACCTGTCAGACGATTTTGGCGTGTCGGAAGTCACGGTGCGCTCCGACCTCGAGATACTGGATCGCAAGGGACTGCTGACCAAGACCCGCGGAGGCGCGGTGACCCGGACCACGGATTCGACCACGGCCGCGTTCGCCCGGCGGATGCAAACAAACCTCGATGCAAAGAAACGCATCGCCCGGGCAGCGATAGACCTGTTCGAGGACAACCAATCGGTCATCTTCGATGGCGGCTCGACATTGATGCAGGTTGCCATGCTGTTACCGCCGCTCAGCAATGTCGTGGTCGCGGCCACGGCGATGAATATCGTGCAGCATCTGATGCATCGGCCCGGGCTCGACGTTCACATGATCGGCGGCCGGGTCTACCCGGACACGGTAAGCACGCTGATCACCGATGCCGACACGGCTCTCGGCGGCTTGGTAGCGCATCAGGTCTTTGTTGGAGCGCATGCAATTGACTCGTCACTGGATGTGGTCGACGTGAACGAAGACATGGCGCGAACCAAGCGAAACCTCGTGCGCATGGCCCGGCGCGTTGTCCTCCTTGCGGATTCGAGCAAATGGGG
Organism: Mesorhizobium sp. XAP4; assembly: GCF_029269325.1. Taxonomy (NCBI): domain Bacteria; kingdom Pseudomonadati; phylum Pseudomonadota; class Alphaproteobacteria; order Hyphomicrobiales; family Phyllobacteriaceae; genus Mesorhizobium; species Mesorhizobium sp. XAP4. Next base: position 246,264 of record NZ_JARIXW010000003.1, on the reverse strand, counting down.
CGTCAGCGGAACCTCCAAGGCCTTTTCGCTGTCGAGCGTCGATGTCGTGATCACCGACGATGGCCTGTCCGGCCCAATACGCAGCCAGCTTGATAGGACAGGGGCCAAGGTGATCTATGCCTGACCCCGTCGAGGTCCCTGGCCGCGGCGGAAATATCCGATGCGCGCATGACCCACGGCATCCGCATCGGCGGTCGGCCGTTTTTTCATGTCGGTCATTTTCTCCTCCCAGGACTGGCAGCCTCCCGATATCGCGCCAGCATTTTCGCATGTTGTATAAAAATTTTACGCGCGTCAATATTTAAAATGTTGTATAGCCCTTTGCGAAGGCGATCCGTTACTTCTGGGCGGATTCGGCAGACGGTGACCGCGTTGGGAGGTACGATCGAAAATGCACGGGATATCAACGACGAAACTCGGGATCGGCGTCATCGGATGCGGCAATATCTCGATGACCTATCTGCGCAATGCCGCTCTCTTCGGCGGCATCGAGTTGCGCGCCTGCGCCGATATCTCGGCCGACATGACGGCGCTGCGGGCGAAGGAATATGGCATACGGGCACTCGGCGTCGATGCACTGCTGGCCGATCCCGAGATCGATCTCGTCCTCAACCTGACCATTCCGGCGGCGCATTTCGACATTTCGTTTGCCGCCCTTTCGGCCGGCAAGCACGTCTTCAGCGAAAAGCCGCTCGCCACCTCGGCCGCCGATGGACGGCGCCTGGTCGACGAGGCGCGGTCGCGCGGGCTGCTGCTCGGCTCGGCGCCCGACACCTTCCTTGGTGCAGCCGGACGCCGCGCCCGCCGGCTGATGGATGACGGCGCCATCGGCCGCCCGGTCACCGGCACCGCCTTCATGATGGGCCGCGGCATGGAGCACTGGCACCCCAACCCGCAGTTCTACTACCAGCCAGGCGGTGGCCCGGTGTTCGACATGGGCCCCTACTATCTGACCATGCTGGTCAATCTGCTCGGCCCGGTCGAACGCGTCATGGCGATGGCGACGCGCGGCCAGGAGGAGCGGCTGATCACTGCCGAAGGGCCATTCAAGAACACCACATTCAAGGTCGGCACGCCGACCAATGTGCTGTCGCTGCTGGAGTTCCGCTCCGGCGCAACCGTCACCTTCGGCGCCTCGTGGGATGTCTTTCGCCACTCCAACCATCCGATCGAACTGCACGGCACGGAAGGCTCGCTGCGCCTGCCCGACCCCGACACGTTCGGCGGCACCGTGTCGCTGTCGAAACGCGGCACCGACTGGAGGGATTTCGCCAGCGAAGGCGAACTCTATGGCGCCCGCAACTGGCCTTATGCGGCGCCCGATCGCGCCAATTACCGCATGCTCGGCGTCGCCGATCTGGTGCGCTCGCTTCAGACCGGCAACACGCCACGCGCCTCCGGCAATCTGGCGCTGCATGTGCTGGAGATCATGGAGGCTATCCTGCGCTCCGGTGAAACACAGGGCTCGGTCGCCATCGCGGGCGATGTCGTCCAGCCGGCCCTGCTGACCGAGGAAGAGGCGAGCGATCTGCTGGCCTGAGGGTATGATCATGACGCTCGATCCGGATGCGCTGCGCGTCCTCGACATGGCTCGTGCAGCCGGCGGCAAGCCATTCGAGACCGGCAGCGTGGCGGCGGCGCGAGCTGCCTACAACGCCTCGTTCCCGACGCTGCAAGGTGAGCATGAGCCGGTCGCGACGACCTTTGAACAGCAGATCGACGGGCCGAACGGCCCCATCACTGTCCGCATCCATCGCGGCATCGACGCACTGCCGAGCGGGGCGCCGGCGCTGCTCTATCTGCATGGCGGCGGCTGGGTCATCGGCAATCTCGATTCACATGACGAGATCTGCCGCCTGATGGCCAATCTCGGCAACGCCGTCATTGTCTGCCCCGACTATCGCCTGGCCCCGGAGCACAAATTTCCCGCCGGGCTCGAGGATTGCCTGGCGACACTTCGCTTCATGGCCGAGAATGCCGTCGACCTGGGCATCGACAAGGTGCGCATTGGTGTTGCCGGCGACAGCGCCGGCGGCAATCTTGCCGCAGTGCTGGCGCTGCTCGCACGCGATGGGCTCGCTCCACCACTTGCGACCCAGATCCTGATCTATCCCAACACCGACGCGCGGCAGACATCGGACAGCTACCGGCGTTTCGGCGACGGCTTCGGCCTTACCGCGACGACCATGGCATGGTTCCGCGACCATTATGTGCGAACGCCCGACGATATCATGGACTGGCGCGTCTCGCCCTTGCTGGCGCCTGATCTTGCCGGCGTCGCGCCGGCATTCGTGGCGCTTGCCGGCTGTGACATCCTGGCCGACGAAGGGGCAGCCTATGCGGCGCGCCTGCAGGCCGCGGGCGTGCCTGTGATCCTGCGGCAATGGCCGGGCCAGATCCATGGCTTCGTCTCGATGGGACGCCATATTCCCGCCGCCCGGCAAGCGGTGGTCGAGGGGGTGACGGCCTGGCGCCACTTCGAGGGATCGACGTCGACCGGTTAGGCCGACTGACGCATCACCAGGGTGGCACCGAGCTTGACGGTGCGCGCCATGCCCTGCTTCGGCGGATCGGCCTCGTCCAGCAGGGCCAGCAGGATCTCGACGCTGCGGCCGGCCATGGCGGTGAAATCCTGCGCCATGGTGGTCAGCGCCGGACAGGTGTAGCGGCTCAGCGGATGGTCGTCGTGGGCGGCAACGCGCAGATCGCAATCGGGCCTGCGGCCGACCTTCAGGCCGCGCGAGTACGCGGCCGCCATTACGCCAAAGGCGAGACGATCGTTGGCGCACAGGATGGTGCGGCCGGGCAAGGTCCCGGCCTCCAGCATTTTTTCCGTCTGCTCGTAGCCGATGCGTTCGAAGTCCCAGGTGTAATCGCGCGCGGCCTCGATGACGGCCGGCTTGAAGCCGGCGGTCTCCATCGCGACGATGTAGCTCTCCTGGCGTTCGCCGGAGTTGTGGTTGACATGCGGAATGTCGAGATAGACCGGCGGTTCGCCCGAGCGACAGAGATAGTCGACGATGGTCGACACGCTCTGCCGGTTGTCGTTGCCGACGAACGGCGTATCGCCCTCGATATAGGTGTCGAAATAGACGATCGGAATGTCCTGCCCGAGCTTGTCGAAGACGCTGCGGTCGGAGGCAAGGCCGAGCGGGGCGATGATCGCGCCGGCCACCTTCAGCGACAGCAGCGTCCTGACCGACTCCGCCTCCAGCTTCGGCGAACCATGCGAGGAGATGACGATCGGCCAGTAGCCTTCGTCGCGGCAGCGAAATTCGATGCGGCTGACCATCTCGGCGTAGAACGGATCGGTGATCGTCGGCACGACGATGCCGATGTTGCGGGTGCGCTTGCGGTTGAGGTTGCGGGCGAAAAGGTTCGGCTGATAGTCCGAGGAACGCAGGGCGGCTTCGATGCGCGCCCGCGTCGCCGGCTTCACGCTCGCCGGATCGTCGAAATATTTGGACAGCGTCGGGCGCGACACGCCGCATGCCTGGGCGAAGTCGTCCATCGTGCGGTGCGTCTTCTCCGCCATCGATATATTCCTGATCCCCTGCCAACGATCGGCCCCGCCCACAGTCATGCGGCCGTTGACCGGATGCGACAATGCTTGACGGAACTTATTCAGTCAATTTTCACAGTTCCCAATAGAACGCAAAAATATTCCATGCGTCAAATTATTTGTTAACGCTTCAAAACTGATGGCGTCATGGACTTCATTGTCAGTTCGACGAAGGGCTGCAGAAGCTTGCCGCTCAGCCCTCAGCTACGGGCCTGCTTGCCAAATGTCGCCATGCCGCCCATACACGGCTTGGAAATCACCCTACCCGTTCGCCCCCACCTGCCAGGGATACCGTCCAATGTCCGTGACGCCGTGGTCAAAGCCGTGACGGATCACTCCACGCCATCGCTCGCCAGCCTGGGCTGGACCGAATTTTTCGGCGACCAGCTCGAGCCCGGCGAAGCCAATCTTGTCCCGACGCGGATCGCCACCGTCCACCGCGATCGCCTGACCGGCCTGTCCCAGGCAGGGCCGGTCGATCTGACGCTGGCGGCGCAGGCGAACACCGGTGACTACGCCGTCGGCGACTGGGTGCTGGTCGATGGGCATGAACACCTTGTGAAGCGCCGCCTGACCCGCAAGACGGTGCTGGAACGCCGCACCCAGGGCGGCGGCAGGGTGCCGCAGCTTGCCGCGGCCAATGTCGACACGCTGTTCATCGTCACCTCGTGCAATGCCGACTTCAATCCCGCCCGGCTCGAGCGCTATCTGGCGCTGGCCAACGAGGCCGGAACGACGCCGGTGATCCTGCTGACCAAGGCCGATACCGCTGAAGACGCCGAGACCTACCAGAAGCAAGCTGCGGCGTTGCAGCGTGGATTGCCGGTGGTGATGCTGAACCCCCGCACATCGGATGCGGCAACCGTCCTGGCTGCCTGGTGCGGTGTCGGCCAGACGGTGGCGCTGATCGGCTCCTCCGGCGTCGGCAAATCGACGCTGGTCAACACGCTGGCCGGATCGGCGCAGCAATCGCCGCAACAGACCGGGGGCATCCGCGAGCACGATTCCAAGGGACGCCACACCACCACGTCGCGATCGCTGCATTCAATCGCCGGCGGTGGCTGGGTGATCGACACGCCGGGCATGCGGACGCTGCAGGTCAGCGATGTCGGCTACGGCATCGACACGCTGTTTGCCGAAATCACCGAGCTTGCACCGCTCTGCAAGTTCCGCGACTGCACGCATGTGCACGAGCCGGGTTGCGCGGTTCAGGCTGCCTTGAAGGCGGGGACGCTCGACCCGGAGCGCCTTGCCCGCTGGCGAAAACTGTCCGACGAGAACCAGAACAACACGCCGGTCCAGAGCGGGCCTCGCGGAGCCAAGACTTCCGGCGGTCGCGGAAAGAGGCGCTGAACGGCGAGGACTGAGGACTTCAGAGCTGCGCCGTGCCGAAAACGCGATCCCAGAATGCCGAAGTCACACCGAAATTGGCCGTTTCGTCGATGTGGTGATGCACCGCATGACGGCGCTTGAGCGTGTAGAGATAGCTCGGATGCGCCGGGTGCCAGTGATGGATCATGTGGTGGATGCTGATGTACCACAGATATCCCAGCATCAACCCGCAGCTCACCGCGCTCGCGGTGGCGAAATCTGAGACCACCCAAACGGGCACAAACGCGACCAGCGCATGCACGCCGAGACTGAGCCAGGTTGGCGTGCCCACAGAACTGCGTTCCTCGACATGGTGACGGTCGTGCAGGTCCTTGACGTAAGGAATATGGTGAAGAGCGAACCTGTGCAGCACATACTCGATCAGCGTCCAGAGGCCGAGACAGGCGAGGACAGTGCCGATCCAGCCTGGCGCACTCTCTTCGCCAGCCTCGAGCAGCCCGGCCACTGTCAGCACGGCGATCACCAGCGGATACACCACGAAGTCGCTATAGTAGCCAATAAGACCGAGTTGCATCGTCACCTAGCCTTCGAGCCGCCAAATAAGCGATGGTATCAGATTGCCGGACTCGCGACCGAGGTGCAATGCAGACGCGCCTGACATAGCGTCGCAATCCCCTAGTGCAAGGTTCGCATCAACGATTCAAGGACCATCAGCAGGCTGCCGGCTTCGCAAATGGACGTACAAAAATGGCAAAACGCAGTGCGGGATTGCTGATCTATCGCCGCAGCGATGGCGATCTCAGGGTGTTGCTGGTTCACCCGGGCGGGCCGTTCTGGGCGAAGAAGGACGATGGCGCCTGGTCGATACCGAAGGGTCTCGTCGGCGAGGACGAGGATGAGTTGACGGCAGCGCAACGCGAGACCGAGGAAGAGCTCGGCGTCAGGGTCGACGGCACCTTCGCGCGGCTTGGCGACTACAAACAACCCGGTGGCAAGGTTGTCACGGCCTGGTCCGTCGAGGCGCGCATCGACATCGATGTGGCTGCCATCAAAAGCAACATGTTCACCATGGAATGGCCGCCAAGGTCGGGATCCCTGAAGGAGTTCCCGGAGGTCGACAGAGCGGGCTGGTTCACCTTGCCCGAGGCCGAGGTGAAAATCCTCAAGGGGCAGCGCCCGATGCTTTTGGATTTTGCCAGGCAGCAAGGCGCCGGATGATCCGCAGCCCTCAATAGGGCAGGCCGACATAGTTTTCCGCGAGCGCGGTCGATGCGGCACGCGACTGCACGAGATAGTCGAGCTCGGCCTCCTGGATGCGCTGGCCGAACTCGCCGGTGTCGGGAAAACGATGCAGCATCGTCGTCATCCACCAGGAAAAGCGAACCGCCTTCCAGACCCGTGCCAGCGCCTTGCCGGAATAGGCGTCGATGCCAACAGATGATTTCTCGATGTAGAAGTCGCGAAAACCGGCGAAGAGATAGCGCACGTCGCTGGCGGCGAGGTTGAGGCCCTTGGCGCCGGTCGGCGGCACGATGTGGGCGGCGTCCCCGACCAGGAACAGCCTGCCGAAACGCATCGGCTCGGCGACGAAAGAGCGCAGCGGCGCGATCGACTTTTCAAAGGATGGTCCAGTAACGACGCTTGCCGCGGTCTGCTCCGGCAAGCGGCGGCGCAACTCGTCCCAGAAGCGATCGTCCGGCCAGGCTTCGACGCGATCGTCCTGCGGACACTGCACATAATAGCGGCTGCGATGCGTCGAGCGCATCGAGCACAGGGCAAAACCCCGCTCGTGATTGGCGTAGACCAGTTCGTGATCGGCCGGCGGCACTTCGGCCAGCACGCCGAGCCAGCCGAACGGATACTGCCGCTCGAAGATTTTCAGCGCACGCTCGAGCACCGATTTGCGGCTGACGCCGTGATAGCCGTCACAGCCGGCAATGAAGTCGCAATCGATGCGATGCGTGACCCCGTCCTTGTCATAGGTCGCGAAAGGTGCGGCGCCGTCGAAATCGTGCAACGCGACATTTGCCGCCTCGTAGATCGTGGTCAGTCCGTCCGCATCGCGCTTGTCCATCAAATCGTGCGTCACCTCGGTCTGGCCATAGACGGTGACATGCCTGCCGCCGGTCAGTGCCTCGAGGTCGATGCGGTGCAGGCGTCCGTCGAAGGCGAGCGAGATGCCGGAATGCGGCAGTCCTTCGGCATGCAGCCTTGCCGCCGCGCCAGCCTGTTCCAGCAATTCGACGGTGCCCTGTTCGAGCACCCCTGCCCGCACACGGCCAAGCACGTGCTCGCGGCTCGCGCGTTCCAAAATGACCGTCTCGACGCCGATGCCGGCCAGAAGCTGCCCAAGCAGCAGGCCGGACGGTCCGGACCCGACGATGACGATTTGCGTGCGCATCAGTGGCCGAGACTTTCGACCTGTGCGGCCAGCTCAGCGGCAAGGCGGAGCGACGCGGCCGTCACGATGACCATTTGCGGCAGCAATAGCCATTCCAGCGTCCAGGCAGCGCCCGAGCGCTCCTGCTCATGCACGAGCGCGTGATGCATGCCCGCAAGCTGCGTGGCGTTGAAGCGGGCAAGCGCCACCAGCGCTTCGGCCTTCACCGGGTTCTGCTTGTGCGGCATGGCCGAAGAGCCGCCGCCGCCGGAAAGCTCGATCTCGGTTCCACCTTGCGCCATCAGCGCGATGTCCTGGCCGAATTTGCCGAGGCTGCCTGATAGCAGCGACATCAGGCCGGCGAAATCGGCGAGTGCGTCACGCTGGTTCTGCCAATGCGGTGCGTCGCCAAGGCCGAGCTTTGCGGCTAGTGCTGCGCGCACCGCCGGACCTTTGTCGCCTAGCTTTTCCAGCGTGCCGGCGGCACCGCCGAACTGCATCACCAGCAGACGCCTCGACTGTTCCGACAATCTTTCCTGATGCCGTTGCAGTGGCGCCCGCCACGTCCTGACGCGGTCGGCCGCTTTGATCGGAATGGCTGGCTGCATGCGCGTCATTCCCGTCAGCGCCCTGCCGCCAAACCGCTCTTCGAGCGAGACGAGCCGTATAATGGTCTCGGTCAGGAGCAGGCCGAGATGCTCGACGATGGACTTCAGCCGAAACACCAGGCCGGTATCGATGACATCGTGGCTGGTTGCGCCGAAATGCACTTTGTCGCCATGCGGTTCGCCGACCGCCGCCCTGATCTGGCGTACCAGTTCCGGCACAATGACGCCGTCTTTGGCGACGGCAGCCCGCAGCAAGGCGGTGTCGGGCCGGAATGTGGCAAGTGCGGCCACGATCGCGGCGGCATCATCCTTGGTGATAATCCCGTTTTCAGCTTCCGCTTGCGCCAGCGCCCGCTCGAAGGCAAGCATCGCCTCGATTTCCGCCTCGACGGAAAAATGCCGGTTCGCCTCCTCGTCGCCGAGAAGAGCGGAGAGCAGTGGATGGTCGAAGGGCGATACGGTCATATCCTGCTCCTCCTGACCATCAGCTGTCGAAGAAGACCGTTTCCTTCTCCCCCTGGAGATGGATGTCGAAAACATAAATATCGCCGTTGCGCTCGGCGATCAGCGTCGGCACGCGGACGCGGTGCTCGATGCGCGCCAGGATCGCATCCCCGGCATTGGCCTTTTCCTCATCGGAAAAATACAGGCGTGTGTGCAGGCCGAGATTGATACCGCGCGCGACGATCCAGAGGGTGATGTGCGGGGCCATCAGGCTTCCGTCCCTGAACGGCACGCGGCCCGGCTTGATCGTCTCGAACGTGCACAGACCGGTGTCCATGTCGGTCGGGCAACGGCCCCAGCCGAAAAAGTTCGGATCGGCCGCGCCGCGCAGTTCAGCCGGCGAATTGTAAAGCCCATCCGCATCTGCCTGCCAGATCTCGATCAGCGCATCCTTGAGCGGCGTGCCGGTACCGTCGAGCACCCGGATGCGCAGGCCGATGCGCTCCCCCTTGGTCCTGTCGTTGACCATGGTCGCACCAAGGTCGGTCGCATAGACGCCGCCGATGCCGCAGAAATTGGGCGTCAGCCCGATATGGACATAAGGTCCGGCGGTCTGCGAGGGGCTTTCCCTGAGCCGGTCGAGCGACTGGGCCATCAATTGCCCTCCAGCCTGTTTTCGAACAGCGACGCGCGGCGCCCGCGCAGCACGATGTCGAACTTGTAGGCGCGCGCGTCGAAGGGGATCGTCGCCTGCATGTCGAGCGTGGCGATCAGCGTTTCGACGGCGGCCTTGTCGGGGATGCCGCGCACGATCGGGCAGTGCCAGATCAGCGGATCACCCTCGAAATACATCTGCGTGATCAGCCGCTGCGCAAAGCCGTGGCCGAAGACCGAGAAATGGATGTGCGAGGGCCGCCAGTCGTTCGGCCCGTTCGGCCAGGGATAGGGGCCGGGCTTGACGGTGCGAAAGGCGTAGCCGCCATCCTCGCCTGTTATGGCGCGCCCGCAGCCGCCAAAGTTCGGGTCGAGCGGCGCCAGATAGCCGTCCTTCTTGTGGCGGTAGCGGCCGCCGGCATTGGCCTGCCAGAATTCGAGCAGCGCGCCGGGTACGCCAACGCCGCGTTCATCGAGCACCCGGCCATGGACGATGATGCGCTCGCCGAGCGCGCTCTCGCCGGGCCTGGCGAAATTGTGGATCAGGTCGGCGTCGAGTTTGCCGAGCATGGCGTGACCGAAGACCGGGCCTGCAATCTCCGACAGCGTGTTGTCGAACGGCAGCGGCGCCTTCTGCGGCGAGCGCAGCACGGAGCTCTTGTAATTCGGTGTCAGAACAGGCGGATGCCAGGTCCGGTCGCGCTGGAAGAAGGCGCCGGTCTCGGGCCTTCGGTTCGAGCCGGACTCAGCGGTCATTCTGGCTTCCGTCCATTTCCGAAAACACGTCCTTGGCAATTCTGAAGGCACGGTTGGCGGCCGGCACGCCGGCATAGATGGCGACATGCAGGAACGCCTCGCAGATATCGTCGCGCGAGGCACCGGTGTTGACGGTGGCGCGCACATGCATAGCAACCTCCTCATCATGGCCGAGTGCGGCCAGCAGCGCCAGCGTGACGATCGAACGCTCACGCCTGGTCAAGCCCGGCCGCGCCCACACGGTTCCCCAGGCGGCCTCGGTGATCAACTCCTGGAAAGGCTGGTCGAAATCGGTGGCGGCGACCTCGGCGCGGTCGACATGGCGGTCACCAAGCACCGAGCGCCGCACCGCGAGGCCGGTGCAATATCTGGTTGCGTTGCCGGGGACTTCATCCATGGGTTACTGCTCCAGGGGCAAGCGACGCGATAAAGCCGCGGATCAGGGCGGTGAGCGCTTCAGGCTGTTCGACGCAAGGAATGTGTCCAGCGTCGCGGATCATTTCGAAGCGCGCGCCGGGGATCAGCGCGGCCAGCGAGCGGACGAGATCGGGAGGTGTCGAGCCATCCTGGTCGCCGGCCACGCAGAGCGTCGGCACCGCGATGCGGCGTGCAGCATCGGTGAAATCGGCATCGCGAACGGCCGCGCAAGTCCCGACGTAACCTGCAAGCGCTTGCCTCGTCATCATGTTCCAGTAACCGTCGAGCTCGGCCTGACGCGCCGCGTGGAAGGCGGGGGTGAACCACACTTTGAGCACGCCATCGGCAATCGCCTGGATGCCCTTGCTTTCGACGGTCGCGATGCGTGTGTTCCAGCTGTCTGTCGTGCCGATCTTGTGTGCCGTATCGCAAAGGATCAGGCCTTCGACGATTTCAGGCCGCCTGGCATAGAGCCCCTGCGCGATCATGCCGCCGACCGACAGGCCGCACAGCACGACCTTGCTCAAGCCGAAATGATCGATGAGCGCCGAGAGGTCATCGACGTGATCGTCGATCGACCTGATGTCGCCGATGTCGGACAGTCCGTGGCCGCGCTTGTCATACACCAGCAGCGGCATTTCACCATCGAACGTCGAGACAATTTCGTCCCAGATCCGGAAGTCGGTGCCGAGCGAATTGATGAATATGATTGGGCGCGCATTGCCGGTCGCCTTGATGTGGCGATGGTGCAGCGTGATGCCGCCGATGGTGACGAATGGCACGGTTTCGATCCTCCGCCCTCACATTGCACAAGGCGTTTGGTTCGGTAAAATGATATTTTTTGGCGTTTCATTAACTCAGGGGTTATCAAATCCATGTCCGAGAGCCGTATCCGGTTCCGTCACCTGCAGGCATTCCTTGAAGTTGCGCGGCAGGGAAGCGTGGCGCGGGCGGCCGACTTCCTGCATGTCAGCCCGCCGGCGGTGACCAAGACATTGCGCGAACTGGAAGAGGCGCTGGGGGTGGCGGTCGTCGAACGCGACGGCCGCGGCATCAGACTGACGCGCATCGGCGAAATCTTCCTTCGCCATGCCGGTACGGCGATCACGGCGCTCAAGCAGGGTGTCGATTCCGTCCGGCAGGACGGGGCGGTCAACCGGCACCCGATCCGCATCGGCGCGCTGCCGACGGTGTCGGCGCGGGTGATGCCGCTTGCCATGAGCCTGTTCCTCAAAGAGAGCACCGGTGCGGCGATCAAGATCGTCACCGGCGAGAACGCGGTGCTGCTCGAACAGTTGCGCACCGGCGCGCTCGATCTCGTCGTCGGACGGTTGGCGGCGCCGGAGAACATGACCGGCTTCTTCTTCGAGCATCTCTACTCCGAACAGGTGCTGTTCGTGGTGCGGGCGCGACATCCGCTGCTTGAGCCCGGACAGGACGTGTTCGCGCGGCTCGACGAGTTCCCGGCGCTGATGCCGACACGGGAATCGGTCATCCGCCCTTTCGTCGACCGCCTGTTCATCACCAACGGCATGACGGCGCCGGCAACCGAGATCGAAACCGTCTCGGACTCCTTCGGCCGCGCCTTCCTGCGGCAGAGCGATGCGGTTTGGATCATTTCGGCAGGCGTCGTCGCCAATGAACTCGGCAGTGGCGCCTTCGTCGCCCTGCCGGTCGACACCGAGGAAACCAAAGGACCGGTCGGCCTGACGATGCGGACCGACACGGCGCCCTCGCCGGCCTTCTCCATCCTGCTGCAGACCATCCGCGAAGCGGCGAGGCAAAGCAGTTGATGCGGCTCAGACTGGCGATCAGATCTCCCGCGAAGGCGTGAAGCGAACGCTTGCGGACCTCATGTGCCCGGGCGCCAGTACGATGCAGCCGGTCTCGATGCCCGTGTCAGCCCTGCGGTTGAAGGCATCGGTGATGTTGCTGACCGGTTCGGCGCAAAAGAACGGCTCGCCGGGCGGCGTGTAGAGGACAAGGAAATCGAGTGGCGCCTCGGCCTCGATGTCCAGTTGCCGTCCATGCTCCGGCCAGGAGATCCGGGCGCGGCGCGACCATCCGGTGAAGACCGTGTCGAAGTCCGTCTCCGACACGTCGAAGCCCGTGGTCGGGTTGGCGCCCGGCGGCGGCGGTATGTGGATGGTGGGCAGGATTTCCGCATCGGTTTCCCACATGCCGGACACCCGCGCCTGGACATGTGTCCACGGCGTCGACGGAAAATAGGGATGTAGGCCAAAGCCTGCCGGCATCGGCGTGTCCGAAAGGTTGCGCAGCGAGAGGGCAATCGCCAGCCCGCCATCGATCAGCGAGATGGCCTGCCTTGCCTCATAGCTCCACGGCCAGGAATCGGCAGCATGGCGATAGGATAGGACCGTGCTGCTGGCTTCGTGCCGCACGACTGTCCATGATCGACGCCAGCCATGGCCGTGCTCATAGTGCGGATCGTCCGAGTTGGTCGGCAGTTCGACGGTGCGGCCGGCGAATGCGAAGCGACCGCCCCTTATGCGATTGGAATAGGGAACCAGCGGGAAGCAGGCCATGGCGCCGGCATCGCGGCGGCCGATCGCCGCCGGGTCAGCAGGGCGCAGCCAATCCACGACGGATCCGTTTTGCCGCCAGCGATACGACGCCAGGGCACCGCCGGCAGCAGGGACGATTTCCACGGTCGCAATGCCATCGCTGATCGAGATCAGCTCTTGGTGCTGCTCGGTAACGGCAGCGGAATTCTTTGTCATCGGCACACCCCCATCCCTTGACTCCAATCGCCATGCCTATAAGACATATCATATGAATAGTATGAAGAATAACAAATCTTTCAGTATGGCGCGTACGTCGAGAGTCGCGGTGGCGGTTTCCAGCGGCTCCACCGCTCTGCATGCGACCGTCGTCGAGCAAATCGGATTGCGCATCGTTCAAGGCGATTTCCTGCCCGGCGAGGCACTGCCCAATGCCGACGATTCAAGCGAGATGCTGGGGGTCAGCCGCACGGTGCTGCGCGAGGCGATCAAGGTGTTGGCGGGCAAGGGGCTGGTCGAATCGCGGCCGAAGACCGGCACACGGGTGCGTCCTCGTGCCGACTGGAATTTCCTCGACCCGGACGTCCTGTCATGGCGCTATGCCAGCGGTGTCAGCGCCGACGATGTCCGGGCGCTGTTCGAATTGCGCAGGGCCATCGAGCCGATGTCGGCAGCGCTTGCGGCCCAGCGCGCCACGCCAGCGCAGATCGCCGAGATCAATGCAGCTCTGGTCGAAATGGAGGCGGTGGTCGACGACGGCGACCGCTTCGCCAAGCCTGACCTTTTGTTCCACCAGACCATACTGCGCATGACCGGCAATGAGCTGATCGGCTCGCTGGCGGCACTGGTCGAAACCGCATTGGTGACGAGCTTTCGTCTTTCCAACGACAATCCGGAAGGGCAGCGCCCCTCATTGCCGCTGCACCGGGAAGTCGCCGAAAAGATCGCCGCCGGCGACGCGACCGGCGCACAAAAGGCGCTGCTGGTCCTCATCGACAATGCCGAGGAGGACGTGCGCCGCAGCGTCGAAAACCGCAACAAGCGCCGCCAGGAACGGGAACAGACATCGTGACCGACACCAAACGCAAACTGCGGTCCGAGGCCTGGTTCGGCGGTGAGGGCAAGAACGCCTTCATGCACCGCAGCTGGATGAAGAACCAGGGCATTCCCGCCGACGCTTTCGACGGCCGCCCGGTGATCGGCATCTGCAACACCTGGTCGGAATTGACCCCATGCAACGCGCATCTGCGGGCGCTGGCCGATCACGTCAAGCGCGGCGTCTATGAAGCCGGCGGCCTGCCGCTCGAATTTCCGGTGATGTCGCTGGGCGAGAGCAACATGCGCCCCACCGCCATGCTGTTTCGCAATCTGGTCAGCATGGATGTCGAAGAGTCCATCCGCGGCAATCCGATCGATGGCGTCATCCTGCTGGTCGGTTGCGACAAGACCACACCGGCGCTGCTGATGGGCGCCGCATCGTGCAACCTGCCGACCATCGCCGTTTCCGGCGGGCCGATGCTCAACGGCAAGTTCCGCGGACAGGATATCGGCTCGGGCACCCACGTCTGGAAATTCGCCGAGGAGGTTAAAGCCGGCCGCATGCCGGTTGCCGACTTCCTCGCCGCCGAGCAGGGCCAGAGCCGATCGGCGGGCAGCTGCATGACGATGGGCACGGCCTCGACCATGGCCAGCATGGTCGAAGCGCTCGGCATCGGCATGCCGGACAACGCCGCGATCCCGGCGGTGGATTCGCGCCGTGGCGTGCTCGCCCAGATGGCCGGACGCCAGATCGTCGATCTGGTGCGCAGGGACGTGACGATCGCGGAGATCCTCACCAGGCAAGCGTTCGAGAACGCCATTCGCGTCAACGGCGCGATCGGTGGCTCGACCAATGCGGTGCTGCATCTGATCGCCATCGCCAACCGGATCGGTGTCGATCTCAGCCTCGAAGACTGGGACCGCCTAGGTCGTGACGTTCCAACTATTGTCGATTTGATGCCGTCGGGCCGGTTCCTGATGGAAGATTTCTACTACGCCGGGGGGCTAGCTGCGGTCATGGCGTCGCTTGATGAAGTGGGGCTTCTTCATCGCGACGCCATGACCGTCAGCGCCAAGACCATCGGTGAATTGATCGACGGCGCGCCCAACTACAACAGCGAAGTGATCCGCCCAATGAGCGAGCCGCTGACCAAGGAAGGGGGCATCTCCATCCTGCGCGGCAATCTGGCGCCTGACGGCGCGGTCATCAAGCCGTCCGCGGCAACGCCCGAGCTGATGCAGCATCGCGGCAAGGCGGTGGTGTTCGAAAACATCGAGCATTACTACGCCCGCATCGACGATCCGGAGTTGGACATCGATGCCTCCTCGGTGATGGTGCTGAAGAACTGCGGGCCGCGCGGTTATCCCGGAATGGCCGAGGTCGGCAACATGCCGCTGCCGGCCAAACTGCTCAAGCAAGGCATCTCCGACATGGTGCGCATTTCGGACGCGCGCATGAGCGGCACCGCCTACGGCACCGTGGTTCTGCATGTGGCTCCAGAAGCTGCCGCAGGCGGCGCGCTGGCGCTGGTGCGCGACGGCGATCTTATCGAGCTCGATGTCGCCGGCCGCCGGTTGGAACTTTTGGTGTCGGAAGAGGAGCTCGCCATCCGCCGGCGTGACTGGAAGCCGCCGGCGTCGCCGGAGGGCGGCTACCAGAGCCTTTATGTCGAGCGCGTGCTGCAGGCCGACAAGGGCTGCGATTTCGACTTTCTCGTCGGCCGGCGCGATGCCGGCATTCCTCGGCATTCGCACTAGAGAGGCGCGCGATGACGGATGAAATCGGCTACGCGATCTATCCAAGCCTCAAGGGCCGCAGCGTCTTCATAACAGGCGGCGGCAGCGGCATCGGCGAAAGCCTGGTGCGCCATTTCTGCGCCCAGGGCAGCCGCGTCGCCTTCGTCGACATGGCCGAAGAACCATCCCAACGTCTGGTCGACGCGATTGCGGCCGACGGACATGCCGCGCCGCTGTTCATTCCATGCGACCTGCGCAACGTCGAAGAGTTGCAGGCGGCAACCGTGCAGGCAATGCAGCACAATGGCCCCATCCAGGCGCTGTGCAACAATGCCGGCAATGACGACCGCCACCAGACCAAGGATGTGACGGTTGCCTATTGGGACGACCGCATGGCGGTCAATCTGCGCCACCAGTTTTTCGCGGCGCAGGCAGTGCGTCCGCAGATGAGCGCGCAGGGCGGCGGCTCGATCATCAACTTCGGCTCCATCACCTGGATGGTCGGCGATCCGGATTGCCCAGCCTATGTCACCGCGAAAGCGGCTGTTTACGGCATGACGCGGGCGCTGGCCCGCGAGCTTGGCCCTGAGCGCATCCGCGTCAACTGCATGGTGCCGGGCTGGGTGATGACCGAGCGCCAGATTCGCCTGTGGCTGGACCCGGCCGGCGAACGCCAGATCGCGGAAAGGCAGTGCCTGCCCGACCGGCTGCAACCCTCCGATATCGCGCGCATGGCGCTGTTCCTCGCCGCCGACGACAGCCGCATGTGCACAAGCCAGCAGTTCATCGTCGATGCGGGCTGGGTGTGACCCGTACGGCTTCAAAGGAAGAAGGTTAGTTCATGCGTCTTGTTCAGTTCAGAATGGCCGACGGCAGCAGAGGGGTTGGCCGTGTCTGCGATGACGGCAATCATCTGCACCCTCTCGAGAAGACCAGCAGCGTGCTGGAGCTGGCCGAAGCGGCAATTGCCCAGGGCACGTCGATCGCAGCGCTGGTCGAGAAGCGGACCGGCACAGCGAAAATCGACTACGACCAACTGTTGCGCGATGGGCAGGTGCTCGCTCCGGTCGACCATCCCGAACCGGCGCGCTTCCTGGTCACCGGCACCGGCCTCACCCACACCGGAAGTGCCGCCGCGCGCAACCAGATGCATGTTCTGACCCATGGCGAAGGTGCCGACGAATCCGATTCCTTGAAAATCTTCCGCATGGGACTGGAGGGCGGCAAGCCTGGCGCCGGCAAGATCGGGATTCAGCCAGAGTGGTTCTTCAAGGGCGTCGGCACCTGCATTGTCCCGCCCGGCGCGCCGCTGCCGATGCCGGCATTCGCGAAAGCCGGTGCCGAGGAAGCCGAGATCGTCGGGCTTTATGTCAATGGACCCGATGGCCATCCCTATCGCATCGGCTATGCGCTCGGAAACGAATATTCCGACCACGTGACGGAGGGCGAGAACTACCTTTATCTCGCCCATTCCAAGCTGCGCTCCTGCTCGATCGGTCCGGAACTGCTGATCGGTGACCTGCCCGAAGAAGTGCGCGGCCATTCGCGCATCCTGCGCGACGGCACTGTTATCTGGGAGCAGGAATTCCTGTCGGGTGAAGCGCACATGTCGCACTCGATCGCCAATCTCGAACACTTCCATTTCCGCTACCCGATGCACCGCAGGGCGGGCGACCTGCACGCCTATTTCTTCGGCGCGGCGGTGATGAGCTACGCCTCCGGCGTCAAGACGGCTTCCGGCGACGAGTATGAAATCCAGGCACAGACGTTCGGCAAGCCACTGCGCAACCGGATGGTGTCGGTGCCGGACGAGGGACTGGTCGCTGTTACCCAGCTGTGACGGCGCAGGCCCGAAAATTACGGTCCACCAGAACGATAATGGGAGATTAAAATGGGACTGAGGAAAGCGTTTCTAAGACTAGCGACAATCGGGCTCAGCATCGGCCTGATGACATCGGCGGCGCTCGCCGCGAACCTTCGGGTACTGGCTTGGGACGGCTACGCCGATGCCGACTGGGTCAAGGACTTCACCGCCGCGACCGGCATCGGCGTCGATGTCGTCTTCATCGGCAGCGACGACGAGATCTGGGCCAAGATCAAGGGCAGCGAGGGCCAGGACTTCGACGTCTTTGCTGTCAACACCGCCCAGTTGCAGCGCTACATCAAGGCTGACCTGGTGTCGCCGATCGACGTCACCAAGCTCGCCAACCAGAAAGACGTGCTGCCGCGCTTCCGCGACCTGACGGCGGTCAGCGGCGTGACCAAGGACGGCAAGGTCTACGGCATTCCGTTCTGCTTCGACTCCATCGGCCTGATCTACGACACCGACAAGGTCAAGCCGGCGCCGACCTCGATGTCGGTTCTGTGGGACCCGGCCTACAAGGGCAAGGTGCTGGCGTATGATAATGGCGAGCACAATTTCTCGTTCACCGCACTGACGCTCGGCTACAAGGATCCGTTCAACCTCAACGAAGAGCAGATGGCTGCAGTCAAGGCCAAGCTGGTCGAACTCAAGCGCAACGTGCTCAGCTTCTACACCACCGCCGACGAGGCGCAGCAGATCTACCAGAACAATGATGTGGCCCTGATCTGGGCCAATTACGGCCAGCAGCAGGTCAAGGCGCTGCAGAAGATCGGCGCCCATGTCGCCTACGTCAATCCGAGCGAGGGCGCGCTTGCCTGGCTCGACAACTGGGTCATTTCCAAGGGTGTCCGTGATAATGCGGCAGCCGAGAAATGGATCGACTTCATGCTGAGCAAGAAGGTCGGCGGCGAGCTTTCCGAGCGTACCGGCTTCGGCAACACGGTGACGGAAACCGGCAGCGCCGGCGGCAACGACAAGCTGGTCTGGCTCAACAATGTCGAGGACCCACTCAAGCGTTCGGACATGTGGAACGAGGTCAAGGCAACGCCCTGATCTTTCCGCACCATGCCTTCGAAGGACCCGGCGGTCCGGAGTTCCGGACCGCCGAAGCGTATGCGAGAGTATTTCATGAACCAGAA
Organism: Mesorhizobium sp. XAP4; assembly: GCF_029269325.1. Taxonomy (NCBI): domain Bacteria; kingdom Pseudomonadati; phylum Pseudomonadota; class Alphaproteobacteria; order Hyphomicrobiales; family Phyllobacteriaceae; genus Mesorhizobium; species Mesorhizobium sp. XAP4. Next base: position 227,811 of record NZ_JARIXW010000003.1, on the reverse strand, counting down.
CACCGACCTCTTGACGCTGCGGTCCGTCTCGAAATCCTACGGCACGGTCCCCGTGCTGCACGACATCGACCTGTCGATCAAGGACGGTGAGTTCCTCACCGTTCTTGGACCCTCCGGCTCCGGCAAGACCACGGTGCTGCGGCTGATCGGCGGGCTGGAACCGCTGACGTCGGGCGAGATCCGCCTGGATGGGCAAGACATCAGCCGCATGCCGATCAACCGGCGGCCGTTCAACACCGTGTTTCAGGACTATGCGCTGTTCCCGCACCTGACCGTTTCCGGCAATGTCGGCTACGGGCTTTCGGTTCGCCATGTCCAGCGCAAGGAAATCGCGCGCCGAGTCGCGGAGGCGCTGGAACTGGTCCAGCTCGGGCGTTTCGCCGACCGCTTTCCGGCGCAGCTCTCCGGCGGCCAGCGCCAGCGCGTCGCACTCGCCCGTGCGCTGATCTGCCAGCCGCGCCTGATCCTGCTCGATGAGCCGCTCGCCGCACTCGACCTCGAACTGCGCCGGCAGATGCAGGTGTTCCTAAAGTCCATCCAGCGCGAAATCAGGACCACCTTCCTGTTCGTCACCCATGACCAGGAAGAAGCCATCGGCATGGCCGACCGGATCTGCGTCATGGAGGCCGGTCATATCCGCCAGCTCGGCACGCCGCACGACCTTTACTACAGACCGAATTGCGAATTCGTCGCGCGTTTCTTCGGCGAGAACAATCTGGTGGCCGGGAAACTCGGACCGGTCCAGGGCGAGCTGCGATCGATCGAGACGGCGCTCGGGCGCCTCATCTGTTCGATCAGCGACCAGCCGCATTTGAAAGCCGCAGCGGAAGGCGCCAGCGCTTACGCCGCGTTCCGTCCAGAAGCCTTGCACCTTGCGGATGCAAAGGACACCGACAACCGTTTTTCCGGCACGATCTCCGATCTGGCCTTTGCCGGCTCGTCGACCGTCGCCACCATCATGGCCGGCGCCGACAATGCCGCGCAGCGCTTGCGGCTGCGCGTGCCGAGCCGCGTCGACGGCAGCGCGCTCAAATCCGGCGAGGCTGTATCGCTTTCGTTTGCGCCGCATGAAGGCCATCTGGTGCTGGCATGAGCGAAGCCGGATCGACACTGCCTGCGGAAAGACGGCTGTCACTGCTGGTGACGGTGCTGGCGTTTGCCTTGCCGGTGGTCTTCGTCCTGGTGCCGCTGGCGATCTTCCTCGGCTACAGTTTCTTCAGCGTCGACCAGGGCACGATCGTCTACGGCTTGTCGCTGGGCAACTATGTCAGGTTCTTCACCGATCCGGTCTTTCTGCCGGTGTTCTGGAACACCATCGTGCTGTGCGTGTCGGTGGCCATCATCTGCATCCTGCTTGCCTATCCCGCCGCCTATTTCCTGACGACGCTGAAAGGCCGCTGGCGCTACGCCTTGCTGATGCTGCTGCTGGTGCCACTGCTGATGAGCTACGTCATCAAGATCTATGCGATCCGCAGCATCCTGGGCCTCAACGGCTTCCTCAACAAGGCGCTGGTGGCGCTTGGTATCCTGCAGGAACCGTCGACGCTTTTTGTGTTCAACATGAACGCCATCCTTTTGACGCTGACCCTGCTCCTGATCCCCTTCGCCATCCTGCCGATCTTCCTGTCGCTGGAGCGGATTCCGCAGGTGCTGCTGCGCGCATCCGACGATCTCGGCGCGAGCGGCTTGCAGACCTTCCTGCGCATCACCTTGCCGCTCAGCCTGCCCGGCGTCGCTTCGGCGGCGAGCTTCGTCTTCGTGCTGGCGATCGGCGATTTCCTGACGCCGCAAATGGTCGGCGGCATCAGCGGCTTCACCTTCGGCCGCATCCTCTACAGCCAGTTCGGCACGGCCTATAACTGGCCGTTCGGCGCGGCGCTGTCGGTGGCGCTGGCCGTCGTGGTGATCGCCGCAATCCTCGTCGGCGAACGCTTTGGCCGCAACCCGGGGACTTCGGTATGAGCGCCCTGCCCCGACTGTCCACGATCTTTCTGGCCGCGATCACGACACTGGTTGCGGTGCTGCTCTACAGCCCACTGTTCGTGCCGATCGTGTCGTCGTTCTTCACCATTTCGCATGGCTCCGTCGACTGGTCGTCGCCGACCCTGTCGACCTATGTGGCGCTGGCTGAAAACCACGACATATTGGTCGCTCTGCGCACGACGCTGATCGTCGGCGTCTGCACCGTCATCCTGTCGGTGGTCAGCGGAACGCTGCTGGCGCTCTATTATCATGGGCGCCGTTCCGGACGCTCGCTGCTGCAGTTCATCATCTTCCTGCCGTTCCTGATGCCGCCGATCATCAGCGGCCTGGCGCTGCTGATCTTCTTCCGCGAGATCGGCCTCGAACGCTCGCTGCTGACGGTCGTTATCGGCCATACGGTTTTCGTGTTGGCGATAGTCTACCGCACGGTACTGATGCGGCTGCAGTCGATGAGCCGCACGCTGGTTGAAGCGTCCTACGATCTCGGTGCCACGGGCTGGCAGACCTTCTGGCGCATCATCCTGCCGAACCTGTCGAGCGCCATGGTCGGCGGCGCCATCCTGGCCTTCGCCCTGTCATTCGACGAGACCATGATCACCATCCTGGTCACTGGCACGCAAAGCACGCTGCCGGTCAGGCTGTGGGCGATGATGCGGCTTGGCTTCTCACCCGATATCAATGCGCTGGTGGCGCTGATCCTGATGTTCACCGTGCTGCTCTGCGTGCTCGCCGCCCGCTTTCTCATCCCCAGGCAAGTTGCGACGGAACGGACGTGAGTGCCGGGCAAGAGCGCCGCAATGAGGCAGCCATATTCTTGGCCCGGCATCGATGCTGACATAATCGATGCCGGACCAAACGGAATGCTGCTTACTGAAGCTTGGCCTGCAAGGCGTTGACATCGTCGGTGGTCATTTCACCGTCCGTCGCTACCTTGCCGTCGACGATCTTCCACAGCCGGAACGGGCCTGTGATGTCGCCATATTTATCGAAGGCGACCGGGCCGATGACGCCTTCGTAGCGGATCGGCTTGCCGTCCTTGATCAGGCCGAGCGCCTTGGCGAACTCTTCCTTGCCAGCAAAGATCGGCGTGCCGGCCGGATCGACCGCCTTGTACATCGCGTCCTTGATCTTGGCCGGGTCCTCAGAGCCGGCAATGGCGATGGCGAGGCCAACAATCGCGCCGGCGTCATAGGAACGGTCGGCTGCCGGATTGGTCGGTTCGATGCCGGAGAATTCCTTATAGTTCTTGGTGAAATACTCCGTCGAGGCCGTCGGGCTGGTGCCGGACGACGTGCCGTAGGCTTCCTTCAGATAATCGGCGCCGACGGATTCGATGAAGTCCGGGCTGTTCATGCCGTCATTGAGCAGGAATTTCTGCACGCCGCCCTGCGAGATCCAGGTGCGGGCGACCGTGGCGCCGTCGACCGGTGTGCTGACGAGGTAGAGACCGTCCGGTTCACCGGCCATTGCCGCGGTGACTTCGGAGGCATAGCTCGACTGCTTTTCATTGTAAGGCGTGTCGGAGACGATGGTGCCGCCGAGCGCTTTGTAGGCACGCGAGAATTCGGCCACCATGTTGACGCCGAAATCGTTGTTGACGTGGATGATCGACAGCTTCTTGAAACCCTTGTCGATGGCATATTTGGCGGCGGCGACACCCTGCAGCGCATCCGAGGTGATGGTGCGGAAGAAGATGCCGTTGGTCTTGCCGTCGCGGCCGAGCGCGGTCAGCGTCGGCGAGGACGATGCTGGCGAGACCTGGACGATCTTGGCTGGCGCGGTCACCGAGGTCAGGATCGGGATCGACACCGACGAGATGATGCCGCCGATGATGACCGGCACTTTCTTGACCTGCACAAGCTGAGTGGCGGCGTCGACCGCGATGTTGCCCTGGCTCTGGCTGTCGCGCGTGTCGGTGACGAGATCGCAGCCGCGCACCCCGCCGGCTCCGTTGATGTCGCGGAAGGCCATCTCGACCGACTTGGCGCCGGCCTGGCCGTATTCGCCGGCCGGGCCGGTCAGCTCCATGACGAGGCCGACGGTGATCTTGCAATCGGCGGCTTGCGCAGCACCCGCCATCGTGACGAGAGCGAGCGCTGTGGTGAGTTGGAGTATCGTCTTTGTCATTGTTGTTCCCCTTTCGTTACTCGACTGTATTTGAACTCTGGAGCTTGTTCAGCGTTCCGGCACCTGCAGCCAGGTTTCATGCAGATGTCGCCATTCGACGCCGTTGGGCGCCGATGAACTGGTCGTGAAGACGGCGCTCGATTGACGGCTGCTGTGCTTGCCTGCGCGCAGCTGCGCTTCGACATAGAGGACGACGATGGTATCCGCGTCCTGCCAGCCGGGCCGGATGTCCTCGATCGAAATGGCGAAACCATCGTCGCAGGAAGCACGGCTTGCGCGGACATGGTCGACGACCGCTTCGCGATCGAGGATCTGCCCGTCCGGCGCCACCATGCTGAGGTCCTTGCCCATGGCGCGTTCGAAGCGGCCGAAGTCCACCGTGTTGGCTCGCGCGGCGACGAACCAGTCGACGAAGAAGCGGTGCAGGTCGATGATTTCGGCGCTGGCGCGTGAAAACAGGGAGGGTTCGCCGCTCATTTCTTCCCCGCATTGAGGTTGTAATGCATGATCGAACCGTGGCGGCCGCGGCGGTCGCGTTCCAGCGTGTAGACGTCACCTTCGAGGCCGGTGCCTTGCGCGATGACGGCCGCAATCCGCTCCCGGTCCTCGGTGTCGAGCGCAACGTCCATGATTTTCGCATTGGCAATGGCGTGGGCCTGGTTGCGGGCGCCGACGATGACCGCCGCCACTTGCGGCTGCTCCAGCACCCAGGCGCTGGCGATGGTGGCGACGTCAACGCCGTGGCGGTCGCCAACGGCCTTCAGCGCCTGCAGCAGGTGCTGGAACAGCTCCCAGCCGCCAAAATCGTCGATGATCAGCTTGTACTTGACCAGCGAGCGGTTTTCGAGCGGCGTGGCGGGCTCGGCCGCACCGAGCCATTTGTTGCTGAGGAAGCCGCCGGCGACTGAGCCATAGCAGAGGAAGCTGACGCCGTTCTGTTTTGCGAGCGCGGCCAGGCTGTTGCCCGGGCGCTGGTCGAGCACGGAATATTGCAGTTGCTGGCTGACCAGTGGGATGCCGGCAGCGAGTATCTCGGCGAGCCTTGGCGTGTCGAAATTGGTGGTGCCGAGATTGCGCACCTTGCCCTCCAACCGAAGCTCGTTGAGCCAGCCCATGGCATCGACATAGCGCGGCTGTTCATAGTCCCACCAATGGAACTGCACGAGATCGAGCCGCTCGGTCTTCAGCCGCCGCAATGACTGGTCGACGATGCCCCTGATGTAGTCGCGGCTGATACTGGCCAGCCGTTCGAGGTCGGGCACCAGCTTGGTGTGCACCTTCATCCTGGCCGCGACGTCGAGGCCGCGCTCGCTGGCCAGCCGCAGGCGCGCGGCACCGATCAGCTCCTCGACGCCGGTATAGATGTCGGCGCAATCATAGGTCCAGATGCCGGCATCGAAAGTGGCGATCAGATCGGCCACCGCCTGGCTGCGGTCAATGGCGCCGTGGCCGCCAGCCAGTTGCCAGCCGCCGCGAATGACGCGCGAGATGGTGTAGCCGGGGCCGAGTTCGAAGGTGTTTGCGGTCATCTCAGGTCATCCTCTTTCGGCAGCGGCACCGCCGTCGTCTCGGCGTGGCTGAACCGCCGCCTGGCCGCCCTGACGATCCGCAGCCGGCTGCCGCAATTGGGATCGGGACAAGCGATCTCGGCGTCCGAGGTCATCCAGTCGTTCGGGTGGGTCGGGCGCTGCTTGGCTGCCAGCAGCGGCAACACGGCGGCGATCGAATAGATCGAAAAACCCTGCCCTGCCGGCATCGACAGCATCTCGCCCTTGAGCTCGAAATAGTCGCCTTCCTTGGCGCCGCAATAGATAGGTTTGTCCTTGGGGATGATCGCCTCGACGCGAAGGTCGAACAGCTCGAAACCGTCGTCGGCCATGTCAGGCCTCCATCAGGCTGAAGGTGACATCGCAGGCGCCGTTGCGGCGGATGACACCGCACGCGGCGGCGAACCGGTCACGCTCTTCGACGCGCACCTGCGCCACCACACTGCCGGCCAGCCAGCCTATCGGGAACAAGAGCCGCGCGCCCTGCCCGTAGTAGAGGCCAATGTCGAAGATCGCATTGGGATTGCCGCCCCACATGCGTGACGGCACGTAGGACAGTACGATGTCGCCCGGCTGCGGGTTCAGCGTCGCGTTCTCGGCCGGCAACGGTTTTGCATAGGCCTGGCCCTCGAGGTCGGTTGATGGAACCGGACAGGAAATCTCAGGCCCCGTCCACATCGCATGGATGCCCGGAACAACGCGTGGCGTGCCGAGGTAGGCCAAGAGGAAGGCAGCGTTTTCCGGCGCCTTCTCGGGCAGCAGCAATGCCGTTACGGAAAGCTGCGAGCGCGGCTCGGTGATCCTGATGGCGGTCATGTCTGGTCTTTCGCGGCGGCGGCCTGCAACTTGCTGCGCAGGAAGGTGAAGGGTCGGCTGATGTCGGCGACCAGCGACTCGCGCGCCGCCTGCGCATCCTGCGTGGACAGCGCCGTGACGATGCGGCGGTGATATTGGGCGGTGTCGACCTCGCCGGCTTCCGAGAAGGCGTAGATGGCGACACGAATGCAGGGACCCGATTGCAGCCACAGGCTCTCGATCATCGGGATCAGCACGGCCGAACCGCAGGAGCGGTAAATCTCGAAATGAAAGCTCTGGTTGAGCGTCACTTCGCGGTCGACGTCCTTCTTGTGTTTCAAAGCCCGCATCTCGTCCCATTCGGCGAGGATGGTTTCGATGGTGGCGATCTGGCGCGGACCCATGCGGGCGGCGGCCAGCGCGATCGCCTCGCCCTCGATCAGGATGCGAGCCCGCAGGAGATCGTCGAGGCGTTCCAGCGTGATCGGCGGCACGCGCACCGAACGGTTGGGCAGCGCCTCCAGCGCCTTTTCCGTAATCAGCCGGCCGAGCGCCTCGCGCACCGGCATGGTCGAGGTGACCAAGGCGTCAGCCAGGCCGCGGATGGTCAGCACCTGGCTCGGTTCGAACAGGCCGCCAATCAGGGCGCGGCGCAGCTCGGAATACACGCGGTCCTGCACGGTCTCGCGGCCGACCGGCGCAAGCTGGGCCGCGATCACCTCGTTGTTCTTTTCGATGGCAGCCTTTTGCATGGAATTCCGTTCGTGGCCGGTTTTCGGCTTGCGGAGGAAGTTAAAGCCGAATAGCGTGATCAACGCAAGTGTGATCACAAATCATAATCAGGAGGCGGCAGCGATCGTCTTCGGCCAGAGGGTTTGATGAGCGAGGCAACCAAACGGCAAGGGGAAACCCGCGCGCCGGTTCTGACGGCAAGGAATGTCGTCAGGCGGTTCGGCGGCCTTGTCGCGGTCAACGACGTCTCGTTTAACGTCAAAGCGGGCGAAATCCTCGGCCTCATCGGCCCCAACGGCGCCGGCAAGACGACGATGTTCGACCTGCTTGCCGGCAGCATATTGCCGACCAGCGGCGAAATCCTTCTCAACGGCGCGCGCGTCTCGGGCGAAGCAGCACATCTGCGCATCGGACGCGGTCTCGGCCGCACGTTTCAGATACCGCGCCCGCTGCCCAACCTGACGCTGATCGAAAACATCATGCTGGCGGCACAGGGTCAGGCCGGCGAAAAGCTGCTTGCCAATTTCGTCACGCCATGGCGCGTCGCCGCGCAGGAAAGGGCCGCCAGGACAAAGGCGCTTGAACTGCTGGAACTGGTCGCCCTCGCCCATCTCGCGCATGAGCCGGCGCGCGTGCTTTCCGGCGGCCAGCGCAAGCTGCTCGAACTCGCCCGCGTGATGATGGCCGATCCGGCGATCATCTTGCTCGACGAACCGGCGGCCGGCGTCAACGCGACGCTGCTCGAAGTCATCATCGACCGCATCCGCGACATCAATGCGCGCGGTATCACCTTCCTGCTGATCGAGCATAATATCGACATGGTAACGCGGCTCTGCCATCGCGTCCTCGTCATGGCGAGCGGCCAGTTGCTCAGCGAAGGCACGGCCGAAGAGGTCGCTCGCGACCCGCGCGTCATCGAGGCCTATCTCGGAGGCGCGGCATGAGCGAGATCGTTCTCGATGTCCGCGACCTCGAAGCCGGCTACGAGCCCGGCGTGCCGATCGTGCGCGGCGCCTCGATCACCGTCGCCAAGGGCGAGATCGTCGTGGTGCTCGGCCCCAACGGCGCCGGCAAGTCTAGCTTCATCAAGGCCATCGCCGGCCTCGTCCCGATCACCGGCGGCACAGTATTTCTGGACGGCAAGGACATCACTGCCGCGCCGGCCCACACCATGGTGCGGCTCGGGCTGGCCTTCGTGCCGCAGACCGAAAACATCTTCCCACTGATGTCGGTCGAGGACAATCTAAGAGTTGCTTGCGGCATCCTTGAGCGGCGCGAAATTCCTGCGCGCATCGAGGAGATGTATGCCGCCTTCCCCGATCTCGTCCGCCAGCGCCGCACCGCCGCCGGCAACCTCTCGGGCGGACAACGGCAGATGCTCGCCGTTGCGCGGGCGCTGATCGTCCACCCCAAGGTGCTGGTGCTAGACGAGCCGTCGGCCGGCCTGTCGCCGAAATTCGTCTCGATGGTGTTCGAGATGCTGGCCGGCATCCGCAAGTCCGGCGTCACTGTCCTGCTCGTCGAACAGAATGCCAAGGCAGCGCTCGCCATCGGCGACCGCGCCTATGTGCTGGTCGAAGGCAAAGACCGGCACGAGGGCATTGCTTCCGAGCTGTGGAACGATCCGGTGGTCGCCGAACTCTATCTCGGCCAGCGCCCCCGCAAGTCCGGCACAGGAGGTGGGGCATGAGCCTGCAATTTGTCGTCGACGGATTGCTGACGGGTTCGATGATCGGCCTGGGCGCCATCGGCGTGACGCTTACCTATTCGATCCTGCGCTTCTCGAACTTTGCCCATGGCGACTTCATGGCCTGGGGCACCTACGCGACGCTGGCCGTCGTCAGCGCCATCGGCGCGACAGTCGGCAAGGTGGCACCGATCGCACCGCTGTCCTTCGGCTGGCCGCTGATTGTCGCGCTGATCGTCGGCATGGCTTTCACCGCTTTGCTGGCGCTGCTGCTCGACAAGGTGCTGTTTTCGCGGCTGCGCTCGCAAGGCCAGGCGATCATCGTGGTGATGGCGAGCTTCGGTGCCTCGATGGCGCTGAGAAGCCTGCTCGAATTCACCTTCACCTCGCGGCCGACCTATTTCAGCCGGGCGATCCAGATCGCCATGCCGGTCGGCTTCGGCATCCGCATCACATCAGACCAGATCGCGCTTTTGCTGCTGACCGCGGTGCTGGTGCTCGCCGTGCATCTGTTGATGACGCGCACGCAGACCGGCCGCTCGATGCAGGCCCTGAGCCAGAACGCGGCACTGGCCCGCATCGTCGGCATCGACGTCGCCAGCGTGGTGCGCGTCACCTGGGTCATCGGCGGGGCGCTGGCCTGCGTGGCCGGCGTGATGATCGGCATCCTGGTGCAGATCCGCCCGTTCATGGGCTTCGACATGCTATTGCCGATGTTTGCCGCCGCCATTCTCGGCGGCATCGGCAGCATCCCCGGCGCCGTGCTCGGCGGCCTGATCATCGGGCTCGCCGAGGCCGGTGCCGTGCAGCTGATCGGCGCCGAATGGCGCGCCGCCGTCTCCTTCATCATCCTGATGGCGGTGCTGTTCGTGCGGCCGATCGGCCTGTTTGGTGTGAGGGAACGCTGATGGATCTGATCGGCTACGGCGCCTTCTTCCTGACCACCGCGCTGATCTTTTCGCTGGTCACGCTGGGGCTCAATTTGCAGTGGGGCCTGACCGGCCTGTTCAATGTCGGCCTTGCCGGCTTCGTCGCCATCGGCGCCTACACCTCGGCATTGCTGACCACTCCCGACGACGCCGCGCGGCTGGGTGGCCTTGGCCTGCCGATCGTTGTCGGCTGGGCGGGCGCCATGGTCGTCGGCGGCATTGCCGCGGCGTTAACTGGCATGGCGACGCTGCGGCTCAGGTCCGACTATCTGGCGATCACCACCTTCGGCGTCGCCGTCGTCGTGCAACTGGTCGCGCTCAACGCGCAGAAACTGACCGGCGGCCCGTTCGGCATCGGCTTCATCCCGCGCCCCTTCGGCAGCCTTGCCGAGACGCCGCTGCTGTTCAACCTGTCGAACCTTGCCGTGGTCGCGGCGGTGACTCTGGTCGCCTATTTCGCTTTGGAACATCTGTCGCGCAGCCCGTGGGGCCGCGTGCTGAAGGCGCTACGCGAGGATGAGCGGGCGGCGATCTCGCTTGGCAAGAGCGCGCGTTTCTACCGAGTCCAGGCCTTTGCCGTGGGCGGCGCCATCATGGCGCTGGCCGGTGCACTGCAGGCGCATTTCACCGGCTTCATCGCGCCGGACAATTATTTGCCGATCCTGACTTTCCAGGTCTGGGTGATGCTGATCGTCGGCGGCTCGGGCAGCAATCTCGGCGCCGTCGTCGGCAGCATCCTGGTCTGGGCGATATGGGCTGGGTCGGGCACGCTGACCAGCATCCTCTTCCCGCCGGAACAGCAGGCTCGTGCCGCCGCGCTGCAGATCGCCGCCATCGGCGTCATGCTCTGCATTATCCTGCTGGTCCGGCCGAACGGGCTGTTCGGCGACAGGCCACGGCGGCCTTGGCTCGGCAAGCGGACGAAGGCGACTACGGCCAAAAGCGTTTCCCCGTCATGAATGCCGCGGTTCGGCAGGAAGCGCATGGCGCTTCACTCTGGCTTGCCGTCAGCCGCGACCGCCGCGAACGGCCGGCGCTGCAGGGTAAGCTCGATGTCGACCTGGCCATTGTCGGCGGCGGCTTTTCGGGCCTTTCAACCGCGCTGCACGCCGCCGGCAAAGGCCTTTCCGTCGCCGTTCTCGAAGCCGAATTCATCGCCTGGGGCGCAACCGGCAGGAATGCTGGCTTCGTCGTGCCGAACTTCGCCAAGATGGACCCGGCCGACATACTGGCCCATCTCGGACCATCGCGTGGCGAAAGGCTGATCGATTTCGCCGCCGGCAGCGCCGACCTGGTTTTCCGCCTGATCCGGCAGCACGGCATCGACTGCGACGCCGTGCAGAACGGATGGATCCAGCCGGCGCATTCGCCTGCCGCCTTTGAAAAGGTCAAGTCACGTGCCGGGCAGTGGGCACAGCGTGGCCGGCCGGCAGTCACATTGGATCGGCAGGAAGTCGAAGCCCTGACAGGCGTGCCAGGCTATGTCGGCGGCTGGATGGACCGTTCCGGCGGCGTGCTCAATCCGGTCGCCTATGCGCGCGGATTGGCCGATGCGGCGGAGAAGGCCGGCGCAAAGATCTTCGAGCAGACGCGCGTCACCTCGGTTGATCGCATAGCCGATGGCTGGATGCTGAAAATGCCCTCTGGCTCGGTACGCGCGGGCAAGGTGCTGATCGCCACCAACGCCTATGGCTGGTCCCTCAATCCGTCGTTGCAGCGAACCTACTTCCCGCTGAAAGTCTTCCAGATCGCGACAGCGCCGCTGCCTCGTGAAGTGCGCAACCGGTTGCTTCCCGGCGGGCAAGGTGTCGGTGACACCAGACGCAATCTGTTCACCTTCCGCTTCGACGCCGAAAACCGGCTGATCAGCGGCGGCATGCATATCCTTGGCGCCGGTGCGGATACGCGCGTACCGCAGACGATCTGGCGAAGGCTCGGCCGGCATCTCGGTCTGCCCGACCTGCCGCCGCTTGCCTACAGCTGGTCGGGAATGGCAGCGGTCGAACCGGATTTCCTGCCGCACCTGATCGACCTCGGTCCGGGACTGATCGCCGGTCGCGCCTGCAACGGGCGCGGCATCGCCATGACGACGGCGATGGGCAAGGTTCTGGCCGACTGGGCCGCCGGCACCGACGCCCGCGACCTGCCGCTGCCCTTCGCGCCGCCGGCGCCAATACCGTTCCACGCCGTGCTGCGGCACGCGCCCAACATGCTGCTCGGCTGGAGCATGCTGCGCGACCGGCTGGACGGGACGAGCTAGGCCGACGGCTCCCTGGCAGCGTCAAGGTTTGCAGACAGCACAGCGGCCGCCACGGCGATGTCCTCTTCTATGAAAATCCGCACAGTGGGACCGCTGCGCTGCTCCAGTGCGGCGACGATCTTGCGATGCGCGTCGTTGGACTGCGGGATGTAGCGATCGGCCTGCATCAGCAGCTTGAGATAAGGCCCGACCCGCCCCCAGAGGTCGCGGATCATGTTCAAAAGGATCGGCGCGCCGGCATGCTGGTAGATGGCGAAGTGGAACGCCTCGTTCAATGAGAGATAGGCCCTGGCGTCGCCGGCCTCAATGGCACGCTGCATGCCGGCGAGCGTCGCCTGGATGTCAGCCAGCCCGCTTTCGCTCATCCTGGTCGCCGCCATCTCGCCCGCCAGTCCCTCGACGGCGATGCGGATGCGCGTCAGCTCCTCGAAGGCAGGCGCGGACAGCAACGGCACGATGACCGAGCGGTTGTTCTGCATCTCGAGCAGCCGCTCGGCGACAAGCCTCTGCAGCGCCTCGCGGATCGGTGTCGTCGAGATGCCGAACGTCTCGGCGAGCTTGCGGATGACCAGCGCCTGGCCCGGGCTGAAGCCACCGGAAATCAACTCCTGCTTGAGCGCGCCATAGGCGCGGTCATTCAGGGTCTGATGTTCAAGCTTCAGCATACGCGGGCCGCTCCGATCACCAGTTCGACAGAGCGCGATCGAGCGTCTCGGCCAGTTGCTCGGCATTGTCCCTGGCAAAGGGCAGTGGCGGCCTGATCTTCAGCACATTGCCGCGCGGACCGCAGGACGAGATCAGCACGCCGTCCTCGCGCATGGCTTCGACGACCGCCGATGTCTTGGTGGCGGCCAGAGCCCCGTCGCCGTCCGCCGTCAGCTCGACGCCGAAATAGAGGCCGTTGTGCCTGACATCAGCGACCGCGCCGTGCCGGCCCTGCAGGGCGCGCAGCAGTTCACTCGTATAGGCGCCGACATTGCGCGCATTCTCGATCAGCCCCTCGCCTTCGATGACATCGAGAACGGCGAGGCCGACAGCGGCCGCGACCGGGTTGCCGCCGAAGGTGTTGAAGTAGCCGGTGTTCGAACCGAAGGAGGCGACAAGCTGCGGCCGCACGAGCACGGCGCCCATCGGGTGCCCATCGCCGATCGGCTTGCCCATCGTGACGATGTCAGGCTCGATGCCATAGTTTGCGAAGCCCCACATGCCCTGGCCAAGCCGGCCGAAGCCGGACTGGACCTCATCGGCGATGACGATGCCGCCGGCCTTTTTGACGTGATCCGCCGCTTCGCGCATCACCGCCGCATCGGGAAAGAAGATGCCGTCGCTGGGAAAGGCGGAGTCGAGAAGCAGCGCCGCCGGCTGGATGCCTTTTGCTCGCATGTCCTCTATGGCAGCGGCGACATTTCCGGCGAAATCATGCGCGGCCCGGCCATGGTCGCGGAACGTGTCCGGCGCTGCCACCGTGCGGTGGTGCGCTGGCACCCCCTTTGCCCCGACCGCCGCCGGCGACAGTTGCGCCGTCGCTATGGTGGCGCCGTGATAGGCGAAATCGGTGATGATCACCCCGGTGCCGCCGCTGGAATGCTGGGCAATGCGGATGGCAAGGTCGTTCGCCTCGCTGCCGGTGCAGGTGAACATCGCGTGGCCGAGATGGGCCGGAACGGTGCCGAGAAGCTTTTCCGCGTAATCGAGGATGATCTCGCTGAGATAGCGTGTGTGGGTGTTGAGCGTTGCGGCCTGCCCGGACAGTGCCTCGACGACGCGCGGATGGCAGTGGCCGACCGAGGCGACGTTGTTGTAGGCGTCGAGGAACTTGCGGCCCTGGGCATCGTAGAGCCACACACCGTTGCCGCGCACCAGATGAATAGGGTTGCGGTAGAAGGCGCGGTAGGTCGGCCCGAGCAGCCTGGCGCGGCGTTCGAGCAGCGCGCGCTCCGATGCAGCCGCGTCGGCATTTGCGGGGTATGGCGAGGACTGGGACACGAGCATCTACTCCGGATTGGAATGGTCGAGAAAATAGCGGCGGGCATCGGTGGACGACAGGCCGTTCAACCGTTCGAGTGAAGCCCAGACTTCGGTGGCGAGGCGCAGCACGTAGTCGCGCTTGGCCGGGAAACGCTCGGCCTGCCAGCTGGCGATGTTGACGATGAGCGCAAGTCGGGCACGGATCAGATCGAAGAGAATGCCAATCTCTTCCTCCTCCAGTGGTTGGAGCGACTGATAACCTGCGACAAAGCGCGCCGCCGGTGCCAGCGGATGGCCTTCCGCCGGCCAGCGGTAGACGGCGCCGATGGCGAGGTCGCAGATCAGCGGCGAATGGATCATGTCGCCGAAATCGAGAATGCCGCTGACGACCTCCGGCCGCGAAGCATCCATCACCACATTGTAGGAATTCATGTCGTTGTGGACGATCTGCGCGCGCAGGGTGGGAATGACCGGCGCTGCATGCTGCTCGAAGGAGTCGATCGCGCGCTCGACCATCGCCCTCCGAGTCGGATCAGTGATGTGCGCCATCATCGGCCGTGTCTTGGCGACCTTGCGGATGTCCCAGAGCAGGTCGCTGCCGGCGGCCGGGTGGAAGAAGCCGCGCAGCGCCCTGCCAAGGCGGGCGAGGAAGATGCCGAGATTGCGATCCTGCTCCTCGGAAGTCGGCGAGCGCGACAGCAACTGACCGGGCAGATAGGTCACCAGCCGGATGATGCGCGGCGCCGATCCAGCGACTCTAACCGCGAACTGCGCCTCATCCTCGAGGCTTTTGCGCACCGAGGGAACCGGCAAGGTGGGGTCGACCGCAAGGATGTGGTCGAGCGCCTTGTTCTGGAAATCGGTGAAGCCAGCTTCTTCCGCCGGATGGGAGATCTTCAGGACGAACTCGCCCTCGCCGTCGGTCTGAATATGGAAATTGTGGTCGCGTTCGCCAGGCAGCGGACGCGCGGTGCCGGTCAGCCCGTAGTGCCGGCGCAGGATGGCGAGCGCGTCGGCCGTGGAAACATCCGGTGCGTCCTCGGCGAGTGTTTCGCCGAACGCATCGGGCACCGCCGCATTCATGGCTTAGCCTCGATAGGTTCGAGGCCACACCAGTCGGCGATGAACAGCGCGATCGTCTGGGTGACCTTGCGCACCGAGTCGAGATCGACGGCCTCGTCATAGCCATGCGGCATGCGGCAGATCGGGCCGTAGACGATCGCCGGCGTGTCGGCATAGAGGCCGAAGAAACGTGCATCGGTGGTCGCCGAGGTGACGTGTTCCGTCAGCGGCTCGCCCCACACGGCGGTATGGCTGCGGCGCAGCACCGCTTCCATCTCGTCGGCGCCCTCCAGCACATAGCCCTCGGCCATGAAGCCATTGTAGGTCATCTTGGGTGGTCGGTTGGCCAGGAACGGATCGGCGCGCGCCGCATCGGCAATGCAGGCCTCGAGCTCGGCCCTGGCGTCTTCGAGCCTCTGGCCGGGATAGGTGGCGACGCGCATCTCGAAGACACAGCGCGCCGGAACGCTCGATGTCCACTCGCCGCCTTCGATCTTGCCGAGGTTGAAGCGGATCGGATGCGGGTGATCATGGAAATGCCTGTCATCGACCTTGCGCGCGTTCCAGACGATTTCGAGCTGCTTCAGCGCCTGAATGATGACGAAGGCCTTTTCGATGGCATTGGCGCCGGCCGAAAATGCACCCGACGCATGCTGCGGATCGCCGTCGACCTCGACCCTGAACCAGATCGGCCCGACCTGCGCCCGCATCAGCCGCGGCTCCAGCGGTTCGGGAATGAAGGCGGCGTCGGCGCGATAGCCGCGCTGCAGGCATGCAAGCGCGCCATTGCCGGTGCATTCCTCCTCGACCACCGACTGGAGATACACGTTCGCGGCCGGCTGATAGCCAAGGCTACGCAAGGCGCTCAGCGCATAGAGGCAGGCGGACAGGCCGGCCTTCATGTCGCCGGCGCCGCGGCCATGCATCCAGCCATCCTCGATCGCCGGATCGTAGGGATCGCGGACCCAGCGGTCGAGCGGTCCGGTCGGAACGACATCGATATGGCCGTTGAGGATCAGCGAGCGGCCGGTCGCGTTTCGCGGCGTGTGGGTAGCAACGACGTTGAAGGCATCGTCGTAAGAGACCGCCACGGGGGAAAAACCCGGCAGGTCGCGAATCACGTCGACATCGACGCGCCACATGTCGACCGCGTAGCCATCCGCCTCGTAGGCGGCGGCCATAAACGACTGCGCGGGGTGTTCCTCGCCACGTTGGGAGGGAAAGCGCACGAGGTCTTGCAGAAACGCGACCTGTCGGGCGAAGCCATCATCGACTGCGCTCAGAATGGCCTCATCCGCAATCCGCTCAGGCATCACATTTCACTTTCATCTGGATGGTGTATCATATCTCATATGCCATTCCTGTGAAATGCAAGAGGCATGCGCGCCAAACTTTCAGTCCAGGACTTGCCGTTCGATGCTGCCATGGTCTTGGAGAGTTGGCATCGGATGCAGCAAGCCGATACTGCTATCTCTGGAAGACATGACGAGGGAATGCGTTGATCACAGAAGACACGATGCCCGCCGAAATCACCGATCTCGCCATTGGCTACCATCGCCTGCCGGCTGGTAAGCTTGCCAATGCGGTGACCTGGATGGAAGCGCGCACGCCGCAGCCGGATCTCGCGCGCCCCTTGGGCATGACACGGATCACGACGCCCGATTGCGTTTCCTACCGGGCGATCTTTCTCGAGATCGGCGCACCCTGGCTGTGGGACCGCGTTTCCGAAATGTCCGATGCCGAAATCACCGAGCATTTCGCCGACCCGCGCCAGCATCTCTACTACGGCCACGACGAAACCGGCGCGCATCTCGGCATGGTCGAGTTCTTCGCCGCCGACAATAACGAGATCGAGATCACCTATTTCGGCCTGTTCCCGTCCCTGACCGGCCGCGGTTTCGGCAAACGGCTGATGGCCGGGGCACTGGAGCTCGCATGGCGTCTCAACCCGAGCCGCATCTGGCTGCATACAAGCAGCTTCGATCATCACAGCGTCATCGGATTCTACAGCGCCTGCGGGTTCGTGCCCTTCGCTACCGGATTTGAGATCGTCGACGATCCCCGTATCAAGGGAACCTTGCCGCGCGATGCCGCACCGCAAATTCCGCTGATCGAAGCGGAGTGGAGCGGCTGCGGCGACTCTCCCCCAGAGAGCTACAGGCTGTGCGGACCTAGATGAGAACAGCTCCGCAATCCGTCAGCCAAGCGTCGCCGCACCATCGCCGATGGGTGCGCCGCGAGACCATTCTGTCGACGCTGGAGCGTCATATCGACACCCGCATCGTGCTGTTCGCCGCGCCCGCCGGCTTCGGCAAATCGACGACGATGGCGCAATGGGCTGCGGAAATCGCACGCCACGGCAGGCTGACGGCATGGCTGTCCTGCGAGGCGACGGACAATGATGAGGGCGCCTTCCTATCGCATCTGGTGGGCGCGCTGCGCCATCTGGTCCAGAGCCCGGCGGAACTCGACCTTGCCTTCCAGTCGAGCCCCATCCCGCAGCTCGATGTCGTGCTCGCGGCACTTGTGGCGGGTCTGGCGGCGCGCGAGGCCGACATCACCCTGTTCTTCGACGATTACCACGCCGTCGAGGCGCCGGCGGTGAAGCGGTTCATGGAGCGCCTGACCCGGCAGGCGCCGGAAAATGTTGCTTTCGTCATCGGCTCACGCAGCCTGCCCGACCTGCAGCTCGGCAAGCTCCGGGTGCTTGGCGACGTTTTCGAAATCGGCCCCGAAGATCTGCGTTTCGCCTCGTCCGAGGCCGAAGCTTTCTTCAACGACAAGCTGGGCCTGAGCGTCAGCAGCGGCACGGTGGAGACCTTGTGCTCGCGCGCCGAAGGATGGGCCGCCGGCCTGCAACTGGCCTCTTTGTCACTGAGTGCCGCGCATGCACCGGAAACCGTCATCGGCAATTTTACCGGCGCCAACCGAAACGTCGCCGACTTCCTGATGGGCGAAGTGTTCCTGGAACTGCCGCCGGCGATCGCAAAATTCCTGCTCTACAGCTCGATCTTCGAACGCTTCAGCGCCGAGGCCTGCCGGGCGGTGATGCGCGCGGCCGACGCCGAAGCGGCGATCACCGAGATCGAGACGCGCAACCTGTTCCTGGTGCCGCTCGACGAAGAGCGGCGCTGGTTCCGCTTCCATCATCTGTTCCGCGATTTCCTCAGCCGCGAAATGGAACGGCGCGAACCGGAGATGATCGCGCCGCTGCATCTGGCGGCCGCCGAATGGTTCGGCGAGCGCAAGATGCTGACAGAGGCGATCGGGCACGCGCTGGCCGCCGGCGACCAGGCCCGCGCGGCGGTGTTCGTGGAGAACAATGCGCTCGACCTCATCGCCCAGTGCCAGCTTCTCTACGTGCGCCAGCTGCTGGCACTGCTGCCGAGGAAGCTGATCGACCAGCGCATTCGGCTGCAGCTGGTCGTGCTGTGGTTGGCGGTGCACAGCAGCCAGCCGGAGATTGCCCAACAGACGCTGAGCAATGCGCGCAAGCTGGTCGAAGCCGGACCGACCGACAGCAACGACCCGGGCACGATGACCGGCACAACGATCGAGGCCGAGCTCGTGGTTCTCGCCGCCGCCGTTCACAGCACGCTGGAGCAGTTCGATCAGGCGCGCGACACAGCCCTTGCGGCCCTGCGCGTCATCGCGCCAGATGCCTGGTTCATGGAGGGCGCGACCGCCAATGTCATCGGCTACAACCTCTACGCGCTGGGTGACCTTGAAGGTGCCCGCGCCGCGATCGATGCGGCACGCCGGGCGCATGAGCGAAGCGGCAGCCTGCTCGGCGTCACCATTGCCAATTGCTACATGGCCGTGATCGAGCGTTCGGCGGGCCGCTTGCCCGCCGCCGAGCGGCTGCTGCGCAACGCGATCATCGAGGCTCGGGCGCGGATCGGTGCAAACTCCTATGCCGAGGCCCTGGCCGGCACGCTGCTTGCGGAACTTGCCTATGAGACCAATGCGTCGGGCGAAGCGCTGACCCTGGTCGAGAATCTCGGACCGCAGATCGAGGGCGCGGCGGTCATCGTCTATCCCCTGGCCAGCGTGCCGACCTATGCCCGCGTGCTGCAGCTGACCGGTCGCACCGAAGCGGCACTGGATATGCTTGAACGCGTCTATCAACGCGTACACGGCACGGTGTATCGCCGCCTGGCATCGATGATCGTGCATGACCGCATACGTGTGCTGCTCGACCAGAACCGTATTGCCGAGGCGCGTGCGCTGCTGGCCGAGCATCGGGGCGAAGGGACCGAGGCTTCGGTGGTCATCACTACCGCCAACGAGTTCGAGTTCTTTGCCGAGGGCCGCCTGCTGACGGCCGAGAAATCCTATGCCGCTGCCGCGGGGGTTTTCGACGCGCTGCTCGAGCGCACGAAAGACAGCGGGCGCATGCGCCGCCATATATTGGCGCTGATCCTGCGCGCCAAAGCGGCCAGCGCTGCCCACGACCAACGCGAGGCAGACCGCAATCTCCTCAATGCGTTGCGTCTCGCCCAACCCTCCGGCTTCATCCGTTCTTTCGTCGACGAGGGAAGGCCTGTTGTCGAAGGGTTGATGCGGCTGCGCGCGGCCCAGGCGAAGACCGATCCCGCACTGTCAGCCTATGCGTCGCGCATCATCGATGCCGCGCAGGCGATGCCTGTCGCGACACGCAAACTGACCGCACCAGCCGCCGAGAAGGAACAGCTCACCCAGCGCGAGGCCGAACTGCTGCGCTATCTCACCGAGGGCATGTCCAACCGCGATATCGCCTTGGCGTTGTCGGTGAGCGAGACCACGGTGAAATGGCATCTGAAGAACATTTTCGGCAAGCTCGCGGTGACCAACCGGGTGCAGGCGGTGCGCGCCGCGCAAGGATCTGCAGGCGCCCATACCCCTCCGAAAGGAGGGGCATAGATAAGAGGCGCGACCCCACTTTCGGGTCGGGCGATCTGATCGTTAGCCTGCTAGCGTCACTTGGTTTTCAGAGGACGCTGCGGATGGCGACAGGCTACGTTTTTCACGAACAGCTGATGTGGCATGACACCGGCTCCAGCGCCGACATGATGCCGCCCGGCCGTTTCGTGGAACCCGGCCGGCATCTGGAATCCCCTGGCTCCAAGCGCCGGCTGAACAACCTCATCCAGGTCAGCGGCCTGTCGCGGCATCTGGTGCCGATCATCCCCGAGCCGGTCTCGGTCGACGACCTGTTGCGCGTGCACACGCAACGCCATGTCGACGATATTCGCATGCTCAGCGAACGCGGCTCCGGTTTCGCCGGGCCGCAGGCGCCGATCGGCCTCAACAGTTTTGACATCGCGCTGCTGTCGGCCGGCACCACCTATGCCGCGATGCGCGCCGTGCTGACGGGCCGCGTCGACAATGCCTATGCGCTGGCGCGGCCGCCGGGACACCATGCCGAGCCCGACCAGGCGATGGGCAACTGCCTGTTCTCCAACATTGGCGTCGCTGTCCGCCGGCTGCAGCATGAAGGCCTGCTCGGGCGCGCGGCGATAGTCGACTGGGATGTGCATCACGGCAACGGCACCGAGACGGTGTTCTATTCCGACCCGTCGGTTCTGACCATTTCCGTGCACCAGGACAATCTCTATCCGACCGGGCGCGGTGCGCTGGCCGACAACGGGAAAGATGCCGGCGAGGGTTTTAACATCAACATCCCGCTGCCGGCCGGCAGCGGAACCGGTGCTTATGAAGCGACTTTCGACCGCGTTGTCGCGCCGGCACTGCGCGCCTACAGGCCGGACCTCGTCATCGTCGCCTCCGGCTTCGATGCGTCCGGCTTCGATCCACTCGGCCGCATGATGCTCAACAGCGAATGCTTCAGGCGTCTCGCCGCGCGCATGGTTGCGCTGGCCGCCGAGACCTCGCAAGGGCGCCTGATGATGACCCATGAAGGCGGCTACTCCGAGGGCTATGTGCCGTTCTGCGGCCATGCCGTCATCGAGACGCTAGCCAATCACCGTACCGAAGTGGTCGACCCTTTGTCGGACCATATCGACGAATGGGCCGGGCAAGACCTGCAGCTTCATCAGGCCGCGGTGATCGATGCCGCCGAAGGCCTGCTCGCCGGCCTGCGCCAACGTCTCGCCAGTGCGGCCTGACGCGATGGATTTTGTCATCACCACGCTGCTCAATGCGCTGACGCTGATCAGTATCCTGATGCTGGTCGGGCTCGGGCTGGCGATCAGCTTCGGCCTGATGAACGTGACCAATTTGGCACATGGCGAGTTCGTCACCGTCGGCGCCTTCGCGGTCTATTTCGTCCAGAGCATGGGTGGCTCGTTCTGGCTAGGGCTGGCGGCTGCCCCCATCGCCGGCGCGGTGATCGGCTGCATCCTCGAATTCGCCATCATCCGCCATCTCTATTCCAGGCCGGTCTCAACTGTGCTTGCCACCTGGGGCGTCAGCCTGATCCTGCAGCAAGGGCTGGAACTGATCTTCGGTCTCGGCGCCAAGCCGGTGACGCCGCCTATCGAGGGCACGCTCGACCTCTTCTTCACCGTCTACCCGGCCTATCGGCTGATCCTGATCGGCATCGCCATGCTGACCTTGCTCGGCGTCATCCTGCTGATCAGCCGCACGTCCTTCGGTCTCGACATCCGCACCGTCATCCAGAACCGCGAAATGGCCGAGGGCGTCGGCATCAACACGCGGCGCACCTACGCCATCGCCTTCACCTTCGGCGCGGCCATCGCCGGGCTCGCCGGCGGACTGGTCGCGCCGCTGGCGATCGTGCTGCCGCAGATGGGGGTGAACTATCTCGCCAACGCCTTCTTCGTCGTCATTGTCGGCGGCGTCGGCTCGATCGGCGGCCTCGTCGCCGGCAGCGTCTTCGTCGGCGGGCTGACCAGCATCCTCAATTATCAGATCTCGCCGTCGCTGGCGCAGGCGGTCGTGCTGCTGGCGGCCATCGTCGCTGTCCGGCTTCGGCCCAACGGCTTGTTCAACGGAGCGTCGCGATGATCGCCCGCGACCGCAACTGGCTGCTGATCTTCGCCGCCTGCGTGGCGCTCGCGATCATCTATCCGTTCTTTGTCGGCGGGTATCAGCTGACCGTGATCCGCGACGCGCTGATCTTCGGCCTGTTCGCCGCGAGCCTCGACTTCTTCTGGGGCCGCACTGGAATCCTGTGTTTCGGCCACGCTGCGTTTTTCGGCATCGGCGGCTACATCATGGCGCTGATCACGCTCAACGATGCGATCTCCTTCGCCAGCCTGCTTGGCATCATCGGTGCGGTGGCCGGTGCGGCCTTGGTCTCCGCCATCATCGGCTACTTCCTGTTTTTCGGCGGCATCCGTGGCAGCTATTTCACTATCGTCACGCTGGCCATGGGCGTCATCTGCCAGCAGGCGGCGGTCTCCTGGAGCTCGGTCACCGGCGGCGACAGCGGGCTGATCGGCATTCCGCCGATTGCCTTCGATGTCGGCGGGCTGCACGTCGATCTCAGCCAGGACCTGCCCAGCTACATCTTCGTCTCGGCCATCGTCGCGGTGACCGTGCTGGCGCTGTGGTCGATCAGCCGTGGCCGCTGGGGTACGGTGCTGACCGCCATACAGGACAATGAAGTCCGGGCAGCAGCGCTCGGCCACAATGCGCCGTTGCGGCTGCTCGTCACCTTCGTCCTGTCGGCGGCGATCGCCGGCCTTGCCGGCGCGCTCTATGTCTGCATGGCGGGGTTGGTGGCACCGGATCTGTCCGGACTGCTTCTGTCGACGGAAGTCATCGTCTGGGTGGCGGTCGGCGGGCGCGGCACGCTGCTGGGGCCGGTGCTCGGCGCCATCTTCATCCAGCGTGCGCAGCAGACGATCAGCAGTTTCAACCCGAGCCTGTGGCCGCTATTGCTCGGCTGTGTCTTCGTCATCATCGTCTTCGTCCTTCCGGACGGCATCCTGTCGATCTACGCGCGACTGAAAGCCCTGTTCAAAGGCGGGAGGCGCGCACAATGAGCGACATCCTGCTCCAGGCCGAAAATGTCGGCATCCGCTTTGGCGGGCTGCAGGCGCTGGAGGCCCTGAACCTCACTGTACGCGACAAGGAACTCTGCTGCATCATCGGCCCGAACGGCGCCGGCAAAAGCACCTTCCTCAATGTGTTGACCGGTACGCTGCGCCCGACCAGCGGCAGCGTGCGCTTCCTCGGCCACGACATAGCCGGCCTGCCGCTGCATCGCATCGCCCGGCTCGGCATCGCGCGCAAGTTCCAGATCCCGTCCGTCTTCCCGAGCCTCTCGGTGGAAGACAATGTGAAGGTCGCCCGCTGGGGGGCGCCCTCGCCTGTGCGCCCGGTTGGCGAATTGCTGGAATTGGTCGCGCTGAGCAATCGCGCTGCCACACCGGCCGGCGAACTCGCGCATGGCCAGAAGCAATGGCTGGAGATCGGCATGGCGCTGGCAATCGAGCCGCGGTTGCTTTTGCTCGACGAACCCACCGCCGGCATGACGCCGCAGGAGACGCTGGCGACGGCCTATATGCTGCTGCGCCTAAAGGGCGAGTTCTCGATCGTCGCCGTCGAACACGATATCCGCTTCGTACGGGCGCTGAACTGCGAGACGCTGGTGCTGCATCAGGGACGCCGCCTCCGCAGCGGTCCTTTCCATGACATCGAGACCGACGAAATGGTCCGCGATGTCTATCTGGGGAGGCGCTGATCATGCTGCGGACAATGGCGGTGTCGGCCGGCTACGGCCCGCTCCCGGTGCTGAACGGCATCGACCTCAGTGTCGCGCCGGGCGAAGTCGTCGGCCTGCTCGGCCGTAACGGCGCCGGCAAGACGACGCTGCTGCGCGTCATCGCCGGCGGCTTGCGAGCGAGCGGTGGCGCGGTGGTTCTCGGTGACAAGGACCTCACGAACGCGCCGGCCTTCCGCCGCGCGCGGGCAGGCATTGCGCATGTGCCGCAGGGGCGCGGGATCTTCAACCAGCTGACGGTGCGGCAAAACCTGGAGGTCGGCACCCGCGCTGCCAAGGACCGTGGCGACGGCGGCATTCCGGCCGACATCTTCGGCTATTTTCCAATCCTGCGCGAACGCGAAGCACAGATCGCAGGCACGCTTTCAGGCGGCCAGCAGCAGATGCTGGCGATCGGCCGCGCGCTCTGCGGCCTGCCGTCGGTGCTGCTGCTCGACGAGCCTTCGGAAGGCATACAGCCGAACATCGTGCAGTCGATCGCCGAGCTGGTGCCGCGCATCGCGCGCGAACGCGGCATCGCGATCGTACTGGTCGAGCAGAATCTCGATCTCGTTCTCAAGGCATCGGACCGCTGCCTGGTGATGGAGAAGGGCAGGATCGTCCATGAAGGCGCGCCGGAGGCGTTCGCCGACGAGACCCTGCTGAAGGATCTGTTGGCCCTATAAGGCCCGCCTGAAGCGCGCCTGGGAGCTTGTTGACTTGTAAGGCGTGCATGGGGCGCGTCTGGGACTGGAAGGGAACACAACAATGATAAGCAGAAGAACTGTCTTGAAATCCGGCGGCGCCGCGGCCGCTTTCGCCATGGTCGGTGCGCCGTCGATCCTGCGCGCCGCCGACACCGTCAAGGTCGGCCTGTCGATTCCGATCACCGGGCTGCAGGCGATCCTCGGCGAGACGCTGCTCAATTGCTACAAGCTCGCCGCAGCCGAGCTCAACGCCGCCAACGGCATTGGCGGGCGCCAGGTCGAGTTGTTCATCGAGGACAACCAGACCACGACCAAGGGTTCCATCGACAAGGCGCGCAAGCTCATCAACGAAGACAAGGTCGATGTGATCATGGGCACGATCATTTCGCCCGAGCGAAGTGCTACGCTGTCGGTGACCTCGAAGGCCAAGAAGCTGTTCTTCTACCCAACCAATTTCGAGGGCGGCGAATGCAACCGCTACTTCGTCGCCACCGGCCCGATCCCGATGCAGCAAGTCGACCCGATGATGCCGTGGGTGGCCGAGACCCTCGGCAAGACCATCTACGTCATGGCCTCCGACTATGCCTGGCCGCAGAAGATGACCGAGGCGATCACGGCAGCCTATGAGAAGGCCGGCGGCAAGATCATCGGCGCCGACTACTATCCGTTCGGCACCACCGATTTCGGCCCGGCCTTCCAGAAGATCAAGTCGCTGAAGCCCGATGTCGTCTGGTCGATGGTGGTCGGCAACGACGCCGTCACCCAGCTCAAGCAGTATCGCAGCTTCGACATCAAGCAGCCGCTGATTGCACCGCTCGACGAGGTCTTCAACAAGGACGCGCTGCCGCCCGGCGTCGCCGCCGGCACCTACGCGCCGCAGCCCTACTGGATGGCGCTCGACAATCCTGTCAACAAGAAGTTCATCTCGAGCTTCCGCGAAAAATTCGGCCAGGAAAAGATGGTCAACGGCATCGGCGAGGCCGGCTACAACGGCCTGCATCTCTACGCGCTGGCTGCCGAGAAGGCCGGATCGCTGAAGGACGACGATGTGCTGGCGGCGCTGCCGTCGATCGAATTCGACGCACCGCAAGGCAAGATTCGCGTTGACGCCACCAACAACCACACACTGTGCCATTCCTATGTGGGCAAGGCGGCGGCCGACGGCATCGGCTACGAAATCGTCAAGGATTTCGGCACCATCGCGCCGGTAACGCCTTACTGCAAGGTGTAGGAGCTTCGGCAGCGCTCAACGCAAATCCTGACGGCAGCTTTGTCGCTGCCGTCAGGGCGTCTGCGGCGCCGGCAGCCGCTCGCGCAGTTCGTCGACAAGCACCCTGGTGTTTTCGGAATAGTCGATGGGCACGACGACGAGATGCACGCCGCCGCCGGTGAAGGCCTGTTCAAGCGCCGGCCGCAAGTCGGCGATCTCCGCAACCCTGGTCCCCCTGGCGCCATAGGCCTCGGCATACTTGACGAAATCGGGATTGCCGAAGGTCATGCCGAAATCCGGGAACGCATCGACCGCCTGCTTCCAGCGGATCATGCCATAGGCATGGTCTTCGAGCAGCAGAACGACGAGGTTGAGCTTGAGCCTGACGGCGGTCTCCAGTTCCTGGCTGTTCATCATGAAGCCGCCATCGCCGCAGATGGCCATGACACGGCGCTGGGGATAGAGCAGTGCCGCCATCATCGCCGACGGCAGGCCTGCGCCCATGGTGGCCAGCGCATTGTCGAGCAGGATCGTGTTTGCCATGCGCGTCCGGTAGTTGCGCGCGAACCAGATCTTGTACATGCCGTTGTCGAGGGCGAGGATCCCGTCCGGCGGCATCACGGCGCGCACGTCATGCACGATGCGCTGCGGCGTGAAGCGATCTTCGGTGGCGCGCGCGGCGATCCGGCTCAGAATGCCTTCCCGCAGCGGCAGCAGGGCCTGTGCGTTGGGGATCTTGCCCTCGATGCGGTCGGCCAGCAGCGCCAGCGAAGGACCGAGGTCGCCGACGATTTCGGCTTGCGGGAAATAGACCTGCTCGACGTCGGCTGAATGGTAGCCGACATGAATGACCTTCGGCCCCTTCGCCCCCATGATGAAGGGCGGCTTCTCCACCGTGTCGTGGCCGATGGTGATGATCAGATCGGCCTGTTCTATGGCCTCGTGCACATAGTCGCGCTCCGAAAGGGCTGCCTTCCCATATAGAGCTCCGTGCCGCCGGGCACGGTTCCCTTGCCCATCTGCGTGGTGAAATAGGGAATTTGCGTGCGCAGCACGAACTGCGCGACATCGGGGGTCACGCGCGGCCGCGACGCCGCCGCGCCGAACATCAGCAGCGGACGTTTGGCTTCCAGGATCATACGGGCGGCGCGATCAAGCGCGCCCGGGCTGGCCAGCGGCAGTTCGACCGGGTGCGTCGGCACGAGTGCTACCGGTTCACACTCGGCCGCTGCAATGTCTTCCGGCAGTTCAAGATGCACGGGGCCGGGACGCTCTTCCTGGGCGACACGGAAAGCTTCGCGCACTAGCGAGGGGATCATCTTCGGCGAGACGATCTGGCGCGACAGCTTGGTCAGCGGCTTCATCGCCGCGACGATGTCGACGATCTGGAAGCGCGCCTGCCGGGATGACAGGATGCCCTTCTGGCCGGTGATCATGATCATCGGCATCGCGCCGAGCAGCGCATAGGCCGAACCGGTCGAAAGATTGAGTGCACCTGGGCCAAGGGTGGTGATGCACACACCTGGCTTGCCGGTGAGCCTGCCATAGGTGGCGGCCATGAAAGCGGCTGCCTGCTCGTGGCGGGTCAGGATCAGCTGGATCGAGGAGCGGCGGATGGATTCGACGATATCGAGATTTTCTTCGCCCGGAATGCCGAAAATCCGTTCGACCCCTTCGTTCTCAAGGGCCGCGACGAACAGATCCGAACCTTTGGTCATAAACCGTCTCCCGCAACATTCCATCGGCCACCTTCATATGGCATCGGAATGCGACGCCTCAAAGAGGCATCTTCGGCCGCGGGTCAGAGCCGCGTGTTGCAGCTCGCCGCTTTCGGCGATGCGAAAAGTTCCTTCGGCGCAGACCACTGGCTGACGGTCGCGCCGCGCGTGCCGGTGATCAGCGAACGCAGTTCCGACAGATAGGTCTGCACGAAGAACGAGGTCTGGCTTTCCAGCGGCGTATAGGGGCCCGGCCGGTAAGCGCGCGACATGATGCCGTCGGCATTGTCTTCGGTGATCTTCTTGTCTTGCACCGTGGTGACGTCCCACATCCAGCTGATCGCATCGGAATCGACGTCGCCATCGGCATCCTTGTCGACGAGCCAGGTCAGGATGACGTCGGTTTCCGTGGCGCTGCGCGGTATCATCTGGAACAGCGTGACATAGTCATTGGCAGCACTTGCAAACGACAGGCGTCCGAGGCGGAAACCGCTTTCGCCGCCATCATAGGCGTGACGGCCGCCCATCAGGCACGAGACCCCCTCACCCGTATTGGAGAGCGTGTTGCGGCCGGAGCCGATCGGCTTGCGGTGCATGGCAAACGGCATCGTGTCGAGGTCGCCAGCCTGCCACGCACCCTTGTGGAACTCGGCATCGCCGATGACGCTGTGCCAGGCCTCGATTTCGTTCTGCCACGCAACTGCCTTGTCGGCGTCGCGGGTCGCTGTCACTTTGACATGGCCGTTGACGCGGTAATATTCGGGATGAGCCGGCCGGCAGTGATAACATTCGAGAAAGTTCTCGAGCACCAGCTTCCAGTTCGCCTTGGTCAGATAATTCTTGCGCGCGACGATGCGTGCACGGTCGAGGCCGTTTTCGCACAACCCGGCGGTCAGCCCGTCCGCGACAGGCTGGATATCGGGCAACGAGTTGCCATCGAGGCCGCAGAACACGAGGCCACCGAAACATTTCGAGGGCACGCGGTGCAGTCCCAGCGCTTCCGGATCGACGCTTGCCGGTAGGTCCTGCCGCGACTGCAATTCACCGGTCAGCCTGAACGACCAGGCATGGTAGGGGCAGACCAGAAGCTTGCCGCGACCATCCTTGGCGCAGAGCCGCGAGCCGCGATGGGTGCAGACATTGTAGTAGGCCGCGATGTCGTCCTCGCCATCGCCGAAGCGCACGACGATGATCTCCTCGTCGAACAGCTGGCGCACGATGTAGCGGCCCTTTTCGGGAACCTCGCTGGCATGGGCGACAAGCATCCATTGGCGCGGAAACCACAAGTCCCGTTCCAGCGCGAAGATCGCCGGGTCCGCATAGAAGGCCTGTTCCAGCGACCAGTCCGGACGTTGCCGGTCGATCAGCCTGACGGTCTCGCTTCTGTCGATAGGCTGGCTGTTCGGTGTGTAGGCCTGCACGGCAAACACCTTTCTGCTCGCTGGCGTTAGAATGATGTTTCGATAGAGTGTGCGATGCGGAAAGGCTTGCAGCAAATACAGATATGATAGACCTTCATATCGAAAAGGCATGAATGCAGGTTCGGATCGTGAAAACCCTCAAGACATCGCTTCCCCTGCTGAACGCCATGGTCGTCTTCGAGGCTGCCGCCAGGCATGGCGGGCTGACGCTGGCCGCGCAGGAGCTCAACATCGCCCAATCGGCGGTCAGCCGGCATGTCGCCAATCTCGAGCGTCAGCTGTCGGTCGAGCTGTTCACGCGCAAGGGCAACCGCGTCGCCGTCACCGGGGCCGGCAACACGCTGGCCGAAGCGATCCGCGAGGGTCTTGGCACCATCAGGCAAGCGGTCGATGATTTGACCGCGCACGACAGCGATACATTCGTGGTCGGCTGCAGCCACGACTTCGCGCAGGCATGGCTGATGCCGCGCTTCGCTCTCATCACATCGCAGGTGGCCGATGGCCGGGTGCTTTTGCAGACATCCACCGACTACCGGGATTTCGACCAACCCGAGGTGGCATTGTCGATCCGTTTCGGCGAAGCCGGGCAATGGTCCGAATTCGTGACCGAAAAACTGCTCGAGGGCGAATGGTTCCCGGTCTGCGCGCCGGCGTTCCTGACGCGTTATCCGGCGCTCGCCTCGGAGGAGCCAGAGGCTTTCCTGGCGGTGCCGCTGCTGCACCAGGTGACGCCGCCGGGCGCGATCGACAGTTGGCAGTCATGGATCGGAACCGAGCGGAAACTCGATGGGCCTCGGTTCACCAGCTACATGTCGATGATCCATGAAACCATCGCCGGGCGCGGAGTTGCGCTCGCCTGGGCGGGGTTTGCCGACGAGCATCTGCGCCGCGGCCAGCTCGTCCGGCTGACCAAGACCTCGCGTCGCCATGCCGGTTCCTTCCACATCGTCATGCGGAAGAATGCCGGCTCGGTGGTCAGGGCGGTGGCGCAGGCGCTGCTCGGCAGCGTCGGCGACAGCTTGCAGGCAAGCGTCGGGGACAGCTGACAAGTCAGCGTCAGTGACAGCTGACAGATCAGGCCTCGCGACCAAACCGCGACGCTTCATGACGCGCGCCCCAGGCCGGCATGGCGGCCTCGATCTCGGCTTCCGACTTGAAGGCATCGGAGGCGTAGCGATCGACACGGAACCGCTCGGCGGAAACGAACGGGGTCTGCCCGAGGACCAGCTCGCAGGAGAGCCGGCCAAGACCCGGTCCATGGGTGACGCCGCTCTCATTGTCGCCGCCGACAACCACGACATTGTCGCTGCCGGGCACCTTGCCAACGACAAGGCCGTTGTCGGGCGTGTAGCACGGCACGCCTTGCGCCCAGCTCGCGATCGTCGAACCGCGCAGCGGCGGGAACACAGTCTGCAGCTCGGCAAGCTCCTGCTCGGAGGTCTCCCGCATCAGCTCGATATTGTGCGGCTGGCCAGGTTCGATCTCGTTGTCGTCGGTCTTGTAGAGAGGTTTGTAATGCCGGCCGGTTCCCCACATGACGGCGCCGAATGTCTCGCGCAGCCACAGCCGCAATTCGCGGCACTGGACGGTGGGAATGGTCGATGGCAGCCCGCGATCGTCGGTGACGATGCGCGTTGCGACGACGCGCAGCAGCGGCAACTTCCAGCCGAGGCCCGATATGACCTGGTTGTTCCATGCGCCAGCGGCAACGATCACGCCGTCAGCCTCAAGGCTGCCCTGATCGGTCTCGATGGTCACCCGATCGCCGGCATCATGGACGGCCGTCACGCGTGTGTTGCTGCGGAATACGCCGCCCAACTCGCTGATCTGGCCGGTCAGTACCCCCATCGCCAGCTTGGTGTCGAGCTGGATGCCGTGAGGATTGTAGGCAGCCGAATGGACCCGCGCCGGATCGATGAGGCCCTGCATCTTCTGCCCGATCTGCGTAGCGTTCAAATCCTGCATTTCCGGTGGGGCATAGGGAGAGTCCAGCACCGGTCGGACGAAACGCTCGCGCCCGTCCTCGGTCAGCGCCATGATCAAGGTGCCGTTTGGCCGATAACCGATCTCAACGCCGACCTCGTGCAGCCTGCGATAGAAATCGAGGCCATATTGCTGCAGTTGAAGGCCTTCTTCACCGAGCGGGATCATGCCGGCGGACCAATGGGAGACGAAGCCCGCGCCGGCGCTGGTGGTCGCGGCACCCGGCTGGCCGGCATCGATGACCGTCACTTGGCGCACGCCGGACCGCAGCAAATGGAAAGCCGCGCTGCAGCCGATAATGCCGCCGCCGATCACGGCGATATGCCTGCTATCGCTCCCGCCATGGCTTCCGTTTGAGCTCATCTTTGTTCTCCCTTTTGCCGATGGTCCGGTCGGAGCGACATGCAGCGACGGCGACCATACAGGCCCGTTCGGAGCTGTCTAGACACATGTGTCTGTGGCCTGATACTTGATGCGCACTGCATCTGGATCACACGTCCGGAACGCCGCTTGATCCGGCCTTCCGCTATGTTGGTGTCACCGAGAGAGTGAGGAAAAGTGAGCGTTTCGACTGCCGCCCAGGCCATTTTCGACAGTGAAATCATATGGGACGCGCATTCCGGCTTCATGCCGGACCCAGCGGCGGACCTGAACAATCTGCAGATCTGGCGCGACGCCGGCGTCGACTATCTGTCGATCGATGTCGGCTTCGACCTGTTGCCTTGGGAGCAGACCGTGCGGACGCTGGCAAATTTCCGCCACTGGATCCTTGCCAATCCTGAGCACTACACGCTGGTCTCCTCCGTCGCGGAAATCCGCAAGGCCAAGCTTGAGGGCAAACTGGCGATCACCTTCGACATCGAGGGCATGAACGCGCTCGACGGCCGCATCGAGATGGTGGAGTTCTATCACCATTTGGGCGTGCGCCAGATCCTGTTCGCCTACAACAGGAACAACCTGGCCGGCGGCGGTTGCCACGATGTCGAGACCGGCCTGACGGCGTTCGGCCGCCAGGTCATCGACGAGATGAACCGTCTCGGAATGTTCGTCGACGTCACCCACACCGGCTATCGCACCTCGATGGAGGTGATGGAATATTCCAACCGGCCGGTGATCTTCTCGCATTCCAACGCCAAGGCCCTGTGCGTCCATGGCCGCAACATCACCGACGAGCAGATCAAGGCCTGCGCGCGCACCGGCGGCATCGTCGCGATTGTCGGGCTCAATCGTTTCCTGGGAGAGGGACGCACGGACTCGGACAGGCTGGCTGACCACATCGAATATCTCGTTGACATGGCTGGCCCAAATCATGTCGGCATCGGGCTGGACTACGCCTTCCCCGTTGACGTCAAAGGCATCGACCGTATCATTTCCGACAATCCGCAATTCTGGCCCAAGAGCGAATATCCGGAGGGGGCAACGACCTACGCGGCGCCAGGTCAGATGCGCGAACTGACCGAGGTTCTTCTGCGCCGCGGCCAGTCCGAGCAGACGGTGCGCGATGTCCTGGGCGGCAATTTCATGCGCCTAGCGGCTGAAATCTGGAAGTGAACGGCAGCGGAGACGCGCATCTCCGCAACAGCTCTTGATCCAGGCCCCATCGAATGGCGGGCCAGGCCGCACCGTGTGCGCGATCACATTTCGCCCGCCTGCTTGCCCACGCGCCGGCGGGGTCGGAACAGACGTCGAGATTTTCCGCAAGATCGTCCGTATCCAAGATTCGGACATGCTGGCAAAATTTTCGCTAGACATAGATGTCTATTATTAGCAGTTTTAGCGGACCGGTACATTCGGCCCGGCTTGGAGAATGGCCCGCGGCCTGAAAAACAAGACAACGAAAACAGCAGAGGGGTAGAGCATGTCCATTCTAGCCGACACCAGGGTTTCGCGCCGCAGCTTGCTCGCCGGAGCCGGCGCTTTCGGCCTCGCCTCAATGGTCAATCCAAAAGTTTCCTGGTCGAGCGACGGGCCGATCCTCAAGGTGCGATCCTACGCCGACATCCAGACGCTCGACCCTTGCTTCCGGCTGGCGGCGCCTGAAGGCGACATCACCAGCGTCATCTTCGCAGGCCTCGTCGTCACCACGCCGGGAGACAGCTGGGGCTGGCGGCCGATGGCGGCGGAGACGATCAAGCAGCTCGATCCGCTGACCGTCGCCTTCCAGCTGCGCGACAATATCGGCTTCACCGATGGCTACGGCCAGATGACGGCCGAAGACGTCAAGTTTTCGATCGAACGCATCGCCGACCCCGCCAACAAGAGCCCCTATTCCGGCGACTGGGCAACGCTCAAGGAAGTCGAAATCAAGGACAAGCTGTCGGGGCTGATCCACCTAAAGCAGGCCTTCGCGCCGCTGTGGACGTCGACCTTGCCGACGCCGTCCGGCACCATCCTGTCGAAGCGCGCCATCACCGAGCTCGGTGGCAAGATGGGCGTCAAGCCGGTGGCCCAGTCGGGCCCCTACATCCTGAAGGAATGGCTGCCCAAGCAGCGCACGGTGCTGGTGCGCAATCCCGACTGGAAGTACGAGCAGGGCGCCTTCGCGGAAATCCACATCCATCCGATCGAGGATGAGAAGACCGCCGAACTTGGCTATGAGGCCGGCGACCTCGACTACACCTGGACCGCGGTCTCCTCGATCTCGCGCCTGAAGCAGACGCCGCCGCCAAAGACGACCGTGGTCGAGAAGCCGTCGCTGGCCTTTGTCTGGCTTGGCATGAACCAGGATGTCGCGCCTTTCGACAATCCCAACATGCGCCGCGCGGTGCAGTACGCGGTGGACCGCAAGGCGGTGGTCGACGCCGCTTATTTCGGCGCCGCGGCAACCGCTACCGGCATCATCGCGCCCGGCCTGCCCGGCCATCGCGAGAAGAACCTGTTCGATTTCGATCCGGACCGCGCCCGCGACATGATCGCCAAGGAAGGGCTGGCCGGCACGACGATCACGCTCGACATCCTCAACAAGACCGAGCGGCTGACCGCGGCGCAGGTCGTGCAGTCGAACCTGCAGGATGTCGGTCTCACTGTGGAGATCAAGCAGAACGACAGCGGCACCTTCTGGACGCTTGGCGCCAAGGAAGGCGACTACTACAAGAAGCTGCAGATGATCATCAGCCGCTTCTCCATGCAGCCGGACCCGAGCTGGGCGACCGCCTGGTTTACGCGCGACCAGATCGGCGTCTGGAACTGGGAGCGTTTTTCCAGCGAGGAATTCGACAAGCTCAACGCCGAAGGCATGGTCGAACTCGATCCTGCAAAACGCGATGTCATCTACAAGAAGCTGCAGGACCTGATGGAGGAGAACGGCAACTACGTTTTCCTGACGCATGAGGTCACCGGCATCATGAATCGAGACACGCTTGTGGCCGGCCTGAAGCCGAACGGCGAACCCGTGTTCACCGACTTCAAACCGGCATGATATCGGCGGGCGGGGCTCGCCCCGGCCACAGACCGTCCGACAGGTACCGAAAATGATCCGCTACGCCCTCAAGCGTTTGTGGCTTGGCGCCATCATCATCAGCGTCGCTATGATGATGATGTTCGCCATGGTCTACCTCATTCCCGGCGACCCGGCCTCCGTCGCGCTGGGGCCACGCGCGACGCCGGAGATGATGGAGGCGCTGCGCGTACGCATGGGCCTCGACCAGCCGGTGTGGCGGCAGTTCCTGCACTTCTACGGATCGGTCCTGCGCGGTGACCTGGGCACCGAGGTTCTGTCGAACCGCCCGGTGCTGGACGTGGTGATCGAGCAGCTTCCGTTCACGCTGGCGCTGGTGGTCGGCGGCATCACCTGGTCGGTGGCGCTTGGCATCCCGCTTGGCTGTATCGCCGCGGTGCGCCGAGGCGGCTTTGTCGATCAGGTGATCGGGGTTCTTTCGGTGGCGATGATCGCCGTGCCGTCCTTCGTCGTCGCCATCTATTCGCTGCTGGTGTTCGCGGTCGCACTGCAATGGCTGCCGGCGATCGGCGCCGGCGAACCGGGCGACCTCGCCAGCCGGCTCCAGCACCTCATCCTGCCGTCGCTGGCGGTCGGACTTGGCTGGATCGGCTACATCTCGCGCATGGTGCGCGCCTCGATGCTGGAGACGCTGGAGGCCAGCCATATCCGCACGGCGCGCGCCTTCGGCCTGACAGAGCACCGGATCGTCTACACCTACGCGCTGCGCATTGCCGTGCTGCCAACGATCACCCTGCTCGGCGTCGGTATCGGCCACATGCTGTCGTCTTCCGTTTTCGCCGAAATCGTCTTCGCCCGCCCCGGCATCGGCAAGCTGGTCTATGAGGCGATCTCGGTGCGCAACTACCCCATCGTCTCCGGAGCCGTGCTGGTCACCACGGTCTTCTTCGTCCTCGTCAACGTAGCGGCCGACATTCTGGTCGGTGTATTGGATCCCCGTGTCAGATCAAGTTTCAACTGAGCTGTCTTCCGGCGGCAGCCGGTTGTCCGGATTGTGGCGCACCGTGCGCGGCATCATGCGCGAGCCGCTCGGCGCCGTCGGCCTGACGCTGGTGACGCTGGTGGTGCTGTCGGCTGTGTTTGCCAGCGCGCTGACCAGCTATGCGCCGAGCAAGATATCGCCGGCCGAACGCTTCGCTTCGCCGAGCCTGCTGCATCTGCTCGGCACCGACCACCTCGGCCGTGATCTTCTGACCCGGGTGCTCTATGGCGGGCGCGTCGCGCTCTTGATCGCGCTGGGCGCGACAGCGGTGTCGCTGGTCGTCGGCGTGGTGCTCGGGCTGATCGCCGGCTATGGGCCGCGCTGGCTCGACAATGTGCTGCTGCTGATCTTCGACGCCGTGAAGAGCTTTCCCACCGTCATGCTGGCGCTGACGCTGGTCACCCTGTTCGGCCCCTCGCTCTATGCGGTGGTGCTGGTGGTGATGCTGGTCAATGTGCCGGGCTATGCCCGCATCATCAGGACGCAGACGCTGGTGCTGAAGTCGGCCGAACATGTCATGGCGGCGCGCTCGATGGGCGCCAGTGCCGGCCGTATCCTGCGCGTCCATATCCTGCCCAACATCATCGGCCCGATCCTGATCCTGATATCGATGGACATTCCCGTGGTGGTGGCGATCGAGGCCGGCATGAGCTTCCTCGGGCTCGGCGTGCGGCCGCCAACGCCGAGCTGGGGCGCGATCCTCAATGACGGCTTTGCCAACATCCGCGATTCCTACTGGATCGTGATTGCCGGCGGCCTGCCCATCGTGCTGACCACACTCGGCTTCACCTTCTTCGGCGAGACGCTGCGCGACCTCTTCGATCCCCGGCTGAAGGGGCGGTCATGACGGTTCTCGCGATCAAGGATCTGAGCGTCGCCTTCCACACCGAGAGTGGGCGACTGGAGGCGCTGAAGCAGGTGAGTTTTTCCGTGGCGGCCAACCGCAGCGTTGGCGTGGTCGGCGAATCCGGCTGCGGGAAGTCGACGCTCATCAACGCCATTCTCGGCCTGCTCGCCGACAATGGCGAGATATTATCGGGCGAGATCATCTTCGAGGGCGACAAAGACCTCGCCCGGCTTGACCCCACGGCGATGCGCGGCTTGCGCGGCCAAAGGATAGCTACCGTTTTCCAGGACCCGATGGGTGCGCTCAACCCGGTGCTGTCGGTGGGGCGGCAGATGCGCGACATCCAGTATCGCTCGGGTCTGTCGAAGCGGGACAAGGATGCGCGCTCGGTCGCCATGCTGCGCAAGGTTCGCATTCCCGATCCGGAAAGCCGGCTGACACAGTTTCCGCACGAATTCTCCGGCGGCATGAAGCAGCGCATCGCCATCGCCATGGCGCTGATGATGGAGCCGGCGCTGCTGATCGCCGACGAGCCGACCACGGCGCTCGATGCGACGCTGGAGGTGGCCACCATCGAACTGCTCAAGGATCTGCAGCGCGACATCGGCTGCTCGGTGCTGTTCATCTCGCATCATCTGGGCGTGATCGCCGAACTCTGCGACGAGATGATCGTGATGTATGCCGGCGAGGTCGTGGAAAGCGGCACGACCCGCGAGATCTTCCACGACGCCCGCCATCCCTACACGCAGAAGCTGCTGGCCTGCGATCCCGCCCGGCTGTCGCAGCGTGTGCCCCGGCTGCCGACGATTGCCGGGACCTTGCCGGACCTGCGCCGCCGACCAAGCGGCTGCGTCTTCCAGCCGCGCTGCGATCGCGCCGACGCCCAATGCCTGACGACGCCTCCCAGCGCCCCTGTCGGCGGATCTCATATCGCCCATTGCTGGCACGCGGACGTTCCACTGGGGGCCATGAGCGCATGAACGAAGACCTGCTCCGTGTCAGCGACCTGCGCGTCTCGTTCCGGGTTGGCGGCCTGTCCGCCAGGCTCGCGGGGCGGGCCACCGAAATCGAAGCGGTCTCCGGCGTCAGCTTCACGCTTCAACGAGGCAGCACCTTCGCGCTGGTCGGCGAATCCGGCTCGGGCAAGACGACGCTGGCGCGCACCCTCAACGGTCTTCAGCCGGTGAAAGCAGGCACGATCGTGTTCGAAGGACAGGAACTGCAAGGCCTGTCCAACGCCGCGATGAAACCGGTGCGGCGGCGCATGCCGATGATGTTCCAGGATCCGGTCGGATCGCTGTCGCCGCGGCTCAGCGTGCGCTCGCTGCTGTCGGAGCCTTTCGTCATCCACGGTTTGTCGGATCGCGATCTCAACGCTGAAGTCACACGGCTTCTTGCGCTGGTCGGGCTGCCGCGCGATTTCGCCGACCGCTACCCGCACCAGCTATCTGGCGGCCAGGCGCGCCGCGTCGGCGTAGCGCGGGCGATTGCGCTGGACCCGGTGCTGGTCGTCGCCGACGAGCCGACCGCCGGCCTCGACGTCTCCGTGCAGGGAGAGGTGCTGAACCTGCTCAACGACCTGCGCGACCGCATGGGCCTGTCGATGCTGATCATCACCCACAATCTGCATGTCGTGCGCCAGATCGCCGACCGCATGGCGGTGATGTATCTCGGGCGCTTCGTCGAGCAGGGCGAAACCGAAGCGATCTTCCGCGCCCCGCATCATCCCTATACGGCGGCCCTTCTCTCCGCCAATCCCGAGCCTGATCCCGACAGGGTGCATCAGCGCATCACGCTGCCGGCTGACGTTCCGTCCTTGCTGGCGCGCCCCTCAGGCTGCGAGTTTCACACACGCTGCCCGCAGGCCGAGGGCCGTTGCGCGCTGGATGTCCCCGTCCCGGCCTCGGTCGGCGACAGCCGTCTGACCTGCCATTTCCCGCTGAACACATAAGGATCGCCACCGGCGCAAGTGTCGGCCGGGGCGTTGAGAGGAGCCGCCATGCAAGATATCCGCGTCGTCACCGATTTCCCGCGCAAAATCCGCGAGATCGAGAATTTGTGGATTCCGATGCCGGATGGCGTCAAGCTGGCGGCGCGTGTCTGGCTGCCGGAAGACGCGGAGAGCGATCCCGTGCCGGCGATCCTCGAATATTTGCCCTATCGCAAGCGTGACGGAACGGTGGAGCGCGATGCGCTGACGCATCCCTATTTCGCCGGTCACGGCTATGCCGGCGTGCGGGTCGACATGCGCGGCTCGGGCGACAGCGAAGGGCTGTGCAAGGGTGAGTATCTGAAGCAGGAGCAGGATGACTGCCTGGTGGTCATCGAATGGCTGGCGAGGCAATCCTGGTGCTCGGGAAGCGTCGGCATGATCGGCATCAGCTGGGGCGGCTTCAACGGGCTGCAGGTCGCGGCCCGCCGGCCGCCGGCGCTGAAAGCCCTCGTTTCGCTGTGCTCGACCGACGACCGCTATAACGACGACGTGCATTATCTCGGCGGCGCGATGATGTGCGACAATCTGATGTGGGGAACCACCGCCTGGGCCATCGCCATGACCCCGCCCGACCCGCTCATTGTCGGCGACCGCTGGCGCGATCTTTGGAAACAACGGCTGAATGGCAATGGCATCTGGATGCAGGACTGGTTTGAACACCAGCGCCGCGACGATTTCTACAAGCACGGTTCGATCTGCGAGGATTATTCCGATGTCGAAATCCCGGTCTACGCCGTGGGCGGCTGGGCCGACGGTTACCCCAATCCGATCTTCCGGATGCTGGAAAAGCTAAGCGGTCCCCGCAAAGGGCTGATTGGACCCTGGGGCCATAAATATCCGCACTTCGCCATGCCAGGACCGCGCATCGGCTTCCTGCAGGAGTGCCTGCGCTGGTGGGATCAATATCTCAAGGGCATAAACACCGGCATTGCCGACGAGCCGATGCTGCGCGCCTGGATTCAAGATCCCGCACGGCCGGCGGCGATCTATGACGAGCGGCCCGGCCGCTGGGTCGCCGAGCCGGCTTGGCCGGGGCCGGGGGTCGGCGAAAAGGTGCTGAACCTTGCGCCGCATGTGCTGAGCGAGGCCAGGGGCGAAGACACGATCCTGGAGATTTCATCGCCGCAGACGGCCGGCCTGTCGTCCGGCGCCTGGTGCGGTTATGGCGTCATGCCTACCTTGCCGGTCGACCAACGCACGGAAGAAGGCAATGCCCTGATCTTCGAGACGGCGCCGTTGACCGAAGCGGTCGAGATCCTCGGTTTTCCCGAATTCGAGGTCAAGCTCTCCTCCGACAAGCCGGTTGCGCTTCTGTCCGCCACGCTGTCGCAAGTGTTCCCGGAAGGTGCTGCCTCGCGCATCAGCTACGGCATCCTCAATCTGAGCCATCGCAACGATGATCTGGACATCGTACCCATGGTGCCGGGCCGGGCGGAGACCGTCCGCATCAAGCTGCGCTGTTGCGGGCAGCGTTTCGAGGCTGGCGAGCGTATCCGGCTGGCACTGGCGACATCGCATTGGCCGATCGTCTTTCCGACCGCCGAGCAGGCGACGCTGTCGATCCATTGCGGGGACAGCCGGCTGATCCTGCCGGTGCGCGCGCCGCAGAAGCTGGACGACACGCTGGGGGCCTTCCTGGCTCCGGAAAGCGCCGCGCCGATGGAGCAGGAGGTTCTGGCCAAGGGCGACGGTTTTCAGCGCTCGGTTTCGACAGACCAGGTCACCAGCGAGACCGTCTACCAAGTCGTCAATGATGGCGGCACGGTGCGGCATCCGCATACGGGAATCGTCCTTTCAGCGAAGCATGTCGACCGGTTCTCCATTCACCCCGACGACCCGACCTCGGCGGTCGGCACCTGCACCTGGGAAAAATCCTATGGCCGCGGCGACTGGCAGGCGCGCCTTTCAGTGACGGCGACGGTGCGCGCGCTGCGCGACGTCTGGCGGATCGAGACCCACATCACTGCCCATGACGGAGACGAGCGGATCGTCGACCGCAGCGAGGTCAAGGAGTATCGGCGCGATCTCAACTGAGCGGCGGCGATTGGCAATCAGGCCATCGATTTCGGCAAGGCGACGGCCAGCGCATCGACGGCCAGCCGCACCTTCAGCGGCAGATGCGGTGTCTGCAGCCAAAGCGCGTGGCAGTCGTAGAGATATCGCGGCTGGTCCGGCAACAGCGCCATCAGCGCGCCGGCCTGAATGCGGTCGCGTACCAGCCACCAGGGCAGCCAGGCCAGCCCCATGCCGTCGGCGGCCGCGTCAGCGATGGCATCGAGATCGTCGAGCCGCAGCCGTCCGGTTGGCGTGATCTCGAGCGTGGGTTGCCCCTCGCGCACAAACAACCACGGCTGAACGACCTGGCCGAGCCGGCGGTAGACAATCGCCTGATGGTCGGCGAGATCCTCGATCCGCTGCGGCTCGCCATGAATTCTGAGATAAGAGGGTGCCGCGCAGACGACCATGCCCTGACGCGCGACGCGACGCGCAATCACCCCCACCTTGTCGTCAAGAGTGCCGGTGCGGATTGCGAGATCGTAGCCGTCCTCGGCAATATCCGCGAAGCGGTCGGTGAGCGACAGGTCGAGTTCCAGCATCGGATATTGACGGGCCAGCTTTAGCAACACGGGGGTCACGCAATGGCGCCCGAAATGCGCCGGCATGGTGACCCGCAGTTTTCCACGTGGCTCCGAAAACTGTTCGGCGGCGAGCGCATCGGCGGCTTCGGCCTCGGCCAGCACCACCCGACAGCGTTCATAGTAAGCGCGGCCGAAGTCGGTCAGGCTCTGCCGTCGCGTGGTCCGGTTGAGCAGCCGCACGCCCAGCCGCTCCTCAAGAAACCGGACATGCTTGCCGACCATCGGTCCGGAGAGATCAAGCGCGACCGCCGCGGCCGCGAACGAGCCGAGATCGACCGCCTTGACGAACACGGCCATGCTCTCAAGCCGATCCATATTCAAAACTCCTGGTTTCTACTGTTCTTCTCTTACAGCCATTTATCCCTGGCAAGACCGGCTGCATAGCTCATTCGGTTCAGATGATTTGGAGTATCCCGAATGACACGCGTAGTTCGCTTTCACCAGCATGGTGGCCCCGAGGTTCTGCGCATCGAGCATGTCGCGCTTTCCCCACCGGGTTCGGGCGAAGTTCAAATCCGGGTCAAGGCACTCGGCCTCAATCGCGCCGAAGCGCTGCTGCGCGCGGGTTCCTATATCGAGACGCCGACGCTCCCCTCGGGGCTTGGCCTTGAGGCAGCGGGCGTCATCGAGGCTATTGGCGACGGTGTGAGGGATTTCGCGCCGGGCGACAGCGTCAGTGTCATCCCGCCGCAATCGATGATCCGCTGGCCGGCCTATGGCGAGTTTGCCACCTACCCCGCCGGACTTGTCGTCAGCATCCGCCGTCGCTCGACTGGCAGACGGCAGCGGCCGTCTGGATGCAGTATCTCACCGCCTATGGCGCGCTGATCGATATCGCCGGGCTGCACAGCGGAGACCACGTGGTGATCACCGCGGCCTCGAGCAGCGTCGGGCTTGCGGCAATCCAGATCGCCAACAGGGTCGGTGCAACAGCGATTGCGGTGACGCGGACATCGGCGAAGAGGCAGGCCCTGCTCGACGCCGGCGCGGCTGAAGTCGTCACCTTGGCCGAGGAGGATTTGGCGGCACGGCTGAATGAGATCGCAGGGCCTGAAGGCGTGCGCGTCGTGTTCGATGCGGTCGGCGGCCCGATCTTCGAGCCACTCACAGCGGCCATGTCGCGTGGCGGCATCCTCATCGAATATGGCGGTCTCAGCCGCGAGCCGACGCCATTCCCGCTGCCAGCGGTGCTGAGCAAGACGCTGACACTGCGCGGCTACCTCGTCCACGAGATCACCGGCAACCCTGTGAAACTCGAGGCCGCCAAGGCGTTTATCGTCGAAGGTCTGGAGGACGGGACGCTGAGGCCGATCATCGACAGGACCTTCGCGTTCGACCAAATCGTCGAGGCGCCGCTACCTGGAGTCGAACGAGCAGTTCGGCAAGATCGTGGTGACGATCTGAGATCGTAGTGACGATCTGAGATCGTGGTGACGATTTGAATCGTGGTGACTGCCTGAGCAACGCTGGCGAACAAATCATTCTTGCAGGGCAATATCGGCCTTGAAGCCGCGGCTTTGCATCCCTAACTGTTCGGTGCGGGCCGGGCCCCTCTGACTGTCGCTTTTGGCGATTGTGATGTCGGACCGCTTTAACGGGCCCGTTTCCACTCTTTCGGTCAAGCGGGCTCATTCCTTTCGGTTTGGAGCCCCGTATGACATCTACTTCCCTCCTCGGTATGGTTTGCCCCTCCTGCCGCGTCGCGCTCGTGATGAGCGAACGCCAGGGTATCGAAATCGATTACTGTCCGCAGTGCCGCGGCGTCTGGCTTGATAGAGGAGAACTCGACAAGATCATCGAGCGTTCCGGCAGGGAAGCGGCGCCCGCGCCGCAGCCACAGCCGGCAGCATTCTCCCAGCCACAACATGGCCAGAGCCGCGATGACGATTATTCCCGCTCGCACGGTCACCGCTATCCGAAGCGGAAGAAATCATTCTTCGAAGAGTTGTTCGACTGACCGCATGATGCCCGACATCCAGGCCGGCACTTGCTGAAACTTCCGAAACCACATCGACAAAGGTTCATCTCCGATGATTTCCCGCACCAGCCGATTTGCAGCCCTCTTTGCAGGACTGTTCCTTGCATTCTCCATGGTTGCGATGGACCATGCCGAGGCCCGTCGTGGCGGCAGTTTCGGCAGTCGTGGCATGCGTACGTTCCAATCGGCACCGCCGACCAGGACGGCCCCAGCACCGGCCGCTCCGGTCGAGCGGTCGATGACGCCCAACACCGGTGTGAACAACGCGGCCCGGCAGCCGCAGGCCGGCCTGCAGAGGCCCGGCTTCATGAGCGGTTTCGGTGGAACGATGATGCGCGGCCTGTTGCTCGGCGGCCTGTTCGGCCTGCTTCTGGGTCAGGGCTTCGGCGGCCTGGCCGGCATGTTCGGTTTCCTGCTTCAGGCCTTGCTGATCGGTGGCGCGATCATGCTGGCCATCAGGTTCTTCCGCTCGCAATCCGCGCGCGGCCCCGCGCCGGCGCTCGCCGGTGCCGGCAATGCCCAGGCTTCGCGATTTGAGAACCGCTCAACGGCAGGGCAGCAGACTGCAGGCTCCTTCACAATTCCCGGTTTCGGCGGCGGTTCAGGTGGAGGCTCTCCGGCCGCCGCCTCCGAGGAGATCACGCTGGCCCAGACGGATCTCGACGCATTCCAGCAGCTGCTGACCGATGTCCAGGAAGCATTCGGGCGCGAAGACCATGCCGCTCTGCGCCGGGCGGTTACACCCGAAATGGTATCCTATCTGTCGGAAGAGTTGGCCGACAATGCCCAGAAAGGTCTCAGGAACGAGGTGACTGATATCACCTTGCTGCAGGCCGACATCGCGGAAAGCTGGCGCGAGGATGAGCGCGACTACGCCACGGCCGCCTTGCGCTACGAATCTCGTGACGTGACGCGCGAACGGGCCAGCGGCAAAATCGTCGCGGGCGACGATGGTCATCCGACAGAGACGACCGAGCTGTGGACTTTCGTGCGTGAGAATGGATCGAACTGGAAGCTCTCGGCAATACAACAGGCTTGAGCCTCGGGCGATTTTTCCGAGGTTTCGCAGTTGTGGGCGTTCAGCGCACGATCTTGACGCACATCGGCGTGCCGACCTCGATGGCGCGCCCGGTGTCGGTCAGTATGCCGCTGTCGGCGTCGCGGGCGAAGATCGAAATGCGGTCGCCATTCTGGTTGGCGGAAAACAGATGGCCGC
The DNA here is from genome assembly GCF_029269325.1 of Mesorhizobium sp. XAP4. Taxonomy (NCBI): domain Bacteria; kingdom Pseudomonadati; phylum Pseudomonadota; class Alphaproteobacteria; order Hyphomicrobiales; family Phyllobacteriaceae; genus Mesorhizobium; species Mesorhizobium sp. XAP4. The sequence goes on along the minus strand of NZ_JARIXW010000003.1, from coordinate 183,899 downwards.
CTGACGGCGTCAGCGCCAGGTTACGCGGGGTCGCGCCGCCGCAAGGGATATAGCTGACGAGGCTGAGCGACCCTGTCTGCTGGTCGACCGCCATGATGACGACGCTGTCATGGCCGCGGTTGGAGCCGTAGACAAAACGGCCATCCGGTGAGATCTGGATATCGGCGCAGTGGTTGCTGTCGCGTGCCTCGGCCGGCACCGCCGGCTTTGCGTCGATGATCGAGAGCTTGCCGGTGGCTTCGTCCAGCGTCATCGACACGATGGTCGAATCCAGTTCGTTCATGACGAAGACGAAGCGTCCGTTCGGATGCAGTGCGAGGTGGCGTGGACCGGCGCCGGATGGCAAAGCGGATTCGGTTAGCTTGGCCAGATTGCCCTCGCGCTCGATCCGGTAAGACACCAGCCGGTCGATGCCGAGGTCGGCGACGATGGCTGTTCCCCCGCCGATGGTTTCGGTGACGCTGTGCGCATGCGAGCGTTCCTGCCGCGCCACATTCGGGCCGCTGCCCTCATGCGAAACGCTGGCAAGCGGCGCCGACAAGGCGCCGTTCTCTTCGAAGCCATAGACAGCCACCGCGCGATCCGGGCCGCCCTCGCCCATGCCGTAATTGGCGACCAGCAGTTTTGTCCCGTCGCGGGTGATGGTGTTGTGGGCGGCTATGCTGCCGAGCGACGGTTGCTTGTTCAGATAAATGAGCGTCCCCGAAGCTCGATCGAAGCTGTAAGCTGAGACGGTGCCCTCGCGCCAGGTGAACACTTCCGAGTTGGCGTAGATCCGCGAGCCGTCCGGTGTCACCGAGAGGAAGGTCGGATTGTCGACGTCGTTGGTCTCGGCCAGTTTTCGTGTTTCCAGCGTCGTCTCGTCAAAGCTGTAGACGCTGAGGCCGACGCCCCGAGCGCCCTGAAAATACGGCGCCTCGCGGTTCAGGCTGCCGACAAAGACCAGACAATTCTCGCGCATGATTTCCTCCCCTACCCGCCTGCGCTTTGGCGCGCGGGAGCAGCCAAAATTTCGCCTGTTCACGCTTGCAACGCAACCCCATATGTGAAAATACTATTTACAAAAGAAGATTGATGGGAGGAGACGTCTTGCATTTCGACGCCTTGATGCGTTTTCCGATAGCTGTGACGTGCCCCATGCAGGTCTGGCGGTGCCGACCATGAACGATTTCGCACCTACCGTCGGTGTCGCCTCGACGCATCCCAAGAACATGCCGGCGGATCACGCCGCGCTGCCGGTGTGGAACGCCGAGAACTGGTTCTACGAGGACTGGCCCGTCGGCCAGAAGATCCGCTCGTTGCGGCGCACAATGGCCGAAGGCGACAGCCATTTGTTCAACACGCTGGTGCTCGACATCCACCCCTATGTGCAGGACCAGATGTTTGCCGAGAACGAAGGCATTTTCGGCAAGCGGCTGATCGCCGGCGCCTTTGTCTTTTCGGCTGGCCTGGGGCTGGTCGCCACCAACTGCGTCAATGCCTTCTCCTATGGCTACGACAAGCTCCGCTTCATAAAACCCGTCTTCATTGGCGACACGATCTATTCGATCCGCTCCAACCTCGACAAGAAGCCCCGCTACAAGGAAATGGGGCTGATCCGCGCCAGCTATGAGGTGTTCAAGGGCGAAGGCGAGTTGGTTCTCTATTGCGAGCATCTGCAGACGGTGAAGTACCGCAACCCGGCCGACTTCGTCGGCAAGACGGAGAAATAGCATGCCGGCAGCAGCCGAATTGCCGCTCGCCGGTCTCGTCGTCGTCGACATGAGCCAGTTCCTGTCCGGGCCCTATTGCTCACTCAGGCTGCTCGATCTCGGCGCCCGCGTCATCAAGATCGAGCGTCCGGATGGCGGCGACCTGTCGCGCCGGCTCTATCTCAGCGACACCGAGATCGGCGGCGATTCCACCATCTTTCATGCCATCAACCGGGCCAAGGAAAGTCTTGCCATCGACCTCAAGAACGAGGCCGATCTCGAGGCGTTGCGCGGCCTTCTGGCCAAGGCCGATGTGCTGATCCAGAATTTCCGGCCGGGCGTCATCGAGCGGCTCGGCTTGGACTATGAGGCGGTCCGCAAGATCAATCCGCGGCTGGTCTATGCCTCGATCAGCGGCTATGGCGAAGACGGACCATGGGTCAAGAGACCCGGCCAAGACCTGCTGGCGCAGGCGCGCTCCGGCGTGATGTGGCTAAACGGCGATGAGGACCAAGGGCCGGTGCCGTTCGGTCTTGCCATCGGCGACATGCTGGCCGGTGCCGCCTGCGCGCAGGGCATTCTGGCCGCACTCGTGCGGCGCGGCATCACCGGCCAGGGCAGCCATATCGAAACCAGTCTCCTGGAAGCGCTGGTCGATTTCCAGTTCGAGGTGCTGACGACGCATCTCAATGACGGCCGCCGGCTGCCCAGGCGCTCCAGCTTCCGCAGCGCGCATGCCTATCTGTCGGCGCCTTACGGTGTTTACCCGGCCAAGGACGGATATCTCGCCATCGCCATGACGCCGATTCCCAAGCTGGCCGATCTCCTGTCGCTCAGCGAACTCGCACCCTATCGCGACAAGCCTGCGTCGTGGTTCACCGCGCGCGACGACATCAAGGCGATCATCGCACAGCGGATCGCCACCAAGACGATCGACGAGTGGCTTGATATCCTCGAGCCGGCCGACATCTGGTGCGCCAAAGTGCTGACCTGGCCCGAGATGCTGGCAAACGAGGGGTTCCAGTCGCTCGATATGCTGCAGACGGTGACGCGCGAGGACGATGTGTCGATCCTCACCACGAGTTCGCCGCTCCGGGTCGATGGCATAAGAGCCAAGGCCGATCGGGCGGCGCCCCGCATCGGCGAGCACAGTGCCGCCATCCGCGCGGAGTTCGGCCTGTGAGTTCGCCCAAGCTCAAAGGCATGACCTGGAGCCATCCGCGTGGCTATGATCCGATGGTCGCCTGCTCGGCGCTGTGGCAGCAGAAGACCGGTATTGCCATCGAATGGGACAAGCGCTCGCTGCAGGACTTCGAATCCTTCCCGGTCGAAGAACTGGCGCGCGCCTATGACCTCATCGTCATCGACCATCCGCATGTCGGCCAGATCACGGCCGAAGGCTGCCTGGAGCCGCTGGATGTCGCCGGACGCGAGGCGGAACGCACGGCCCTTGCCTCAGGCAGCATCGGCCAGTCCTATCCGAGCTACAACTGGCAAGGACGGCAATGGGCTTTCCCGATCGATGCGGCAACCCAGGTCCAGGCATGGCGTCCGGATGCGCTCGCGGCGCCGCCGGCGCGCTGGAGCGAGGTGCTCGATCTCGCCCGGCAAGGCCGCGTGCTGCTGCCGCTGCGGCCGCCTCACGTGTTGATGGTGTTCTACACGCTTGCCGGCAATCTCGGGCATGCCTGCACGACCGATCCGTCCCACGATCTGATCGATGTGGAGATCGGTAGCCAAGTCTTCGAGGCAATGCGCGAGATCGCAGCGCTGGTCGATCCCGCGTGTTTCGAGATGGACCCGATTGCCGTCTCCGAACGTATGGCGGAGGCCGGTTCCAGGTTCGTCTGCGCGCCACTGATCTATGGTTACGTTTCCTATGCGACGGCTGGCTTTCGGGCGAACCGGCTGGCCTTTGCCGATGTTCCGGTCATCGGTTCCGGCGGCCCGGTCGGTTCGGCGCTTGGCGGCACCGGCATAGCCGTATCAGCCTTTTCCAAAGCCAGGGATGCCGCGATCGACTTCGCCTATTGGGTCGCGAGCGGCGATGTCCAGCGTGGCGCCTATGCCGCCGCCGGCGGCCAGCCCGGCCATGCAGCGGCCTGGGAGGACCAGGCTGTCAATGAAGCGACCGGCGACTTCTATCGGGATACGCGCGCGACGCTGGAGGGTGCATGGGTGCGGCCGCGCCACGACGGCTACATGACTTTCCAGCAAGCAGCATCCGAACGCATCCTTTCCGGCATGACCTCCCGGCATCAAGCCCGACAGGTTGTTGCCGATCTCAATCGCCTGTTTCGGGAGAGTTCCCCGGTGCAGGTGTCCGGCGCTGCCGGTGGAGGAGCCTGAACCAAACCGAACGGAGGAGAACGAGATGACAGGAATGATCCGCGGCCTGCTGGCCGCAACCGCGCTTGCCTCGCTTGCAACGACCGCCTTTGCGCAGGATGTGCAAGGCGTCATCGGCGGGCTGCCAACCGAACTTAAGGCGCAATATGACGGCGCGCCGCAGAAGGTGCTGCCTTCGGCCTGGGACAATTTCACAGCGCCGCCGAAACCGTGGAAATGGTGCCACTCGGAATCCTACCAGGGCAATCCGTGGCGGGTCACGGTGACCAAGGAATTGAAGCGTCTCGTCGACGGGCTGATCGCCGACGGAACGGTGTCCAGCTTCGAGGTGTCTGATTCCAACAACGACGCCAGCCAGCAGATCAACCAGATCCGCGCCTTCATCGACAAGAAGTGCTCGATCATCACCTCGATCCCGGGCTCGGCGACGGCACTCGATGATGCGGTCGACGCTGCCGCCAAAGCCGGCATTCCGTTCATCACCGCTGCCGGTTCGGTGACCAGCCCGAACGCCATCAATGTCGATTCCAACTATGCGCGCTGGGGCTACGACATGATGGCGGCGATCGGCAAGGCGCAGCCGGACGGCGCCAGCATCCTTCTGGTCGAAGGCATCGCCGGACACCCGATCGTGGTGCAGGAGCGCCAGGGCGCGGACAAGGCGCTGACTGAAAATCCGAAGCTGAAGATCTCGCGCAATGTCAATGGCAACTGGACAGCCAACGTCACCAAGACCGTGGTGCTGCAGGCGATCGCCACCAACCCGGCGCCGATCGATGCAGTGTGGACGACAGGCAGCGAAAGCCGCGTCGTCGCCGAAGCCTTCGCAGAAGCCGGCCGGCCCGCACCATTGATCACCGGCTCGATCACCGGCGATGCGCTGGGCTACTGGAAGGCCAACCCCGACAAGTACCGCTTCGAAGGCCATGCGGTGCTGCCGCACTGGACCGCGCAGACGCTGTTCCGCGTCGGCGAGCGCATGCTCGACGGGCAGAAGCCGAAGCTGAACACGCTGCTGATCCCGATCCCGCCTGTCCACACCGCCGATCTCGGTGCCTGGTACAAGGACTGCATGACGACGGACGCCGTGTCTATCTTCCCGATCCCGCCGAAAGATCCGATGCCGGAGGAATGGCTCGACGCCTATTTCTCGAACCCGGCGCCAACCAAGGGCTGGGACTATTCGAAGGTGCCCGATGCCTGTGCAAAGTGACGCCTGCTAATCTCTCAACAGGCCGGCTCCTTTCGGGGAGCCGGCCTGCCAGCATCGAAATGCGACATGCTTGAAGTCAAAACCATATCCAAACGCTATGGCGAGACGATCGCGCTCGCGGACGCATCGATCGCGTTTCGGGCGGGAACCATCCACACCATCCTGGGCGAGAACGGTTCGGGCAAGAGCACGATGGTCAAGCTGTTGTCCGGCATCGTCCAGCCGGACAGCGGCGCGATCCTCCTGCACGGCAAGCCGTTCTCGGGCGCCAACCCCTCGGCCTTCCAGGCGCAAGGCTTCGCCACGGTGTTCCAGGAGGTGCTGATCGCGCCGGATCGCAGCGTGACCGACAACATCCTGCTCGGCCTCGACGGGCTGGTCCGGCGCGCTGTGCCCCGCAACGAGCGCCGTGACCGGGCGAAAGCTGCGCTTAAGCGCTTCGCGGTCACCGACGTCCCTCTCGACATGCCAGCCGGCCTGCTGCCGCTCGCCGCGCAGCAATTGGTCGTCCTTGCTCGCGCGATCGTGCGCAACCCAAAGATCCTGATCCTCGACGAGGTCACCGCCGCGCTCGACTTCGCCGATCGCGAATCCGTTTTTTCGTTGATGCGTGCGCTTGCCGGCGAGGGCTGCCTGATCCTGTTCATCACCCACCGCATGGACGAGGTGATGTCGCTTTCGGATCGCATCTCGATCCTGCGGGGCGGCAGCGTGGTGCGCACCGAAGAGCGCGGCGCTTCGACGCCGGCTGAGCTTCTCAAGACAATGGCGCCACGTACCGCCGCGGAGCTTGCGCATGGCTGATCGCACCGCTCTCGATTTTGGTGGTCTTGCCGTTCGCGAACTCGTCATCGCGCCCGGCGCCAGCCCGATCACGCAGGCAATCGCTCCGGGTGAGATCGTCGGGCTTGCCGGCCTCGATGGTCATGGCCAGGAGCTGTTTCTCAAGATGCTTGCTGGCCTGGAACCGCCGCATGGCGGCTCGATCGAACTCGGTGCATCGGATGCGTCCCGTAAGATCACCGGGTTTCGCAAGGCTGTCGCCAGCGGCATCGCCTATTTGCCGCGCGACCGACGCGCCAACGGCATTTTCCCGACGCAGTCGGTGCTCGACAACTTCGCCGTTTCGACTCTGTCGCGCGACACACGGCTCGGCCTGATCAGCCCGGCGGCGCGCAAGGCGCGCTACGACATCTACCGCGAAAAACTGTCAATCGCCGCACCCCGGCCCGATGCGCCGATCACCACTTTGTCGGGCGGCAACCAGCAGAAGGTGCTGCTGGCGCGGGCCTTGGCGCTGGAGCCCGCGATCCTGCTCCTCAACGATCCGACGCGTGGCGTCGACGTGGCGACGCGGCATGTTCTCTACGACGTGTTTCGCGGGCTGGCGGCCGACGGCATGGGGCTCGTCATCCTGTCCAGCGAAATCGAGGAGATTCTTCTCCTGTGCCAGCGCGTGCTGGTGTTCCGTGAGAATGAAGTCGCGGCCGAGATCGCCGGCAACGCCCTCACCACCGACGGCGTGATATCAGCCATGTTCGGACGTGCGGCATGAGCCCTGTTGCGCGCCTCCTGTCCCTTGGGCGAAATTTCGGCTTCGCCGTCGTGCTGCTGGTCGTGCTGCTTGCGGTCAATCTCATCCTCAGCCCGGGACGGTTCCAGCCGGGTTCCTGGGGGGCGCTGGTCGGATTGGCGGCGCCCTTGATCGGTGCTGCCATCGCCTCAACGCCTGTCATCCTCGCCGGGCGTGGCGGAATCGACATCTCGGTCGGGCCATTGATGGGCTTTGTCAACGCTTTGACGATCCAGGTGCTGTTCCTCGGCACCGGCATCTCGTCGCCCTTGGTGCTCGTTCCGGCGGCGTTGCTCGTCGGCGCGCTGGTGGGCGCGGCGAACGGCTTCCTGGCGACAATCGTGCGCATTCAGCCGATCGTCGCCACGCTCGGCACCTATCTGATCCTGACCGGCGTGACGCTGACAATCCTGCCGGCGCCCATCGGCCCAGCGCCGGCCTGGCTCAAGGCGCTGTCCGGTTCGCTGTCGATGCTGCCGCTGGCGGCGATGCTCGTCGCCTGGTGGCTGGTGCGGCGCACACCATACTACGACCAGCTTATGGCGGTCGGCAGCGACGACCGCGCCGCCTACACCGCCGGTGTCGATGTCACGCGCGTGCGCTTCATCGCCTATGTCATGACCGGCATCCTCGGCGGATGCGCCGGGCTGATGCTGACCGCGCTGATCGGCTCGGCTGATCCCAATATCGGGCCGACCTACACACTGATCGCCATCGCCGCCGTAGCACTTGGCGGCGTCAGCCTGGCCGGCGGCCGTGGTGGCGTGGCGGGTGCCGCCATCGGCGCCATCGACATCTTCCTGCTGCAGAGCGTGCTGACGACGTTCAACGTCTCGACCTTCGTGCTGCAGATCGCCTACGGCGCGATCCTGGTGCTGGCGGTGATGCTGACAGCGCTGCAGGAACGTCTTGCCATGGGGAGACGCTGACATGGTTTTGCGCCAAAACCTCTTCGCGACAACCAACGCCCGTGTCGTCGGCGCCTTCTGCGTCGCCGCCCTTCTGCACCTTGCCGGCACAATTCTCATTCCCGGCTACTCGGCGCCGTTTGCGATACGGGCCATGCTGGTGCTCGCCTCGCTGCTCGCCGTGGCCTCGATCGGCCAGACGCTGGTCGTCATCATGGGCGGCATTGACCTTTCGATCCCCTTCGTCATCGGCTTTGCCAATGTCGTGGCGGCGCAGCTTTATGGCGATGGCTGGAACTTTTTTCTCGTCTGCGGCCTGGTCGGCGCGCTGGCGCTCGTCATCGGCGGGCTGAACGGGCTGATCTCGCGCAGCCTCGACATCCAGCCGCTCATCGTCACGCTCGGCATCGGCATGGTCGTGCAAGGGCTGGTGCTGCTGTGGACAGCCGGCTTCCCGTCAGGCTCCGCGCCACAAGCGGTTTCCAGCTTCGTCTCGATCGGCGGATCGGCCGGCCCGCTGCCGGTGCCGTGGCTGGTGCCAAGCCTGGTCGTGCTGGCGGCGCTGGTCGTGCTAGTGCTGGAGCGGACGCCCTATGGCCGCCGGCTCTATGCGTTGGGCAGCAATCCGGGAGCGGCGCCGCTGGCGCTGATCGATCCGGTTCGCATGTGGGTCATCACCTATGCAGCAAGCGCCTTCTTCGCCGCTGTCGCGGGCGTGCTGCTGCTCGGCTTCACCGGCTCGGCCTATGGCGATGTCGGCCAGCCCTATCTGTTCCAGACCATCGCAGCGGTCGTCGTCGGCGGCGCAGCACTGGTCGGCGGCCGGGGCAGCTATCTCGGCACGATCGCCGGCGTGCTGGTGCTGACCGAGATCAACACGCTGCTCATCGGCCTCGGCTTCCAGCCCGCGGCAGTGCAGGCCGCGCTCGGCTTCGTCATCGTGCTGCTGGTTTCGCTCTATGGCCGCGAACGGCACGTCTCGGCAACCATCTGAAAGGACCTGTCAGTCGAGCCGCCACAGCTTGCGGGCATTGCCGGACAACAGCCTGTCGCGCTCGGCAATGCTGCAGCCCGAGAGCAATGCATGGGTCGCCGCCACCCAGGTCGACAGGCCGCCGCCTAGCGTGCAGACCGGCCAGTCGCTGCCCCAGACGACGCGGTCCCAGCCGAATGAATTGATGGTGTGCTCGACGTACGGCCGCAACGTCTCGACCGTCCAGCTGCCGGCATCGGCATAGGCGACGACACCGGAAATCTTGGCCATGACATTCGGGCGCCGGGCGATCTCGCTCATATGCTCGCGCCATGGATGTTCCCTGTTGCCCTTGATGTCGGGCACGCCGCAATGGTCGAGGACGAACGTCACATCGGGTGCCAGGTCGGCAAGCACGATAGCCTTGGGAATCTGGTGCGGCAGCACGACGAGATCGAAGGTCAGGCCGGTGCCGCCAAGCCGCTTGATGCTGTCGCGGAACACCGCACCTTCCGAGAGCTCGTCGGGCGCGACATGAAGGACGCGGCGAAAGCCCCTTACGAACGGGTTTGCCCGCTGCCGTTCGAGATAGGCCGCGAAGTCTCCTTCCTCAGGACGGCAGGACGCGATCACCCCGGCCAGCATGCTGCCGGGCTGCCGTGACAGTCCTTCCACACGAGCCGTCTCGGCTTCGATGTCGGCCGGATCGACATCGACCTCCATATGCAGCACGCGCTCGACGCCGACACGCTGCGCCTCCGTCGCGTAGTCTTCATAAGAGAAATCGCGGTTGAGCGCCGGCACGTCGGCGAGCCAGGGATAGCGCAGGGCCGAGCGATCGATGAGGTGAAGATGGGTGTCGATGATCATGGCGAGGCTCCTCCCTCTGGCTTTTCAAATCATCTCACGAAAGAATTCTTCATTCAAATAAGAATTCACACCGATGAGCCGACTGCTGATCCAGCAAGGTGCGACAGCTTTTCACACGTTGCCAGCAACAGTTCGATTGTCCTGGTGATATCGGGTGCGGAAGGCGCGTTGACCACCGTGATGTAGGGAATCGACAGCGCGGCGATCGCCTTGCCGTCGGAACTGCGCACCGGGGCCGACAGGTTGAAGACGCCGGCTGTCTGCATCGAAGCCATCATCTCGTAGCCACGGTCGCGGATCTGGTCGAGACGGGTGAAGAACTCGCTCGATTGCGCCGTCTTGTCGGTGCTGCGGACGTGTTCGGAAATCATCATCTGGCGCTCTTCCGGTGAGCGGAAGGCGAGCAGCACATGTCCCGAGCCGGTATCGAATAGACTGATATGGGAGCCGACCCGGATCGATATGCCCCAGTAGTTCGGTGCTTCCTGCTGACCGATGACGACGGCAGAACCACGATCAAAAACAACGAGTTGGTTGGCCTGCTGCGATGTCTCGGCAAGCTCACGCATCAGCGGCGTCGCATAGGAGACCAGCCGCCGTACCGGCGCGTGCAGCTGTGCCAGGCCGAACAGCTTGAGCGTCAGCGAATAGCGGTCGCCGTCGAGGCGCGTGACGTAGCCACGCCGCACCAGCCGGTCGAGCATGCGATAGAATTCGTTGGGACTGCGGTCGAGTTTCTTGGCGATTTCGGCCTGGGTCAGGCCACCGTCGACGCCCGCCAGCAGTTCAAGGATATCGAGCCCCTTGTCGAGCGCCGGTGCGCGATAGCGCTCGTCTTCACTGTCGTCCATGGGCTCATCCTCCAGTGAATTTCGCCCTTCATATACGCAGGAACGTGCGCGGCGGAAACAAATTTCGCCTTGACGTGTCTATGAATGTTTTGTTTGTATATGAATGTAGCACTTCTTGTCATCAGACGAGTTGCGGTCGCCGCGAAGGCGGCACCAAGGGAGGATACCAATGAACAGACTGCTTTCCGGCGTCTCCGCCGGTGCATTGTTGCTCGCGTCAGGTGCAGGCGCTGCTCTTGCCGGCGACCTGCCCGGCAAGTTCGAAGGCGTGACCGTCGACGTGAAGCTGATCGGCGGCCAGCAATATGAAAAGCTCTACGAACGCATTCCCGAATGGGAGAAGGCGACTGGCGCCAAGGTCAACATCCTGACCAAGAAGAACGGCTTCGACATCGACAAGGAGCTCAAGTCGGACATCGCCTCGGGCAGCACCAACTGGTGCGTCGGCTGGAACCATTCCTCCTTCGCGCCGCAATATACCGGCCTCTACACCGACCTCAGCAAGTTGCTGCCGAAGGAAGAGATCGACGCCTTCGTGCCGTCGACGATCAAGGCGGCAACCATCGACGGCAAGCTGGAGATGCTGCCGCGTGCGCAGTTCGACGTTTCGGCGCTCTACTACCAGAAGAGCCTGTACGAGAACGCCGACAACAAGACCAAGTTCAAGGCGAAATACGGCTATGACCTGGTGCCGCCGGACACCTGGAAGGAAGTCACCGACCAGGCCGAGTTCTTCGCCAACCCGCCCAATTTCTACGGCACCCAGTTCGCCGGTAAGGAAGAGGCGATCAACGGCCGCTTCTACGAGATGGTCGTCGCCGAGGGCGGCGAATATCTCGACAAGGACGGCAAGCCGGTCTTCAACTCCGAGGCCGGCATCCGGGCGCTCGACTGGTTCGTCAACCTCTACAAGGCCAAGGCTGTGCCGGCCGGCACCACCAACTATCTCTGGGACGATCTCGGCCAGGGCTTTGCGTCCGGCACTGTCGCCATCAACCTGGATTGGCCGGGCTGGGCCGGCTTCTTCAACGATCCGAAGTCGTCGAAGGTCGCCGGCAATGTCGGCGTCAAAGTCGCGCCGAAGGGTTCGTCCGGCAAGCGCACCGGCTGGTCCGGCTTCCATGGCTTCTCGGTGACCGAGAACTGCCCGAACAAGGAGGCCGCGGCTTCCCTGGTTTGGTGGCTGACCAACGAGGACAGCCAGAAGCTCGAGGCCGCCGCCGGTCCGCTGCCGACCCGCACCGCGGTCTGGGACTGGGACCTGAAGCAAGCCGAAAACGATCCTTACAAGAAGGAGGTTCTTACCGCTTTCCAGGAAGAGGCCAAGCACGCCTTCGCCGTGCCGCAGACGCCTGAATGGATCGAGATCTCGAACGCCGTCTATCCCGAGCTGCAGGCGGCGATCCTCGGCGACAAGACCTCGAAGCAGGCACTGGATGAAGCCGCCGCCAAGGCGACACAAATCCTCCAGGACGCCGGCAAGCTCTAGCAACGGCTCCCAGGGTTGCCTCCCCCATCAGCAATGGGGGAGGCGATCGCGTTGCGCGGGATGCCAGCGGTTTACGCTAACCCTTCGCGCCCAGCCAACGCACCGCCGTCCAAATACAAACACTCAAGGATTCTGATGAAGGGCTTCAAGCCATCCGCGCCATTCCTGCTGCTGCTTCCGGCCATGATCGTGCTGGCGGCGGTGGTGGTGGTGCCGCTGCTTCTGTCGCTCTATTCGAGCTTCACCCCGTTCCGCCTGACGCGGCCCGAAACGTTCTACGTCTTCATCGGCATCCGGAACTATCTTTCGATCCTGTCCAACACCGACTTCTGGTGGGCCTTCGGTCGCACGGTTCTGCTGCTGACCATCGCGCTCAATCTCGAAATGCTGCTCGGGCTCGGCCTCGCCATGCTGGTCGAGAAGGCGACGCGCGGCCAGCGCATCCTGCGCACGCTGATGATGTTTCCGATGATGTTCTCGCCGATCCTGGTCGGCTTCCAATTCAAGTTCATGTTCAACGACAATATCGGCCTGGTGAACAATGCGCTGCAGTCGCTCGGCATCACGCGAGACGCCATACCGTGGCTGATCGAGGGCCATCTCGCCTTCATCGCCATCTCGATCGCCGAGATCTGGTCGTCGACGGCGATCTTCGCCATCCTGATCCTCGCCGGCCTGCTCGCCATGCCCAAGGAGCCGATCGAGGCGGCGCGGGTCGACGGCTGCACGCCGTGGCAGACATTCCGCTATGTGACGTGGCCATTCGTCATGCCCTTCGCCTACATCGCCATGACCATCCGTTCGCTCGACGTGGCGCGCGCCTATGACATCGTCAAGATCATGACCGATGGCGGACCGGCGGGCCGCACCGAACTGCTATGGACCTTGGTGGCCCGCACCGCCTACAGCGACGGGCGCATGGGCATGGCCAACGCCATGGCCTATTTTTCGATCCTGCTGTCGATCGCCTTCACCGTCTACTTCTTCAACAAGCTCGCCGCGGCGCGCACGCAGATCGGTGCGGAGTGGTGAAGATGGACGAGAATTCTTCCGCCCGCCTGAAGCGCCGGCTGCTCGGCATCGTCTATCGCATCGGCCTGTTCCTGGCGATGCTGACCATCTGCCTGCCGGGCCTGTGGATCGTGCTGTCGTCGCTGCGGCCGACGGTCGAGATCATGGCAAAGCCACCGGTGTGGATCCCACAGGAGATTTCGTTCGACGCCTATGTCGCGATGTTCTCGGGCATCGGCAAGGGCGGCATCCCGGTGATTGAATATTTCCGCAACTCGCTGATCATCTCGGTGACCTCGACGGTGATTGCGGTGGCCATCGGCATGGCAGGCGGCTATGCGTTCGCCCGCTATCGTTTTCGCGGTAAATCGAGCGTCTTCCTCGGCCTGATGCTGACGCGCACCGTGCCGGGCATCGCGCTCTCGCTGCCGCTGTTCTTCCTCTATGTGCGGCTCGGCATCATCGACACCCATTTCGGGCTGATCCTCGCCTATGTCGCGCTCAACGTGCCGTTCACCATCTGGCTGATCGACGGCTTCTTCCGCCAGGTGCCCAAGGACCTCGCGGAAGCAGCGCAGATCGATGGCTGCACCCGCTGGCAGGCGTTCTGGCAGGTCGAGTTTCCGCTCGCCGGACCGGGCATTGCGTCGGCCGCGATCTTCGCCTTCCTGACCTGCTGGAACGAGTTCGCGCTGGCCTCGCAGCTGACCCGCTCGGTGAGCGCCAAGACGCTGCCGGTCGGCCTGCTCGACTACACGGCCGAGTTCACCATCGATTGGCGCGGCATGTGCGCGCTGGCCGTGGTGATGATCATCCCGGCGCTCACCCTCACCTACATAGTCCAGAAACACCTTGTCGGCGGCCTGACCTCCGGCGCGGTGAAAGGCTGATCCCATGGCAACCGTTACCCTCACCAAGCTGACCAAGCGCTACGGCACTATTGGGATCGTGCACGGCATCGATCTCGACATTGCCGACCGCGAGTTCATTGCGCTGGTCGGCCCGTCCGGCTGCGGCAAGTCGACGACGCTGCGCATGATCGCCGGGCTGGAGGAAATCAGCGCCGGCTCGATCGAGATCGGCGGACGCATCGTCAACGATTTGCCGCCACGCTCGCGCAACATCTCGATGGTGTTCCAATCCTATGCGCTCTATCCGCACATGACGGTGCGCGAGAATCTCGGCTTCTCCCTGAAGATCGCCGGCGCCGCCAAAGAAGACATGGACCGCCGCGTCGCCGAGGCCTCGGCCATCCTCGGCCTCGACACGTTGCTCGACCGCCGCCCGTCGCAACTGTCCGGCGGTCAGCGCCAGCGCGTCGCGATGGGCCGCGCCATCGTGCGCGACCCCGATGTGTTTCTGTTCGACGAACCGCTTTCCAATCTCGACGCCAAATTGCGCACGCAGATGCGCACCGAGATCAAGAAGCTGCATGCCAAGGTGCAGTCGACAGTGATCTACGTCACCCACGACCAGGTCGAGGCGATGACGCTTGCCGATCGCATCGTCATCATGCGCGACGGTCATATCGAACAGGTCGGCACGCCCGACGAGGTGTTCCGGCGGCCGGCGACGCGCTTCGTCGCCGGCTTCATCGGCTCACCGCCGATGAATCTGCACGAGGCGACGATCGATGACGGCCAGATGGTTTTCGCCAGCGGCGAGAAGCTGCCGCTGCCCGGCCAGTTCAAGGCCAATGTCGCGACCGGCGACAAGGTCGTGTTCGGGCTGCGGCCGGACGACATCTACCCGACCGGCCATGGCATCAGTTCCGGTGGCGCGGCCGATGTCCACCAGATCGAGCTGCCGATCACGGTCACCGAACCGCTCGGCAACGAGACGCTGGTGTTCGTTGAATTCAACGGCACGGACTGGGTGTCGCGCATGCTGAACCCGAGGCCACTGCGGCCGGGCGAGCGGGTCGCCATGAGCCTCGACATGTCGCAGGCGCATCTGTTTGCCACTGAGACCGGAAAGACATTGCGGAGCTGATCGGCATGGCCAGAATCGAGAAAGTCGACCTTTGCATGGTGGACCTTGTGCCCAAGGTCAAGCGCACCGACGCGATCCAGAGCTTCGTCAGCCAGGAAACGCCGATCGTCACGATCACCGATTCCGACGGTGCGGTCGGCACCGGTTACAGCTACACGATCGGCACCGGCGGTTCGTCGGTGATGCGGCTGCTCTCGGACCATCTGGTGCCGCGCCTGATCGGCCGCGATCCCGACATGATCGAGGCGATCTGGCACGATCTCGAATTCGCCACCCATGCCACGACCATCGGTGCCATCACCGCCATCGCGATCGCCGCCATCGATACAGCACTCTGGGATCTGCGGGCCAAGAAGCAAAACCTGCCTTTGTGGAAACTGGCCGGCGGCGCCAAGGATCGTTGTCCGCTTTACACCACCGAAGGCGGTTGGCTGCACATCGAGACGCAGGCGCTGGTCGACGATGCGCTGGCCGCCAAGGCGAAGGGATTTCGCGGCTCGAAAGTCAAGATCGGCAGGCCGCACGGGTCGGAGGATCTTGCCCGCCTGTCGGCGGTGCGCAAGGCGGTCGGCGACGGCTACGAGATCATGACCGACGCCAATCAGGGGTTTTCGGTCGACGAAGCGATCCGGCGCGCTGCGAGGCTGCGTGAGCTCGACCTCGCCTGGATCGAGGAACCGCTGCCGGCAGACGACATCGACGGGCATGTGCGATTGTCGAACTCGACGCCGACGCCGATCGCCATCGGCGAGTCGCTCTACTCCCTCCGCCATTTTCGCGAGTACATGCAGAAAGGCGCCTGCTCGATCGTGCAGGTCGATGTCGGCCGTATCGGCGGCATCACGCCCTGGCTCAAGATTGCGCACGCGGCAGAGGCCTTCGACATTCCGGTCTGCCCGCATTTCCTGATGGAACTGCATGTCAGCCTGACCTGCGCTGTTCAGAACGGCCGATATGTCGAGTACATTCCGCAGCTCGACCAGTTGACCGGCAAGCGCATGCGCATCGAAGATGGCCAGGCGCTGGCGCCCGACGAACCGGGAATCGGCATCGATTGGGACTGGGACGCGGTCAAGGCCATGAGCATCGCCGAATTCACCACGGCGATCACGAAATAGGAGACTGATATGCAGCGGATGGGGATGATTCTCGGACTGAAGCCGGAAAAGGTCGAGGAGTATGTCCGCCTCCATGCCGCCGTCTGGCCCGGCGTGCTGACCATGATCTCGGCCTGCAATATCAAGAATTATTCGATCTACCTGAAGCGGCCGGAGAACCTGCTGTTTTCCTATTTTGAATACCACGGCACCGACTATGCCGCCGACATGGCCAAGATGGCGGCCGACCCGAAGACGCAGGAATGGTGGGCCGTCTGCATGCCATGCCAGGAGCCGCTGGCGACCCGCAAGGAGGGCGAGTGGTGGGCCGAGATGGATGAGGTCTTCCATCATGACTGAAGGCGGCTTCGACCCTGCCTTGCTCGTTCAATCCTGGCCAAAACCCTCAAAACCCCGGCCGATCGTCACCTTCGGCGCGGGATCGATCGTCGGCGACGCGCATTTCCCAGCCTACCGGAAGGCCGGCTTTCCGGTTGCCGGGCTTTATGATCCTGATCATGCCAGGGCTGAAAAGCTGGCCAGCCAATGGGGCGTGACGGCCTTTGGCTCGGTCGAAGAAGCGACTGCTGTCGAGGGCGCGATCTTCGACCTTGCCACCCCGCCGTCGCATCATGCCGATGTGCTGAAGTCCTTGCCTGACGGCGCGGTGGCGCTGATCCAGAAGCCGATGGGCAGCAATCTTGCCGAGGCGACCGCGATCCTCGAAATCTGCCGCGCCAGGAGGCTGCACGCGGCGGTGAACTTCCAATTGCGCTTCGCGCCAATGATGCTGGCGCTGAAGGATGCCATCGGCAAGGGCTGGCTCGGCGAGATCGTCGACTTCGACGCCTGGCTGGCGCTGGCGACACCATGGGAGCTTTGGGAATTCCTGCTCAAGGCGCCGCGCGTCGAGATCGCCATGCATTCGATCCACTATCTCGACCTGATCCGGCAGTTGCTCGGCGACCCCAGAGGCGTGCACGCCAAGACACTCGGCCATCCCAACCATAAGGTGGCGCAGACGCGCACCAGCGCCATTCTCGACTATGGCGACACCGTGCGTTGCGCGCTGTCGATCAACCACGACCACAAATTCGGTCGCCGGCATCAGGCCTGCGAGTTCCGCATCTGCGGCACAGAGGGTGCCGCCTATCTCAAGCTGGGTCTCAACCTCGATTATCCCCAGGGCGAACCGGATGTATTGGAGATCTATCCGAAGGGCGGAACGGGCTGGATCGCCGTGCCTTTGGCCGGCGAGTGGTTTCCCGATGCCTTCGTCGGCCGCATGGCCAATGTCCAGCGCTTTGCGACCGGAGAAGATGATACGCTGATAAGCCCCGTCGAAGATGCCTGGAGCACTATGGCGCTGGTCGAGGCGGCGTATCAGTCGAGCGCGGCACCGGCGACGCCGATTGCGGAAAGACCCTGATGGAACAGATCAAGTATTTCGAGGATTACGAGATTGGCGCGTCGCGCCTAACAAGCGGCCGCACCATCACCGAGACCGACTTCATCGTCCATGCCGGCCACACCGGCGATTTCTTTCCGCACCACATGGACGCCGAGTACATGAAGACGACGCCATTCGGCCAGCGCATCGCGCATGGCACGCTGGTGTTCTCCGTCGGCATCGGGCTGACCGCGAGCGTCGTTAACCCTGTCGCCTTTTCCTACGGCTACGACCGGCTGCGCTTCATCAAGCCGGTGTTCATCGGCGACACAATCCGCACGCGCACCACCATCGCGGTCAAGGAAGACGATCCCAAGCGGCCGGGTTCAGGACGGGTGATCGAGCGGTGCGAGGTGATCAACCAGCGCGGCGACGTGGTGCTGGCGGCAGACCACATCTACATCGTCGAACGCAGGCCGGCGCAGGGCTGAGACTCGGGAAAGTCCTACGAGCCGGTAGCGCGCTTGGTAATGCGCTCCAGCCCGAGCAAGAGAACCAGCGTCGCCACGACCAGGATCATTGTCAGTGCCGCGCCGGCAAAGATGTCGCCGCGATCGGTAAGGCTGAAGATCGAGACCGGCAGCGTCACCCAACCCGGCGGGTAGACCATGACGGTGGCGCCGAGTTCCCCCATCGACAGCGCGAAACTGAGACCGAAGGCGGCGACCAGATAGGGTGCGAGCAAGGGCAGTGTGACGTGCCAAAGCCGGTAGGCCGGGCGAGCGCCGAGGCTCGATGCCACCTGCTCGAAGTCGGGCGACAGCCGCGCCAGTCCAGCCGAGACATTGCCGAAGGTGAAAGCCGAGATCAGCACGAAATGCGCGATCATGACGATCGCGATCGTGCCGTTGAGCAGCAGCGGCGGATGGCTGAAGGCAACCAGCAGGCCAAGGCCGACAGACACCGAAGGGACCGCGCTTGGGATGAAGAACAAAAGGCCGAGCAGCCGCCGCAAGGCATGGCCCTGGAGGCGCAGCGACAGGGCCGCCCAGGTGCCGCTGACCAGCGCCAGCGCGCTGGCCAGGAAGCCCGTGACCAGGCTGGCCTTGACCGCTCTGCCGGCGGCACCGGAAATGACATCAGTGTAGTGCTCCGTCGTCAGGCCGTTGGGCAGCACGCCGTTCCACTGGTCGGCGAGGCTGGACAGGAGGATGACCGCGAGCGGCGCCAGGAACAGCACGCCGAAGATCAGTGCGAAGAGCACCCACAGGACAAGACGACCGGAGCGTGACCAGACCAGCATGGGCTAAGCTCCCAACCGGCCGGCGGCGAAACGGTAGAGGCCGAACAGGCCGAGCGACAGCGCGATGTTGACGACGGCGATGATACAGGCGACCTGATAGGCCGATTCCTGGATCGCCTTGCCGTAGATCAGCAGCGGCAGGGTGATGACGCCCTTGGCGCCGATGAACAGCACGATGCCGAATTCGTTGACAGTCAACAGCAGGCACAGGCTGCCGCCGGCGATGAGTGCGGGGATTGCCGCCGGCAGGATGACCTGGCGAACGATGCGAAACGGCCGCGCGCCGAGCACGCTCGCCGCTTCGATCTGGCCTCGGTCGACCAGCGAAAAGGCGGCGAGCAGCGGCCGCAGGATGAAGGGTGTGTAGACAGTGACCTCGGCCAGGATCACACCCCACGCGGAATAGAGGAAATCGACGGGCGGCAGCGGCAGCGAAAAGGTCTCCATCAGCCCGGCATTGAGCATGCCGGCGGAGCCATAGAGGAAGGTGAAGGCAAGCGTCACCAGGAATGTCGGCAGCGCGATGAAGGTATCGATCAGCCGGGCGATGAAGCCGCTGCCGGGGAACGGCACGAAGGCCAGAATCAGCGCCAGCACGAGGCCGACGACCAGGCATCCGGCTGTCGCCGCGACCGAGATCGACACCGTGTTGATCAGCGCGTTGAGGAAGAAGCGCGAATGCAGCACGCGGATGACTTCGGCGACATTGGCGACGCCACTGTCGTCGAGGAAGGCCTGGCGGGCAATCAGTGCCAACGGATAGAAGAACAGCAGCGCCAGCAGGGCCGCCGGTGGCACTATCCACAATTTACCCGACGAGAGCTTCATCGCCGGCGCAGGGATGGCGACCGCCTCAGACACCGGCGTCTTCCGGGAGAAGCGAGGTGTCGGCGGGCGCGAAGAACAGCGGCACCTTGGCGCCGGGTTCGGGCAAGGCGATCGGCAGCCTGGTCGCCGAGACACGCACCGGCGTGCCGTCGACGTCGAGCACGAGATGGGTCAGTTCGCCCTGCCAGTGCACTTCCTGGAGCGTGCCCACGATGCGGTTGGTATGGTCGCTGTCGGCGGTCAGGCTGAGATGCTGCGGCCTGATACAGAGCAGGCTCTTGTCGCCGGCCTTCTCGTTGCGGCCGGCGCCGGTCAGCAGCGCGTCACCATGCCTTGCCGTGGCAAAGCCCTTCGACCCGACGGCCTCGGCAACCGTTACCGGAAGAAGATTGGCGCGGCCGAGGAACTCGGCCGTAAAACGGTTTGGCGGGCGGCGGTAGAGTTCGGTCGTCGGTCCATGCGAACAGACCCTGCCGTCGCGCATGATGGCGATCTTGTCGGCAAGCGTCAGCGCCTCGGTCTGGTCGTGGGTGACATAGAGGATCGTCAGGCCGGGCAGGCTGCGGTGCAGCCGGGCAATCTCCTCGACCATGTTGCGGCGGATCTGGGCGTCGAGCGCCGAGAGCGGCTCGTCGAGCAGGAGCACACGCGGCCGCACGGCCAAGGCACGCGCAATCGCCACGCGCTGCTGCTGGCCGCCCGAAAGCTCGCGCGGATAGCGCCGGGCATAGGCCGACATGCCGACAGTGCCCAGCGCATCCTTGATCCGCTCGCCGATCAGCGCCTTGTCGGCGCCCTGTGCTCTGAGGCCGAAGGCAACGTTGTCCTCGACCCGCATATGTGGAAACAGCGCGTAGTTCTGCACCACCATGCCGAGGCCGCGCTCGTAGGGCGGCAGATCGGTCACATCGGTGGCGCCGATGCGGATCCGCCCGCTGGCGGGTCGCACGAAGCCGGCCACGGCGCGCAAGGCCGTCGTCTTGCCGGAGCCGGATGGGCCGATCATCGCCAGGATCTCGCCAGGTGCGATATCCAGGGTCAGCGGATGCAGGACGACATGCGCGCCATAGGCAACGCTGACCTTGTCGAAATGGACATTGGAGCCGGCGCCGCGAACCTTCGCGGCGTCGATGTCCATGACACTGGTACCAGTAAAGGCTGCGGCCGACATGGCGTGGTCCTCCGGGTTTCCCTTGCGGATCAACTTCCGGTCGCTTCGTTCCAGCGCTTGACATAATCGGGCAGCTTGCTCAGCGCGTCGTCCCAGTTCGGCGACCAGATGGTCACGCCTTTCATCGCCTCCTGCGCCTTGGCGAAGTTGGCGTCATCCGGCTTGACGTCCTTGCGAGCCGGCATGCCGAGCGCAACGGAACTGATGCTCGACTGGGCTTCCTTGGAGAGCAGGAAGTCGATCAGTTTCTTGCCGTTGTCTACGTTGGGTGCGCCGGTGACCAGGCCGATTTCATAGGGCAGCGCGAAGGTGGAGCGCACACCGTCAGGTCCAGCCGGCCAGAACACCTTGATATTGGGATTGTCGGCCATCTGCGACATGTTCATCTGCAGATCGCCATTGGCGACATGCAGCTCACCCTTGTTGACCAGCGCGGTCAGCTTGCCGGTCGAAGCGGAGGGGCCGACATTGTTGTCCTGCAGCTTCTTCATGAACTCGAAGCCGGCATCCTCGCTGCCGAAGGCGTGGATGATCTGCAGCATGACGGCGGTGCCGTCACCGGCCTGGCCGGGGGTAGAATACTGGATCTTGCCCTTGAACTTCGGATCGAGCAGGTCGTTGTAGGCCTTTGGCGCTTCCGGCAGGACGGCACTGTTGTAGATGAAGTTCATATAGTTGTTGACCAGCGGCCGGTACTTGTCTGTGCCGCCATCGATCTGGTCGGCGGCTTCCGGCTTGTAGTCCTGCAGCAGGCCGTCAGCCGCGGCCCGCTGCACGAAGGGCGGCAAGGTCACCAGCACGTCGGCCTGCGGATTCGACTTTTCCTTGGCGACACGCTCGACGACGCCGCCGGAACCTGCCTCGATATACTGCACGGTGATGCCGGTGGCCTTGGTGAAGGCGGCGAATTCGGTCTCGAACCAGCTGCCATTGCCGTCATGCAGGCCGTCGGCGGAATAGATGGTGACGACGCCGTCGGCGAGTGCCGGTCCGACAAGAGCCGACGACGCCAACAGCGACGCGGCGAAGGCCATAGCTATGGTTGCCTTTTGCGATTTCATGCTCAGTTCCCCTGTGATTGATGGCACATTCTGCGATGCACTGTGACGATCTCGCCTGTAGGCCGGAGCCTTATGCGGCACCGTTCGATCTCGTCGTTGTGCCGACTTTGGGGACTGACGATCGATAAGTAAAATCTATTTATTTTATGAGAGACAAATTTTACCTGATAGTTGTCATGGAACTGTCGCAACGCTGGCCTGGCTTCGATTCCGGCCTCGCGGAAGGCCCGCGATTGGCTGCAGAGATGGTGATGGTCAGCCGAATGAAACCCCAGATGTCTGCGCCCGCAGCCGCGGGTCGAACGAACGAACGGTAACCGGCCGGCCTTCGAGAATTTCGAAGCAGCGCGCGAGCGTGTCGTCTTCGAGCCGGCGCATGGCCCCCTGCGTGAAGAAGGTGAGATGCGGAAACAGGATGACGTTGTCGCGGCCGAACAGCGCGCTCATCGGATGGCCCGATTTGGCCAGCGGCTCGACCGAATAGACGTCGAGCCCGGCGCCGCCGATGCGCCCCGAGATGATCGCCTCGACAAGGGCGGCCTCGTCGATCAGCGCGCCGCGCGAGACGTTGACGATGATAGCGGAAGGCTTCAGGCAAGCGAGCTCGGCTTCACCAATCAAGCCGCGCGTCCTGTCGTTCAGCACGCAGTGGAGGGAAACGAAATCGCAGGCGCGCAGCATGACGTGGAGGTCTTCTACCCTCTCGATGCCGGCGGTGCGCATGGTTGCGACATCGACACCGGGATCGAAGCCGAGAACGCGCGCATGAAATCCTTGGCCTGCCATGCGCGCC
Source organism: Mesorhizobium sp. XAP4 (assembly GCF_029269325.1). Taxonomy (NCBI): domain Bacteria; kingdom Pseudomonadati; phylum Pseudomonadota; class Alphaproteobacteria; order Hyphomicrobiales; family Phyllobacteriaceae; genus Mesorhizobium; species Mesorhizobium sp. XAP4. Next base: position 161,336 of record NZ_JARIXW010000003.1, on the reverse strand, counting down.
ATGCTGCGGCCGATCTTGCCGCAGCCGACGAGCCCAAGCGTGGCGCCGGACATGTCGCGCCCCAGCCAGCGTTGCTCGGGCCAGATCCAACCATCACGTGACACCGCCGCGGTGATGGAGGGCAGCCGCTTGGCCAGCGCGATCATCAGCGCGAAGGCGCCTTCGGCGACGGTTTCCTCAGCATAATCCGGCACGTTGACAACGGGAATGCCACGCCGCATCGCGGCGGGGATGTCGATGGCATCGACGCCGACGCCATATTTGACAATGCCGTTCAATCTGGGAGCCGCCTCGATCACCCGTGCGGTGATCGGCGTGTAGCACATCAGCAAAAGATCGGCGTCCGCAACGGCCTGCATGAGATCAGCTTCGGGGATGCCGTCCGGCAGCGTCACCAGTTCGACCCTCCTCGCCCGCAAGCCGGCGTCGATGCCGGGACATTCGCGGTCGGTGCGCACGGCCTTCACGGTCAGGCCGCCAGCACCGTGCGCTCGACGATGTCGAGCGCGCCGTCGAGGTCGGTTTTCGAAATGACCAGCGGCGGCGACAGCGTCAACACGTTGCCTTGGCTGATCTTGAAGCTCAGCCCCTGTTCAAGGCAAGCATAGAAGACGCGCTCGGCGAGATCGCGTGCCGGCTGGCGCGTATCGCGATCCTCGACGAGCTCGACGCCGACCATCAGTCCCCTGCCCCTGACGTCGCCGACATGGGGCGAGCGCGCCATCAGGTGCTGCATGCGCCCTAGCATGTGCCGACCGAGTTCGGCCGCGCGCTCGACCAGCCCTTCCTCCAGGATGATGTCGATCGTCGTCAATGCGGCGCGGGTCGTCACCGGGTTCTTCTCGTGGGTGTAGTGGCCGATCGCGAAGCCACCGGTGACGTCGAGATCGCGGCGCGCGATGATGGCGGCGATCGGCAGGACGCCGCCGCCGAGCGACTTGCCGAGGACGACGATGTCAGGCGTCACATCATCATGCTCGTGCGCGAAGAATTTGCCGGTCTTGCCAAGGCCGGTCGGGATCTCGTCGAAGATCAAGAGCGTGCCGTGCCGGTCGCAGGCCTCGCGCACCCGCTTCCAGAAGCCCGGCGGCGGCGGGTTTGGCGTCGCCCGCATCGGTTCGGCGACGACCGCCGCCACGTCCTGCTCGCGGCCAAGGACGTAGGCAATCATGTTGGCGCAGGCGAGGCCCGATGCTTCCAGGGAATCGTGGCCATAGGGGCAGCGATAGCCGTCCCAAGGCGCGACGTGCTCGGTGCCGGTCATCATCGGGCCTGATATGTGCGAGCGGAAGGTCGCCTCGCCACCAACGCTTGCTGCGCCAAAGCCGGCGCCATGGAACGCATCCCAGAACGACACCGTCTTGAAGCGGCCGGTCGCGGCGCGGGCGATCTTCAGCGCGACCTCGATGGCGTCCGAGCCGCCGGTGGTGAACAGCACTTTGCCGAGATTGCCGGGCGCCAATACCGCCAGCTTCTCGGCCAGTTCGACGGCGGGCTCACAGGTGAAGCGGCGCGGCGCAAAGCAGAGCTCATCGAGCTGCTTCTTGATGGCGGCCACAAGCCTCGGGTGGCCATAGCCGAGGTGATGGACGCTGTTGCCGTGGAAATCCATGAAGCGGCGACCGGCGGTGTCCTCGATCCAGATGCCTTGCGCCTTGGCGATCGTCGACAAACAGGGGCTGGACAGGCTCTGGTGCATGAAGGCGGCCGCGTCGCGATCGAGCAGGCCGCGGATCCGCGGATCGCCCTGCCCGGCATCCCAGCGACCGCGAGCCGCTGTGGTGTTGGAATCGCCTTCGGTGTGCACAAGTTCAGATATCGCGGCCATCATGGTCTCCGAAATGCGAATGAGGGAGCGGCGAACGCTCCCTCGATTGTTCTATCCGTCAATGCCGTCCGGTCAGGACCAGGGCAGCGAAAATGTCTTCACATTGGTGTAGCTCTTCATCGCTTCGATGACGCCTTCCTTGTAGCCGTTGCCCGAATCCTTGATGCCGCCGAAGGGCGACATCTCGATGCGATAGCCCGGCACTTCCCAGATGTTGACGGTGCCGACCTGCAGGCCGGCGATGTATTTCTGCATGCGCGGAAAGGAGTTGGTGCAGACGCCCGACGACAGGCCGAAGGCGGTCGAGTTGGAGAGCGCAATCAACGCCTCGTCATCGTCCGGCGCACGCACGATCGGGATGATCGGCCCGAAGGTTTCTTCCATGACCAGCTCGGATGTATGCGGCACGCGATCGACGACGATTGGCGGCAGCAACGCGCCCTGGCGGCCCGGATTGTAGAGAATGTCGGCGCCTTGCTCGGCAGCCATGTGGACGCGGGCTTCGAACAGCGCCGCCGCCTTCTCGTGCACGACGGTGCCAAGGTCGGTCGCGCGGTCCATCGGATCGCCGAAGCGGATCTTCTTCGCCCGCTCCAGCACCAGCGGCACGAAACGGTCGGCGACACTTTCCTGGACGAGGATGCGCTTGACCGCGGTGCAGCGCTGGCCGGAGTTTTTTGTCGCTCCGGCCACTGCAAGATCCGCCGCCTTTGCCAGATCCTCGTCCGACAAATCGTTGAGGATGATCAGCGGGTCGTTGCCGCCGAGCTCCAGCACCTGGCGCTTGTAGCCGGCGGTGCGGGCGATCATCTTGCCGACCGGCACGCCGCCGGTGAAGGTGATCAGGTCGATGTTTTCATTGGCGATCATCTCGTTGCCGATATCGGCCGGCCAGCCGGTCACCACCGACAGCATTTCAGGCGGCAGGCCGGCTTCATAGAGAATGTCGGCCAGGAGAAGTGCGGTCATCGGCGTCAGTTCGGTCGGCTTGACCACCACGCAATTGTTGGTGGCGATCGCCGGCGCCACCTTGTGCGAGACCATGTTGAGCGGATGATTGAACGGCGTGATCGCCGAGATCGCCTTCAACGGCTCGCGGGTGGTGAAGATCTTGCGCGCCTTGCCGTGCGGGGTGAGGTCGCAGGAGAAGATCTGCCCGTCATCCTGGATGCACATCTGCGCCGACAGCGTGAACACGTCATAGGCGCGGCCGACCTCATAGAGCGAGTCCGTCTTGGAGATGCCGAGCTCGAGCGTGATCAGATCGGAGATTTCTTCGCGGCGCGAGGCCAGCGCTTGCGCCGTGCGAAACAGGATCTGCTGGCGCTCGTAGCGGGTCAGCTTCGATTTGTAGCCGGCGGCGATCTCGAACGCCTGGCGGGCGTGATCGGCGCGGCCGGCCGGAACGGTGCCGATGACGGTGTCGTTCCAGGGGTAGCGCACCTCGACGACGCCGTCGGCATCGACTCGTCTGCCGGCGATGCGCATCGGCTCGTGGCGAACTTTGATGGCGGGGTCGAGCTTGGTCATGGGTTCTGCTCCAGCAGATTCTTGTTGCGCGGAGGATCGACCCCCACTCCGGCCCTTCGGGCCACCTCTCCCCCGATCGAGGGGGGAGAGGAAATCAGGCGAGGTCAGTGCCTCAACGTTTCCAGGCTAAGCCGCGGCTAACCCTGGCGCCTTTCCTCTCCCCCGCCGATCGGGGGAGAGGTGCCGAGCGAAGCTCGGCAGAGTGGGGGTCGACAATCACGCTCGACTCAAGCCAGCGCCGCCGCCATGGTGGCGTAGTAGAAGGCGTCGAAGTTTCTCAACACAGGTTCGTTCGGCAATTCTGGCAGCACACGATTGACGATGAACGGCACCTCCTGCTCGGTCAGCCCGCCATGCGACCGTAGCGGCTCGTTCAGAGCCGCCAGGTCATGGCGATGTTCCGAGGTGCCGATCGTCTTGTTCTCGGTCGAGATCAGCACGATGTCGCCGATGCGATCGGCCGGCAGTTCGAAGCGCTCGCAGGCGGTCGGGCTGTCGACGACCAGCATGATGCCATCGATCTTGGCCAACCGCGCCATGATGCCGGCCTGGTCTGCGCCATCAGGCAGATAGGCGGTGGCAAACGAGCCGAGCGCGCCGTGATGCACGACATAGGGGTCGGTGATCGGCAGGATGACGCGGGCGGCGTCCTTGCCCAGCCACTCGTCGAGCAGGTCCTGGACATAGACGACGTCGGGCGAACCGTCGGCCTTGTGCTTGGGCTTCATGCCGTGGTCGGCGGTGACGACGATGGCAGCACCCAGCGCATCGAGCTCGGTCAGGTACTTGTCGAACATCTCGTAGAAGGCGTTGGCCTGCGGCACGCCCGGCGCATATTTGTGCTGCACATAGTCGGTGGTCGTCAGGTACATGATATCCGGGCGGAATTCCTTCAGCAGCTGGACGCCGGCGGCGAAGACGAATTCCGACAGTTCGGCCGAATAGACCTCCGGCACCGGCAGCCCGAAATGCTTCGAGGCATTGTCGATGCCGTGCTCGGCCTTGCTGGTGGTGTCGGATTTTTCAGCCGAGAAGCACAGCGCGCGGCCTTCATCGAAGGCAAGGCCCTTGCCAAGCAAGGCACGCAGCTTGTCCTTGGCGGTGACCACGGCGACCTTGGCGCCGGCATCATAGAAGGCCTGGAAGATGGTCGGCGCGTGCAGGAAGCGCGGGTCGTTCATCATCACTTCCTTGCCGGTCTCGCGCTCATAGAGATAGTTGCCGCAGATGCCATGCACCGACGGCGGCCGGCCGGTGGCGATCGACAGATTGTTGGGGTTGGTGAAGCTCGGGATGACCGAATGCGCAAAGCGCACCGTGCCCTTCTCTTTGATCCTGACCAGAGCCGGCATCAGCCCGGCCTTTATCGCTTCGTCGAGATAGGCGGGCTCGCAGCCATCAAGGCAGATGGCGATGGCCGGCACGCGCGGCCAGGCATAGGTGCGGCCGTTGACCGCGACGTTGATGGGAGACATCTGGTTCATCTGATATCCTCGAAGTCGGCCGCTTCAGGCGGCGAGTTTGGCGCGTTCGGCAAGTGCCGCGGCGGGTGGGGCGGCGGTGTCGACGCCCATTTCATGAAGCGAGAACGCCGCCGCCTCGACGACGCGGCGCATGACATGTTCGTCCATCTGGCCGATGCAGCCGACGCGGAACGAATCCACGGCGGTCAGCTTGCCCGGATAGATGATAAAGCCTTTGTCCTTCATCAGGTCGTAGAAACGGTCGAACGCGAAACTGGCATGAGCCGGGTTGAAGAAGGTGACGATGATCGGCGACAGCCAGCGATCCCGGAGCAGTGTCTCGAAACCGAGGTCGCGCATGCCGGCCACCATAACGTCGCGGTTCCTCGTATAGCGGGCGCCACGGCCGGCGACGCCGCCTTCGGCCTCATGCTGGCGCAGTGCTTCGAGGAAGGCGGCCACGACATGCGTCGGCGGCGTGTAGCGCCACTGGCCGGTCTTGTTCAGGTGCGCCCACTGAGCGTGGACATCGAGCGACAGCGAATGGCTCCTGCCTTTGGCGGCGTCCAGTTCGCTCTTGCAGGCGATGATGAAGCCAAAACCCGGAACGCCCTCGATGCACTTGTTGGCGGACGAGACCATCGCCTCATAGCGGATTTCGTTGACGTCGAGCGCCACGGCGCCGAACGCACTCATGGAATCGACCAGCAGCTTGCGACCCTTGGCATGGACGGCTTCGGCAATTTCAGCGACCGGGTTGAGGATGCCGGAACTGGTCTCGCAATGGATGGCGATGACATGGGTGATATCAGGGTCGGCCGCGAGGGCCGCTGCCACCTCGTCGCCGCGCGGGGGCAGATAGTCACCCTTGTCGATCAGCGTATAGGCGCGGCCGAGATACTGCATGGTCTGCGCGGCGCGCAGGCCGTAGGCGCCGTTGGCCAGCACAAGAACCTTGCCGTCCCTGGGCACGAACGACCCCAGCATCGCTTCGACGCAGAAAGAACCGCTGCCTTGCATCGGCACGCAGTCGAACTCATCGTTCGTGTCCCCGGTCAGCGCCAGCAGGCGGCGACGCATATCCGATGTCATGGCGCGGAAGTCGCCGTCCCACGATCCCCAGTCGCGCAACATCGCCTGCTTGACCGAATAGGCCGTGGTGAGCGGCCCCGGGGTCAGAAGATACGGCTCGCCCAGCGCCGGGCTGGCCAGCGGCTCCGCGGCAAATTTCGTCTCGGCGAGCATGTTGTCCTCCGCTCGATCTGCGTTCGATGTGGCCTTATTCTTGGCCTGAATGATCTATTTGTAAAATCGTTATTTTGTATCGATGTATAGATTTTAGTGATGGCCTGCCGGGCGGGAATCCGTCCTCAGGCCAGTGCAGGAGCCCTCACTTCCGCAGCCCCTCTCGCCAGCCGGCTTTCGAGCAGATCACCGCTCTGCGTCAGCAAGGGATAAGCGACCGAGGCCATCAGCGAGTTGATCTCCTTCAGCGCCCGCACGGCCTCCAGGTGGATGTCGCTGGTGTCGATGCTCTGCGGCATTCCCGATTGCAGGCGCTTGAGGTGACGGTCGTGGCTCGTGCGTTCCAGTCTGCGCATCCGCTCCTTCTCGACGACGAGTTGCCGCGCCGAATCGAGATCGCTCGACACCAGCACATTGAGTGCAAGCTGCATGTTGGCCATGACACGGTTGTGAAGCCCGGCCAGTTCGCTCCAGCCGTCGCGTGAGAAGCGCAGGTTCTTGTCACGCAGCTCCTGGGTGAGCACGAGCAGGTTCTTGGCGACGATGTCGCCGGCGCGTTCGAGATTGATGGCGAAGTCGGTGAGCTCGATGCCGCGCTGCGCTTCGGCCACGCTCATGCTGCCGCGATTGACTTCGGCAATGTAGAGCTTGATTTCGGTATGGGCGCGGTTGACCTCCTCATTGAGTTTTTGAGCCTGGCGTATCTGGTCGCCGGTGCCGGCGTCGAAGAAATCCATCACTGGGCGCAGCATCACCTCGACGACTTCGCCCATGCGCAGCAGCTCGCGGGTGGCACTGGCTAGCGCAAGACCGGGTGTGCGCATGACGGTGCGGTCGAGCGCGCTGGTGCGGCGCGACATCAGGTCTCCACCCTCTCCGGCCTTTGCCACCGGCCTGTCTGCGATCAACAAGGCGACCAGCCGCTCCATCATGCCGGTGAACGGCAAGCAGCAGATGACCAGCACCAGATTGAAGGCAAGGTGCAGGTTGACCAGCTGGCGGCCTTCGGTTGCGCCGAACAGATGCGCCGGGAAGGTCACGGCCTGAAGCGCGAACAAAGCCGCCAGCGCCGCCGTGCCGCGAAAGATCAGATTGCCGAGCGGGATACGGCGCGCCTCGACGGCTTCGCCGCGCGTCAGCCAAACCGCGATCAGCGCGCCGCCGCAATTGGCGCCGAGGATGAAGAACAGACCGACCTCGACCGGCAAGACGCCTTGCGCGGCAAGCGTGACGAACAGCAGGATCGCCGCGACGCTGGAGTGGATCAGCCATGTGAACAGGGCAGCGGCGGCAAAGGCGGTGAAATAGTCCGCGCGCAGATAGGAAATCACCAGTGGCAGCAAGGTGCTCTGCCGCATCGGTGCGGTCGCCTCGCCGATCATATGCAGCGACAACAGGACGAAGGCGACCCCCATCAGGATTCGCCCGCTATGCCTGATGCCAGCCACTTCGAACTTCAGGGCCATCGCGCCGCCGACCAGGATCAGCGCCGGCACAAGCCAGCTGAGGTCGAACGACAGCACCTGCACGACCAGGGCGGAACCGAGATCGGCGCCCAGCAGGATCGCCAGCCCGGCCGACACCGAAACCATGCCGCTGGCGGCAAACCCGGCCGCCAGGATAGCGACGGCGGTCGAGCTCTGCAGCAGCACGGCAAGCACGGTGCCGACGCCGGCCGATTTGATCCGCTCACCCCGAGCTTGCCTCAGGGCATCACGCAAAGCGGGCCCGCAGGCCCGCTCGACACCCGTGCGCACCATATGCACGGCCCAGAGCAGCAGCATGACCGCACCCGCCAGATGCAGCAGGATGATGGAAAATTGCATGGCGACGCCTCCGGTGCCAACGGCCGGCAGGGATGTCGACCCATGCTCAGGCTGAGGGTCGGCAAAACATAAGTCAAATCGTTCCTTTCGATCTTTTCCTAAGCAATCCTTATGATAAGATGTCGGTGATTTCAGAAGTGTCGGAGGCACGGGAGATGCGCTACGTCCAGTTGCGAGCCTTTCACCAGGTGGCCATCTGCGGTGGCTTTTCTCGCGCCGCCGAGGCGCTCTTCCTGACCCAGCCGGCGATCTCGGACCAGGTGCGCAAGCTCGAGGAAGAGTATGATGTGCTGCTGTTCAATCGGAACAAGAAGCAGGTCACGCTGACCCATTCGGGCCAGAAATTGCTCGAAATAACCCACCGCATGTTCGATACCGAGCAACAGGCGCTCGAACTCCTGACGGAGTCCCGCGCCCTGCGTTCCGGCACGCTGCGCATCGTCGCCGATGCCGCACATCATCTGCTTCACATTCTCGGCAGCTTCCGGGCCCGCTATCCCGGCGTGCAGGTTTCGGTGCGCGCCGGCAACACCGAGACGGTGATCAGCAGCCTCTACAGCTACGATGCCGATATCGGCGTGCTGGGCGAGGTGCCGACGGGGCGCGATTTCGAGGTGCTGAAACTCAACTCGACGCCGATCATCGCGTTTGCATCCGTCGACCACCCGCTGGCCGCGAAAAAGTCGCTCACCCTCAAGCAGCTCGCGCAGGAATCACTGGTCATGCGCGAGCGTGGATCGAAGACGCGTCAGAAACTCGAAGATCTCGCAGCCGCCTCGAAAATCGAATTGAGGCCGGCGATCGAAGCCGAGGGCCGCGAAGCCGTCCGCGAGATCGTCGCCTCGGGCGCCGGCATCGGCTTTGTCTCGGCGGCCGAATTCGGCCAGGATTCGCGGCTGGTGCCGATCACCATCGATGCTCCCGAGACCCTGATGGACGAGGCGTTGATCTGCCTGCGTGAACGCAGCGGCGGCAAACTGGTGCGGGCTTTCCTGGATATGGCGCGCTCGATGTCAGCGGATTAAGCGGCGGCCCTGATCTCCACCGCATCAGCCTTCACCCGCTCCGACTTCGGATCGTAGGGGCTGCGCAGATGTGCTGTCGCGGCATGGCGAACGCCGGCAAGGTCGATCTCGAAACGACCACCGGTGAGAAACGCAGCGTCGACGCCCGCCTCGTTCTCGATCAGGCCGAGCGCCACCGAGCGGCCAAGCGTGTGGCCGTAGGCGGCCGAGCGGACTTCGCCGACCGGCTTGCCGTCGCGCAGGATCAGTTCGCCGCCCCACAGCATCGGCTCGGCATCATCGAGCGTGAACAGCACGACGCGTCTTGCCGGTGCTGCCGATGGCTTCGTCTCAACCAGCGCGTCGCGGCCGATAAAGTCACCTGGCTTGTCCATCGCCACGGCGAAGCCAAGCCCGGCCTGCCAGGGGTCGATATCAGGCGTCAACTCCCTGCCCCAGGCGCGAAAACCCTTTTCGATGCGCAAGGCATCGAGCGCGTAGTAGCCGGCGTCCAGCAGACCGAATTCACGGCCCGCCTCATGCAACGCCTCATAGACGCCGGCGGCGAATTCTGTCGGCACGATTAGTTCCCAGCCCAGTTCGCCGACATAGGTCATACGGTTGGCATAGGCGGTGGCATAGCCGATATCGATCTCGCGGATGGTAGCGAAGGGAAAGCCGGCGTTGGAAAGATCGGCCGAGGAGAGTTTGCCCAGCAGATCGCGTGATCGCGGTCCCATCAACGCCAGCACCGCGTAGGACGAGGTGACGTCGGTCACGATTGCATGCGCGTCGGACGGAATGTTTTTGACGATCCAGTCGGCATCGTGGACAGCTTGTGCGGACCCGGTGACGATGAGGAATTTCTCCGCGCCGAGCCGCATAACGGTGAGATCGCTCTCATAGCCACCGCGTGCATTGAGCACGCCCGTGTAAACAGACGTACCGTCCGGTACGTCAATATTTCCGGCGCAGATCCAGTTGAGCACGGCGCAGGCATCGCGGCCCTGCACGAGGAGCTTGGCGAAAGAGGTCTGGTCGAAGATGGCGACGGCTTCGCGTGTCGCCTTCATTTCGCGCTTGACCGCCTCGTGCCAGTTCTGGCGGCCGAAGGCATAGTCGTTCTCGGTCTTCTCTCCCGGTGCCGCGAACCAGTTGGCCCGCTCCCAGCCCATCTTGGAACCGAAGCAGGCGCCCTTGGCGGCGAGCCGGTCGTAGAGCGGCGAGCGGCGGAACGGCCGCGCCGTGTCCAGTTCACGGTTCGGCCACGGCATGGCGTAATGCAAGCCGAGCGTTTCCTTGACACGGTCATGCAGCCAGCGCGGATTGTTGTTGAAGGAGGCGAAACGCCTGATGTCGACCGGCCACAAATCCATGGTCGGCGCGCTGTTGACGATCCATTCCGCCAGCGCCCTGCCCGCGCCGCCGGCGCTGGCGATGCCCATGGAGTTGAAGCCGGCGCCGACATAGAAATTCTTCAGTTCCGGCGCCTCGCCGAGGAGAAAATTGTTGTCCGGCGTGAAGCTTTCGGGACCGTTGTAGAATTTCTTGACCTCGGCCTCGGCCAATTGCGGCACGCGGACCAGCGCGTTTTCCATCAAAATCTCGAACTGATCCCAATCGTCCGGCAACAGCGCGAACTCGAAATTTTCGGGAATGCCATTCATGCCCCACGGCTTGGCGTGCGGCTCAAAGCCACCCATGACCAGGCCGCCGACCTCTTCCTTGAAATAGATGAACCCGTCGGGGTCGCGCATGACCGGCAGGTCCGGATGCACGCCCTCGATCCTGCCGGTAACGATGTACATGTGCTCGGCCGAATGCAGCGGCACCGAGACGCCGCACATCAGCCCGACCTTGCGCGCCCACTGGCCGGCGCAATTGACGACGATCTCGGCGGCAATGTTGCCGCGGTCCGTCTCGATACCGCAGGCGACGCCGTTCTTCACGCTGATGCCGGCGACCTTGACCCGCTCGAAAATTTTCGCGCCGCGATTGCGCGCACCCTTGGCCAGCGATTGCGTGAGATCGGTCGGATTGGCCTTGCCGTCGCCCGGCAGCCAGACGGCGCCGACCAGATCGTCGGTCGCCATGACCGGCCATAGATCGGCCGCCTCCTTCGGCGAAATCACGTCGATCTCGACGCCTTGGGCGCGTGCCGATGCGGCCGTGCGCTTCAGCACCGTCATGCGGTCGGCGGTCCGCGCCACCGACAGCGAGCCACAATTCTTCCAACCGGTGGCGAGCCCGGTCTCGGCCTCCAGCTCGCCATAGAGCTGCGTGGAGTATTTGATCAGGCTGGTCATGTTGGAATGACTGCGCAACTGGCCGACAAGCCCTGCGGCGTGCCAGGTGGTGCCACCGCTGAGTTGCCCCTGTTCGAGCAGCACGACATCGGTCCAACCGAGCTTCGTCAGATGATAGGCGACCGAGCAGCCAATGATACCGCCGCCGACGATGACGACGCGCGCTTGCGTGGGGAATTCGTTTGCCATGGGACATCCTGCCGTTTTGACACCGGTTGGATCATAGCAGCCGAATTCCAAATATCAACACAAAATACCACAAAATATCACATCAAAGAGGCAATCATCAGCTCAGGCCCTTTGCGCGCAAGCGCTTCAGCGATGTCAGCCTGCGGTTTCGCGTCGACGATCACGCCGGCGGCGCGTTGAAAATTCGGAATCCTGAGCGGCGTCAGCTTTGCGAACTTGCTGCTGTCGAGAACGAAGTAGGTTTTGGCGGCAAGCGCGATCATGCGGCTGCGCTGTTCGGCGCCGGCGCGGGTGAAATCGGTCACTTCGCCGTCGGGCGACAGCGCGCCACCACCGAGGAACGCGATGTCGACGCGAAAGCGCGACATGGCTTCGAGCATGTCGATGCCGGAGGCTGCTTCCTCGCCGGGATCGACTTCGCCACCCAGCACATGCACGCGCATGCCTGAGACGTGGCACAGCAGAAGCGCGATCTTCAGGCTCGCCGTGCAGATGGTGAGATCGCGCAGGTCGGCCATGGCTTGTGCGACGGCCAATGTGGTGGTGCCGGAATCGAGGAACACCACCATGCCGTCCTTTACAAGACCGGCGGCCAGCCTGCCGATCGCGGCCTTGCCTCCGGCATTTTCGTGGCTGCGCAAGCTCATTGCCGGTTCGCTCGGCTCGAAGCGGGCGGCGCCGCCATGGACGATGCCGAGCCGTCCCTTATCCGACAGCAGCTTCAAATCACGGCGGATGGTTTCGCGCGAGACATCGAAGAACCCGGCCAGTTCGGCGACACTGACAGACCCCTGGGCGCCCAGCCGCCGCAGGATCTCTTCGTGGCGACGTGGAGCAAGGGCGCGCGCCGGCAGGCTGCTGTCGGGGGACATGATGATCCTCGGATCGAGTAGCGATGTTGCAATATGTGGCAGTGATCGTGCGCAGAGGCAACTCAAGCCATGTCGTCAGGATTTTCGCGACAGGCCATCTTCCCTGATCGCGCTGACCAGCGTCTCGCTTCCCTCGCGAAGATGCTGCCTCAGAATGCCTATGGCCCTGTCGCCGTCGCGCCGCCGGCAGGCGGCCAGCAGATCGCGGTGCTCCGTCTGCGAGCGGCTGCGATAGTCCAGGTTCGACAGCAGGATGCGGACGTAGCGATCGGCGGCATTGTGGTGCGCCTCGATTAAGGCCAGCAATCGATTGTTGCCGCAGGCATCGTAGAGAGCCAGATGAAAGGCACGGTTCAGCGCGCCCCATCGGCCGACATTGCGCTCCGCGTCGATCTGATCGAGAACCTGTTCCGCCTCGTCGAGCCTGTCACCGGCGAGATTGGGAAGCGAAAGCCGCAACGCCTCGCATTCGAGCAATTCGCGCAGTGCATAGATTTCACTGATCTCGGCGCTGTCCATCCGGGCGACCTGCGCGCCTTTTGTCGGATGGATGGAAACAATGCCTTCGGCTTCCAATTGGCGAAGGGCGTCACGAATTGGCATGCGGCTGAAGCCAAACTGCTCGGCCAATTCGTCCTGGCGCAGCGAAGTGCCCGCCTTGATGGTGCCACTGGCAATCGCTTCGCGCAGGACATTGGCGACCTGTTCGGCCACGGTTCGCGGCCCCTGCATCACGCTTTCCGCAAATCCTGGCAATCGATGCTCCCGTTTGACGCGGGGCGCTCAGCCTAACGGAAACCCCTCTGCATGGATATATGTATGCCTGTATATGCACACGTTCGGCATCAATTGCCAGACTTGCCCGAATTCCTGCGCCAAGGCCTGATCTGCGTATTTTACCGGCGCTTCGCTTGCCTGGCGTCAGCCGCCGAAGCGCGGTTCCGCGACGCCCCTAACGCCAAGGCCTGATATGGCGAACAGGCTGCCGCGCAAAACGCCGTCGCCGGGAAAACGCGGCAGCGGCGGCTTGGCCATCGAGGTGACGTAGAGGGTGTCGAGCTTCGGTCCGCCGAACATGACGCTGGTGATCTTCTTGACCGGCATGTCGATGATGCGATCGATGCTGCCATCGGGCGCGTAGCGCACCAGCCTTCCGTCATAGACCAGCGCATTCCAGAGATAGCCCTCGGCATCGACGGTCGAGCCGTCCGCCGCACCGCCTCGGCTGGTGTCGACGCGCACGAAGGTACGCCTGTTGGTGGCGGCACCGGTGGCGATATCGTAGTCGTAGGCCCATATCTCGCCGGTCCAGGTATCGGCGAAATAGAAGGTGCGGTCGTCGGGGCTCCAGCATGGACCGTTGGAGCAGATGATGCCGGAATCGATCCGGGTGACGGAAAAATCCGGATCGAGCCTGTAGAGACCGCCGGACGGCCCCTCTTCCATCGTATCCATGGAGCCGGCGAAGAAACGGCCGCGCCGGTCGACCTTGCCGTCGTTGAGCCGGTTCATCGGCTTGTCCGGCTCGGGATCGTGGATCAGCGTCACCTCGCCGGTGGCGAAATCGAGCAGATGGAAGCCGCGCTGCAGCGAGACGACAGCGCCGCCGCCATCCTTGCGCAGCGCCATTGAGCCGATCTTCATCGGCACGTCCCATGACCGGATCTCGCGCCCGTCGGCGGTCGCCCGAAACACGCGCCCGTCGAAGCTGTCGATCCAGTAGAGTCGTTCCTGTTCGACGTCCCACAGCGGTCCTTCGCCCAGTGTGGTCTTCACGTCCACCACGACTTCGATCTTCATGCCGTCCTCCTCCGTTTTGCGTCTCGCGGCGATTGCTCGGGCCGCCTCAGAAAGCGACCTTGTCCCCGCCTTTCAATGACAGGATTTCGCGTGCCTCGTCGGGCGTCGCCACCTCCATGCCGAGCCCTTCGATGATCTTGCGGGCCAGCAAGACCTGCTCGGCGTTCGATTTGGCAAGCTTTCCCTTGCCCGCCCACAGACTGTCCTCCAGCCCGACGCGGATGTTGCCGCCAAGGGCCGCCGATTGCGCGGCGATGCGCAGTTGGCTGGCGCCGGCGCCCAGCACCGACCACCGGAACTGGTCGCCGAACAGCCGGTCGGCAGTGCGCTTCATATGGGCGACGTCTTCTGGATGCGTGCCGATGCCGCCGAGCAGCCCGAACACCGACTGCACGAAGAAAGGCGGCTTCACCAGCCCACGGTCGGCGAAGTGGGAAAGGTTGTACAGATGGGCGATGTCGTAGCACTCGAACTCGAAGCGCGTGCCGTTGTCGTAGCAGGTCGCCAGAATGTACTCGATGTCCTTGAATGAGTTGCGGAAGACGAGGTCGCGCGTCGCTTCCAGATGCGGCTTTTCCCAATCGAACTTGAAGGTCTCGTATTTGTCGGCCAGGTGATAGAGCCCGAAATTGATCGAGCCCATGTTGAGCGAGGCGACTTCCGGCTTGAACTGGGCGGCCGGGCGCACGCGCTCCTCGACCTTCATGTAGGGACTGCCACCGGTGGTGATGTTGATGGCGGCGTTGGTGCCTTGCTTGACGCGCGGCAGGAAGCGGGCGAAGGCCTCCGGCGTCTGGTCGGGCTTGCCGGTTTCCGGATCGCGGGCATGCAGATGCAGGATCGCGGCACCGGCTTCCGCCGCCGCGATCGCCTCCGAAGCGATCTGGTCGGGCGTGATCGGCAGATAGGGCGACATGGTCGGCGTGTGGATGGCGCCCGTCACCGCGCAGGTGATGATGACCTTGCCCCTGGTCCGTGCAGGTCCCGGCTTGCGACTGGTTTGCGTCATTCTCCAAACTCCTGATCCGATTTTCTCTTGTGGGCGGCGAGCGCCATGAGCCGGCGGTCACGCCACACCTGCCGGTCGCCTAGGCTTTGCTGTGGCAGTCGCTTGCGGCGATCAGCCTCGACCGTGTCGATGACCTTGCCGGCCCAGTCGACGCGCCGCTGCGTCTGGGGAAAGATGTTGGAATAGATGCCCTGATAGCGCTCGACATAGTCGCGCACGCCGCCGGGTGCATTGAGATCGATGGTCTCGAACGGCCCCATGAACGACCAGCGCAGCGCCAGCCCGTCGCGGATGCCGACGTCGACATCCTCGACACTGGCGTAGCCATCGGCGACAAGCCGGAAAGCTTCCTCAAGCAATGCGCCTTGCAGGCGATTCATGATGAAGCCGTCAAGCTCGTGCTGCATGACCAGTGGCGCGTGGCCGGCGTCGACGAGGAAGGCGCGGGTTCTCTCGACCGTCTCGGCCGAGGTCCACGGCGCCGGCACGATTTCGGCCGCCGGAATGAGATAGGGCGGGTTGATCGGATGCACGACCAGGCAGCGCTGCCGCCCTTGCAGATGGTCGGTGAATTTCGACGGCAACAGCGCCGAGGTGGAACTGGCGATGACTGTTCGCGGATCGGCAAGCGTGTCGATCAAGGAGAACACCTTGCGCTTCACCTCGAGATTCTCGGGCGTGTTCTCCTGGATATGCACGGCACCTGCCAACGCCTCTTCAAGCTCGGCGACAACGGAGATACGGTCAAGAACCTCACCGGCTTGCTGTCCCCGCAGAAGATCGTTCGCGGCGAGATCGCCGAGCACGCCGGCAATGTAGTCGCGGGCTCCACCTGTGGCAGTGGGCGACTGGTCCCACATCCGCACGTCATGGCCGGCGCGGGCGAAGCTGATCGCCCAGGCCCGCCCGATGAACCCGCTTCCGACGATCGCGACATTGGCCATGGTTTGTTCCTCAAAGTGTTTCGACGTTGCCGTCGACGCCGAGCGACTGGCCGGAAATGTTGATCCCCGCATCGGAGAGCAGGAAGGCGACCATCGACGCGACATCATAGGGGCTGGTCATGCGACGCAGCGAGATGTTCTGGAGATAGCGCCCGGTCATCTCCTCGTGGCTGATACCGACCTGCTTGGCGCGCGCCGAGATAACACCTTCGATGCGGGGGCCCTCGATGATGCCGGGCAGGATGGCGTTGACCCTGATGGCGTGCGGCCCGAGCTCTTTGGCCAAGCTTTGCGTGAAACCGATGACACCGAACTTGGCCGCCGAATAGGGTGTGCGGAAGGCGTAGCCATGGCGGCCGGCGGCCGACGACATCGAGACGATCGAACCGCCGCCCGCCGCCTTGATCAGCGGCACCGCGCGCCGGGCGCACAGGAACTGGCCGGTCAGGCAGATGTCGATGCAGCGCCGCCAGTCCGCCGGATCGATCTCGTCGACACCGCCGGTCGGCCCGGCAATGCCGGCATTGTTGATCAGCGCATCGAGCCCGCCGAGTTTTTTCTCGACCGCCTCGAACAGACGGTCGACGTCCTCGTCGCGCGAGACGTCGGCCTTGACCGCCGCGACTAGGTCGATCTTGCTGGGAGCGGCGGCCAGCGCCTCGTCGGAAACGTCGCAGACGACGATGCGGGCGCCGAGGCGTGACAGCGTGTCGGCTATGGCAAACCCGATGCCGCCTGCGCCCGCCGTCACCAGCACGCGCTGGCCTTTCAGCCCGGTCAAAAATTCGTCCGCCGATGCCGGCGCCCTTGTGCTCATGGTCCTGTCCTTCTCATTGCAGCCGCCGTTCGCGCAGCGCCATGACGGCGCCCAGAACGACCAGTCCGTAAAGAATTGCCCTCGTGGCATAGGGAAGCGTGGTGCCGGCGAGCAGCATCTGCAGTGCCGTCAGCAACAACACGCCGCCGAGCATGCCGAGATAGTGGCCGCGCCCGCCGGTGATCAGCGCGCCGCCGACCACCACCACGGCGATCGACGGCAATAGATAGTCGTCGCCCATGCCGAGGCTCGCCTGACCCGAAAAGCCGGTCAGCATGACGCCGACAACAGCCGCGCAGACGGCCGAAAGCATGTAGACCAGGATCAGCGTGCGCTCGACGCCGATGCCCGACAAGCGCGCCGCGCGCAGCCCGTTGCCGATGCCGTAGACGCGCCTTCCGAACGGGGTGCGGCCAAGCAGGAGTACCGCTGCGACGACAAAGACGACCATCAGCAGCACGATTGGAGTCAGCAGGCCGGCGAGCTTGGCCGTCATGACCCAGCGCAGCATCGGCGAGGAAAACCCGGCCGGCGTTCCCTGCGAATAGAGCAGCGCACAGCCTTGCAGAATGCCGTTGGTGGCGAGCGTCATGACGATCGGCGAGATGCCGAGATAGACGATGCCGAAACCATTGGCGAAGCCGATGGCGCAGGCCATCACCAAGACGACCGGCAAGGCGTAGACAAGGGCGGCGTCGGAGCCGTTGACCATGCCCGCTAGGATGATGCCGGAGATGCCGATCGTCCACGGCACGGAGAGATCGAGGCCTCCGGTCAGGATGACGGTTCCCTGCCCGAGCGCCAGGACGGCTAGGAAGGACGATAGCACCAGCAGCGAATTCCAGTACCCCGGATTGAGGATGGCGCGGCCGAGCCAGATCTGGGTGACAAGCACGATGAGCAGCAGGCAGACATAGGCCGGCAGCGCATAGCGCAGCGTTTCCGCATTGCGCAGATGGAAGGCAGGGCGCGGCGATGCCGGACGGCGCTGGGCATGGGCTGGCTCGGCGATCTTGAGACGCCGGTCCACGCGCTCGAGTTGCGAGGGCAATATGCCGGCGCGCCAGGCGGCAAACCGGGCACGCGCGGCGCGCAATTGCACGGCAAGCACCGATGCATGCGAGATCGAGCCGGCAAGTGCCGCCAGCACCAGAATGGTGCCTTCGGCAATGGTCGAATAATAGGCCGATACGTTGAGCACCAGCAGGATGTTCACCACGATCATCAGGATGTAGGCGCCGAAGACAGAGCCCACCGGGCCGCCCTGCCCGCCACCGAGGCGCGTGCCGCCGACGACGACCGCCGCGAACATCGACAAGAGCAGCGGATTGCCGACCAGCGGATCGCCGCTGCCGGTCTGGGCGCTGATGAACACGCCGGCAAGGCCATAGCAGCCGCCGGCGATGACATAGACGGCAAAGCGCACCAGAACGACATTGATGCCGACGGAAGCGGCCGACTCCGGATCGCTGCCAAGCGCGTAGAGTGCTGTGCCGAAGCGGGTTCCCTTCAGCCAGAACCAGGCGAGCAGGACGACACCGATCACCACCAGCGGCATCGGCAGCCAGCCGGCGATCGCGTCGCCGAGATAGAAGGTGCCGAGATCGGGCGACACGAAGCCGCCGGGCTTGTCCATCACCAGCAGCGTGACGCCTTGCAGGATGAACATGGTGGACAGCGTCACCACGATCGGCTGCATGCGCAGCACCGC
Organism: Mesorhizobium sp. XAP4; assembly: GCF_029269325.1. Lineage (NCBI taxonomy): Bacteria > Pseudomonadati > Pseudomonadota > Alphaproteobacteria > Hyphomicrobiales > Phyllobacteriaceae > Mesorhizobium > Mesorhizobium sp. XAP4. Next base: position 142,792 of record NZ_JARIXW010000003.1, on the reverse strand, counting down.
GATGAAGAAGCCGTTGAAGGCGCCCACCGCCATGCCGACGCCGATGCCGACGGCCGTCCACAGGAGGATGCTTGCGCCTGGCGCCATCGGATCCATGCTCGATGCCAGCACGGCATTGACCAGCGATATCACCGCGCCGGCGGACAGGTCGAAGCCGCCCGACAGGATCACGATCGTCTGGCCGATCGCCGCGAGCGCCGAGGTGGCGCCGCCGCTCGACAGGAACGACACATCGAAATAGGTCAGCGGCCCGGCGCTGATCCAGTCGACGACGAAGAGCAGGATCGCCAGCACGGCCGCGGCGATCAGCGCGCCGCGATTGCGCACCAGCGCACGGCGCAGTCCGAAGCCGCCGGGAACAGGGGATGATGAGGCTGCTGCGCTGCTCATGCGGCGGCTTCCCCGGCATGGCCGAGCGCCGGGCGCATGATGGCCGGTTCGGTGATGGCGTCGCCTTCGAGTTCGGCGGCGATGCGCCCGTCATAGAGGACCAGCACCCTGTTGCATTGGTGAACGAGTTCGGGGATCTCCGTCGAGTGCAGCAGGATCGAACCGCCCGAAGCCACGTAGTTTCGCATCATCACATAAAGCTCGTGCTTGGTACCGACGTCGATGCCTCGGGTGGGATCGAACAACAGCAGGATGCGGCTCTGCGCCACCAGCCACTTGGCGATGGCGATCTTCTGCTGGTTGCCGCCGGAAAACGCACCGGCCCGCGTCCACAGCGCGCGGCGGTCGACCTCGACAGTGGCGAATGCCGCCTCGACGGAGCGGGTCTCGGCTTGCGCGTCGACAAGGCCTAGCCGTGTGAAGCGCGATATCACCGGCAGCGTGGCGTTCTGGCTGCCCGACAATTTCAGGAACAGGCCTTCGGATTTGCGGTCTTCCGGCACCAGGCCGATGGCCATGTTGGGGCGCAAGGCATCGGCCGGCGAACCGAGCCAGACCTTGCGGCCGTCGACGAGGATGTGGCCGCGCTCGATCTCGGCCATGCCAAAGCAGGCCAGGAACAGGTCCTGCTGGCCCATGCCTTGCAACCCGGCGACGCCGAGGATTTCGCCCTTGCGCAGATCGAAGCCGGCGCCGTCGAGCTTGCGTCCGACCTTGAGGTCGCGCACGCCCAGAACCGGCGGACCGAAGGCCTGGGCGCTGTCCGGCTTGGGCGGAAAGGTCTGCTCGATGCTGCGGCCGATGATCTTTTCGATGACGTCGGCATCCGAGACATCGGCGACCGGCGCGGTGACGATGTGGCGGCCGTTTCTCAGGATCGTCAGCGTGTCGCACAAAGCGCGGACCTCGCGCATGCGGTGGGTGATGAAGACGATGGTGGTGCCTGCCGCCTTCAGCCTGGCGATGATGTCGCCCAGCCAGTCGACGTCGCGTCCGGCGAGCGTCGAGGTCGGTTCGTCGAGCAAAAGGATGCGCGGCTTGCGGTAGACGGCGCGCGCGATCTCGATCTTCTGGCGCACCGAAAGCTCGAGCTCGCTCACCTCGGCATCGAGATCGACGGAAAAACCGAGATCTTCGATATGGCGGCGGACGGCCTTGCGGGCGGCACCGCGGCGGATCAGGCCGGAGATGCCGACGGGGGCGTAAGGCAGCAGCATGTTGTCGAGCACGGAGAGATCGCGCACCAGGGTCATCTCCTGGAATGCTGTCTGCATGCCGAGCGCATGTGCTGCGCGCGGTGCGCCGTAAGCGATCTCCTTGCCGAAGACACGGACATGGCCTTGGCTCGGCCGGACCAGCCCGGACAGCAGCTTCACCAGTGTCGACTTGCCGGCTCCGTTTTCACCGAGCAGGGCATGGACGCTGCCGGGCGCGATCGCAAACGACACGCCGTCCAGCGCGACGGTCGGGCCGAACGCCTTGCTGATGCCGTCGATCTCGACGGCGGGGAGCTCGGAGTGTTCTGTCATTGTCCTCGATCGCCGGCTTGGCATGGATTGACGACGCACGGACAGTTGTCCGTGCATCGTCACACGGGCCTTGGGAGGCTTAGTTCTCCGGTTGTCCGACGAGGGCAGCATTAAGGCCGACCTCGGGTGTCTGGTCCGAGAAGATCGAGGCAAACCAGCCCGGATTGGAGACCAGCGACGGCTTGAAGGCGTTGCAGCCGGCCTTCATCTCCGCCCATGTGCCTTCGTCGCACAGCTTGATCGTCTCATTGGTAACGACCGGCAGCGGCAGGATGGTGGTCTTCGGCACGTCCTTGCCTTCGATCGCCTCGACGGCAAGCTTCAGCGCCAGCGCACCCGAATAAGGCGGCGAGGCATAGGAAATGCGTTGTGCGCCCGCCGGTGCATAAGGAGGAGCGGCACCTTCGACTTCGGTGCCCTCCGGCAGCATCTGGATGCGGCCGCCATTGGAACCTTCGCCGGCGCAAGGCAGGAGTTCGCTGGTCTTCTTGCCAGCCTCGAGCTGCATCGAGTTGGCGGTGAAGCAGCCGACCTGCATCCACAGTCCGTTGATGTCGTCCCAATTGCGGGTGGCCAGGATTTTCGAAAGTTCGGTGCGGGCGACCGCCTGGCTCCACATGCCGACAGCCTCGCCGACGATCTTGATATCAGGATACTTGGCGAAGACTTCCTTGGCGGCCTTTGTCCGCTGATCGTCAACGGATGTTCCCGGGACGCCCGTGATGGCGATGATGTTGCCCTTGCCATTGAGCTTCTTGACCAGCCATTCGGCGGTCACCCTGCCCGCTTCCAGCTGGTCTATGTGGACGTTGTAGGCGCAAGGCTCGGTGATCTCGGCGTCGTACGCAAAGACCTTCACACCCTTGTCGCAGGCATTCTTGACGACCTGGTTGAGCGCGGTCGGCGAGATCGGATACACGACGATAGCTTCGGCGCCGCTTTGCACCATTGCGTTGATCTGCTGAATCTGGCGTTGCGCGTTGGGGCCAGCGACCTGGACCTGCAGGTCGACCTTGTCGGCCAGGCTCTTATGAGCGGCCATGGCCTTGACCATGTTGGCCGCCTCCGCCTGCCAATCATTGCCGATGTAGCTCATGCTGAGAAAGATCTTGTGCTTCTCGGCGGCCTGCGCGGCGGACAGGCCGAAGGCGCACGCAGCCATGCCGGCCAGCAGCGCGAGCCGCCGGACTTTCGATCCGATACCCATGTGGAACTCCTCCCAAACAGAACGACCGAATGCCTCCCAAGGGCACAAAACGTAAACCCTTGTCATTCGATGCCAGCGACCGTATCATGATTTGATCAAATATCAATGATGAAATCGTTTATATCAAAACCGGCCGTGTCAGCCGCTTGACGTGGCACCACGAACCTTGCATTCCGACACGACCACACAAGCAGGTGTCGCCCTCAGGCGGGAAGGTTGACAGGAGATGGCTGGATCGGCGTTCAGGAAGCCTGGTGTCGAGATCATTCCACTGTCCAAGGAAACTCTGCAGGACCGGGTCTACAATCAGGTCACCGAGTTGATCCTCGACGGCAGCATCGTGCCGGGCGAGATGGTCACGGTTCAGAGCCTCGCCGACGCCTTTGGCGTCAGTCCGATGCCGGTCAGGGAAGCGCTGCGGCGCCTGACGGCAGCCAACGCGCTGACGGTAGTATCCGGGCGCTCCATTGGTATTCCGGCGCTCAGCCGCGAGCGGCTCACCGATTTGCGCAATGTACGTTTTGAGATAGAGGCCATCGCCGCCGGCTGGGCCTCACAGAACCGCAGTGATGCGGATCTTGCGATTTTCGCGCGCGATCTGGACTCACTGGAACGCGCGAATGGCGCGGACGACGTAAAGGCCTATCTCAGGGCGAATTATACCTTCCACTTCGCAATCTACCGAGCAGCGGGATCCGAAACCCTGCTCAAGATCATCAAGGATCTATGGCTGCAGATCAGCCCCTATTTCAATATGCTGCATGGATCCTACTCGACCGCGAACACATACCATCAACAGATGTTTGCGGCCCTGCGCGACCGGGACGAGCAGGCAGTTCAGGCGGCGGTTCGCGGCGATATCGATGCGGCTTTCGACATGCTGGTCGATCTTTTGAAGTAGCGCCCGGCCCGACCTCCGACCCCTATCACATGCCTCCTATTTCTGGGGATGGCAGAGCAGCGCTCATGCGCACTCAGCGGGCAAGCGCGGGCTTCTTCTGGTGATCTAGAGATCATGTCCCGAGCGCGTCATCCATGGTTCTCGTGCTTGAGCTTGCGAGGGCGGCAGCCGATGACGCGGCGAAGCACATGACCCGCATCCTCATTGTCATTATCGGATTGCCAAATTCTGGTAGCGTGATTATACCAGTTGATCAGTTGACGACGGGCGATACCGTCCGCTGAGATCAGGAGTAATGACCCAAATGACAACGATTGCGCTGTTCGGTGCCGGTGGGAAAATGGGCTACCGCCTGTCGACCAATTTTCGCGGGTCGCCCTACACAATACGCCATGTCGAGGTCAGCGATGCCGGCCGCGAACGGCTGAAGACCGGACTGGGTTTCGATACGGTCAGTGCCGACGAGGCGCTCAAGGGCGCCGATGTGGTGATCCTGGCCGTTCCCGACACGCATATCGGCAAGGTGGCGACCAGCATCGAGAGCAAGCTGGCGCCGGGCACCATGGTGGTGGTGCTCGACGCGGCGGCACCCTTCGCCGGCCACCTGCCGAATCGACCGGACCTCACCTATTTCGTCACCCACCCCTGCCATCCGCCGATCTTCAACGACGAAACAGATATGGCGGCAAAGAAGGACTATTTCGGCGGCGTCAAGGCCAAGCAGCATATGGTCAGCGCCTTGATGCAGGGGCCGGAAGAGGATTACGCCAAGGGCGAGGCGATCGCGAAGATCATCTGGGCGCCGGTCATGCGTTCGCACCGCGTCAGCGTCGAACAGATGGCGCTGCTGGAACCCGGGCTTTCGGAGACGGTGTGCGCCTCGCTGCTGGTGGTCATGAAGGAAGCCGTCGACGAGGTCGTGGCACGCGGCGTCGACCAGCAGGCGGCGCTCGACTTCCTGCTCGGCCATATGAACGTGCTGGGCGCCGTCATTTTCGGCGAGACCAAGGGCGTTTTCTCGGATGCCTGCAACAAGGCGATCGAGTTCGGCAAGCCGGTGCTGATGCGGGACGACTGGAAGCGCGTGTTCGAGCCGGAAGAGATCGCCGCCAGCATTCAGCGTATCACCTGAAGAGGAGAGGCGCTGCCGCAGCGCCGCGACGTCGCCGTACCGTTCGACGCTCGGCATCGTAGCTCATCAGGTACATATCACCTGAATTCGTGGTTGACTCATCATACCAGTTGGCTTAGCTGTTCATGGCTCGGATCGACAGGGTTTTCGCAGGAGTACGATGCCTGGGCGAGTGGAGGATGGCTGGGGAGCAACGATCCGTGGAGGGGAAGCCGGCAAACGGCTCTTTAGCCCAAAAGCGATCCGCCGCCCGCGCCGCCTGACGAATTCGGATGCCGACAGATGCTTTGGGTAACCAAGGCAATTTTTCAAACGGGAGGACTTCATGAAACTTACACGCAGAATGACGCTTGCGGCTTTCGCCGGCATGCTGGCGCTTGGCACGACCGTGCCCGCCTACGCGGCGGATCTCATCGCCATCATCACGCCCTCGCACGACAATCCGTTCTTCAAGGCGGAAGCCGTCGGCGCCGAAGCCAAGGCCAAGGAACTCGGCTACGAGGCGCTGGTGCTGGTCCATGACGACGACGCCAACAAGCAGTCCGAGCTGATCGACACCGCGATCGGCCGCGGCGCCAAGGCGATCATCCTCGACAATGCCGGCGCCGACGCCACCGTCGCCGCGGTACAGAAAGCCAAGGACGCAGGCATTCCGTCCTTCCTGATCGACCGCGAGATCAACGCCACCGGCGTCGCCGTCGCGCAGATCGTCTCCAACAACTACCAGGGCGCCCAGCTCGGCGCGCAGGAATTCGTCAAGCTGATGGGCGAGAAGGGCAATTTCGTCGAGCTGGTCGGCAAGGAATCCGACACCAATGCCGGCATTCGTTCCAAGGGTTATCACGACGTCATCGACGACTATCCGGACCTGAAGATGGTCGCCCAGCAGTCGGCCAACTGGAGCCAGACTGAAGCCTATTCCAAGATGGAATCGATCCTGCAGGCCAACCCCGACATCAAGGGCGTGATCTCCGGCAACGATACGATGGCGATGGGCGCCTATGCGGCACTTGCCGCGGCGAACCGCAAGGATGTCATCGTCGTCGGCTTCGACGGATCGAACGATGTTCGCGACTCCATCACCTCGGGCGGCATCAAGGCAACGGTGCTGCAGCCCGCTTTCGCGCAGGCGCAGATGGCGGTCGAGCAGGCCAACGACTTCATCAAGAACAAGAAGTCGCCGGCCAAGGAAAAGCAATTGATGGACTGCGTTCTGGTCAATGGCGACAATGCCGCCAAGCTGGAGACCTTCGCGCTGACGAACTGAGCCAGCGTGATTTGAATAGCGAGGGGCGAACCCAGGATCGCCCCTCGCCGCCATTTTCCCTGGGCCGCCCACGATGCTGAACGACAGGCCGCCATGCTGAACACCAAGCCGAACTGGCCGATCCTTACCGTGATGGTCGGCATCAGCCTGACCGCCTGCAAGATCCTGCCGACGAAATCGGACGACGGCAACAACGCTGCCACCTTCAATCCAGACAAGATGGTCGAAGAGATATGGGCGGCAAAGGTCGTGCCCTATCTCCAGCAGAAAGCCGGACCGTTTGCGCAGGTTCACACACTGGCGACAACCGACCCAGCGGCTGCCGGCGCCAAATACGGCAATCCGAACAAGCAGGCGAATTCGCCTTGGACTTTCGCGGTTCGGCTGGAAGGCAAGATTATCGCGGCCAACACACAGTCGCGTGCGGCAACGGTCGACGTCGATGTCGACGGAGACGGCAAAGCCGATGCACGGGTGCAGATCGGACCGGCGGTGCGCGGTACCGCGCTGCGCGACAGCCTGGACTTCATCCAGTTCAACGACTTCACCAACCAGATCGACTTCGCCCAGTTCGGCAAGGCTTTCAACGCTTATGCCGACAAGACGGTGCTTTCCAAGCTGCCGCGCGAGGCGCTGGAAGGCCGCAGTGCCAAGGTGCTCGGCGCCTATACGCTGGGGAGCGGCCAGGACCTGCCGCTGGTGACGCCGGCGGAGGCAGAGATCGGGCCGAAGCCATGAGCGCGATCGCGGAGCGCGAAATCATTCTGAAGCTCGAGGACGTCTCCAAGGTCTATTCCGGCACCGTTGCGGTCAAGCGCGCCAATTTCGAGGTGCGCAAGGGCGCGGTCAACGTGCTGGTCGGCGAAAACGGCGCCGGCAAGTCGACGCTGATGAAGATCATCGCCGGCGTCGAACGGCCGACCGCCGGCCGCATCCTGCTGGAAGGCGAAGAGGTTTCCTTCTCGTCATCCGGTGATGCGGTGAACCGTGGCATCGGCATGGTGTTCCAGGAGCTGAACCTGTTCGGCAATATGAGCGTCGCCGAGAATATTTTCGCCACCCGAGAAATCACCAACCGCTTCGGCAAAATCGACCACGCGCAACAGGAAAACCGCGCTGCGGAATTTCTGGAACGCCTACAGGCCGGCATCCGGCCCGACATGCTGGTCGAGGATCTGCGCATCGGCCAGCAGCAGCTGGTCGAGATCGCCAAGGCGGTTTCGCTCGATGCACGCATCCTGATCATGGACGAGCCGACCTCGGCGCTGAGTGCAGCGGAAGTCGAGATCCTGTTCAAGGTGATCGCCGACCTCAAGGCGCGCGGCGTGGCCATCGTCTACATTTCGCACCGGCTCGAAGAGCTGATCCGCATCGGCGACTACATCACCGTGCTGCGTGACGGCCGCATCACCGGCCAGGAAGAGATGAAGAACGTCGACACGCAGTGGATCGTTCGCCAGATGATCGGCTCCGACGCCAAGGACTTCGCCAAGGCCGACGGCCATCTTCCGGGCGAAGAGATTTTTCGTGCCGAGGAGATCTGCCTGCCTCGTGCCACCGGCGGACTTGCCGTCGACCATGTCTCGTTGTCGCTGCGTGCCGGCGAGATCCTCGGCATATACGGCTTGATGGGCGCCGGGCGCAGCGAACTGTTCGACTGCATCATGGGCCGCCACGGCCATTCGACCGGCGACATCTTCATTGGCGGTAGAAAGGTCAAGGAGCGCGATACGACGCGGCGCATCCGGCGCGGGCTGGCGCTGATCCCCGAGGATCGCCAGCGCGAAGGGCTTGTCTCGATCCTTTCGGTCGCCAGCAATTTGACGCTGGCCAGCCTGTCGCGCTTTGCCCGCCTGTTCCACATCCGTGGCGCTGACGAAAGGCAGGCGGTGACGCAGGTGGTGCGGGAGTTGGCGATCAGGGTCGCCGACCCGGCGCAAGAGGTGTCGTCGCTGTCGGGCGGCAACCAGCAGAAGGTGGTGATCGGCAAGGCGCTGCTCACCGGGCCCAAGGTGCTGCTGATGGACGAGCCCAGCCGAGGCATCGATGTCGGCGCCAAGGCCGACGTCTTCCGCACCATGCGCAAACTGTCGCGCGATGGATTGGGCATTCTCTTCGCCACCTCGGATCTCGATGAGGTGATGGCGCTGTCAGACCGCATTGCGGTGATGAGCAACGGAAAACTGACGGGCATGTTCGATCGCTCCGAGGCGACGGAGGCAGCCCTTGTCTCCGCCTCGGCACTTGGCCACGGGCCGACCCCGCACACGGAGAAAACCGCCCATGACTGACATCCCGGCCAAGGCGGCTGTCCCCTCCGTCTCGAGCGGCTCGCTGCTGCTGACGCTGATGAAGGCGAGAACCTTCATCGCGCTCATCGCCGTCTTGATCTTCTTTTCGATCGCGGCGCCTAATTTCCTGTCGACCGCCAATCTGATCCTGATGTCGAAGCACGTGGCGCTGAATGCGTTCCTGGCGATGGGCATGACCTTCGTCATCATCACCGGCGGCATCGACCTTTCGGTCGGTTCGATCGTCGGCCTGTGCGGTATGGTGGCCGGGTATCTCGTGCTCAACGGCATCGACCTGCAGATCGGCTACACCATCTATTTCAACGTCTTTGAGATCGCGCTGATCACGCTTGCCGTCGGCATATTGATCGGCGCCGTCAACGGCTTGCTGATCACCAGGCTAAACGTCGCGCCGTTCATCGCCACGCTCGGCGTGCTCTATGTCGCGCGCGGCCTGGCGCTGCTGTCGTCGGATGGCCGCACCTTTCCCAACCTCGTCGGCAAGCCGGAGCTTGGCACCACCGGCTTCGGCTTCCTCGGGGCCGGTCGGCTGCTTGGCCTGCCGGTGGCGATCTGGATCCTCATCGTCGTTGCACTGGGAGCCGCCTATCTCGCCAAGTACACGCCACTCGGTCGCCATATCTTCGCCGTCGGCGGCAATGAACGGGCGTCGCGGATTTCGGGCGTCCGGGTCAACATGGTCAAGATGTTCGTCTATATGTTCTCCGGTTTCTGCGCGGCGATCGTCGGCCTGATCATCTCGTCCGAGCTGATGGCCTCGCATCCGGCGACGGGCGAAAGCTTCGAGCTCAACGCCATTGCGGCGGCAGTGCTCGGCGGCACCTCGATGTCGGGCGGCCGCGGCACGATCGGCGGCACCATCGTCGGCGCCTTCGTCATCGGCATTCTTTCGGACGGGTTGGTGATGATGGGCGTGAGTTCGTTCTGGCAGATGGTGATCAAGGGCCTCGTCATCATCGTCGCCGTCGTCGTCGACCAGGCACAGCGCCGGCTTCAGCAACGTGTCACCTTGATGCAGATGGCAAAGGCAGGCTGAGCATGGCGGAACTGCGGGGAGCGCTGATCGGCTGCGGCTTCTTTGCCGTCAACCAGATGCATGCCTGGCGCGACATAGCGGGCGCCTCGATCATCGCCATCTGCGACCGTGACCCGGAACGGTTGCGGATCGTCGGTGACCAGTTCGGCATTGCGAAGCGCTATACCGATGCGGCGGAACTATTTGCCGGCGAAAGCCTGGACTTCGTCGATATCGCCACCACCGCGCCCAGCCATCGTCCGCTTGTCGAAATGGCGGCCGCCCACCGCGTTCCGGTGATCTGCCAAAAGCCGTTCGCGCCGACGCTTGCCGACGCAAAGGCGATGGTCAAGGCATGCGCGGAAGCCGGCGTTCCGCTGATGGTGCATGAGAATTTTCGCTGGCAGTCACCTATCCAGGCGGTGCGGACCGTGCTCGATAGCGGCGAGATCGGCACGCCCTTCTTCGGGCGTATCTCCTTCCGCTCGGCCTATGACGTGTTTTCCGGTCAGCCCTATCTGGCGACGGGAAAGCGCTTCATCATCGAGGACCTCGGTATCCATATCCTCGATATCGCCCGTTTCCTGCTCGGCGACGTCTCGACCATCACGACACGAATCGCCCGCATCAATCCCGCCATTGCGGGCGAGGATGTGGCGACCATGCTGATGGACCACAAGAGCGGCGCAACCTCCGTGGTCGACTGCAGCTACGCGACCAAGCTCGCCACCGAGCCGTTTCCCGAAACGCTGATCGAGATCGATGGCAGCGACGGCACGATCCGGCTGGCGCAGGGATACCGGCTGACCGTCACCGGCAAGAGCGGCACGGCCGTCACCGACGTCTCGCCGCCGCTGCTGGCCTGGGCGTCGCGGCCCTGGCACAACATCCAGGAAAGCGTCGTAGCCATCCAGCAGCACTGGGTCGACTGCCTGGCAAAGGGGACCGAGCCGGCGACCTCGGGCGCCGACAATCTTAGGACATTCGCGCTGGTCGAGGCCGCCTATGCTGGGGCCGCGAGCCGGCAACCGGTGCAACTCGACGCCTTGCCGAAATGACCGCCGGCACTTTCCTGCTCTACGGCACGCGCGTGGTCGAGGCCGAGCCGGTCAGGCTCAGCGCAGGCTCGCTCAGCGCCGACTTCGTCAACGGCAATCTGCGCACCATCCGCCATGGCGGCACCGAAGTGCTGCGCGCCATCGCCTATATCGTGCGTGACCGCGACTGGGGCACCTATGAGCCAAATTTGACGGACCTGGTGATCGAGCAGGGTGCCGACGCTTTTTCGGTCAGCTATTCGGCAAGCTGCCTGGCCCCCGATGGAAACCGGCTCGGCTTCCGCGCCACCATCAAAGGCTCTGCCGACGGCCGTCTGGTCTTCGACGTCAGCGCCCTTCCCGAAAACGATTTCGAAACCAACCGCTGCGGCTTCTGTATCCTGCACCCGATCGCCGACCTCGCCGGTAGCCCGGTCATGGTCGAGCACACAGACGGCAGCGTGGTGGCGACGAAACTTCCCCAGCTGATCGACCCCTGGCAGCCTTTCAAGGATATCCGCGCCATCTCCCATCAGGTTCGGCCTGGTGTCATCGCTGAGTGCCGGATGGAAGGCGATACTTTCGAAATGGAGGACCAGCGCAACTGGTCGGACGCCTCCTACAAGACCTATGTGCGGCCGCTGGTGCTGCCGTGGCCGTATGTGCTGCCTGCCGGCCAGCCCCTGAGCCAGACGATCAGCCTGCGCATCGCAGGTGAAGGCAAAGCGCCGGCTGCCGCAGTGGCCAGCGAACCGGTCAGGGTCGAACTCGGCGAGGCGGGAGCAAGGCTGCCCGATGTCGGCGTGGTCATCTATCCCGAGGATGTCGAGACGGCGCTGGCGAACCTCTCCACGCTGGCGGCACTCGGCCCACAACAGCTGCTGTTTCACCACGATCCGACGCGCGGCCACGGGCTCGATGCCTTGCGCGCTTTCGCCCGGCTCGCAACTGCCTACGCAGCCGAAACAACCCTCGAATGCGTCGTTGCCTGCGCTGGTGATCTTGACGCCGAGTTGTCCGGCGTCGCCGACCTGGTTCGCCGGGCCGGGCTAAAACTCTCGGCCATTGCCGTGTCGCCGTCGGTCGACCGGCAGTCGACACCGCCGGGCAGCGCGTGGCCGGAATGCCCGCCGCTCGACGACATTTATGCCGCAGCGCGGCGGGCATTCCCCGATATCCGCCTCGGCGGCGGCATGTTCAGCTATTTCACCGAACTCAACCGCAAGCGCGTTCCGGCAGACCAGCTCGATTTCGTCACCCATTGCACCTGCCCGATCGTGCACGCCGCCGACGATCTCAGCGTCATGCAGTCGCTGGAGGCGCTGCCTTTCATCACCCAATCGGCACGGGCTATCTTCGGGGCAAAGCCCTACCGGATCGGACCGTCGACGATTGCCATGCGCCAGAACCCTTATGGCGGAGCGACCAAACCCAATCCCGGGGGACAGCGCATTGCCATGGCCGACAGCGATCCGCGCCATGCCGGCCAGTTCGCGGCGGCTTGGACGGTCGGCTATGCCGCGCGCGTCGCAGCCGCTGGGCTGGAACAGCTCACGCTCTCCAGCTTCACCGGACCGTTCGGCGTGCTGGCGTCATCCGGAGAACCCGTCGCGGAAGGATCGCCCCGGCCGCTCTTCAGAGCCATCAAGGGGCTTTGCGAACTGGCCGGCCTTGCGCATGTGGCCGCAGGGACGAGCGATGAGACCAAGGTGCTGGCGCTGGCTGGACGCTCGGCCTCGGGCGACACTGTCGTGTGGCTGGCGAACCTGACGGCGGACGACGTGCAAGTCGACATTTCAGCTTTTGGCCGAGGCCATCTCGTGATGACGCCTTACGAGATCGTCCGGATCGACTGACGTTATTTTTCGGAGTTCATCACATAGAGCGCGCGCGAGCGTTCGAGATGCTTGATCATCGCCTTCTCGGCGCCATCGGCATCCTTCTTCTCGATGCGGCCGATGATCTCTTCGTGCTCGGTGAGCGTGAACTTTTCCTTGCCGGTCCAGATCAGCATTTCGGTGTGGTATTCCTTCAGCCAGCCGAGCATCGCCTCGCTGACGGCGACATAGATCGGGTTGCCGGAGATCGCGGCGATCTGTGTATGGAACTTCATGTCGGCGGAGATGAAGGCTTCGGAATCGCCGCGAAAGCCGCGCTGTTCGGCAACGGTGGCCCGCAGCCGCAGCACATCCTCGGCGGTGGCCTTTTCGGCGGCTTCCCTGACCATGCCACGCTCGAAGAAGATGCGCGCGGTCTTCAGGTGCTCCAGCGTGTCTTTCGATGACGACAGGATGATCTTGGCGGCGCCGTCGACCTGCTTGATGATCGACTTGGCGGTGAGTTGCAGCACCTTGGCGCGTTCGCCATGCGAGATCGCAACCAGCCCCATATTGCTCAGCGCCTGCATCGCCTCGCGGATCGCGGGGCGGCCGACCTCGAAGCGCTCCATCAGCTCGCGCTCCGAGGGCATGTCGTCGCCTGGCATCAGCTCGCCGCTGGTGATCAGGCGCTTCAGCCGCAAGAAGACCTCATCGGAAAGCTTGCGCCGGACAATCGGTTCCGAACGGTTCATCGCCGCGAATCACTCCCTTGACCCGGCCCTATCTAACACTGCCGCCACAATTCCCGGAATTGCCGTCTGTCGATCCCGCTGCCGGATATGACTTGCAATACTTATGTACTCATTATACCAGATTTGAAACACCAGTGAACCTTTTTCGAACGCCTCGGCTTGAGACAGCGGACCATGATCACCCTCACCTACCGCATCGAAACGCCTGGAAGCATCGAAGCGCTGGCGGCCAAGATCGCCAGCGATCAGTCGACCGGCACCTTCGTAGCGCTGCCCGGCGAGACCGAGGAACTGAAGGCCCGGGTGGCGGCACGTGTGCTGGCGATTCGGCCTCTGCCCGATGCCGAGCGGCCGTCGCTTCCCAATGACGGTAAGGGGCCGTTCAGGCGCGCCGATGTCGACATCGCCTTTCCGTTCGATGCCATCGGCACCGACCTTTCGGCGCTGATGACGATTGCCATCGGCGGCACCTATTCGATCAAGGGCCTTACCGGGATTCGCGTCGTCGACATGAAATTGCCGGAGGAGTATCGCGGGGCACATCCCGGCCCACAGTTCGGTGTCGCCGGCAGCCGCCGGCTGACCAATGTGACTGACCGCCCGATCATCGGCACGATCGTCAAGCCGGCGCTAGGATTGCGGCCGCACGAGACGGCGGCAATGGTGGCGGAACTGATCGCCGCCGGCGTCGACTTCATCAAGGATGACGAGAAGCTGATGAGCCCGGCCTATTCGCCCCTGTCGGAACGGGTGAAGGCAATCATGCCGCTGATCCTCGATCACGAGCAGAAGACCGGCAAGAAGGTGATGTATGCCTTCGGCATTTCGCACGCCGATCCCGACGAGATGATGCGCAACCACGATCTGGTGGCGAAGGCCGGCGGCAATTGTGCTGTTATCAACATCAATTCGATCGGCTTTGGCGGCATGGCATTCCTGAGAAAACGCTCCGGCCTGGTGCTGCATGCTCATCGCAACGGCTGGGACATCCTCACCCGTCACCCCGGCCTCGGCATGGACTTCAAGGTCTGGCAGCAATTCTGGCGACTGCTCGGCGTCGACCAGTTCCAGATCAACGGCATCGCCTCGAAATACTGGGAACCGGATGACTCTTTCGTCGAATCCTTCAAGGCGGTGACGACGCCGATCTTTTCGGCTGGGGACTGCGCATTACCGGTGGCAGGTTCCGGCCAGTGGGGCGGTCAGGCGCCCGAGACATATGCACGAACCGGCCGGACCGTGGATCTTCTCTATCTCTGCGGCGGCGGCATCGTCAGCCATCCGGACGGACCGGGCGCCGGCGTACGTGCCGTGCAGCAAGCCTGGCAATCGGCGGTCGACGGCATTCCGCTGGCCGACTTCGCCTTGAACCATCCCGAACTGGCGCGGTCGATCGAAAAATTCGGCGACGGCAAGGCAGCCTGAGACGATGCAGGACCTGCTTCTCAGCTATTATGGCGACGACCTGACCGGCTCGACCGATGTCATGGAGGCGCTCGAGCTCGGTGGCGTGCCGACCGTGCTGTTCATGCGCCAGCCGGACGCGGCCCTGCTGTCCCGGTTTGGCCATTGCCGGGCGATAGGGCTGGCCGGCACCAGCCGCAGTGAGACGCCGCAATGGATGGACACGCATCTGCGCGATGCCTTCGCCTGGCTGAAGACGCTTAACGCCGAGATTTGCCACTACAAGGTCTGCTCGACCTTCGATTCCAGCCCGACGATCGGCAGCATCGGCCGAGCCATCGAGGTCGGCCGCTCGGTGTTCGCGCAGGATAGCGTGCCGCTGCTGGTCGGCGCGCCGCAGCTCAAGCGCTATACCGCTTTCGGCCATCTGTTCGCGGCCTATCGCGACCAATATTTCCGCATTGATCGCCACCCGGTGATGAGCCGTCACCCGACGACGCCAATGGATGAGTCCGATCTGCTGATCCATCTGTCGCGGCAGACGGCGCTGAGCTCCGGGCTGGTCGATCTTGCGACGCTGCAGTCGGCATCGCGGTCGGCGGCGTTCGATCGCCTGACCGGAAACGGCACCGCCATCGTGCTTGTCGATGTCGACAGTCTGGAGACGCAGGTTTTGGCCGGCAAGGAACTGTGGCGCGTTCGCAAGCCCGGCGGTTCTTTTGTCGTCGGCTCGTCCGGTGTCGAATATGCGCTGCTGGCCGAATGGACGTCGAATGGCGTCGTCAGCGCTGGGCCAGGCTTCACACCGCCGGGCGCTGCCGAGCGGATAGCCGTCGTGTCGGGCAGTTGCTCGCCGACCACCGAACGACAGATCCGGCATGCCCTGACCGACGGTTTCGACGGCATCGAGGTCGATCCGGTCGAACTGGTTTCGGAGGCCTCGCAGCAGGCGATCACGCGCGCAACGGCAAGCGGCCGTGCCAGTCTGCAAGCCGGGCGCAGCGTCATCCTCTACACCGCGCTTGGCCCCACTGCCGACAGGGGCGCCGAAATCGACCGGGAGGAAGGCGCCCGCCACAGGCTTGGCCGCGGCCTCGGAGAAATCCTTCGCAACCTGACGGTGGAACAGAGCCTGCGTCGCGTGGTCATTGCAGGCGGCGACACGTCGAGCCACGCACTCGGCGAGACGGGCGTCGATGCCCTGACAATTCGCATGCCGCTGCCCGCTTCGCCGGGTTCCCCGCTTTGCGTTGCCCACTCGCGCGTCAAGGCGATCGACGGACTGGAGGTCGCGCTCAAGGGCGGCCAGGTCGGGACCGATCGCTATTTCTCAGCCATCCGCGACGGCCTCGGCGGTTGAAACAGCCAGCGCCTGCGTCCAGGTGTTGGCCGTGGGAACATCTCAGCGCGCGAAATACGCCTTGCCGGGTGGAAATCCCGGTAACACCCGGTATTATCTGCGAAAATGCCGAAGTCGGGAGGATGCCGGGTGCAGACCAAGAAGATCATCAACGATGGCAACCGCGCCGTCGACGAGATGCTGGAAGGCATCCTGGCAGCGCATCCCCGCCATCTCAAAAGCGTGGACGGCAGTCCACGCTCCATCGTCGCCCGCGACGGGCCGCGCCAGGGCAAGGTGGGCCTGGTCATCGGCGGCGGCTCGGGCCACGAGCCGAGCTTTCTCGGCTTTGTCGGCAAGGGCTTGGCTGACGCTGCGGCCATCGGCAATGTCTTTGCCTCGCCGCCGCCGGACCCGATCCTCGAATGCGCCAAGGCGGTCAGCGGCGGCGCCGGCGTGCTGTTCATGTACGGCAATTATGCCGGCGACGTGATGAATTTCGACATGGCGGCCGAGATGGCGGCGATGGACGACATCGAGGTGCGCACGGTGCTGAGCACCGACGACGTCGCCTCGGCACCGCGCGACCAGCGGCACAAGAGGCGCGGCGTCGCCGGCAATTTCTTCATCTTCAAGGCGGCCGGCGCCGCCTGCGACCGGATGTTGTCGTTCGACGAATGCGAGCGCATCGCCGGCAAGGCCAACGACCACACCTTCACCATGGGCGTGGCGCTGTCGCCCTGTTCGCTGCCGCAGACCCGCCGGCCAAATTTCGAGATCGGGCCGGACGAGATGGAGATCGGCATGGGCATCCACGGCGAGCCCGGCATCGCACGCGAAAAGTTGAAAACAGCCGATGAGATCACCGACGAGATGCTGGACAGGATCCTCGACGAGATGGCGCCGGCGCGCGGCGACAAGGTCGCGGTGCTCGTCAATTCGCTGGGCTCAACGCCGCTGATGGAACTCTACATCATGAACCTGCGCGTGAAGCAGAGGCTTGATGAGATCGGTGTGTCCATCCACGCAAGCTGGGTCGGCAATTACTGCACCTCGCTCGAAATGGCCGGGGCCTCGATCACGCTGCATCGGCTGGACGGCGAGTTGCAGACGATGCTGGACCACCCCTGCGACTGCGCCATGTTTCGCGCCGGCTAAACCCACTCTGTGGCAAGGACTAAGACATGACGACAATCGATACCGCCCGCCTTGTCACGATGTTCGCGGCGATCGCAAACTCCATGTCAGCAGACAGGGACAGGCTGTGCGCGCTTGACGGGGTTATCGGTGACGCCGACCACGGCATCGCGATGGAGCTTGGATTTTCCGCTGCGCGCGATGCGGTGGCCGGACTGGACACCGCGGCGACCGATCCGACCACCTTGCTGAACACGGCGGCAAAGTCGTTCCTGAATGCGGTCGGCGCCTCCTCCGGTCCGCTCTATGCGACCGCGCTCATGCGCGCCGCGGCAGCCGTCAAGGGCAAGACGGCGCTCGACGACGCGGATGTGGTCGCCCTGTTCCAGGCCATGGCCAAGGGCATTCAGGATCGCGGCAAGGCAGAGCTTGGCGAAAAGACGATGATCGATGCATGGGCGCCGGCGGGGCAAGCGGCGGGCGAAGCGCTGGCCTCAGGCAAGGATCTGGCCGCCAGTCTCAAGGCCGCCGCCCAGGCGGCAGAGACAGGCGCGGAAGCGACCAAAGCGATGGTGGCCACCAAGGGCCGGGCATCACGCCTCGGCGAACGTTCGCTTGGCCATATGGATCCGGGCGCTGCGTCCGCCGTCACCGTGATCGAGGCGATGCGGACCGCCTTGACCGACTGATCATCAGCGGACTTGCCGCGTCTTTCAGCGCTTGGCGTCGAGCTTGTCGACGGCCTGCACGTTCGCGGCAGATGGGCCATTCGGATCAAACTCGGAGGCAAGCCATGCGTCGGCGATCGATTTCGCCAGTTCGGGACCGATGACGCGGGCGCCCATGGTGATGATCTGGGCGTTGTTGGACTTGGCGGCGCGCTCCGCGGAATAGGTATCGTGGGTCAACGCGGCGCGAATGCCCGGCACCTTGTTGGCAGAGATGCTGACGCCGATGCCGGTGCCACAAAACAGGATGGCCCGGTCGTAGTTGCCGTCGAGAATTTCGTGGCCGACCGAGGCGGCGATATCGGCGTAGAAGCCGGCCTGGCTCAGGTCGACGACCTGCAACTCCGGCTTGGTGGCGAGATGCTTGGCGATGACATCGAGCAGCGGCTTGCCGGCGCTGTCGGCTCCGAGTGCGATCTTCATGATGATGAACTCCTTTGCTTTTGTCTCTGTCTCTTTGATTTGACGCAATTCCGGACGGAAAACCGCTTCACACTTTCCCGGAATTGCTCGCGCGGTTAGCGCGCGATGGCGGCCGACGCCTTTCTCAGAATGTCGATATAGCCTTCCGCTTGCCACGCCGAGCGGCCGATGAACAGGCCATCAATATGCGGCTGGCCGATAAGTTCGGCCGCGTTGCCGGGGTTGACGCTGCCGCCGTAAAGCACAGGCGGGGCAGCCGGCAGCCGGTCAGCGGCTACCTGCTTGATCAGCGCTTGCTGCTTGTCGGCATAGTCGGCGCTTGCGGGAATGCCCTTCTCCCCGATCGCCCAGACAGGCTCGTAGGCAAAGAGGATTTCCGCCTTCGGTTGATCGCCGCTCAGCTCCTGCAGCGCGCCGAGAACTTGTGCCGTCAGCACCGCCTCGGCGCGGCCTGATTCACGCTCGTCCAGCGTCTCGCCGACGCAGATCAGTGGCACGAAACCGTGCCTGACAGCAGCTGCCGTTTTCAGTCCGACAGTCGCATCCGTCTCGCCGAAATGCTCCCGGCGCTCGCTATGGCCGAGTTCGATTACATCCAGCCCGCAGTCTTTCAACATCACTGGCGAAATCTCTCCCGTCCACGCGCCGGCATCGGCCCAATGCATGTTCTGGGCACCTACCTTCACGCGGGTGTTGGCTAGTGCCGCCTTGACCTGGCGCGCGGCGGTGAACGGCGGAATGACGAAAGGCTGTATCGCCTGATCGAAACCAGGCACGAAGGCGGCCAACGCATCGGCGAACAGCAACGCCTCGGCAAGCGTCTTGTTCATCTTCCAGCTCGTGCCGACCCAATATGGGGCCATTGTTTTTCTCCTTCGATACTTTTGCGGCCGAAGCCGGCTTCCGGGCGACGTATTCGCTCAAGTCCGAGGCTTGAGACTGTCCCGGCCACTGTCGACGTAAGGCGCCCAGAAATCCACCGACTCGCGGATCATCTCGATAACCTGATGGTCGACTGGTTCCCTCTCCCTGAAGGAAAGTTCAAGGCAAATTTCATTGTCGGTTCCACCACCCTGCCGAACCGCGTCCAGCAACTTCTGCGGCACTATGCGGCCATCCTTGTTGTAGGCGGCCGTGAACGGCCAATGGCCGCCCTTGTTCATGGAAGACTGCTTGATGTGGATGATCGGAGATTGCAATGGAAACGCTTTCGCCCAGGCGTAGGGATCGGTGTCGGCAGGGTTGGGTGAGGTCACGTCGCCATGGTCGATATCGACCATCATCTTCATCGGTATGGGCAGCTTCGCTGCGTCGATGGCGCCTTGCAGCGTGACGCAGCTTTCGATCGTGTGGCCGAACTCGCGGCCGACCGACATCGGCTCCCAGAACAGGTATGTCAGCCCCGCCGCCCTGGCGTGTTCGGCAACCTCGCGCCAGCATTCGAGCGCGATATCGAGAAGTGCTGCCCGCCGTTGCGGATCGTCAAAGTCCTTGTAGGTGAAGATGGCGAACTGCGTGCCCATGCCTAGCGCGCCGAGTTCGGCGGAAATGTCGGCGAAGGTCTTGAACCAGTCGACATAGTAGCGCCGGACGTCGGCGTCCGGGTGGCCGAAATGGTTGAGCCGGCCATAAGGTCCGGTCATGCCGGAGGTGATCCTGACACCGGTCCGCGAAAGCGCGCTGTTGAACAGGCGCAGGAATTTGGCAATCGTGGCCGCCGGCCAGCCCGGATTGACGAATTCATGCGTCAACTGCACGTCGCGAATGCCGATGCCATAAGCAATCGCGTCGATCAAATCGTCTGGATCGGCGAAGCGATTGACCAGAGGATTGGTGTTGAGGGAAAGCGTGAAGGCCATCAGTCCGCCGTCGCCATGATGTTACCGAACCAATCTTCGAACGCTTTCCGCTCGGCCGCATTGATATGCAGGCCATGCTTTGTGCGGCGTTCCAGTATATCGGCTGATGTGCCAGCCCATTCGGTCTCGACCAGGAACTTTGCCTCCCGTTCATACAGATCGGGACCGAAGCGTCGGCCGAGATCAGCCTCGCTTTGCGCGCCGGCGAGCAATTGCCTGGCGCGGGTGCCGTAGCTTCGAGCGTAGTGCTTCACCAACGACGGGCTGAGCCATGAAAATTCGACATGCAGATCGCTCAGAAACTGCTCGAAGTCCGCATTGGGCAGGTCGCCCCCCGGCAAGGGAATTTTGGCCGTCCAGGCTTTCTTCATCGTCGGAAAGAATGGCTGGATCTTTTCCAGCGCGTGTTCCGACAGCTTGCGGAAGGTGGTGATCTTGCCGCCGAACACCGAAAGCAGCGGTGCGTTGCCGTTGGAGGCGTCGAGTTCGAAAATATAGTCGCGCGTCACCGCGCTTGGATTGTCGGCATTGTCGTCATAGAGCGGACGCACACCGGAGAAGCTGTAGACCACGTCCTGTGGCGTCAGCTGCCGCTTGAAATAGCGATTGACCACCTTGATCAGGTAGTCGACTTCGCTGGCCTCGGCGACCACTTCCTCGGGCCTGCCTTCGTAGGGAATGTCGGTCGTGCCGATCAGCGCCAGATCGTTCTCGTACGGGTTGACGAAGATCACCCGCTTGTCGTTGTTCTGGATGAGATAGGCCTGCCGCCCCTCCCAGAATTTGGGCACGACGATATGGCTGCCTTTTACAAGCCGGACATTGCGCGTCGAATTCTGCCCGGCGACGCGGCTGACAATGTCGTTGACCCAGGGACCTGCTGCGTTGATCAGAGCGCGCGCGCGGACTTTCGTGACGGCGCCCGTGCGACCATCCTGCATGTCGATCGACCACAGTCCGCCTTCACGGCGCGCCGCGACACAGGCGGTGCGCGTGAGCACTCTGGCGCCTCGCTGCCTTGCATCGAGCGCATTGAGCAGCACCAGGCGCGCATCGTCGACCCAGCAGTCGGAATATTCGAAACCGCGCTTGAATTCGTCCTTGATCGGCGCGCCTTCAGGCGAGGTCCTCAGGTTCAGCGTTCTTGTCCCAGGCAGCCGTTTGCGGCCGCCAAGGTGGTCGTAGAGAAACAGCCCGAGCCGGACCAGCCATGCCGGCCTATCCTGCGGGCTGTGCGGTAGAACGAAGCGCATCGGCCAGATGATATGCGGCGCCGCCTCGAGCAGCACCTCGCGTTCGATCAGCGCTTCGCGAACCAGCCTGAATTCATAATATTCGAGGTAGCGCAGGCCGCCATGCACCAGCTTGCCGGAACGCGAACTGGTGCCTTGCGCGAGATCGTCTTTTTCGCACAGGATGACGGACAGGCCACGACCTGCAGCATCACGCGCTATGCCGGCTCCATTGACGCCGCCGCCGATCACGAAGAGATCGACGACATCTGTTGTATTGCTCAAGATCTTGCTCCTGTGCGGTGCGCCATGCCCTTCCACACCGGCCGAAGCGCCTGGCGCGCCGCAACGAAGGAAGGGAAGAGCGCATCGTATGTTTGCGAAAGCGCCTCGTCATAGGCATCGCAGTCGCCGAGAAGCGGCGTCACCCATTCGGCGGCGCAGTCTTCCATGGAGCCGTAGACGCCGAGCCCGACCGCGGCCATCATCGCGGCACCCGCCGCGCCGGCTTCCTGGCGGCTGCTGGTGCGCACCTGCGCCCTTGTCGCCGCCGCGATGATGCGACGTAGAGACGGACTGCGCGCTGCGCCGCCCGACAGGCGGATCTCACTCGGCACGGCGCCCATCGCCTGGTAGCAATCGCGAGCGGCGAAGGCCAACCCCTCGAGCACGCCGCGTGCCAGATCGCCAAAGCCATGCTTGACCGAAAGGCCGATGAAGCCGGCGCGTGCGTCAGGGTCGACGAACGGCCCTCTTTCGCCGGCTAGCGATATGTAAGGCTGGTAGATCAGCGATCCCGGCTCCGATGCTTCCATCCAAGCGTCGAGCGCCTTCAGCAACTCGTCATGAGAAGGTTTGCCGCCAGCCGTGGCGAGCACGTCGCGCGCAAGGCCAAGCACCCAGTCTATGTTGAGCGTCGCCGCCATGTTGGATTGCAATTGTGCAAAGGCGCCCGGAATAGGCATGGCGATCGTGTAGCCGGAGCCATCTGCGTTCAGCACGACATCGTCGGGAGTGGCTGCGAAGCGCGTGTGTATGCCGGTCGAGCCGATGACCGTGCAGCCGACATTGCCCGAGGGATCATAGAGGCCGGCTCCGAGCGCCGTCATGACCATGTCGACGTAGCCCAGCACCACCGGCGTGCCTTCGAGCAGGCCGGTCTCCGCCGCCGCCGATCGCGATAGCGGATGATGGTCGGTGGTGCCTTCGAGCATGGGAGGCAACAGGCGGCGATGCGTCGTCAGATCCAGGATGTCGAGGGCTTCGTCGGAATAGGTGCGCGACCGAAAATCGCCGAAGGTGAAGGTTCCCTCGGAGGGATCGGTGGCGCGTTCGCCCGTCATCTTGAAGTAGAGCCAATCCTTGCAATGCAGTGCGGTGGCCGCCCGCTCCAGCATGTCGGGATGGTTCTTTTTCATGAAGGCAAGCTGGGCGCCTTGCTGGCAGGAATTCAGCCCCGTGCCGGTCAGTTCGAACCGCCTGCGATCCCGGGGATCGGCGCGCATCTCGTCCACCAAACGTCCGGCGCGGGCATCGAGCCACAGCCAGGCGCGCGAGACAGGCATGCCGTCGCTATCGATCAGCCAGGTTCCGTCGCCTTGCCCGGTGATGGCCACCGCCGCGATTCGTTGCGCGAGGTCGGGAATCTTGGCCGCGAGATCGCGAACGGTCCGCGCCATGTCGCGCCAGGTCTGGTCGAGGTCCTGCTCGGCGCCGCCGCCTTCCAGCGTGACGAAGCTATTGGGCACCGACGTCATGGCGAGCTGCCGCCCGGACAGATCGAAAGCGATCGATTTGATCACCGACGTTCCCGCGTCGATGCCGATCAGCAGGTCTTTCATGCCGCAAATTCCGATTGGTTGCGAAGGCAGTTCACGAGGGCAGTCATTTCGTAGAAGAGACAGGGGGTGTCCGCAAGGACACCCCCTGTGCAGGTATTACTCAGACAGCACGAAGGGTGCGGTGTACTTGTCGACATTGTCCTTGGTGATGAGAAGGCAATCGAACAGCTGCTTCTCGGTCGCCGCACCGGTGGCACCCGTCTTGATAAACGAGTCCGCCTGCTGCACGGCCTTGGCCGAGAAGATGGCGACCGGCTGCAGCACGGTGTACTGCAGTTCACCGGACTTGATCGCCGCAACCGCGTCCGGGGAGCCGTCGAAGCCACCGACCTTGATGCCGGCGAGCTTGCCAGCTTCCTTCAGCGCCGCAACCGCGCCGAGAGCCATTTCGTCATTGCCGCTGATCACGGCGATGATGTCGGGATTGGCTTGCAGCATGCTCTGCATCTTGTCGTGGCCCTGGGTACGATCCCAGTTGGCGACCTGCGAAGCAGCCTTTTCGAGATCCGGGTACTGGCTCAGCACAGTCGCGTAACCGTTCGAGCGCGTGGCGGCATTGTTGTCCGACGGGGCGCCGAGCAGTTCGACATATTTGCCCTTTTCACCGACGGCCTGCACCCACTGCTGGGCACCGAGAGCAGCGCCCTGCGCGTTGTTGGAAACGAGCTGCCCCTTGGCGAGGCCTTCCTGGTTGATCTCGGCATTGACAAGGAACACCGGGATGTTGGCTGCAATCGCCTTCTTCACCGCACCGACAGAGCCGTCGGCGTTGGCCGGATCGAGAATGATCGCCACCGACTTGTTGGTGATGGCGGTGTCGATCAAATTGCTTTCGGTATTGGTATCGCCCTTGTGGGCGCCGACATTGGCCGTATAGCCAAGCTTCTCGGCCTCGGCCTTGGCGACGTTGCCCTCGGTCAGCCAGTAGGGATTGGCCGGATCGTTGACGATGATCGAGATCAGGCCCGCGGCTGACGCGGCGGCCGTGAACCCAACGACCATCGCGGCCGCGAGCAGACTTTTCAGCATGGTTTTCATGTACATTCCTCCAATGATTACGCGGTGTTGCTGCCAGTTCACCTGGCAGTCTTCCCTTGGGCAGGATTGGCCGGTTCGGCCTTCCCCCGTTTCTGAGAAGTCGGTTGGCCACCTGTCGCGCTTGGGAGCTTGCTGCGGCGGCGATACTGAACGGCATTGAGGAGCACGGCGAGCACGATGACCGCGCCGGTGAACACTGTCTGCCAGTAGGATGAGATGCCGATGATCACCAGACCGTCGGACAGGAAGCCGATGACGAAGGCCCCGAGCAGGGTTCCGCGGATGTTGCCGCGGCCGCCGGTCAGTGCCGCGCCGCCGATGACGACGGCCGCAATGGCCGTCAGTTCGTAGGTGGTGCCGGCGGTCGGTCCCGCCGATGTAAGCTGCGAGGACAGGATCAGGCCGGCAATGGCGGCGCAGATGCCCGACAGCACATAGACGGAAATCTGCACTGTCTTGACCGGAACGCCGGAGAGTTCGGCCGCGCGTTCATTGCCGCCCGAGGCGTAGAGCCAGCGCCCGAAAGCGGTGCGGTTCAGGACGATGCTGCCAATGAGCGCGATGACCACGAGAACCACGACGCCCGTCGGCACGCCGAACAAGCGGTTGAAGCCAAGCGCATCGAAGCCGGTGTTTCCGAGCTCCGGCTTGCCGCCGAGATTGTTGTAGGTCAGGCCGCTGGTCATCAGCAGCGCCAGGCCGCGCGCCATGTACATGACGCCGAGGGTGGCGACGAAAGCTGGAACCTTGAAGCGCGCGATGAGCACGCCGTTGATCAGCCCGACGACGGCGCCCAGCATGCAGGCCAGCACCGCGACCACCCACACCGGCGGATAGAGAACGACGCCCAGCCAACTCAGCGTCACCCCTTGCATCAGGAAGCCGGCAACGACGCCGGCCAAGCCCAGCGTCGACCCCACCGACAGATCGATGCCGCCATTGAGGATGACAAGCAGCATGCCGATCGCGAGGATTCCGAAGATGGCGACATGCGAGGCCATGGTCAGGAAATTCGCCACCGAGAGGTAGTAGGGCGACAGGATCGAAAAGACGACGATGATGACGATCAGGGCAAAGAAAGCGCGGCCCTCGAGCAGCAGCTTGGCGAGATCGAAGCCTTCGCTCGCGCTTGGACTGGACTGTTTTCTGGCCTGGCTGACATCGGTCATGGTGTGGGCTCCGAAATTCCTGGTGATCAGGCGACCACGGCTTCGCCCGAGGCGGCCATGATCTGCTCTTTGGTGGCATTGGCGCCGAATTCGGCTGAAATCCTGCCGCGGCGCATGACGACGATGCGGTGGGCAATGCTGAGGCATTCGTTGACCTCAGAGGTCGAGAAGACGACGGCAAGGCCCTGCGCAGCGCGTTCGCTCAGCAAGCGGAAGACTTCGGCCTTGGCGCCGACATCGATGCCGCGGCTCGGCTCGTCGAGAAGGATAACCTTGGGATTGGTCGTCAGCATCTTGCCGATGACGACCTTCTGCTGATTGCCGCCCGACAGCGATCCGATCATGGCGTTGCCGCCAGCGGTCTTGACGGTCACCTTGCGGATCGAGTCTTCGACCAGCTCTCGCTCTCTGGAACGAGACAGAAACAGGCCCCTGGCGAACGCTTCGATGCTGGCGAGCGAAAGATTACGACCGACGGTCATCGTCTGCACCAGCCCGTCGCGCTGCCGGTCCTCGGGGACCAGCACAAGCCCTCTGGAGATACGCTGGGCAATGCTCAGCCCCGAGACGTCCTCGCCTTCCAGCAGCGCCCGCCCGCCCGCCATCGGCACTCGTCCGGCGACGGCCTCCAGCAATTCCGTGCGCCCGGCACCCATCAGCCCGTAGATGCAGACGATCTCGCCTGCTCGCACGTCCAGCGACAGGTGATCGACGACGGAATAACCTGAGCCCGAAGTGTCGACGACGCTGACATCCTCGATCGATAGGGCGACTTCGCCGAATTCATGGCCGGTCGGCGGCGAGCCGAGATCGAAATTCTCGCCGACCATGTTGCGCACGATCCATTCGAGATCGATATCCCGGGCTTCGGCCGTCGCGGTAATCGCGCCATCGCGCAGGACAACGGCATAGTCGGTGATCTGCAGCGCCTCTTCGAGGTGATGCGATATGTAGACGATGGAGACGCCGCGGCTGGTCAGATCGCGGATCACCTTGAACAGAACTTCCACCTCGGTTGCGCTGAGCGCGGAGGTCGGCTCGTCCATGATGAGGATGCGCGAATCGACCGACAGTGCCCGGGCGATCTCGACGATCTGCTGTTGGCCGAGGCGCAGATCCTCGACCAGGGTCATCGGATCGATGTCCTCCTCGAGATCAGCCATCAGAGCGCGCGCCTGGCGTTGCTCCTCGGCGAAGTCGAGGCCGGTCCTGGTGCGCAGTTCGCGGCCCATGAAGATGTTGTCGCGAACGCTGAGGTTGGGCGCCAGGCTGAGTTCCTGGTGGATGATCGAGATGCCGCGATCGCGCGCGTCCGAGGACGAAGAAAAGCTGACGAGATTGCCGTCGAGCACGATGTCGCCGGACGTCGGCGTGACCACGCCGGAGAGGATCTTCATCAGCGTCGACTTGCCGGCGCCATTCTCTCCGAACAGCGTGGTGACCTTGCCGCGATGGATGTCGAAATTGACGCCCTTGAGCGCATGGACGCCGCCATACGACATGACGATGTTGCGCGCCGAAAGCACGGCGTCGCCAGTCGCGGGTCCGGTGTCGGCAGTCGGTTTCATTTGACGTCCAGCCTCACGGGGGTGACGAGCCAGCTCTTCGGGTTGACCAGCTTGAATGCGCCGACCACCGATATGGTCTTGCCGGTCAAGGTGCTCGTATCGACCTTGGCCAGGACTTCCTTCTTCATCTCATTGTTCAGCGCCGAACCGGCGTCCTGGTACTCAATCTGGTTGGTGAACTGGCCGAATGTGATCTTGCCCGTGGCGTCACGCAGTTCCGTCCCGTTGATTGCCGGTCCCGTCTGCACGCGGATCATCAACGTATCTGGCACGCCGTCGACGGCGACCTTGTAGATGCCAGATTTTCCTTCGCCGACGACGCCGGTGAACTTGACTGAAATGACCGGTCCGACGCCCGCAGGCACACCGTATTCCTTTTCCGCCGTTGCCCTGTCCTTGGCAATCGCCGTCGCCACCGTCACCGCGTCGGCGGCGCGTGCCTCGACATCGGCCTGCACCTTGGGAAATTCCGACTTGCCGTAGTCAGCGGCGGAAAACACGGCGCTGCGAACGTCGCCTGCCGACCCTATCCTGACCACGTTGGTATCGAGCGCCATGGCGCCGAGCAGGACGACAACCGCGGCGCTGGCAAGTGCCCGACGCAGGGCGGGCGAGGCAGGCCTGGTCGATGCAGTGGCGGCTTTCGCGCTCATGACGCAACCGCCAGCAAGGCTGATCCGCGCTTGTCACGCATTTGGCGATCCTCCGTTCATATGGCGCTTCGCGCCATTGGGTTTGTTCTGTTCGACAAGGGCACGAGCGGTGGATTCGTCGGTGATCAGGCCGCTCAGATAGCGGCTTTCGAGCACCGCTTTGATAGCGCGTATTTTCACTTTGCCGCCGGCGACGGCGACGATCCGGCGGCCCTTCAACTGGTCCCGCGGGAGTGCCAGGATTCTTTCCGACAGCGCCGTTTCCACTGGGCGTCCCTGGTCGTCGAAGAAGTGGGCGAGCAGCTCGCCGACGCCGCCATCGCGTTTGACCTCATCGATTTCGGAATGTTCGATCATGCCGGTGGCGACCAGCGAAGCTTCCCGCTCGGCGGTCCCTATGCCGACGAACATCAGGTCGGACCGGCTTGCGAGGTCGAAGACATCGCTGATGCCGCGCTGCCCAAGCAGCACCTCACGGTCCTCCGCGGTGTTGGCGACAAAAGGCACCGGCATCACATAGGCCTGCGCGCCGGTCCGCTCGGCCAGCCGATGCATGACGTCGTGCGGGTTGGCCGCGAACTTGCGCGTCACACCGCCAAGCAGCGAGACGAAACGGATATGGGCGGCGGCGGTGCGCGTCAGATACTCGACGCTTGCGGCAAGGGTACGGCCGTGGCCGACGCCGATCAGCATGTCCTCGCCGCGATCGATCTCCCGCTTCAGAAACTGAGCGCCGGCGATGCCAAGCGCCTTCAGCGGCAGCTCGTCCTGATCGAGATCCGGAACGACCTCGCAGTAATCGAGCCCGTAAGCATTGATCAGCTGCTGCTCGAGGTCGATGCATTCGCCGACGTCGCCGTCGATGATCACCCTGACCAGGCCATCCTGGGTGGCCCGCGTGATGAGCCGATGCGCCTTGAGGCTGGTCAGGCCGAGCCGCTTGGCCACCTGGGCCTGCGTCAGACCCCCGGCATAGTGAAGCCAGGCCGCGCGGGTGGCGAGGCTGGACTCATGATCGCGGTTAGCGGTTCCGCCGGATTTCAAGCCATCTCCTCCCTGAGATGATATTATTATCTTTGTGTGCAAAAATTTTCACATCCCTGCATCGCTGTCAATCCCCCGCCGGGTTGGGCGCATGCACATGCGGGCAATTCACAGGTCTCGCCCTTCCCGAAACGCCGGTCTGCCGGCATTCGGCGGGCAACATCGACCTATTAGGAGGTGAGCATGTTACTCGATCATACAGTTGTGTTAATTTAACGTCAATCTATGTTACCTCACGCCTAAGCCAGCAGAATTGCATGGCCATCGGCTATCCAGATTTTCTTCTAACTAGCTGTTTTTCAGGGATAATATCTAATATCGGCAAAATCCCAATCCGCCTGTGAGTTGGGCGATTTGCGGATGCGGCGCATCCATGGGCAAACCAACCGGATTGCCTTGTGAAGAGCATCGGTGACGGACTGATCAACCCAGCCGCATCAGGTTCCGGTCCTCGAGTTCCACAATTGCGGCCTCGACTTCCCTTGCAAGGCGCCCGGCGCTCCAGCCCAGCGCCTGTCCGGCAATCGCCGCAATCGCCTGCAGGTCGCGGCCTGTCAGGGAGCCTGATATCGCCAAGGTGCTGCGGCGCATGACGATGTCGGCCAGATGTTCGACGAACTCGTTGCGGACGATGTAGTCGATTTCCGATTTGCTGTAGCTTTCTGAATCCGGCAGCCGACCCTCATCGCCCGACCCATGCGTGGCGATCTGCGTGGCTCTGGTGCCGTATCGCGACAGCAGCGCATCGAGACGCCGTTCCTCAGCGCCCGTCTTCGAGCGAGCCAGAGCCAGCCAACTTGCTCGCGCTGCGGCATTGGTCGGGAAATCCCTGCCGCCGCCGATCGGCATGGCTTGCGTCGTCACCTTGCGGCTGTGCTGCAGGCGGCCGAGCACGGTGTCGGCGACTTCCTCGGCAAAGCCGCGAAAGGTCGTCCACTTGCCGCCGACCAGCGAGATGACCGCGAAAGGTCTGTTCCGATCCGGCTCGGCGACCGGCGCGGAGTGGTCACGGCTGATCAGCCCGGGCAGCGATGCATCGGAGGCCGGCAGCGGCCTGATGCCGCTATAGGCGTAGACGATCTGGTCGCGCTCGAACGCCATTCCCGGCAGCAGAGTCCGCACGCTGTCGAGCAGGTACTCGACTTCGTCGGGCTCGCAGCGCACCGCGTCGGGATTGTCGGCCTTGATGTCGGTGGAGCCGACCAGCGCCAGGCCGAGATAATCGTAGATGAGGCAGATGCGGCCGTCATCGGCTTCGAAATAGAGCATGCGCCCGGCCAGGCTTTTGACCAGTTCGTCATGCTTGAGCAGGACGTGCGAGCCCTTGGTGCCGCCGATCATCTTCGACGGCGCGCCAAGCAATTCGTTGACATCGTCGATCCACGGACCGGCGGCGTTGACCACCAGCTTCGGCCGCACCGAAAAGGCCGCGCCGTTTTCCGGCTGGAAGGTCAGTACCCCATCGGCGGACTTGACCAGCGCCGTATAGTTCGCGCTGGCCGAGGCCGCGTTTGCCTGCCGCCCATCGAGGATCAGTTCAAGCACGAGCCTTTCGGGGTGGCTTATCTTGGCGTCGTAGTAGGTGCCGGTGGCGACGATCGAAGGATTGAGCGCCGGCATCCCGCTGAGCGCCTGGCGCCGCCCGACCATGCGGTGGCGCGGCATGACCTGGTTTCGCGAGCCGTAGAAATCATAGATCATCAGGCCGATCTTGATCAGGATGGCGCCGCGGCTGCGCGGTGCGCTGGTCGAGCCGAACAGCGTCCGCAAGGCCGCCAACATGCCCTTGCTCCAGGAAAAGATCGGGATGACGGTCGGCAGCGGGCTGACATAGTGCGGCGCGTTCTTCAAAAGCAGATTGCGTTCAAGTGTCGACTGTGCGACCAGCCCGAACTCGCCGGTTTCGAGATATTTCAGGCCACCGTGAATGAGCCGCGACGGCGCGGCACTGGTGCCCGAGCCGAAATCCGCCTTGTCGACGATCAGACAGCTGACGCCTTGCGCGCACAGGTCGCGAAACAGCCCTGCCCCGTTAATGCCGGCGCCAAGAATGACGACGTCGACCTCGCCGGTTCCGGCCATGGCGGCCAAACGCCCGGCGGGATTTTCCGTAAATGTTGCTTCGCTTGAGCTCATGACGCTCTCGTCTTGACGATGCGCAGCTTCACGCCGGCCCGTTCGAGAGCTTGCGCCCGCGCATCGCCCAGGCCTTCGGTCGCCAGCACGACATCGAAGCTGGTCAGATCGTCGAAGACATGCAGCGCGATCCTGTCGAACTTGGCATGGTCGATCAGAAGGATACGCTTGGCCGATGCGGCCATCATCGCCTGCTTGACCCGCACGACATTGGGATCCTGGATGAAGGCCGTGGTTCCGGTGATGGCCGAAGCCGAACAGATCAGCACATTGGCGCGCAGCTGCGCCACGGCGTTCTCGCAGACGATACCGATATAGGCGTTGTAGGTGCCGTGGTACTGGCCGCCGAGACAGATGAAGTCGAGTTCGTCGACATTGATCAGCAGTGATGCCGTCGCTACGGAGTTGGTGATGACGGTCAGCGGCTTGACGTCGAGCAGCAGTGCCGCGACGGCGTTTGCCGTCGAGGAATCGTCCAGCATCACCACCTGGCCGGCTTCGACATAATCGAGTGCTGCCCGCGCCAGCGCATCCTTCTCGGCCCGGTTGACCGTCACACGGTAGCGGAAGGCGCTTTCGTAGAGGCCGGAAGGCTGAACCGTCACCGCACCGTGCAGCTTGCGCAGCACGCCCTGCTGCGCCAGCCGGTCGATATGCCGGTGGACGGTCATGCGCGACACGCCGAAATGCTCGACCAGATCGTCGATGCGCACCTGGCCGAGCTTGATCACATAGTCGGCGATCTCTTCGCGTCGTTCGTCGGCCTTGATCATGCGGTTCCCCCAGTGTCTGGCCGGCCCAGCTTCTCGATGTCGGGCCAATGCGGTTCGAGCGCACCGGCTATGCGGCCATAGAGGGAAAAGCGCTCGTTGAACACAGCACTCGAGGCTTGGTCAGGCTCGTATTGGCGCGCCGTCATCCCGACCTGCCTGGCGCCCTGTTGCGGCGTCGCGAAGATGCCAACCGCCGCCCCCGCGCAAAGGGCAGCGCCAAAGGCCGCGGCCTCGTCGGTCGAGGTGACGATGACCGGGGCGTTCAGCACGTCGGCAAACATCTGAACGAAGGCCGGATTGCGCGAACCGCCGCCGGTCAGGCGGATCTCGCTGATGGCAAAGCCGTCGCGCAAGGCTTCGACATGGGTGCGGTGATTGAAGGCAATGCCCTCCAGAACCGCCTTCAGCATATCGCCGCGATTGTGCCAGCCGTGCAGGCCGACAAAGCCGCCGCTGGCAACATCGCCATAAGGAGAGCCGAACAGATAGGGATGAAACAGGATGGTCGAGGGCTTCTTCAGCGCCGCGTCGATCTCTGCTGCCAGAAGCTCGTGGATCGAGTCGCCATCGATCGATGCCTTTTCCTGCTCCGAGCGGCAGAACGTGTCGAGAAACCAGTCGTAGTTCGCGGTCGAGGCCGGCGAGATCGCCATGTTGTTCCAGCGGCCTGCGTCGATGGCGTTGCGACAGAGCCAACGCGGGTCGACGCGTGGTTGCGAAGAGACGACTTCGTTGATGGAATAGGTTCCGGCGACGATGGCGAGCACGCCCTCCTCATGGCCGCCCATGCCAAGTGCGGAGGCAGTCACGTCATGCAGTCCGCACGCGACCGGTGTTCCCTTGGCAAGGCCGGTCATTTCGGCTGCCTCGGCGGTGACATGGCCGACGATCGCGGCGGAGTGCGCCATCGGCGGCAGCGCGTCGAAAACATCGTCCAATCCGAAGATTCGCAACGCTTCCGGCGCGAAGGCTTGCGTGCGGAAATCCGTGAATGAGGTGCTGGCCTCGGTACGGTCGGTGCCGATCTTGCCGGTCAGGCAAAAGCGCAGCCAGTCCTTGCAGGCCAGTATATGCCCGATACGCCCATAGCGGGCCGGTTCGTGCTCCCTGATCCAGGCGAGCAGCGCCGACGGCGCCGAGACGTGGGGCGCCTGGCCTGTTCGCGCTAGCGCCTCTTCGAAGACCCGGTCCGCCGACCATCGCTCGACAATCTTGCCGGCGCGGCTATCGAGCGACAGGATTCCAGGCCCCAGCGGCCGACGATCCTTGTCGAGCAAATAGAGACCGTCGCCATGCGCGGTTGCCGCCACCGCCCTGATGTCGTCCGCCGGGCGGCCACATAGCGCGATCGCCTCCTTGATTGCGTCGGCGGTCGCTTGCCAGAGGCCGGCCATGTCGCGCTCCACCCAGCGCGCATGGGGCATCGATTGCGGAACCCGCCGACGCGCCACCGACAACTGCGTGCCATCGGCATCGAAGATCACCGCCTTGGTGACCGTGAGACCGTTATCGATTCCGAGCAAACTGGGCATGGGCGCCGCCGTTTTCAGCAACTGGTGAAGGGCGCTGCAAGGCAATCCTGCAGGTTGGGATAAGGATGACGGACATGACGACAATCAACGAGCAACGGTGATACCAAAGCGCCGCATCCGATGCGGTAAACAGACCATAGTAGCCTGTTAAATTAACGTCAACATGTGATATATTTTGTAGAAATGTCTAACGTAAGCTGAGACATGCATCCGATGCGGGACGAAGCTCCGACCAGTGCCCAACTGGCTGGATGGCCCTCAACCCTGCACGGCGGGCCAGGGGGACGGTGCGACTGACGCTCGAACGCGTTTGACTGGCTTAGCGAATTCCGTGCGCAGCGGCCGGACAGCCGGCACCGTTCAAAGAAAACGCGACGACTCAAGAAGTTCAGCCACGCCGTCCAGTTCCTTGTGCAGGCGATGCCAGCGACGGTCGAGGTAGACCAGCGAATGCGCCTCAGGGGGGATCTCGTCCGGCTGCACCTCGCCGTCAAGGAGTTCGGCCGCCACCAGTGTCGCGCCCTCGATCGGCAGGACGCCGAGCCGGCGGGCGCGGAACCAGGTCGAGACGCCGGTATAGCGCGGTTCGCCCGTGGGCAGCCGAGCCCAGGCGCCTCCCGGCGGGAAGCGTTCCGCGCCGCTCGACGCGCAGAGCTGCGCCAGGTCGATATCGGTGTAGCGCAGCAGGTGGATCACCATGGTCTGCGCCCGCAGCAAGGGTTCGGACGAGGTCGATTTCATCGACAGCGAGAAGGCGACGACCGGTGGCGCAGCACTTACAGAGATCAGCGAGGACACGGTCATCGCCACCGGTCTGTCGCCGGGATCGGCCGTGATCACGGCAACACCGGCCGGATGGTGGCGAAAGGCTTCGCGGAAGGCGTTGGTCATCGGATGCGGGAAGCTCATCGACGTCTCTCTTCTGCAGCATGAAATGGGGCCGGATGGGTCCGCCGTCCGGCCCTTGCGACTACTTCTTCTCGATCAGATCGTAGAACTGCCAGGTGCGATCGCTCCACACCCCGCCGATGTCGCGGCCGGCCGAGGTGACGATCGATGGCGCGATCGTGAAATGGTTGGCCGCCACCATCATCTCGCGGAAGGTGCGCTGGATCACACCGGCGCGCAGCGACGCACCGCCGCCCGCGCGGTAGGCGAAGTTGCAGATGTCGACGCCAACCTCGTGAATCTCGGATTTGGCCAGATGGACAAGGCTGATCTGACGCGTCGACATGCTGTTGCCGGCTTCGACCGTCATCTCGATGTCGCGCCAGACTTCGAAGATGAAGGCGCGGGCAGCGCGATAGCGGGCTTCGGCGCGGCCATAGTCGTGCCAGAATTTCTCGCTCTCGCCGATCAACCCGGCGCGGCCTGACTTGCTGCGGGCGAACTTGGCGATCTCGTCCAGCATCCGCCGCCCGGTGCCGAGTGCCCAGCCGGTATGACCGATGGCGGCGAGGCCGACGACACCGAGACTGAAGAACTCCTTCTGGCGCAGCGGCGGTGCGGTCAGGATCGGGAAGACGAGATCGTCGGCGATGAAGACGTCCTCGGCCGCATAGTCGATGCTGCCGGTGCCTCCGAGGCCCAGAACGTCCCAATTGCCGAGCTGCTTGTGCTGGGAGATCGGCGCATGGGCGCACATGATGATCACATTGCCCCTATCGTCCTTGGCGGGCTTGCCGGTGCCGTCGTCGACGAAGGCGGCACTGTGGCTATAGGTGGCGTGGCTGAAGCCGCTGCCATAGCTCCACTTGCCGTTCAGCCGGTAGCCACCGTCGACCTTCTTCAGCATGCCGAGCGGCGCCCCCTGTCCCGAGAAACGGTTGTCGGAGCCCGGCGCGAACAGCCGCTCGACCGCGCTGTCCGGCAGAAAGGCAGCCGACATCGCGCCGATGCAGCAATGCACCATGGAAACCCAGCCGGCCGCCCCGGAATGCCAGGTGATCGCCGCCAGCAGTTCGAGACCCTCGGTGGGTCGCAACTGCGCACCGCCGAGGATCTCCGCGGCAAAGATATGCGACATGCGCAGCGGCTTCAGCAGCTCGAACGTGGCCGCAGTCAGTTCGCCATTCTCCTCATCGGCGGTGGCGTTGGCTTCCAGGGCCGGTCCGATCTCCGCGATCTTCCTGAGCAAGTCGCGATAGTCGGTGGTCGTCCCCCACGAGCTGTGCTTGATGGGTTTGTTCATCGTGTTCTCCTCCTCCTTTTCAAATGCGATCAGCCGGCGAAGAAATCGCCGATCTTCCTGAGCGTTTCGGGTTTCTCCTGCATGACGAAATGGCCGGCGTCCTCGACGAGGATCAGGCGTGCGTCGGGCAGCGCCTCGACGAAGAGCGGAGCCTGTCCCGCCGGCAGCATACGGTCCCTGGTGCCCCAGACGACCAGTGTCGGATTGGCGATGCGCGCCAGAAAGCGCCGCAGGTTCGGATGACCCATGCCGAACGGCGCCAGCAGCCGGCCGAGCGTCTCGCCTTCGCGGGCGCGATCGGCGCCGAAGGCCTCGGCAAAGGCGGCGTCGGAACCATCCGGGAAGTAGCGCAGCGCCACCGAGACGTCTTGCGCCAGATAGGCCGGCAACTCCTGCGGCGCGACCGCGCCGAGATCAGTGGCCGGATATGCGGGGTCGTTGAGCCCTGCCGGCGCGATCAGCACCACCTTGTCGAAACGCTCGCGCGCAAGGCCAGCGAGTTCGGTCGCCATCCAGCCGCCCATGGAAAAGCCGATGAGATGAGGCTTCTCCGGCAGACGGAGAACATCGAGCAGATTCAGATAGTGTAAAACCATGTCGGACATCGTAGCGACATGCGGCGCCGGGCCAGAAAAGCCGAAGCCCGGATGGCTCGGGCAGAGCACGCGGAAACGGTCCGCGAGGCCCTCGGCAAAGTCGAAGCCTTCAAGCGTCGAGGCGCCGTGCAGGAACAGCACGGGCTTGCCTCTACCGATGGCCATCACCACCGTTTTCGTGCCATCGATATCGTATTCGAGCGTTTCGAATTGAACGGCCATTTTTCACTCTCCTCAAACAAGGTCCGGCTGGATCAGCACTTTGCATTGCGTGGTGCGGCGGCGAAGGCTCTCGAATATCTGCGGAACCGGCGAGAGGTCGATCCGGTCGGTGACCAGAGTTTGCGGTGCGAAAGGTCCGCCTCGAAGCGCATCGAGGGCGACGCCGAATTCGTTGCGCTGATGGAAGAAGACCGAAAACAGCAGGTTCACTTCCTTCGTCAGCGCAACGAACGGGTCCCACTGGTCTCCACCAATGCAGAGGCCGACCCCGACCACCGTGCCCTGCAGCCGGACCGCCTCGACCGCCGCGCCGATGAGGCCACGCTTGCCAACGCATTCGAAGACGATGTCGGGCGCTCCGCCGCAGAGATCGGTGAGGTTCTCGCTCAGCTTTTCGCCGGAAAGCGCGAAGCCGGTCGCGCCGAGAGCAAGCGCACGCTCGCGCTGATGGCCGTGGATGTCGGCCACCACGACACGCGATGCCCCCATGCGCCGCGCCCAGAAGGCGACGAGCAGTCCGATCGGCCCGGCACCCAGTATGGCGACCCGATCCCCCGGCTTCATGCCCGAACGGACGATGCAATGCAGGGCGACCGACAGTGGCTCGGCCAACGCACCATCCTCGAGTGCTACATCGTCGGACAGGATGTGACATTGGCGTGCGGCCACGGTCGCGTATTGCGCATAGCCGCCGCCGATCAGCTCCATCTCGTGACAGCGCGCCGGATCGCCGCGCTCGCAGGCCTCGCAGTGTCCGCAACCGCGCATCGGCACGACAGCGACCCGGTCACCGATCCGAAGGCCCTTTGCCTCCGATCCGACCGCGACGATGTCACCGGAGAATTCATGGCCGAGCACAAAGCCTGCCTCGATGCCGAAAGGCACCGGATCCTCGGTGATGTGCAGATCGCTGCCGCAGATGCCGCAAGCGGCGACACGCAAGACGACCTCGTCCGGGGCTGGCGTCGGGTCCGGCACCGTGCCGATCCGCAGTGGGACGCCGACCTTATCGAAGATGGCGGCTTTCATGAAATCCTCCTCGTCAGCGGTTCGGGGTCGACGAGCTTGCGTCGGATCGGGAACCATGGTGCATCCCACCGCTTCGAGATCAGGCCCCAGATGCCCGTCCGGGCGTAGAGCGCCACCAGAAGCGTCATCAGGCCGAGGACGACGAAATAGGTTGCGCCATATTCGCCGAACCAGCGGTCCGCGATGAAGAAGATCAGCGATCCGATCAGAACGCCCTCGATGGACCCGATCCCGCCGACCATGACGATGAAGATCGCGACGTTCGCCCACATCGGATCAAAGGCCGAACCCGGGGTGATGCGCAGCTGCGCCATGAAATAGATCGCGCCCGCGAGGCCGCAGCCGACCGCTGACGCGACATAGATCAGGAAGCGTAGCTTCACGACATTCACGCCCTGGCTGGCAGCCGCAACCGGATTGTCGCGTATGGCGATCAGCGCAAGGCCGAAGCGCGAGCGAAGCAGCCAATAGCTGCCGCCCAGCGTGACGAGCAGCATCCCCGCGCAGAGCAGCGACATAGCGACATTCCGCTCGAAGGCCGAATAGTCCTTCATCACGCGAAGCGACATGCCCGCGCCGGAATTGACGAGCGGCAGGTTCGAGGCGGTCAGCCGGAAGACCTCGGCCACCACCCATGTGCCGATCGAAAAATAGGGGCCATCCAGGCGATGCAGCAGCAGGTAGATCGGCACGGCCAGCGCGGCCGGCACCAGGAGCGACAGGAAGACCGCCACAAACGGATTGATGCCGTAGGTCTGCGCCAGCACGAAAAGCGCATAGCCGGCGGCGCCCATGAAGGCGTGCTGGCCTACGGAGACGAGGCCGGCATAGCCGGCGAGCAGGTTCCACATCTGCGCGACGGCGATATAGCAGCACAGCACCAGAACCGACCGGATCGTGCCGGTCGAAGCCCACCACGGCATGACAGCGACAGCGATCATGGCCAGCACCGCCAGCGTCATCGCGATGCGACCGGACCGGGTCTGGCGCTGGACCACGACCTCGGGCACCTCGGTTGTTGCCACATAGGGAATCGCACTCATGACAATGCCTTTCCGAACAGGCCCTGTGGGCGGGTCGCCAGCACGACCAGGAAGACGATATGTCCGGCAAGCACGCCGAAGCCCGGATCGATGCGGAAGCCGATGGCCTGCGAGATGCCGAGCACCATCGAGCCGACGAAGGCGCCCCATACCGTCCCCATGCCGCCGATGATCACCGCTTCGAACGCGTAGATCAGCTGGGCAGGTCCGTCGGCCGGAGCAACAGTCGACCGCAGCGCCTGGAAGACGGCTGCAAAACCGAGAATGCCGACCGCCGCCGCTGTCGCCATCGCATAGACGGCGCGCGGGTTGATGCCGGTCATCGCCGCCGCCTCGACATCGGCCGACGCGGCGCGGAGCGCGCGACCGAAGCGCGTGCGCTTCAGCGTCAGGTCGAGGCCTCCTGTCAGGCCCGTGGCAACGGCCAGCACGATCAGCGGCAGGAGACCGACATAGATGCCGCCGATCTCGATGGACTGGCTCTCGATCCCATGGCCGGGCAGCGATCGGCTGTTCGCGGACCATATCTGGAGCATCAGGTTCTGCAGCGCGATCGACAGTCCGAAGGTCGCGATCAGCGAGGGCAGCGGATCGCTGCCCACCACGCGGTTCAGCACGGCCTTCTGCAGCACCCAGCCCATCAGCACCGCGAGCGGCACCAGCACGATCAGCACCGGCAGCGGTCCCAGACCCCAAGCCGTGGCGATCGAGATGCCGATCAGCGACAAAAGGATCACCAGATCGCCATGGCTGATGTTGACGATCCGCATGACGCCGAACATCAGCGCCATGCCGAGTGCATACTGGGCATACATGCCGCCCAGCAGGACCCCCTGCACCAAGGCGTCAAACCACTCCATGGCCCGCTCCAAAATAGGCTTTGCCGATCTGCTCGCGCGTGATTTCGGCGGACCTGCCGGTCAGGGTCACGCGGCCCTCCAGCATGCAGTAGAGGCGGTCCGTGGCGGTCCGGGCGAGGCCGACATCCTGCTCGACCACGATCATCGCCGTTCCGGTGGCGCGGATTTCGGGCAAGGCGGCATAGATTTCGCGGATCACCTTGGGCGCGAGACCAAGGCTGATCTCATCGCAGAGCAGCACGCGCGGCTGGCAGAGCAGCGCGCGGCCGATCGCCACCATCTGCTGCTGCCCGCCCGAGAGGCTTTGCACCTGGGTGCGAGCCTTCTCCTTGAGGATCGGGAACAGCTGGTGCAGACGCGGCAGCGTCCATCCGCCCTTGGCGCCCATGCGCGCGGCCTGGTCGATGGCGACGCGCAGATTGTCCTCGACCGACATGCCGGTGAAGAGGCGGCGGCCCTCCGGCACGATGGCGACGCCCTTCTGCACCATGCGGTCGGTGGCGGTGCCGCCGACCGGCTCACCGTGCAGCAGCACCATCTCGCGCCCGACCGGAAGCAGGCCCATGATCGAACGCAGGAGGGTGGATTTTCCGGCCCCGTTGGCGCCGATCAAGGCCACGGCCTCACCCTGGTGCAGCTCGATGTCGACGCCGTAGAGCGCCTGGAAGTCGCCATAGCGGGCCAACAGCCCGTGGGTGGAAAGAACGGCCGTCATCCCTCGATCCCCATGTAGACGCGCTGGACCTCAGGCAGCGCGATCACGTCGGCGGGCACGCCTTCCGCGATCTTCTCGCCGAAATTCAGAACCAAGAGCCGGTCGGCTACCGCCAGCAATGCGTGCAGCACATGCTCGATCCACACGATGGTGATGCCGCGGTCGCGGATGCGGCGCACCAGCGCCACCAGCGCCTTCGATTCATCGTCGGTCAGCCCGCCCGCGATCTCGTCCAGCAGCAGCAGCTTCGGATCCGACGCCAGCGCGCGCGCCAGCTCCAGCCGCTTGCGGTCGAGCAGAGTGAGAGCGCCGGCCGAGACATTGGCCTTGTCGGAGAGTTCGCACTCGCGCAGGACCTGGGCGCAGAAAGCATAGCTCTGCTTCTCGGACCGGCCGCCGCCGAAAGCGGCGGCGACCAGCAGGTTTTCGAAGGTGGTCATGCCGGAATAGGGACGCGGGATCTGATAGGTCCGCCCGATCCCCATCTGGCAGCGCCGGAAGGGCGGCTCGCCGCGGAGTGCGGTGTCGCCGAGCTGGATCTCGCCGCCGGACGTCTTCAAGTCGCCGCTGATCATGTTGAACAGCGTCGTTTTGCCCGCCCCATTCGGGCCGAGGATGCCCAGCACCTCGCCCCGATGCACGTCGAAAGTCACGTCATGCAGGACGCGGACAGCGCCGAAGGACTTCGACACCCCGTGCGCTTTCAGCAGGATTTCCCTACCCATGACTCTGCCCGCGTCCCCGCTCATGTCACCAGGCGATCGGCTGAATAGCCTGTTGCGGCGCGAAGAGCTGATTGACCGTGTTGTCGACGATCTTCAGGTCATAAGGCCATTTCTCGCCCTTCACCCACTGGCCGCCGAAGATCGGCGTCTTGCAGATGTTCTTGTGGGGCGAGCCGTCGAACTTGATATGACCGACCAGCGTCTGCAGATCGGTAGCGACCAGGGCGTCTCGGTTGGCTGTGCGATCGAGCGGATTGGAAGAGCGCTTCAGGATGTCGAGCGCGACCTCGAGCAAGGCATGCGAATAGCCCAGCGGCTGCGTCCACTGCCGCTTCGAATCGACTTCCCATTGGCTGGCGATGTCGCTGCTGACCTGCCCGGTCAGCGACGACTTGAACGGGAACGCCGGTGTCCACCAGACCTCCAAGGACATGCCGTTGCCTAGAGGACCCATGGCCTCGACACCCCCCGGGAACAGGAGTGCCGCCGCCACCGTGACCGCCTTCGGCTTGAAGCCCTGCTGGTTGCTCTGGGTGACGAAGGTCTTCAGATCGTCCGGATAGGTAATGCCGCCGATGATCTCGCAGCCCTGCTTCTTGAACTCGGCGATCTGTGCGGAAAAATCATTGGTGCGGGGCTGGAAATAGCCGGGCACCACGACCTCGTAGCCGGCCTTGCGGGTCGGCGCTGGCAAGCCATATTCGTCGTTGCCCCAGGTCTCGCCGTCGATGTTCTGCGGAAACAGCATGCCGACCTTCTTGTTGGTCTCCAGATGGCTCCAGAGTCCGACGAAGGTGTTCAGCGCCTCGTCGAGGCCCCAGAAGAAATGATAGGTCCAGCCGAAGGTCTGCTTGCCGCCGCCGCGCGGCATGATCACCGCTTGCCAGGGAGCACCGGAGGAAATGCAGGGGGTCTCATAAAGCTCGGCCTGCTCGGCCGCGGGCAGGATCGTGTCGGTGGTCGAGGCCGGTACGAGCAGATGCACCTCGTCGTTCAGGATGAGGTTGCCGGCGATTTCCGATGCCTTGTTCGGATTGGACTGGCTGTCGCGATCGAGGATCTCGATCTCGTAAGTATTGCCGTCGGCACATTGCAGCTGGCCGCCGAGCAGGGCGCGGATTTTCTGCAAGGTGTAGCCATCCGTTTCACCAAACAGGGCGAGCGGCCCGGTCGTGGGGCTGAGATAGCCGAGCTTGATCTTCCCCGCCGTCGCGGCGCGCAGATAGGTCGGCATGCCCAGCGTGCTGGCGGCAACGCCGGCTCCAATCCCCTTCAGGACGCTTCGGCGGCTGGGCCGCAAGCCCGATTTCACCAGTTTGTTGTAGTAGGTCATTGTCGGTTCCTCCCTGGGTTAAGTTTCTCCGGCCCACGGGACCGGTCTCAGTTCAAAGCTTGTTCAGGTCATCCTCAGCAGCGAGCCGCCATCGATGACGATCAGCGAGCCCGTCACGTAGGACGCGGCCGGCGACGCCAGATAGAGCGCCAGGCCCTTGATCTCTTCAGGGTCACCGATCCGGCCGATGAGCGACTGGGCCTCGAAGGCCTTGCGGTCCGCCGGATTGCGCAGCCGGCCGCCGGCGATGTTGGTGATGAACGGCCCGGGCAGGATTGCGTTGATGCGGATGTTGTAGGCGCCGAGCTCCATCGCCATGTGGCGAACGAGATGGTTCACCGCGGCCTTGGCGGGCATGTAGGGTGTACCCACGATGCTCTCGTTGATCAGCGAGGCGATGGACGACGTGACGATGATCTGGCCGCCGCCATTCGGCTTCATGTGCCGCACGGCATGCTTGATCGTGGTGTAGACCGAGGTCAGGTTTATCTCGATCACCTTGTCCCAGTGCTCGTCGGGCAG
Source organism: Mesorhizobium sp. XAP4 (assembly GCF_029269325.1). Classification (NCBI taxonomy): domain Bacteria; kingdom Pseudomonadati; phylum Pseudomonadota; class Alphaproteobacteria; order Hyphomicrobiales; family Phyllobacteriaceae; genus Mesorhizobium; species Mesorhizobium sp. XAP4. The sequence continues at coordinate 100,318 of NZ_JARIXW010000003.1, read as the reverse complement.
GTTCTCGATGGCGCCCTCGGGGTTCCTTTCGCCCGTCGGGGTGTTGAAGCCCGGCCCGGCGTCGATCCCGGCATTGGCGAACACGACGTCGATCGAGCCGGCCTTCTCGGCCACCTTGTCGAAGGCGGCCGCCATGGCCGCACGGTCGCCGACATCGACGACCTGGCCCCAGACATCGCCACCCGCCGCCCTGATCGCCGCCACGGTCTTCTCCAGCCCGGCAGGGTTCAGGTCGAAGATGCAGACCTTCGCCCCGTGCTCGGCCATGATCTCGGAATAGGCCTGCCCGATGCCGCTGGCGCCGCCGGTGACGATCACCGACTTGCCTCTGACATCGAACATCTTCTCAAGTGCGGCCATCAGTTTCCTCCCTTGCGCGACAGCACGAAATCGAACTCCACGTCGTAGAACGGCGCCGCGACCTCGACCCTGGCCGCGGCTTCGGCGTCCTCGACCTTGCGGAATTCGGCGAGCAGGCTTTTCTTCACGCCGAAGACGGCATCTGAATCGATGTACGGATCGTCCGGATCGAAGATGTGCGTGGTCAGCGCGTCGAAGCCCTCGGCCTCGACGATGTAGTGGAGATGCGCCGGACGATTGGGGTGGCGGCCTAGCGCGCCCAGCAGCCTGCCGACCGGACCGTCATCCGGGATCGGGTAGTATTTGGGCTTCACGCCGCGGAACCAGTAACGTCCGTCCGCACCGGTGCGGAACACCCCGCGCAGATTGAAGTCGGGCTGGATGCCCTTCTGCTGCACGTCGTAGAAACCCTCGTCATTGGCCTGCCAGACGTCGATCTTGGCGCCTGCGATCGGGTTACCCTCGGTATTGAGGATGCGGCCATGCACGAACATCGGCTCGCCCTTCTGGTCGAGGCAGATGTTCGATCCCATTGGCAATTCGGGCGCGTCGGCGACGTGGAAAGGCCCCAGCACCGTGGATTCCGAGGCACCCGACGGCTTGCGGTTGTTGATCGCATCGACCAGCATCGAGACGCCGAGAACATCCGACAGCAGGATGTACTCCTGCCGCCATTCGTTGCAGATCTGGCCCGTCTGCGTCAGGAACATGATCGCGCCGAACCATTCCTCCTGCGTCGGCTCGATCTCCTTCACCGCCTCGTGCAGCTTTCGGGTGATGACCTCCATCACCTCTTTGAGCCGCTCGTCTTTGGCGTTCCTGTTGCGCGCCACGACGACCTCGACCGAGTTCGCCTCGGTGAAATAGCCGGATTCGTGTTCGTCAATCATGCGATCCTCCTCAGCGCGCCAGAACGGATTTGAAGACCCGGCGCAGTTCGGCCGCCGGATCGGCCGCGAGCGTTTCGGAACGCCAGGCGACGTGGTGGTCGGGACGGACGATCAGGCAGCCGGTGTCGCGGATCTCCCGCGCGCCGGCCCAGTCGCCGGCATGATCCTCGATCGTGCGGCGCGGGCCGATCACATGGCTGCGGATCGGCAGACCGAGCTCCGCGCCCACCGTCTCCGCCGCGGCGACCCACGCCTCGCCGCCAATACCGGTCAAAAGCGTGAACTCGCCATGCCCGCAAAGATCGAGCGTCGAGACCTTCCTGCCCGAGCGCTCGAACACCCAGACATGCGGCAAGCGCGCGCCCGGCCACGTCGTTGGCGCATAGTGCAGCTCGCGATCCTTCTCGAATGCCGGCTCGCGCTGGCCGTCGGTCACCACCGCGCCGGACGCATAGCGCTGGTTCATCTCGACGCCATGGGCGTCGAACTCGTACTTCTTGAAGGCGATAGCCTTGCGGAGCGCCTCGCGCTGCGCTTCGGCCGCGGGCGTCGCGTCGGCGCGGGCCTCCATGTTCCTCTGGATCTTGTCGTGATCGACGCCGCCATCCATGCCGAGCGCCTCGAAGATCGGTCCGAATTCGGCAATGGACTGGTTCGCCCGCGTCACGATCTGGCGCGCGATCGGTGCGCGCTCGGCAGAGTAGCTATCCAGAAGCCCGATGCCCGCCTGCCCCTTGACGACCTTGGCAAGCTTCCAGGCGAGATTGAACCCATCCTGGATCGATGTGTTCGAGCCGAGCCCGTTCGAGGGCGGATGCCGGTGCGCGGCGTCGCCCATGATGAACACCCGCCCCTTCTGCATGTGCGTGGCGAAGCAGTTGTTCACCGTCCAGGTGTTGGCGCCCAGGAGCTCGATCTCGAGCGCGGAATCTCCGACCAATTGACGCGCGACCTCGGTGGCCAGTTCCGGCGTTACCTCCGGCGGCGGCTGGTTGATGTCGTAGCCCCAGACGATCAGCCACTCATCCCACGGCCGCACCATGCGAACCAGACCCATGCCGATGCCGCCGACGTCGGCGCCGGGCTGCATGACCCAGTAGAGGACGCTCGGCCGGTGCGCGACGTATTTCGACAGATCGGCCCTGAACAGGATGTTCATCGAGCCGCCGACGCCCATCTTACCGTCGAGCGGCAGGCCCAGATGCTCGGCCACCAGCGAGTTGCCGCCGTCGGCGCCGACGAGGAACTTCGACCGCACGGTGAAATCCTTACCCGACAGCCGATCGCGGCAGGTCGTGGTCACGCCGTCCGCATCCTGGACATGGCTGACATATTCCGTGCTCATGCGTGCCTGCGTCCCGCGGGTGCAGGCCGACTTGAACAGGATCGGCTCCATGAAGGTCTGGGGCAAATCGTTCATGAAACAGGGAGACGACAGCAGATGTTCGGCCTTGGAGAGCGGCGCTGTACCCCAGCTCTTCATGCGGCCGATCTCCTCGCCGGCCAGGCTTTCGCAGAACACGTTCTCGCCCATCAGTTCCTGCGGCGAGGCGTGCATCATGGCCTCTGCCTCGACATCCGGACCGAGGTCGCGCAGCACTTCCATGGTGCGCTGGTTGGTGATGTGGGCACGCGGCGTGTTCGACAACCAGCGATAGCGATTGACGATCATGTTGGCCACGCCGTAGCTCGACAGCAGCGCGGCGGTGGCCGAGCCGGCCGGGCCAGTGCCGACGATCAGCACGTCGGTTTCGATATCCGCCATCAAATTCCTCCCTCGATCTTCGGACCGGTCAGCCTGCGGCGGACCGGAAACAGGTGCAGGCCATTGCGGGACGCGATCAGGCCCCAGAGCCCCTTTGGCGCAAAAAGCATCACGACAACGGCGATGAGGCCGAGCGTCATCAAGTACCAACTGCCGTAGTCGGCCAGCGCCGAGCGCAGCGCAAAGAAGACCAGCACACCGAGGATCGGCCCCTCGATGGTGCCGATGCCGCCGATGACGACAATAAAGATGACGTTGGCGGTCCAGTCGGTGACGGCAAAGGCCGCGCTCGGCGAGATGCGGGCCGTCTGCAGGAAAATCAGCGCGCCGGTCAGCCCGGTGGCAGCCGCGGCGATCAGAAAGACCGCCCATCTGAGCCGGGCGGTATCGACGCCCACCGATTGCGCCGCGTCGACATTGTCGCGCACGGCCGCCAGCGCCAGCCCGAGGCGGCTGCGCAGCAGCCAGTAGATGCCGCCCGTCACGGCCACGACCAGCGCCAAAGCCAGCCAGTAGGCCATGACATCGCGTGCCGCGGCCTCGCGGACGCCGAACAGCGCCCGGACCGCATCGGTGCCCAGGATGCTGCTCGTCGCCTCGCGCGGCAGCGACGTGCCGGTGCCGCCGCCAAGTGCCTTCCACTGCGCAACCAGCAGGCGCGTCACTTCGGCGATCACCCAGGTGCCGATGGCGAAATACGCGCCCTGCAAGCGGAACGCGAAAAAGGCCGTCGGAACCGCCAGCACCAGTGCCGCAAGGGCGCCCAGCGGGATCGCCAGGACCGGATTCCAGCCGAGCAGGATCACGCCGGCGAACATCGCGTAGGCGCCGATGCCGACGAAAGCCTGCTGGCCCACCGAGACCAGGCCGCCATAGCCCGCCAGCAGGTTCCAGATCTGCGCCAGCGTCAGCATGGTGAGGATGAAGAACAGATCCTGTATGACACCACGCGAGGCCACGGCAGGCAGCGCGAGCGCGGCGACGAGGAAGATCGGCACGATGATCGCGGTCACGGTTCCGGCGCGGGTGCGGGTTGTCAGTCGATACATGCCGGCCCTCAATCCACTGCGCGCGGAAAAAGCCCGCGCGGCCTGAGCAGCATCACGGCCAGGAAGGCGATGTGGCCGGCCAGGATCTGCCATTCCGGATTGAGCGCGGCGCCAAACGTTTGCGCCACCCCGATGATGATCCCGCCGGCAAGCGTCCCCCACAGGCTGCCGAGGCCGCCGATGATCACCGCCTCGAAGGCATAGATCAGCCGCGCCGGTCCGATCGAAGGATCGAAGTTCGCGCGCATGCCGAGATAGAGCGCCGCCAGCGTCACCACGACCATGGCGATCCCGGTGGCGATCGCGAAAATCCGCTTCGGCTCTATCCCCATCAGCCCCGCCGTCACGGCGTCGTCCGAGGTGGCGCGGAAGGCACGGCCGAGGGCGGTGTGGTAAAAGAGCGCGTTGAGCGCAATGATCGTCACGATCGCCGAGGCAAAGGTCATCAACGGCATGATCCCAACCGTGACCAGCCCTAGATCGAGCGATGCCCCTTCCAACGCGCCCACCGGAATGCGGCGGCTGTCGGCGGAGAAGGCCTCGAGCAGGCCGTTCTGCAAGGCGACCGACAGGCCGAACGTGACCAGAAGCGGCGGCAGGATGTCCTTGCCCAGCACGCGGTTCAGGACGGCGGCCTGCAGCAGCCAGCCGAGCCCGAACATCACGGGCATGGCAATCAGGGCAGCGATCCAGGGCGACAAGCCGAGCAGCGTGACGCCCATCAAAACCAGATAAGCGGCAAGAATGATGAGGTCGCCATGGGCTAGGTTCACCAGCCGCATGATGCCGAAGACGAGGCTCAACCCTGCTGCAAACAGGGCATAGAGCCCGCCCAGCAGAATCCCTTGCACGAGGGTGTCCAGCCAGATCATCGCCGCGCCACCTCGATCAGGCCACAAGGGTGCTGTGCGAGCAGACGACCGAGCCTTGGTTCCCGCGTCATGCCGCCACTCCGAAATAGGCAGAGTGGATATCTTCGCGCGTGACCTCGGCCGCCCTGGCGGCCAGCGTGACGCGACCCTCCATCATGCAGTAGACGCGGTCGGCCACTGCCAGCGCCTTGCCGATATCCTGCTCCACCAGCACGATCGCGGCGCCGCCTTGGCGGATCCTGGGAAGTGCTGCGTAGATATCGCGGATGACGACGGGCGCGAGGCCGAGGCTGATCTCGTCGCAAAGCAGCAATTCGGGGTTCGACATCAGCGCCCGGCCGATCGCCACCATCTGCTGCTGGCCACCCGAGAGCGCGGTACCGGGGCTCTTGCGCCGCTCGCCCAGGATCGGGAAAAGGTCATAGACCGCGTCGAGGCTCCACGGCCCCTGCACCTTACGCGCCTGCCCGCCGACCAGCAGATTTTCCTCGACGGTGAGCGAAGGGAACAGCCGGCGCCCCTCCGGCACCATGGCGATGCCGCGCTTCATGATCTCGGCCGAAGACAGCGCGCCGATCGGCTCGCCCCTGTGCAGCACCATGCCGGGCGCGTTGCCGATCACGCCGGTGATCGAGCGCATCAGCGTGGATTTGCCGGCGCCGTTGGCGCCGATGATCGCCACGCATTCGCCCGCGGCCACGGTGATATCCACACCGAACAGTGCCCGGAACTGGCCGTAATTCGCGGTGAGGCCGCGCGTTTCCAGCATCAGACCTCGAGCCCCAGATAGATTTCGCGAACCGCCTTCGAGGCCATGATCTCATCAGGCGCGCCGATCCCGATCACGCGCCCGAAATCCAGCACGAGGAGCCGCTCGACCACCGAATTCAGGGCATGCAGCACATGCTCGATCCAGATGATGGTGGTCCCCCTCGCGTGGATGGCTCTGATCGTCGCGACCAGGGCCTTGCATTCGCCCTCCGTCAGACCGCCCGCGATCTCGTCCAGAAGCAGAAGTTCGGGGCCTGTCGCCAAGGCGCGGGCGAGTTCCAGGCGCTTGCGGTCGAGAAGGCTCAACGAGCCGGCCACGAAATTGGCTTTCCTGAGGAGCTCCGTCGCCTCGAGGATACCAGCGCAATCCTCGACCATCTCGGCCTCGCGTCCGCCGCGGCCGAAGGCGGCGGCGGTCAAGAGATTCTCGAACACGGTCAGCCCCTCGAAAGGCTGCGGAATCTGGAAGCTGCGGCCGACGCCCATGCGCACCCGCTCCATGGCCGGAGCGCGGGTCACGTCGCGGCCGAGGAATTCGATGCGGCCCTCATTTGCAAACAAGTTTCCGGTGATCAGGTTGAAGAGCGTCGATCTTCCCGCGCCGTTCGGGCCTATAATGCCCAGCGCTTCGCCGCGCGGCACGCTGACGGTCACGGAATCCGCAACCTTCAGGGCGCCGAAGGACTTCGAAACGTTTTCCAGCCTGAGTATCATCACAGTCATCCTTGGGTCGCGCCGAACGAGGGCGGCGCAGCCGCCCCCGGCAGCGTCAGGCCAGGGCTTCCATCTTGCCAGCGGTGGGAATCTCGGTAGCGCCGGCGTTCTCGACGATCACCAGATCGAAGCCGCCACCGGCCTTCTTCCGCCACTGGCCGCCAACGAGCGGCGTCTTGCAGACGTTCTTCGCGGCGAAAGGCGGCAGTCCCGCACCGCTCCATGCCACTTTCCCCACCACCGTCGTCATGTCGGTGGCGGCTATGGCCGCCGCGATCGCCTCGGCATTGGTCGGATCCGAAACGCGCCCCATGACATTGGCCGCCACCTCGAACAGCGAATGGACAAAACCGATCGGCTGCGTCCAGGGGCGCCCGGTCTTGGCGGTGAAATCCGCCGCGATTTCCGCCGAGCTCTCGCCCGTCACGGACGATTTGAACGGATGCGAGGCCGACCACCAGACCTCGGATGAGAGGTTGTGGCCAGCATCGCCCAGCGTCTCGACCGATTGCGGAAAGAGGATCGCTTTGGCCACCGTTATCGCCTTGGGCTTGAAGCCCTGCTGGCGGGCCTGGTTCCAGAAGGTGGTGAAGTCCGGCGGAATGACCACACCGGTGACGATCTCGGCATTGGCCGCCTTGAAGGCGTTGACCTGCGCGGTGAAATCGTCCGACAGGTTCTGATAGCGGCCGGGATCGGCAAGGCTGAAACCGGCGGCATCGAGGCCCGGCTTCAAGCCGTTCTTCGGATCACCCCAGGCATTGCCGTCGGCATCGTTGGGGAACAGCCCTCCCACCTTGCCGTTGGTGGAAAGCTGCTTCCACATGCCGGTGTAGACGGCGATGATGTCCTCGAGACCCCAGAAATAGTGATAGGCGAAGTTGAAAGGCTTCCACGAGGACGGATCGGCCGGATTGCCCTGCTGGCCGATGAACCAGGGCTGCCACGGCGCCATCGTCGAGATCACCGGCACGCCCTCCGCCTCGCAGGTGGTGGCCACCGGATTGGTGTTCTCGGGCGTCGAGCCGACGAGCATCAGGTTGATCTCGTCATCGACGATCAGGCTCTTGGCTACCTCGGCCGCGCGGTTGGGGTTCGACTGGCTGTCCTTGACGATGACCTCGAAGTTCTTGCCCGCCTCGGAAGCGAGGAAGGCCTTGATGTTGTAGGCGTCGCTTTCCGCGAAGCCGGCGAGCGGCCCCGTCTGCGGCGAAACATAGCCCAGGCGGATCTTGGCGCCTTGCGCGATGGCCGGCGTCGCCAGGCGCGAACCGGCGAGCGCCAGGCCTGTCGCCGCCGAGGCTTTCAGTAGGCTGCGTCTTGTGATCATGTTTGGTTCCTCCCTCTTGTTTTGTTCTCAGTCCCCCGGACGGCGTCCCTCCCACGCCGCCTGAAGGAGTTCCCTTATCGATCCCGGATCAATCGGCCTTGGATTCGCATAGGCATTCTTCACCGCGATTGCCGCCGCGCGGTCGAGATCGGCCTCCTCGATGCCGATCGCCTTCAGGCTCAGCGGAGAGCCGACCGACTGTGCGAAATCCCAGAGCCCGCCGCCCGCCGAACCACCACCGAATGCCTCAGCGATCGGGCGCAGCAGATCGGGCACCGCCGCTTCGTTGAAGGCGGTCGTGTAGGGCAGCAGGATGGCGTGGGTTTCGGCGTGCGGCGTGTCGAACGAGCCGCCGAAGACGTGCGCCAGCTTGTGATGCAGCGCCATCGAGACATAGCCGAGTGCGGTCGAGCAGCACCACGCCGCATAGAGCGCCTGCGTCCGCGCCGCGCGATCCTGCGGATTGCCGATCAACCTTGGAATGCCTTCCCGAAAGGCAACCATGGCATCCCTGCACATCAGCACGATGACCGGATTGCGATCGGGGGCATACAAGGCTTCCATCGCATGAGCGATCGCGTTCATCGCCGAGGTTACGGTGAGATTTACCGGCAAGCTCAGTGTCAGATCGACGTCGTAGATCACCGTCTCTGGGCGAATGTCCGGCGAGCGGCGGGTGGTCTTCTCGCCGGCTGCCGTCTCGCCGAGTATGTCGGTCATTTCCGAGCCGGCATAGGTGGTGGGAATGACCACCTGGTCGGCGCCCGTGCGCACGGCAATGGCCTTGCCGAGCCCAGTGGTCGAGCCGCCGCCGAGGCTGACGACCGCCGAAGCGCCACTGCCGCGGAAGGTATCGATGGCCTTTTCCGTGACCTCGACAGGGGTATGCATGACCGCGCCGGCAAAGATCCCGGCGGCGAGGCCACCAAGGCTTGCGGCCAGCCTTTCCGCATCGCCCTTCTGATGCGGCGTCGAAAGCACCATCACCTTTTCATGGCCGAGCCGCCGGACTTCCTCCTCGACGCGAGCCATGGTGCCGGCACCGAAGACCACCCGTGTCGTCAGGCCCGGAAAGGTGAAGCTGTCCATCATCGCGCCGCCTCCATGCGCGGGCCACGCCCGGCCGCGAGGTCGTCGAGGATAGTGCCCAGCATGGCAATCTCGGCGTCCGAGACCTCATGGCCGCGGCCCGGGAACAGATCGGCCCGCAGGCTCGCGCCAATCCGGCCCAGCGATTGCGCGGCATCGGCAAACGCCGAGACCGGTATCCACGGATCGGCATCACCACCGGAAAGATAAATCGGCATTCCGGCCGGCGCCGCCTCGGATCTTTCGTCCGCCGGAACGCCGACACGGCAGCCCGTGAAGGCCGCCAAAGCGTCCGGCGGCGGCAGCCCCGCACAGAGATATTCGATCGAGAGACACGCCCCTTGCGAGAAGCCCGCGAGAAGCAGCGGCAGTCCGGGCAGTTCGGCACGCGCCGCAACCATTGCGGCCGCAAGGTGGTCGAGCGCGTCAGAGAGCTGCGCGCGGGCGACCGACGTCAACGGGTCGACGGCACGCGCCTCCCACCACATGCCGTGCGGCGCGCGCGGCAGGATGAAGGCCACGGCCGACGCGGAAAGCCGCGACAGCACATGGGACTGCATCTCTTCGGGCGATTGGCCGCGGCCGTGGACGAAGACGCAAATCGCCTTAGCCTCCGGGCCTCTTGGCCCAAGCCGGAGCGGACCGCTGCCTGAACTCACGCGAAATCCGCCTGTTCCAGGCCGGCCTGCAATTCGCTCTCGCGGTCCTTGAACCAAGGCGGGAAGACCAGCGTCTTGCCGATCTGGCCCGGAGGCTCGTCCTTGGCCCAGCCTTCCGGCGTGGTCCAGGCAATTTCGAACAGCGCGCCGCCGGGCGAGCGGACATAACAGGACTTGAAGTAGTTGCGGTCCTTCTGCTCCGATATGTCCGTGAAGCCGAGGCCCTCGATATGAGCGCGCAGCTTCAACTGGTTCTCTTCGTCGCCGGTGTTGAGGGCGAGGTGGTGGATCGTGCCTCCCGCCAGAGTCCAGGTGCCCTGCGGGCTGTCGCGGTCGACAATGACCTCCACGCGCTGTGCGACGCCGGCCGCATCCGGCACGCGGAACACGAGCCCCTCGTGGTCGTCGGCCTCTTTCTCCATCGGCAATGCGATGGTCAGGAAGTCGTCCATGGCGGTGCGGTCCATCACCGCCACCACGGCGCCGTAGATTCCCTTGATGCCGTGGGCCTTGCCGATGCCCTGCGCCTCGTTGGTGATGGGCGCGCGGGGATCCCTGTCGCTTTCCACCAGCTCATGCGGGATACCGCAGGGATGTGCGAAAGCCGCACGGTCGGCGCCAAAACGGGTGATCTTGATGGCCTCGATGCCGCGCGCATTCAACCGGTCGACCCAGAAATCCGCGGCGCCCCTGGGGATCGACTGCATGATGGTGCGCGACTGATTGGACCCGCGGCGGCCATAGACGCCCGGCTTGCGGAACGGGAAGGTGGTGATGATCGTCGACGCATCGCCATTGGGCGAGCCGTAATAGAGGTGGTAGACCGGGATGACGCCGTCGAACAAGACGGTGCGCTTCACCGAATGCAGGCCGAGCGCCTTGGTATAGAAATCAAAATCTTCCTGAGCGCTGTCGGTCGAGAGCGTCAAATGGTGGTAGCCGCTGATACGTGCCATCGGTCATCTCCTCCCAGAGGTTTCGGTATCGCTCCGCCGCTGCGGGCAGAGCACGAGGTTGAGGTCGAGCGCGTGCTTGCGTTTTCCTCCATTGGGCGGCAGCGCGCGGAACTCGGCCATGAGTTCGGGTTTGACCCCGAAGATGGCATCCCGGCCGATCGCAGGGTCCGACCGGTCGAAGATGTGGGTCGTCAGCGTCTCGAAGCCCTCCGCCGAGACGCGAAAATGGATATGGGCCGGCCGCTCGAGGCCAAGGCCGAGCGCTGACATCAATTGACCGACCGGTCCGTCCGACGGCAGCGTATAGCCCTTCGGCTTCACCGTCGTGAAGCGGAACCGTCCCTGCGGATCGGTACGGAAGCGTCCGCGCAGATTGAATTCCGGCTGCCGGTCGGGTTCCTGGTTCTCGTAGAGACCCTCGGCATTGGCCTGCCAGATCTCGACCGTCGCATCGCTGACCCCCGCGCCGTCGAGCGCGACGATGCGGCCCGCGACCTCCAGCGGCTCGCCCTTGTGATCGCGCGAGATGTTCGCGCCGGGTGGCATCTCCGGCACGTCGGCCCGGTAGAAGGGCCCGGCCAGGGTGTTTGGTGTCGCTCCGGCGGGGCGCGGGCTGTTCTGATCCTCGATCAGCGAAGACACGCCCAGGACGTCGGCGAACAGCACCCATTCCTGGCGCCGCGCATCGGCGTAGTGACCAACCTCGGTCAGAAAATCGATCGCCTGGCGGAATTCCTCGCCGGAGGGCCGCAACTCCACGATCAGCGCGTGCAAACCATCCACGGCTGCCTGCGCCGCCGCCGCCAAGCGGGACTGGCCCATTGCCGTCAGGCGCCGCGAGAATTCCTCGGCCTGCGTCGATATCGCCTTGGGGGACTCATCCCGCTTCGGGTCGTGCTGGCCGTGCATTCCGCCGGGGCCTCCCTTCCCCTTGCCAAGCGGGATAGCACGGCCCGACGCGATGCTTGATGAGATGTGACGTCCCTTGTATAGCGTTTTGCTATGAAGCTGAACGAGCGCCACCTCATGCAGCTCGCCGCGGTGCTGGATGCCGGCGGCGTGTCGGAAGGAGCCGCCATGCTGGGCTTGACCCAGCCGGCGGTCAGCCGATCACTGGCCATGCTGGAGGCGCGGGTGGGTGAGCCGCTGTTCCTCAAGGGCCGCCGGCCGCTGCAGGCGACGCCGCTCGGCTTCCAGCTGGCGGCGCAGGGCCGCACGATCATCACCGCGTCGCGCAAGGCGTCGGATGCGGTGCAGGGCTTCATGAAAGGCACCAAAGGTGTCGTCCGTGTCGGCGGCGTGCCGTTCTTCATGGACGCGATGATCAGCCGGATGATCGGAGAATTCCAGAAGCTCGAACCCGAGGTCACCGTTCAGCAGAGCTATATGAACCTGCCCGAGATGGTCGCGGCGCTGGACAGCAACCAGATCGACCTCGGCATCGTGCCGATCGGCGTGCTCGACCTTGGTCCCGGCTTCGAATTCACCGAAATCCTGCCCGGACGCAATGTCGTGGCTTGCCGGCCCGATCATCCCCTGCTGCGAAATCGCCGCCTCAGGGCGCATGACCTGACCAGCTTTCCCTGGGTGGCTCCCCTGCCCGGCTCTCCGCTGATGTCGGACCTGCAGATGATCCTGATGAGCATCGGCATGTCGGACCTGAACATCCGCTATTCGGGAGGCTCGCTGATGAGCGTGATCAACTTCCTTGCCGAAACCGATGCGTTGGCCGTGCTGCCATTCTCCGTAGTCTTCGCGCAGCGCAAGGAGAGCCGGGTTACGGTGCTGCCCTATGAAATCCCGCAGCCCAGCCGCTCACTCGGTATCCTTCGCCGGGTCAGCGGACCACGCTCACCGGCGGCAGAGCGCTTCGCCGGCCACGTCACGACCGCCTTCGAAAACCTGAAGCACATCATCAAACGGCATGAGAATGCCGTTGTCTGGGGACGGTAAACCAGCCTCGCTATTCGAATGATGCGGTAGCGTCACACAACGCGCATGTTTCCTCCAGCCGGAGGCGCTTCATCCCCGCGTCGCCGGTTAGGCTCGACGGCCGCCCGCCCCCAAAAGCCGTCGGGCCGCCAGAAATCCCGATATCCTATTGGTCACGCCCTCCTCCACCTCGCCATCACTGCGTAAACGCTTTGGACATCTGATCCGCAAAGGGTTTCAACAGATAAGACCAGACATTGCGTTCGTCGGTGCGGATATGAACCTCGGCGGGCATACCTGGCCTCAGCACCTTCGCTTCGGTCAGGCAGCTTGATTTGCTTTCAACCTTGATACGCGCCGAAAAATAGGAAAGCTGACGTTGCGGGTCTTTAATCAGATCTGCCGAGATGTGTTTCACTGACCCTTGGCAGACCGGAGTGGTTCCCACGTCGAACGCCGGAAAACGGATTGATACCGGCTGCCCAGGCCGGACATCGTCGACCCGCGACGGAGGGATCAGCGCGTCCACCACAAGATCGTCGGTATCAGGTACGATGGTCATAAGCATCTCGCCAGGCGCGATAACGCCGCCGACGGTATGGACAGCCGATTCCTGTATCGTTCCGGACTGTGGCGCGCGGATCGTTGTCTTGGTCAGTTCATCCTGCGCCACAATCCTCCGTTCGTTGAGTTCGGTCTGCTTGGCTTCCGTCTCGCGGAGTTCGGTCGTCACGTCAGTGCGCCTTTGGTCATCCAGCTGCAGCATCTGCAACCCCGTTTCGCTGATGCGCGCCTGGGCTTCAGCTACTGCTGCAGCGAGGCGACCCGATTCTCCCCTGGCCCGGGTGGCATCCAACTTGATGTTGCTTACCCTCTCCTTGGAGACGAGTTTTTTGGCGTAGAGGGAATCAACGTCGGCGAAATCCTTGCTCAGCAGGGCAACCGATTCATCCACCGCGCTCTGTTGCGCTTTAAGACCGTCGATCTGACGTTCAAGTTGCTGGGATTGGCTTCTCAACTGCGCCTTCTGTCCAGCCAAAGCCGAAGCGCGCGTTTCAAAGAGAGCGCGTTCGCCGTTGACGAGCGCCGCCAGCTCCGGTTGGTTCATTCGCGCCTTCAGGTCGACCGGCAGCTGCATTTCCGCCAAGCCCGTGCGCTCGGCCTCCAGCCGGGCGAGGCGAACGGTCGCGCGATCGAGATCCTCGCTGATGATTTGCAGGTTCGCGCGTGTCAGCGTGTCATCCAGCCTGACCAGCACGTCGCCGGCTCGTACATGATCTCCGTCCTGCGCGAAGATTCCGCCCACTGTGCCTCCGGTTTGATGCTGGACCTTCTTGACGTTGCTTTCTACCACCACGGTGGCCGGTGCAACCACGGCGCCGGCGATCTTGGTCAATCCCAGCCACAGGCCGCCGCCAAGGACCAGCAGACCTGTAATCACCAAGCCGAATATCAGGTTGGCCCGAATACCGTCCGGCAGATCTGGCGAGCTCACGGCAGGCCCTTTGCTGCCACGAAGGGTCCGGGCATAGGACGAGAAGGTGACGAATGTTTCGAGCAGAGCCTCATGCATGCCCGGCAACCCCCGGTATCGGCGCCAAAGAAGATGGCCGAGGTGAAACAGGCGGTGAAGGTCGGAGCACGTTCGCCAAGACCTCCTCGCGCGAGCCAAAGGCATGAACCGTCCCGTTCGACATAACCAGCACCTGATCGATGTTGGCGAGTGCCGAGGGACGATGCGCAACGACAATGACGATGCCCCCGCGCTGACGCACTGCCCGTATGGCGCCGGCCAGGGCAGCGTCCCCATCCACGTCGAGGTTCGAGTTCGGTTCGTCGAGCACGACAAGGAACGGCTCGCCATAAAGTGCTCGGGCGAGACCCACGAGTTGCCTCTGCCCTGCCGACAGGGCTGCTCCCCCCTCCCCGATGCGGGTCTGAAATCCCTGAGGGAGTTGCATGATCATTTTCTCGACGCCGGCGGCTCTTGCCGCCGCAAGGACGCCTTTTGGATCCGTCTTGCCTCGGAACCTCGAAATGTTGTCTGCTACCGTGCCGTCAAACAACTCCACATCCTGCGGCATGTAGCCGATATGGGCGCCGAGATGTTCCGAGTTCCATTGATCGAGAGAGGCGCCGTCCAATCTCACCGAGCCATGGAGCGGCTTCCACACCCCGACCAACGAACGGGCCAGCGTCGTCTTGCCGGAGCCGCTCGGGCCGACGACGGCCATTCCAGCCCCCCTCGACAGGTGGAAACTTACATTTACAACGGTCGGTCTTGTCAGGCCGGGCGGCGCGACTGTCAGTTGCTCGACGGCAAATCGTGCCTGTGGACGAGGCAATTCCATCGGATCGTCCTGACTGCCAAATGCAGCCATGACAGCTGCCAGCTCGCTATAGCTGCGCCGGGTCGATAGAAAACCTCTCCAGTTTGCAATCGCCGCGTCAACTGGGGCCAAGGCCCGGCCGAGCAATATGGAAGATGCGATAATCACCCCAGGAGAAGCTTCACCGCCGATGACCAGGTAGGCACCGAGCCCCAGAACGCCGGATTGCAGACCCATGCGAAGCGCCTTCGAGAAGGAACTGGCGCCACCGACGACATCCGAGAGGCGCTCCTGCTGACCAAGATATGCACGGCTGACGTCGCTCCAGCGTCGAGCCAGTCGACCAGCAAGCCCCATTGCATGAACAACCTCGGCGTTGCGCCGGGCGGAGTCGGCAAGCGCCCGTTGCGACGACAAGCCTTCGGAGGCGCGCGCGGCCGGACCACGGCTAAAGACTTCCGCAACCGCCGTCAGGAGGACCACGGCGATCGCGCCGACGGTTGCCAACAAGCCGAGCAAAGGATGGAGCAAATAAATGATCACCAGATAAAAAGGGATCCACGGAGCGTCGAAGATGACCGTCGGTCCCGTTCCGGAAAGAAAGCCGCGCAGTCGGTCAAGATCGTGCAAAGGCTGCAGACGGCCCGCATCACGTCCTGCCTTGAGCGGCAAGGACAGGGAGATGGAGAACACCTTTTCCTGCAAATTTCTATAGAGAAGACTGCCGATGCGGACCAGCACGCGAAGCCGCACGAAATCCAGGAGCCCGTAGACCGCATACAAGCCCAGCATGCCGATCGTGAACCCCACCAGGGTGGGAACGCTCTGCGACGGCAGAACGCGATCGTAGATCTGCAACATATAAACCGAACCGGTCAGGGCGAGAATGTTTATCACTGCCGAAAACAGCGCCACGCCAAGCAGCCCAGGCATGCAGGCGAGAATGGCGGAACGCAGCTCGGGAGAACCGGCCCCCGATGTTTTCATGACCAGCGGTCGTTCGCGCGACACTGCCGCGCCGTTACTTCCGTAAATTGTGATGGCTCAAACCTTTCTTGGTGCGCATAGCAGCCGCGATCCGTCGCCCCCCTTATTACGCTCTGCTTGCATACGTCGACTTTGAGGAAAATGCAGCGGATTCGTGGCGCAGGACCAACGAAACGCGACCCACAGCGTGCACAGGCTGGGGATAACTCCCCCAAAAAATGGCAATTCACGCTAGTAACGCAGTCCAGAATGGAACACGCAAAAGGGGCTTATGTCCTTGCTTCCACACACTTTCAAAGACGCCACGGTCGTTCGCACAAAATACCTGATGCGGAGCAACAACTTAGATCAATCAAACCTTTTGTCGTTCTGTATTCTGTATTTGATCTCGTCCCGATACACCAATCACCCGAGCAGACCATCAGTCTCCCAGACTTTCAGGGGCGGCAAATTGACGACCGTCAGGCCGGCACGCCGGATCGTCATTCAAACGGAGGAGGACGGTGATCGAGCCTGACGTATTGTGGTTTAACGCATGCGCAGGGATGGCGACTGGAGGGCTCGTTCACCTCGGGGCGCTGGCCGACGGGTTCGACCCGCCCCATCTGTGACGGCTGCCAACCTGCCCAAGGAGGCGGATCGCGCCTTCGCCATCGTTGTTATCAGAGCGGACGCCGCGCTAGCCGGTGCGTTATCCGCGTAGTGGGGTGTTGCGTGGAAAAGAAGTATCGGAAATTAAGAAGAGCTGTCTGGGAAACGATATATAGGGTCAGCTTGATAACCCCGAATTTCTACGTTCTGAACTACCCCATAGCAGCAGCGGGATTCTTTAACGGGAACAATAGGTTCCCAAGACGGGTTTCCAGTCAATCGGCTACGATAAATGATTTTATATTTGACAGAATGATACGAAATAGATGGGGATACCTGGAGAAGATTTTCGTTGATAAGCATTATGCTAAGTACATAGCTAGTGGAATCGCAGGCCTTAAAATCCCAAAGACGATCTCTGTATTCAAGATAGATAGAAATACGACGCCAGATGACATTTTACTTTGGATCCAGCCTTTCCTCGGACGTCATTTCGTGATGAAGCCGACCCATTCCTCTGGAAAAATTATATTCCTCGACAAACCGCTCAATAGGAAAACCGTAGAGGAATTCTTAAATTTCTCTAAGAGGTCGTACTTCAATATTGGACGAGAGACACAATATTATAAAATGGAAAAGAAATTAATTGTCGAAGACAACATTTCTACTGGCGGTGAATTAAGTGACTACAAATTCTTTTGCGTTCGCGGCAAGGCAATTTATCTTCAGGTCGACGTCGGTAGATTTGTTGATCATAAAAGGGCTGTCTTTTCTCTTCCGGATTTTAAGCAGATTGATGTCATGTATGGTTATGACCTGCCAGAAAACGTAGAAAGGCCGGAAAATCTCGAAAAAATGATCGAGATCGCGGAAACGATATCTAGGGATGTTGAGTTTGTCAGGGTTGATTTGTACAGCATTAACGGTGACATATATTTTGGAGAGATGACTTTTTCTCCATGCGCTGGGTCGGATCATATTTCAAACGAGAGTTGGGCCATCGATTTTTTAAATAGGATCAAAGCAGAAAGTGCTCCTAAAGCAGCGATAGGTGGCCGCTTCACGCCGCAAGCGGCACGATCTTTCGACCATCAAGTTGGCGGGTGAGCCGCGAGGGCGTCAGCGCAAGCCTCGGTTCATGTGCCGAGGCACCCCAATTGGCTTTCCCCTAGTTGGGGATAACCCGGTCGGGAAAGGCGGATATTTCCCAATCACGCGGCTCAACAATGAGCCGGATGAGAGGGGCTTATGTTGTTGTTGCGGCACTGTTTTAAAAGACTTCGGTTGACCGAAGAGGAACATCTCCTGCTGTGCAGCAATCCTGTCGGCGATCAAAGATTCTATCCAGCGGGTGTCGTATTTGATTTGGGCCTAATATGCGCCGTCAACTAAGCAGACGTGGGGCATAACCGAATCAACCAAAGGATTTTTGGATGACACTCCACTACGCGTCCGGTGGATCAGCCGCCGAGATCGCAACCGCCGGATTCAATCTGGCTGATGTTCAGTACGTTTCGCAAGTCAATGCCTTGCCGGAAGGCATGAAAGGCTTGGTTTATCTCGGTGAGCACGACGGAGTAACTTCGTCTTTCATTGATAAAGTCACTCCCTTCATAGGTAATCCAAATGTGTTCGGGTTTTACCTTAGCGACGAGCCTGATCCGACAGGCAAGTGGGGCAGCTACGCAACCGCTGCAAACCTAAAGGCGGAATCCGACTGGATTCATTCTCATGTTCCCGGCGCCAAGACCTTCATCACGATGATGAACTTGGGCACGGATGGCTCCCCGAGCTACATGAACCCGAACGACCCGGCCCACGCCGCTTACAATCCGGCGAATACGGGCATCGATTTCTACGGTATCGGCTATTACCCCATCAACAACACTTCGGCTCCCGACTACACCCATATCGACAAGATGGTTGCGGCTGCCGGTGAAGCGGGCATCCCGATTGACAAGATCGTCCCGCTTTACCAGGCGTTCGGTGGTGGCAACTGGGAAACCAGCGCTGGCGGCAAGTTTGTCATGCCCACCGCTGCCCAGGAGCAGGCCATGATTGATCGTTGGGCCGCACTGGTTCCGTCGCCGGCCTTTGACTATACCTATAAATGGGGAACGCAGAATGGCGACACCGCGCTTGAAAGCGCCTCGGAACTGAAAGCCTTTTTCCTCCAGCACAATCTCGAGGGCACCCATGCCCCGGTCTCGCCCCCGGTTAGTGATCCTGTCACGCCCCCGGTCAGTGATCCGGTCGGCACACCGACCACACCTCCTACTCACGTCGGCACCCCTGCTCCCACCGCGCCGGCCCCGTCGGGCAGCGATCATGTCTTCCATGGCACGCGCGGCGCAGACGTTTTCCACGCAACCGGGGGCAATGACAAATATCTCGTCAACAATGCTCATGACAAGGTCATGGAAGCGCCAAACGGGGGCTTCGACAAGGTCGCGGCCTCGGTGAGTTACGCTCTTACGGCGGGATCACATGTCGAGCAGCTCTCCACCGCCAATTCGGGTGGCAGGGCGTCCATCAACCTGACCGGCAACGAATTCGGTCAAGCCATCTATGGAAATGGCGGTGCCAACAAGATCAATGGCGGCGGTGGCGCCGACAAGATGACCGGCTATGGCGGCAATGACACCTATTACGTCGACAATGCCCACGACAAGGTGGTGGAGCAGAGAGGAAGCGGCCTCGACAAGGTTCTTGCCTCGGTGAGCTTCGCTCTTTCGGCTGGCTCGCACATCGAGCAACTCGCAACCACCAAGACGTCCGGCAAGGCCGCCATCAATCTGACCGGCAACGAATTCGGACAGACCATTCACGGCAATGCCGGTAACAACAAGATCGACGGTGGCGGCGGGGCCGATACGTTGACCGGGCACGGGGGCAGAGATGCCTTCGTGTTCAGTACCGCCCTTGGTTCTGGAAACGTCGACAGGATCACTGATTTCAACAAAGCCCAGGACAAGATCCACCTCGACCATTCCATCTTTGCCGGTCTCGATCAGGGGGGCCTCTCGTCGGACGCTTTCTTTGCCGGCAAAGCGGCGCATGACAGTTCCGATCACATTATCTACAACAGTTCGACCGGAGCTCTTTCTTTCGACAGCGACGGCGTCGGAGGCGCAAACCAGATCCATTTCGCGAGCCTCTCTCCGCATCTGTCGATTACCGCATCGTCTTTCCTGGTCACCTGACGCTCCAGCGACGAATGCCTTAAAAGGTCGGCGAGGTCTTGGGGCCTCGCCGACAGTCGTTTGGGCCGAGCGTCCGAACTTCGCGCCCATCAGCGAGCCGCGGAGCTCAGGTCCGCCACGCCTTACTCCAGCCACTCATCGTGCCCACTTCAGGCAATGCCGTGGGGGCGTCCCGGTGAGACTGCGTCGGCAAGACAGGAGGGACATTAGCGCTCCCCCACCGCGAGGGAATCTCGCCTCACTGGTCCTACCCCTTTCCAAACATCATGGTGTCATTCAAACGGACGAGGACAGGAACCCGGCCTCCCCATAGCGTGCACTCGGGCGGGATGCGCTCATAGGTGATGAAACCGGGCCGTGGCAGCATCGAGAGCGTCAGTTACTCGATTGCCCGCCGTGTGCGCTGGGGAGAGGCAGATGAACCCACATCTGGTCTGCGTGGGAGGCGAGGATCACGCCTTGAGAGTTCCCTTCCTCATCGCGCTGCGAGAGAAAGGCTTTCGCGTTACGGCGGTCTCGAGCGGTTCTCCCGTACCGTTTTTAAGGCATGACATTTCGCATCACAGGTTCTCCTTCGACCGGTTTGCATCTGGCGGCGGGGAATGGCGTGCTCTCGGAACGATGCGCCGATTGATGCGGGAGCTTCGGCCCGACATCATCCAGAGTTTCGACACCAAGCCAAATCTGTTGACGCCCCTTTCCATGCGGGGAACAGTTCCGGTTATTCGCACCATCAACGGGCTGGGCTGGACGTTCTCATCTCTGGCGCCTCGCGCTTTGGCCCTGCGTCCGGTCTATTGCGCGCTGCAATGGCTCGCGTCTTCGTGGACGGCGGCGACCGTTTTCCAAAATCGTGATGACCAACTGTTCTTCGAGCGCTTTCGGCTGACCGGTCGCGGAAGCTCGCGACTGATACGCAGTTCCGGAATCGATGTCGATGCGTTCGCAACGGTGCGCCACCTCGGGTCCTCGGCAACGAAGATGCGTAGGGAACTCGGCCTCCAGTCCGCCGAAGTGGTGATCTTTGTCGGCCGCTTGACCCGTCAGAAGGGTGTGGGAACCCTCCTCGAGGCGGTTCCTCGCGTCGTGGCCGAAAGACCAGCAGCACGATTTGTGCTTGTCGGCCCGCGAGAATCCGAAGGCTCATTCGCAATCGACAAGTCCGAGATCGACCGGCACGCATCTCATGTGCTGGCCTTGGGTCCACGACGCGATGTCGCTGATCTCCTTGGCATGGCCGATGTATTCGCCTTTCCCACCCAGTATCGCGAAGGAGTACCGCGTGTGTTGCTGGAAGCGGGGCTTTCGGGACTGCCAATCGTGGCTTCCAGGATGCCAGGCTGCAGAGACGTCGTCGAAGACGGGTGGAATGGCTACCTGGTTGCACCGCATGACGCCGATGCCCTTGCCTCGCGAACAATAGACTTGCTGTCCGACCGCGCTGGGGCAAAGGCAATGGGCGCCCGTTCCGCTGAACTTGTGCGGGAGCGATTTGCCCTGCCGTTGGTGGTCGATCAGTACTGCGATCTGTACGAAAACACACTCCGCGCGGGGCTTCCGCGACCGCTCCCTGCTGTCGCACTTGAGGGCAGCCTCGCAGATCACCGGGGCGGAGCACGTCAATGATCCGGGACGCCTTGCTCGCCCTGGGAGTTGCGATGTCCTACGCGACGCAACTGGCCGTTCCGGGATTGTCGCTCGGCTATGGCGAATTGTTCATCGCGATCTGGATCGCTCTGGCGATTGGACGAATATTCGCCGGGGGTCGTCTCCAGGTCACACCCGCTTTTGTCCAACTGGCGAGCTTCTGGCTGATCTTGTCGCTGGCTTTGGGAATCGGCACGATCGTCGGCTACCTGACCACCGTCCTTTACTTGACCGGGCTGGTACATGACGTGATGGCCTACATGCTGCTGGCCGGCTTCACATGCCTGGCGGCCGCGGAGCCCGACGCCGATCGTCACCTTCGCCGCAGTGCCTGGTGGGTGATCGCCATCGCCAATGGAAGCTTCGTAATTCAGCTGGGATTGGCATTTGGGGTGGCCCACCAGCCCGGCGTCGACCCCTGGTTCTGGGACAGATTCCGTGGCTGGTCCGAGAACCCGAACCAACTTGCGCTCTATTGCGCGCTTTTTGGCCCCCTGGCTTTGCACCTTGCCACGACCACCCGCAACCCATGGCGCCGTTTGCTCGCATTCTCCAGCCTGATCCTGACCTTTTATGTCGGCCGGCTGACGAAGAGCGACACCTATCTCTACACCAGTATCCTGAGCTGCCTCGTCTTTCTCGGATTGCGGCTTCGTGCATGGATCGCAACAAGCGGTCGCGCCAGCCTGCCCCGCTTGGCAGCAATTGTGCTGTTGGCGGGTTCCTTGCCTTTAGCGCTGGCGATGACGCCGTACGCGCTCACCGAAGAGGCCAGCGTCGCCCATTTTGCCAAGAGCCTTACCAAGGACCAGGGTGGGGAAGCGACACTCGAAACATTCGAACTCCGGCTCTATCTGTGGCAGGATGCGGTGGAAACGGGGTTGAAATCCGGGTCCCTGGGATTAGGCCCTGGGCCTCACCTCGAGCGCCCGCCCGTCGCCGACCGTCAATTTCTACAGCGCCCTTTCGAGGCCCATAACACCGTTCTTGACCTTTACCTGCAGGGCGGATTGCTTGCGGTGATGGCATTGGTCTGGATCGTGGGAGCCGCAATGTCGGTTGCCTGGCGAGCGGGCTTCGACGCGCTGCTGGTGCTCGGTGCGTCGACGATAATCTTCAGCATGCCTCACCTGATCATCCGCCATCCGATCGTGTGGTTTTCGCTGGCTTTCTGCCTCGTTGCCGGAAATCCGACCGCACTTCGGCCGCAACTTGCCGAGCCCAGGGTGCCCTAAATGTGTGGGATCGCCGGAATTCTATTGGCTTCCGATGCCACAGACATAAAGCCGCTCCAAGCGATCGGGCGGATGACCGCATCGCTGCGTCACCGGGGCCCGGATGGCGAAGGGCTCTGGGCCGATCGCGAGGCTGGAATCGCATTGGGCCACAGGCGATTGGCAATTGTCGACCTGTCAGCCGCCGGGCACCAGCCGATGCATTCTGCCAGCGGCCGGTACGTGATCACCTTCAACGGTGAGATATACAATTTTCGCGATTTGCGTCGCGAACTCGAGAGTGCGGGCCAAACCTTTCAAGGCGCCAGCGACACCGAAGTGATGCTCAGCGCAATCGAGCATTGGGGGCTTGAAACCGCCCTCAAACGCTTTGCCGGAATGTTCGTGTTCGCATTGTGGGATCTGAAGACAAGAAGCCTTTATCTGGCCCGTGACAGGATGGGCAAAAAGCCCCTCTATGTTGCTTCGACCCGAGACGCATTGGTCTTCGCCTCTGAGCTGAAGGCGATCAACACCTTTCCGGGCTTCTCTCCCGACCTTGATCTTGATGCCGCGGCGGCAATGCTTTCAACGGGATGGGTGCCGGACCATCTCTGTATCTGGCGAGGCGTGTTCAAACTGCCGCCTGGTTCCGTCCTTTCCGTCACCGCGGCGAATTATGCCGAAGACCGCAGCGCGGACCGTCTTTCCCAACGCGTTCACCGCTGGTGGTCACTGGCTGACGTTGCAGCCGATGGGCGACGGAACCCCGCTACCGGCACCGACGAAGATCTGGTTGACGAACTGGACAACCGGCTTCGGCTGGCCGTGCGGGAACGCATGATCGCCGACGTCCCTCTGGGCGGCTTCCTGTCGGGCGGGATCGACAGCTCAGCCGTGATCGCCCTGATGCAGGCTCAATCCTGCAAGCCGGTTCGCAGCTTCACGATCTCGTTCGCAGAGGGCGGCTTTGATGAAGCTCCATACGCAGCGGCCGTTGCCCGTCATCTGGGCACCGACCACTCCGAACTTCACCTCTCGCCCAGCGCCGCACGTGACGTCATTCCCGAGTTGCCGCAGGTCTGGGATGAACCCTTCGCCGATGAATCGCAGATACCGACCTTGCTCGTTGCCAGGCTCGCCCGTCAGCACGTCACCGTAGCGCTGTCGGGCGACGGCGGTGACGAATGCTTCGCAGGATACGGTCGCCACTTCATGGCGGAGCGGTTGAAACGACACCTGCGCCTGCCCCGACAACTGCGCCGAACCTTGGCGGCAGGGGCAGGTTTTTTCGCACGCGCCGGACGCGACGATGTCATCGGCAAACTGCCACTCTCTGCGAGCGCGAGGCATTTTATCCGGAGCGACCGGATGGAACGTCTCGCCCGGCTGCTCACGGCATCGAATGAAGACGAATTGTTTCAGCGGCTGGCGCGGCCACAGGCTGAAAACCTGGGACGTCAGCGGCCCACCGAACCAATCTACGGCCACGGCGGTCCGCCGCTTGACGACCTGCTCTCCCGTCTTCTGTACGATGACATGGCGGGGTACTTGCCTGGCGATATCTTGGTGAAGCTGGACCGTGCCACTATGGCCAACAGCCTTGAGGGCCGGTGTCCTCTGCTTGACCACCGCGTTGTCGAATTCTCCTGGCGGCTGCCATCCAACATGAAAGTTCGTGATGGCGCCGGCAAATGGATTCTTCGTCAATTGCTACGCCGCTATCTCCCGCAGCACCTGATCGAGCGTCCGAAACAGGGCTTCGATGTCCCTATCGCAGCATGGCTGCGGGGTCCGCTGCGCAACTGGGCCAGCGATCTTCTCGCCGACATGCGAGCAGAAAGCAGTGACGTATTGGACGCTGCGAAGATCGACGCCTGCTGGCGCGATCACATTGATGGCCAGAACCGCTCGCGCGAATTGTGGTCCGCATTGATGTTCCAGGCCTGGCGGAGCCGAGCCAACCGGCAAGCACAGCAAACCGGCCCAATTCATGAACCCGATCTGGCAGGAGTATAAAATGGTAGGTTCCGCAATCAGCCCGATCCAGCTGCCACGGATCAATCAACCACCAGCACCGGTTCTCGAAGGCAGAGTGCACGTGCGGTCATTGCGCGAATATGTCGAGCCGGCCACCGCGTCGCACCAACTCTTCGTGATTCTGGCAAGGCGAAAATGGTCTATTGTTGCCTTCGCTGTGTTGGGCGGGCTGCTGGCGGGGTTGCTTGGAAGTCTTCGCCCGGTTCTCTACGAAGCAACTACTCAGCTTATCATCGACGCCCCATCGCGCGGTTCACTGCCCGTCGGCGCCCCGTCTTCGCAGGACCTCGTCGATTCAAGCATAGATGACCACATCACGATGCTATCGTCGCAAGACCATCTGCGCCGCGTCATGGCGGCACTGCGCAAGACAGGTGCGGCTGAAACCGGACAGGACAATTCCGCTAGCGGGAATTCCCGGCTTGAGCCGTCTGCCATCCCTCCCCCGAGGACACGCTCGCTTGCCGGTGGTCTACTGGACCGACTGTGGCCAGGAGCGGACAAAACAATCAGCGATTCACAGGCCGAGGATGCCTCCGAATTGAGAGCCTTGCGGCAAGGAATGCGGGTCGGGCAGGAGCTGCGATCGAGAGTAGTCTCCGTCGCTTTCGCCGATGACAGTCCCGCGCGGGCGGCGCTCGTGGCCAACACATTCGCTCAGGTCTATGTCGACAATCTGATAAGGAGAAGGCAGGCATCCGACCAGCAAGAACTCGATGCGATCACCACCAGCCTGCCCAGGCTGCAAAACGATCTGCAGGCAGCGGCCGACCGCCTTGAGAAATATCGGTTGAGCCACGGAGCCATCGACCAAGGCTCGGCGGACAATGCAGCCAGGGAACGGGCCGACCTCAGCCAGCAATTGTCGATGTCAAACGCAGATCTCGCCGCTGTGGAAACTCGGCTGCGACATGTTCAGGAGCTTCGAGCGCAGGGGGCTTCTTTCGTCTCCGTGGCCGAAGCCATTGGCGGGCCTGAACTTGCCGATCTCGCGGCTCGACAGGCTCGCGCGCCTGCGGACCAAGAACTCAGAAACATGACCGAAAGCAAGGTCGAACAAGGCATCGACAAGATTGCTGCGGACGCAAACATTTTCCGTGCCCAGATCGCCACTCTTGAGAGCCGGAAGGCCATTTTGGATGCGGTCATGGCCGACACCGCCAGCCGGCTTTCCGGGTTGCGGGTTCTCGAGCCGCAGGTCAGTTTGCTGACCCAGCGATACAACGAACTTCTTGGCCGGCAACAGGATTTGACGCGGCGTATCGGAGTTCCCTCGGCTGGAATTTCCATCCTATCGGCGGCATGGCCGCCGACCATCCCGCAGACCTTGCCCGCCATCTTCCTTGTTCCGCCCGGGATGATTGTGTTCGCTATACTGGGCGCGATTTTCGTCACGATGCGCAATCACTTCGATCGGACTTTCCGCGGTGAGACCGAGGCGGAAGCGGTGCTCAAGGTTCCATGTATGGGGCAGATTCCCGAAGCAGGCAGGGTGCATGCCAAACGACTGCGAACCCTTGTCCTGGGCGAGCGCAGCTCCGCCTATAGCCGCGCCGTGACGTCGTTGCTGATTGCTGCGGCGCCCAATGCGCTGAGGGCTCGTTCGTCGTACACGGCGCTTGTCACCTCCAGCGTCCCGGAGGATGGGGGGACCGAGCTCGCATGGAGTCTGGCGCTGGCCGGCACGCGGATGGGCGGTCGTGTTCTCTTGATCGATCTTGAACGCAAGGGCGTTCAACTCACGCTCGAGTTCCTGCATCAGTTCAGCGAGCGCAAGAGCCGCCATTCCTTCGCTGACTATGTCTGCAATCGCAGCAACCTGGAAAACGCCGTGGCCAGTCTGCATGAAATCGGCATCGACGTGATGACCGCTGCTCCGTCGGACGATCTGCTGGCGGTGTTGTCCTGCGAGGATGGGGGCAAAGTGATGGCGGATCTGCACTTGACCTATCGCATCGTCATCATAAACCTGCCGTCGGCGCTCGGGCGGCCGGAAGCCAAATTTCTGGCTGGATGGGCTGATGCGGTGCTTTTTGCCGTCCGATGGAGGAAAACGCCACGTACCCTCGCTCGCGGGGTGCTGGAACTCCTTCAGGGCAACGGTTCTCTTGCGGTACCCGTCGGCAGCGTCCTCACGCAAGTGAACTTGAAAAAACATGCCGGATATCGGCTCGAGGATAGCGCCGACCTCTTGCGCGAGCAGATAGCATGACCAAGCACAGGCTCGTCCTTGGGCCGCGGACCATCCGGGGGCGGTTCATCCAGGGAGCGGCCCGGACGATTCAGGGTGCAGCCTGTCCGCAGAGCGCGTCATTCAGGTGAATGATGGCAAGGTTCGGTGTGCATCGTAGGCTGCGGCAATCCCCGATATTTGCCTCCCTCGGAAGCGCGAACCGATGGCACTGAGCGACCTTCTGAGACCCAAGATGGTTCCCGCGGCCGACACAGCCATCATCGCTGTTCGGCCGAGCACGATCGGTTCGATCATTCGTGCAGCTGGTGAAGTGTCGGCGATGGCAATTGTCGGCCAACTCACCCTTCTTGCTGCGATTCCGGTCTTGGCGCGGCTCTATTCGCCTGCGGATTTCGGCATCTTTACGATTTATCTGTCGATTGTGAACATACTCGCCGGGGTCGCAGCATTGCGCTTCGAGGCGTCACTCTATGGGGTTAAGGGGAGCGCCCAGGCCTATGTGACGGTCAAGCTTATCCTTTTGGCTGTGTTCGTGACCACCGTCCTGGCCTTTTCGGCCGGACAGATGCTGTCGAACCTTGCTCCCAACCGCCTCGGCTCGCTTGCCTGGCTCATTCCGATCGGAATGGGAGGCGCAGGTCTGGTCGAAGCCATGAACTGCTGGAGCCTGCGTGCTGGGCTTTTGCGCGACTTTGCCCTTGGGCGGCTGATCCTGCCGGCGAGCATGGCTGCACTGCAATTGGTTTTCGGCATTGCCAACCTTGGCGGCGAAGCGATGATCCATGCCCATATTTTGAGCCAGTTCGTCTTTATCGGGTATATCGGTTATCGGGTGACGAGCTGGGAGGATTTGCGCGGCATCGCCCGGGCACCTTGGCGTGCGGTGTTCGAAAAGGCCCGGCGGGAATACAAATTTCCTCTGTTCGATATCCCCGCAACACTCGCGAGCATAGCGATCAACAATCTTCCGGCAGTTCTTGTCGGTGGGCTGTTCGGCACCGCATTTGCCGGATATTTGGGCGTAGCAACGCGCCTGGTTACCGGTCCAGTGACGCTGATCGCTTCACCGCTCAGCAATGTTTTTGTCGCCGAAGCAAACCAGAACAACAATCGTGGACACCTGCTTGGCGTGGCACGCGGGCTTCTCCTGCTGGCTGCCGGCTTTACCGCGGTGCCGATATTGCTGCTTGGACTCGCCGCGCCCTATGTGGTCGTTCCGCTCCTGGGCGAGCCTTGGATGCCCACCGCGGAAATCATGACCGCACTGGCGCTGATGGGCGCGGCACAAGCGTTGTCGACTCCGCTTAGCGACGTTCCCGCTCTGCTACGTCGGCAAGGAACAAGACTGGTCATCGACCTCGCACGAGCGGTTCTCGTGTTTGGCCCGCTGCTCGCCGGCGCCCAGGCGGGCTGGCAGCCAGTCACCGTCATCTATTTCATGGCCGCCGGCGGCGCGTCGGGTTTCGCTCTGAAAATGGCAGCATCGCTGTATTTGTTGACCCACGACCCTCAACCAGCAGGCGCTGCAACGTGCATCCAACATGAATGTCTCGAGGAAAAAACACCATGAATTCGTCGTCGGTTGACAATCTTCAAGCGGCAGTTGCGGTCACCCAGCATGATCGTGCCAATGTCTCATGGTCACGCCCTTTTATCTCTGTCGGGATACCAACCTTTCGCCGGCCCGATACGATCCGCAGAGCGATCGACAGCGTCCTGGGCCAGGATTACTCCGACTGGGAGTTGGTCGTGAGCGACGACGAGGGAGCGCAGGGCGAGACCTGGGCTCTCGTGACCGACTATGCACGAAGCGAACCTCGCATCCGCATCATCGAGAACAGCCGAGGTCGCGGTCAGGTGGAGAACACCAACAACGCTATGCTGGCTTGCTCTGGACGGTGGATCAAGTTGCTGCACGACGATGACTGGCTTGCGCCAGGTGCACTCAGGACATTCGCCGAAGTTGCCAAACAGCACCCGTCGGTCGCCTTCATGACGTCTGCCGCAAACATAATCGAGGACAAGCGAGTGAGATTTCGCCAAGTCCCCAAGGAGCAGGAAGCGATCTCCCTTTATTCCAGCCAGCAGTGCCTGATGGACCTCTATCTGGTGCGCGCGACACGCTGCCTGGGGATCATTCCATCCACATTGCTGATCAACAGCGACGTCATTCGTGCCGGCTGCTTGATGCGCACGCACAAAGAGATTCCGGCCGGAGTGGATCAACTGTTCTTCGTCGATCTAGCCAGCCATGGGGACATGGTGGCGATAAGCGATCCGCTTACCTTTTATGATGCAACGAGCCATCCAAGCATTACCACGTCAAAGAGTTTCCGCGAGGTCGACGAAGTGACCCTCGCCGTCAAGCAGCTTAACTGGAATCTCATCAAAGACCGCAACCATCTCCCGCCTCCCGAGACATTGCTGCGGGCGCTGCGGGTTGCTCGTATTCCCATGCGGTTCCACCAGCAGTCCTGGTTGACCACATTCCTGGATGGGATACAGATCTTCCGGCCTTCGGTCATGAAGGTGGCGGGCTGGCACGTGCTTAATCACGTGTTTGCAATCCGCCCAAGATTGGGACGGGTGCGCACGCGACGGCGGTAAGGTGAGGCTGGCCGACAAGCACATCAGCGACAGATTGCGCGCACAAGCCTGTTGTGCGCGCGCATGGTAAAGGCGTTTGCCTCACGGCAAAACGCATATGCGCCCAAGAAGAGCTACCAGTTCCGCCTGTCGCCGTGTTTCGGTCTTGGCGAACAGCGACGCCAGCTGCGACCTTATCGTGGTCCGGCTCAAGCGCCGCTTGCGGGCTATTTCCAAAGGGGCATCGCCCTGCGCCAAGCGCAGTGCGAGCTGCGTTTCGGCACTCGTCAGACCAAACATTCTTTGCAGCGTCTGGGGATTTGGCCCGGACCTGTTTTCACGATCCAGCAGCGCCACGATGCTTGTCGCGTCAGGCGTTGCTATGCCCTTCTCGTTCAATATCAGGGGCCTGTCGCCCATGCCTCGGATCACCACCCATGAAAGCGTGCCAGGAGAAAAATTGCCCGGCACGTTTGCGATCAGCCGTCTCAGCGCAGCAAATACCTTGCTGGCCGTATCGGCTGCCTCGCCTTCGCGCTCCAAGGTGTTTTGAGCGGCTGAATTCCACTCCATGACCTTCCTGTCGCTGTTCAGGATCAGGTAGCCACAACCGATGCGATCAAGCATTCTCACAACAGATGCAAGGCTGCTCTGCCGTGGCTCGACAGCAACGCTGTCGAACCGTTGTGGTGCTTGATGCCAAGCGGAAGCATGGTCACCTTGCGTTCTCAAGGCGGAGACAGGCTTTCCCCCGAAACTTCCATATTGGCGACCAAGAATTCCATCATCTTGCCTACCAACCAGTGCCATTTTCTTACCTCCCGCAAAACGGCAACGCCTCCCAGTCAAAAGGAGGTGCCTTAAACATGTCAGTCAGGTCGCTTGGAGAGTAGCGGTCCGATCCGCCCCCGACATCGGACAAAATGCGCGCTACAATCCCGGGGAACAATCCTGCGGTCGGACTAGTCTGTACGCTTTTCGGTCTAATCTCGACGGACTAGTCAGAAGGTTATAGTCTGGCACATGCGTTTGCATTCGCTCAGTTTGCATCCGAACAGCTCAGGCAAGTTGCTGACCCGCCTTGCCTCGATGTCGCTCCTGATAGCGACACTTGCAGTCGAGACAGCGCTGCCGACCTCTGTGGCATACGACATCGGCTTTTTTGAGTTTGTTCCCGCCATTATTGCCATCTCATATCTCGAAGATCGCATGATCGCTCTTGCGGCAACATTTGTGATGGTTGCCGTCGGCTTGTTGACGCGGGATGTCCTGCACCATCCAATGCATGTCGGCCTATGGGTTCAAGCCATTCTGCTGCTGGTTGCAGGGGGGATGATCGCCCTGACTTTCCACCGGCAGAGGCAGGACTACCGCACCCTTTTGCAGGTTGCGGAGGCTAGACTCGCGGCCTTGGAAGCAACCGAAAACAGGTATCGCTGGGCATTCGAACGTGCCGCCATTGGCTTTGCCAACATGAATGAGAACGGAGAGTTGCAACGGTCCAACAAGCGTCTTTGTGAGATGACAGGGTATGTCGAGGAGGAGCTTTCAAGTCTGCCGCTCAGCGCACTCGTCCACCCCGACGACAACCACACCTTGGCGGAAGCGTTGACTCGCCTGAAAGACACGACTTCGTTCGGCTCGGAGATCCGTCTCCTGAGAAGAGACGGCACGATTTTGTGGACAAGATTGGCCCTGTCTTTGGCCGTGCCAGCCGATGCTCTCCCTCAAAGCATTTTTGTAGTGGTGGACGACATATCGGGAGAGCGAACCGCCCGCGAGGCACTCCGGGCTCAGAAGGAATGGTTGGACCTGGCGCTATCGTCAAGCCGGTTGGGAACATGGCGCATAGATTTCGAGAGCGGGTCCGTGAAGGGCTCAGCCGCGTTCTGGGAAATGATGGGGCTGGCACCCGCGCCGAGCCGTCCATTGCAGGAATTGACTGCGGTCGTTCACCCGGCCGACTTGCCTAATCTGATGGCCCCGGGAGAGCTTGCATCAGGCGCCGACTATGACGCTGAGATCCGCATCAGGCGAACTGGCGGACATATCCGCTGGATTGCTCTTCGGGGACGGGACGAATTGCGCGACGGTCGTGCACAGCGAATAGGAGTCGCCGCGGATCTCACCGATCGGCGCATAACCATTCTGCTGCGGGCTGCGGCGAAGAAGCGAGAGCGGGCTATGCTTGAACAGCGCCATAGGCTCAACAATCTGTTTCCGGTGATCACGGCGCTTGTGAATATGGTTGGTGCCCCCGACAATGATATCGCCAGCTATAAGCAGACACTGATCGAAAAGATCGGCGCACTCCAGGCGACGCATCTGCTTCTTTCACGCGATGGCAGCCTGTCGGCTTCCCTGCGTGACCTCATCGTTCAGGAGTTGCAGCCCTATATGGGGACGCATGACATTTCGATCAGTGGACCCGAAATAAAAATGGCTGAGGGTTCGGCTGAGAGCTTCGCAATGATCGTTCACGAGCTTACGACCAATTCCGTGAAGCATGGGGCTCTCGGCACTCCGGCAGGACGGATCGAGGTGGTGTGGCAATTCGTGGCCCAGGAGCCCGGCGCCGACATAGTGTTTGAATGGTCGGAATCGGGAGAGCGCCGGGTCTCCACCTCGGCTCGGCGTGGCTTTGGGTCGTTGATTATCGGAGCCGACGGTGAGCCTATCGTGGGCCACTCTTCCAAGCTTGAGATGCTGGATCACGGACTGAAATATTCGGTCCGGCTGCCGCCAAAAGCAATCGGCGCTAGTTGATGTCCCTGGCGGCCCATGTCTTCAGCAAAACCGCGGCTTCCGTCCGATTTCGTGCCCCAAGTTCGCGCAGGACGGCAGCCGCATGAATCTTCGTCGTCGCTTCTGCAATTTCAAGAGAGCGGGCAATCTCTTTGTTCGAGTAACCTTCAGCCATCAACCTGAGGACTTCCTTCTGTCTGGACGTAAGCCTGCCCAGATTGTTGACGCTGATGGTCCTGTGGGGCATTTGCGTGGGAGCCTCGGATGGAAGGCGCACCGACTCCTTGGACCTTTGTGAAAGAAGTGCCGGAACGTAAATGCGGCCAGCCAGGATTTCGTTCACCGCCAGGACCACCTCCTCGTCCGTTTGGGACTTTACGATATAGCCATGAAGTCCAATCGAGAGGGCAGTTAGAATCTCGGCGCGTGAATCGGTCCCTGAGACAATTGCAAACCGTGTGTCGGGATGAGCCGGTAAGACGTCGCGAAGGTCGTCCTGACCGGACAGTCCCGGCATGTTCAGGTCGATGATGGCGAGATCAACAGGCGCCTGATCTTCAAGCAAGCTTATGACGGTATCAAAACACGCCGCTTCGAATATTTCCAAGTCTGGAATGCCGGCCATCAAAGCCAGTCGCAGCCCACGACGATACAAGCCGTGATCATCGGCGATGATAATACGATACATGAACCACCCACCTTTTGGCAGCCCGCATGTGTCCCTAGCTGCCGAAACCTCCCTTTGGATGGACTGTACGGTGACCCAACACAGATCAGCCGCCCGCTGATCCCCCGTATGTCGACGCTCGCCGCCGCCCATCGGCACATTTCAACCTTCTAATATAGCTTACAATCGCACACATTTCAGGGCCAGATGTTGAAGTGTTTTTTTCGTACGAACGGTAGCGATGCCCTTCCGAGAAGGTCGTTGCCGGCGCCGGACATGTGAACAGTTCCCAGCTCTGATCGCCCTGCCGCGCCCATGCGCTGCCAACTGGAATATTGAATCAAAAGGCCGGGAAAGTGCCATTCAAATGCACGACGACGCCTTCTCAAGCGCCACTTACCATCGCTGCACTCCGGAGAGGCAAAACCAACACTGGCGTACCTTCCGGCCGGGTGGGTTGGACCCATCACACCGCGACAGTCGTATCAATAGGAGGACGAGATGAAAGCGGTCATTCAGTGCGGTGGAATGGGAACACGCCTTCGGCCTTTCACATCCATATTGCCCAAGCCTCTCATGCCGATCGGTGCTCGACCGGTTCTTGAATTGCTTTTGAAGTGGCTGCGGCGGAACGGCATTCAGGAAGTCTACGTCACGACCGGCTATCTGGGGCACTTGATCCGCACCGTATGCGGGGACGGATCCCAGTGGAATCTAAGGATACGCTACACCCAGGAACTGGAACCTCTCGGCACCATTGGCCCGCTCTCCCTGATCAGGGAGGAACTGGACGAGCCGTTCATTGTTCTCAATGGGGACGTACTTACCGATCTCAGTCTCAGCCGGTTTGTGGCATCACACCGCACACACACGGATCCAGTCACCATAGCCACCGCATCCCGCGTCATCAAGATGGACTTCGGCGTCATCGACGAGGTCGACAATACCGTTCAAGTATTTCGTGAAAAACCGACGCTATCCCATTTGGTAAGCATGGGGATATATTGCATGAATCCAGACGTTTTTCGTTTTATACCTGACGGTATCGCCTTCGGATTCGACGATCTCATGCTGCAGATGATGCAAAACGGCACGAATGTGCACGTCTACAAACATGACGGGCTTTGGCTGGATATCGGACGCGTTGAAGATTTTCAAAACGCACAAACCATTGCCTGGGAAGAGCAGTCCGCATCGATCGAGGTCTCGGCAGCGGCCGCTTGAGGGCTGAACGCTCGACCACGCCAACATGAGGAGGTCGTAATGCTCTTGGTCAGCGCTCCTATTCTTGGCTTTCCGGAAAAGGCGGCCTTGGCCAAAGTTGTCGACAGTGGCTGGCTGACGATGGGGGACCAGGTACGAGCCTTTGAAGAGGCCTTCGCGGCCGTGCATGATGCGGTCGATTGCGTTGCCGTCAGCTCTTGCACCGCCGCCCTGCATCTCATTCTCCATGCACTTGGGATCGGTCCCGGAGACGAAGTTCTGGTTCCCTCGCTGACCTTCGTGGCGACCGCGAATGCAGTGCTCTACGTAGGAGCAACACCGGTATTCGTCGACATAGAGTCGGCCGAAGTGCCACTGATGTCCCTAAGCGACGCGGAAGCCAAGTGCACCGGACGCACCAAGGCCGTCATTCTCGTCCACTTTGCCGGCTACCTCGCCGACCGGGAAGAATGGCAGAGATTTGCCCGTGTGCGAGGACTGCATATCGTCGAGGATGCCGCGCATGCTCCCGGCCTTAAGGAGGTGGGGACTTACGGTGCGGCCGCGGCCTTTAGCTTCTACGGCAACAAGAACATGACCACCGCGGAAGGTGGGGCCGTAATCGCCCGGGATGCACAGCTCCGTGAAGCGATCCGCCAGGCGCGCGGACATGGCATGACCAGCGGCACACATCAGCGGCTGAACAGCCGCACGCCGCAATACGATGTGACGATGCTCGGTTTCAATTACCGCATGGATGAATTGCGCGCCGCTATTGGCTTGGTCCAGCTTCAGAACCTGCAGGAATGGAATGAAATCCGGCGCATATTGGTCGTCCTCTATCGACGTCTGATCGCAGACTATTGCTCGGCTGTGACAGTTCCGTTCTGCAAACCACGGACCTCGGCCTATCACATCATGCCTGTCCTCCTGCCACATGACGTCGACCGGCAAACGGTGATCGACCATCTGCGAACGAAGGGAATACAGACCACAATCCACTATACGCCCGTGCACCAGATGACACTCTATCGCCAAATGTTCACTGAAATCCATCTGCCGAAGACCGAGGATTTCGCGCAGCGGGAGTTGACGATTCCACTACATCCGCAAATTACGGCAAGTGCGATCGAGTCGGTGGTTGTTGCGTTGGCCACCGCGATTGAAAGCAGCGGGCGCGCGGGAGCCGCGGCATGAACGCACTCGACGTGACGATGCATCGGCCCGCCGTAGCTGGCACCAGCCACGGAATTGCCAGGCGCGCGATGGATATCATCCTCGCCGCAGCAGCGGGAATGGCACTCGCTCCGCTGATGCTACTGATTGCTGTCGCACTCTTTGTCGAGGGTGGTTGGCCCGTGCTTTTCGCACAGACGCGCCTGGGTGCCGGCGCAAAACCGTTTCGCATGTACAAGTTCCGCAAATTCAAGACAACAGCCGATCCTTTCGGCCTTGCGCTGACCATGAACGATGACAGCCGGATGACGCGGTTAGGCCGTTTTCTCGCGGCAACGAAACTTGATGAGTTGCCGCAACTGTGGAACGTTTTTACGGGAGACATGGCAATTGTCGGCCCGCGGCCGGAAAGCCTTGCCTTCGCCGATTGTTTCCGCGGCGGCAATGAAGCCGTCCTGCAGTGGAAGCCCGGCCTGCTCGGCCCGACCCAGGTTCTATTCCGTCACGAAGCCTGTTTTTACCCGCCTTCCCTTGATCCGCTCCTGTTTTATCGAGAGGTCCTGTTCCCGGCCAAGGCAACGATCGACCTCGCCTACTATCCGCGGCGCACGATTGCATCGGACCTCGTCTGGATAATGCGAGGCTTCAGGGCGGTTTTCGGCGTGTCCCTGCCTCCCGCGGCGAGTGGGTAGAGTTGGAAGGTGAGGAGAGTTTGGCATGAATGGATTGTTGTTCGTTCGCCAGTTTGACAGCTCACACGATCAAAGGAGTGCACAGTCGTGAGCTATCGCGGCAGGAAGGTCCTGGTCACGGGTGCGGATGGATTTATCGGATCCCACCTCACGGAAGCGCTGGTGCACGAAGGCGCCGATGTCACAGCACTGGCCCTATACAACTCGTTCGACAGCCATGGCTGGCTGGACGATTTACCCGACCACGTTCGAAGCCAGTTGCAATGCATTCGTGGGGATGTTCGTGACAGCGCGTTCATCAACCGGATCGTGCGCGGCCAGGCGGCGGTGTTTCATCTGGCTGCGCTGATTGCGATTCCCTACTCCTACGCGGCTGCCCAATCCTATGTGGAAACCAATGTGCTGGGCACCGTGAATGTCCTCGAAGCGGCACGCCACTGGGAAACCGAACGCATTGTGCATACGTCCACGAGCGAGGTTTATGGCACCGCTCTGACCATGCCGATCGACGAATCCCACCCGCTGCAGGGACAGTCCCCCTACTCTGCATCCAAGATCGGCGCAGACATGATGGCGGCGTCCTATGCCAGGTCCTTCGATGTGCCGGTGGTCATCCTGCGACCGTTCAATACATACGGGCCGCGCCAGAGCGAGCGGGCCATCGTGCCGACCATCATAAGGCAGGCTCTGGACGAGAACTGTCCGGCGATCATGGTCGGCGACACCAGCCCAATCCGCGACCTTACCTTTGTGGAGGACACTGCGGCGGCATTTGTGGCGGCAGGGGCGGCCGAGCTTGAATTTGGCCATGCCTACAATGCAGGCAGCCAGCGCGCCGTCAGTGTCTCGGACGTTTTGGAGTTGGTGCTCGAGTTGAGTAGCACCAGGAAACCAGTTCGTCGAGATGAAAGCCGGATGCGGCCGCAAAACTCCGAGGTTCGCGCGTTGCTCGCCGATTCCTCGAACCTTGAAAGTAAAGTCGGATGGCGGGCACACACGAGCTTGCGTGATGGTCTGGAAAAGACCATCGAGTGGTGGCGCTCGCGCCTCAGCGAAGGCCGCGTCCGACGCGAAATGAGCTACATGACATGACCTTTCCGCGGCTCATACCAGCTTTGCTGTTGATGGCCGCTCTGCTGGCGCTGCACACAGCCGGAAACCGGCCGAGCGGTGCGGCAGGCACGGAGCCGGCAATGGATCTGCCCGCTTATCTGAAACCTGCAACTGATCCGGCGACAGGGATCCGCTTTACTCGGATCACTCAGCCCGGAGCGCTTGGCAGCGGAATTGTCTGCGGCAAAATATATTGCAGTCATCGCTACTCGAGCGCGCAAGCCTGGAATGCGGATCAGAGCCTCCTCGTCCTCATGAACGGCTGCAACGGCATGTGTTTCCTCGACGGGAAAACCTACCTCCCTTTGTTTCATCGCAACAAGTCGGGTGAGTGCGAATGGCGCCCTCGAAACGCGGAGATGATGATCTGTGTCGATGGTCAAAAGATATCGACCTGGGCGCCCCGCACCAATCGTGAGGACATAGTGTATGCCGCAACGAAATATCGGGATCTCGAATTCGGCCCGTCCAAGGGAAATCCTAGTCGTGACGGCAACCGCATTGCCGTACGCGCGACCCGCAATGATGGAGCTGCTGTCGTCTTCGCATACGACATCGACCGGCGTCTGAAATACCCGGACATCGATCTCGCCCAGGTTGCCGGAACGACCAGTTCCTGCACCATTTCTCCGCTCGGAGAGAACATCCTGTGTTTCCAAAATCTGGTCGACGGCACCGAACAGCGAGCCATTTTCGCAGTCGACGGCACCCTGCGCCAAACGTGGAAGGATCATCATCGGCCCGGCCATGGCGATTTGACTCTCGATGCGGATGGCAGCGAAATTTACGTCGGAACCAGCAAATCCGCTCCGGACAAATATCAGGTGATCAAGCGTCGGCTGTCCGATGGAAAGGTCACGTCGCTCACGAAGTACGGTGAGGCCGAGCATACGTCGCTGCGTGCTTTGGACAGGCCCGAATGGGCATTTATAAGTTACGGGGGCAATCCCGATGAGGTTCGGAGCCACCCGGACTGGGCGCCATACACGCGCGAAGTGATCGCGCTGCGTGTCGACGGTCGTCAGGAGGTCCGACGCATCGTGCAGACGCGAAACGCTCCGTTCGACTATTGGAGCGAGACACATGCCTCACCCTCCCCTGATGGGTCGCAAGTGATCTGGTCGAGCAATTGGGGGGTGCCTGGTGGGCCGGTCTACGAATTCGTCGCCCATCTCGATTGGCCGCAGCAGCCGGGCCTGAATTAAAGGGAGATTGCCATCGATGGCCTTCGTTAGCCGAATTCTCTTTGCAGCCCTTGCCGGCTGCCTGGCCCTGGATATCGCAGCCGCGGCTGAAGCGCCGGTGGCCTATAAGCTGTCGCCCGGCGATACGGTGGAGATAGGAATAGCCTCCATAGCGGAGCGAACGCAACGCGCGATCGTCCAGATGGATGGCTCGATCGCGCTGCCCGAGTTCGGGATGATCCCGGTTGGCGGGCTGACGCCGGCCGAATTGCAGACGCGCATGGAGGCGGTGCTGCCAACCAAGATAGTCCATCAGCGCCTGCCTGATGGACGGGAGCAAATGATCGTCATCAAGCCGAGCGACGTCACGGCCGTGATCGCGGAGTACCGTCCGATCTATGTGACTGGCGATGTGCTGACACCAGGGCAGCAGAGTTACCGGCCACTCATGACTGTCCGACAGGCAATTGCCGTCGCCGGCGGTTTTAGTCTCCTGCGGTCTCGGGCAAGCCAAAGCGGACCTGATCCCGTTGATCTGCGACGCGACTACGAGTCGATCTGGGGGGACTACATCAGAGACTACTTTCATGGCGCGCGCATCCGCGCCGAACTTCAGAACCAGGCAGAATTTGACATGCAACCGCCGCAAGGCTCGCCCCTGTCGAATGCATTGATATCGGCGGTCGCGCAGGCGGAAGCGGAGGGCCTCAAGATTTCGCTGAACAATTTTCAGCAGGAGCAAAGCTATCTCGACAAGACCGCCAAGGATGCCGAGGCTCAGGTCGAGGTTCTGCTCAAGCGCGAGCAGACGGAAGCGGCCGCGGTGAAACAGGATGAAGACGATCTTGCGCGGGTCACCAAATCGTTCGAATCGGGCAACCTGACCAACAGCAGGCTCGCCGACGTCAGACGTGCCGTGCTGATGTCGTCGAGCCGGGCGCTCGAGACCTCGGTCGAACTGATGAGAACGCGGCGCCAGCAGGAAGACTCCGTCAGGCAGCAGGAACGCAATGAAAATCAAAGAAGGATCGGCCTTCTGAACGAATTGAGGGACACCGACCTTCGCCTCGCCGAGACCACTGCAAGGCTCCACGCAGCCAGCCAGAAGCTTCAGCCATCAGGGGCGTCCGCGCTTCCACTGCCCGTCGCCGGCGAAACCTTTCAGGCGCGGATCACAATAACCGGCGGGGCCGGCGACGCGTCGAGAGGTCGACCGGTCGACCAGGACACCGAGGTTGCGCCTGGAGACACCATCGAGGTGAGGTTCAGCAGCGAACTGCAGAGCGCGGCGATCCAGTAGTTGCGCGGACGTGAACCGAGCCGGGAACGACGTTGCTGATGGCTCGCCCACGGCATGAAGACCGGGCGCCTGAGAAATCAACATGGGGAATCAAGAAAGCGGGTTTGCCGTGATTGGTGAAATAGATGTCGCCAGCGCCTACAGTACCGGCCGCACCGACTTCATGGGGCTGAAGTTGGTTGTCGCGCCCGGCGTGCTAGTCCCTCGCCCGGAGACGGAACTGCTCGGCAGCACCGCCCTCAATGTCCTTCGCGAACTTAAAAGGCCGGTACCGCGTGTCGTGGACATGTGCTGCGGGGCGGGCAATCTCGCCTGCGCCATTGGATACAAGGTCCCCACCGCGCGCGTCTGGGCGAGCGATCTTACCGACAGCTGCGTCGAAACCACCTGCCGGAACGTTGCCCATCTTGGCCTGGCCGGACGTATTTCGGTGCTACAGGGCGACCTCTTCAATTCCTTCTCGGGTCTGGAGCTCGAAGGTACGATCGATCTGGTCGTCTGCAACCCGCCTTACATCTCGGAGAAGCGGCTCGAAAACGACCGCGCGCATCTGATGGAACTTGAACCCCGTGAGGCGTTCGCTGCCGGGCCTTACGGCCTGAGCATTCATATGCGGGTGATCAAGGAGGCGCAGCACTATCTGCGGCAAGGTGGCATGCTGCTTTTCGAGGTCGGGCTTGGCCAGGACCGGCAGGTCATGAGTTTGGTTGAGCGTTCCAAAGCCTATGAGAGCATTCGCACGGTTGCGAACAAAGCCGGTGAAGCCAGGGTGGTTTGTGCACGGGCCAAAGCGTCAGCGTGAGCCGCGCCATGGGTTTGCGCGCTCGGTTGGGACGACGCCCTCAAGCCGTAGCCCGGCGATCAGTTTTCCTTGCTGACCACGTAACGTGCAATTCCCTGGATGGAATCGAAATTCTCCGGCAGAAGTTCACTGTCCTCGACAGTGATGCCGAATGTCTCCTCGACGAAGCCGATAACTTCAAGCACTCCAGTCGAGTCTATGATGCCCTGGTCGAGCAACGACGTTTCAACTTCCAGCGCACGCGGGTCGGCTACGTAGAAGTTTGACGCCAGAAAGGCGCGGATTTGATCGCTGTAGGTGTCAATTCTGTTGTTCGTGCTCAGCATTGAATTGGCCTCCGATCCAAATAATTTCCGTAAATTGCTTTATGACAGCGCCATTTTCTTGAGCTTGCCCGTGTCCGTCATCGGCAGACTGGACACAATTTGGATGGACTTCGGAATCATGAAGTTTTCCAATCGCTTTTGACATTCCATCCGCAGCTGCTTTTCGCCCATGATCGTTCCTTGCTCCATGACGACAAACGCTTTCACTGCTTGCCCCAGCAGGTCGTCAGGTACTCCGACAACCGCGGCTTCCCGTACTCCCGGGATTTCCATCAGCACGTTTTCGACTTCCCTAGGCGCCACCTTTTCTCCCCGCGACTTTATGATCTCATCGCTGCGGCCGACAAAATAGAGGTAGCCTTCCTCGTCCATTCGGCAGTAGTCGCCGGTGTACAGAACCTGCTCGCCGGGCAAAGGACCTGGTTTGAGCTTCTTCGCGGTAGCCTCCGGCTTACCCCAGTAGCCCTTCATGACCGTTGCCCCGCGGATGACCAACTGACCGACGACATTGGGACCAACCCTTCGGTCATCCTCATCGACAATCCACATTTCGGTGTTCGGGATGGCGATCCCCACGCTCAACGGTTTTCGGGCAAGATCGTCCGGCGGAAGATAGGTGCAGCGTTTGCATTCGGTCAGGCCGTACATCGAATAGATGCGGGCGGCGGCAAACAGTTCCTGGAGCAGGCGAATGTGCTTAAGCGGCAGGGCTGCCGCCGTGTTCGTGACATACCTTATGCTTGCAAAATCATTTGCCTTCAGCGTCCTGAGATCCGACAGCGCGGCAAAGATGGTCGGCACGCCGGGAAAGCCTGTAACTCTCTCCCTTTCGATGATCGCAAGTATCTGTGCGGGGAAGGCAAACGAGCGCTCGAGGACCAACCGCGCCCCGGTACGGAATGCCATTATCATCTGATAGAGGCCGTAGTCGAAGGCCAGGGGCAAGACATTGAGGATCACGTCGTCTTCGCCAAGCTCAAGGTACGAGGCGATAGACGTGCAGGCTGTCATCATGTTCCTGTGTGTCAGCATCACGCCTTTGGGTTCGCCGGTCGAGCCCGACGTGTAGATGATGGCTGCGAGATCGATATCGATGCGGCGGCGGGCCGGCGCTTTGCCGTGGCCGGCAGCCGCCTCATCCCAGCGCACGGCATGCGGCAATCCCCGGAGCTCGGCGTCGTCCACCTGACCGGAGACGATGAGCCGCCGCAGCGACGGACAGTTACGCGCCGGCTCAGCAAAGACCGGCTGCAAATGTTTGTCGGTGATCAATGCTGCCGGAAGGCAATCGTTGAGCAAATACCCCAGCTTGTCGCTCTTGGTGAGCGGATTGACGACGCACACAACGGCGCTCGCCTTGAGAACCGCCCAGAAGCTGACCACGGTCTCGACGGTGTTGTCGGCGAAGATCATAACGCGGTCACCGGGAGCGACCCCGGACGTGACGAGATGACGGGCGACCGCGCTGGAGCGTGTCTCAAGCTCGTCATAGGTGAGCCGGTGCTCGCCGCACACCAGCGCTATCTTGTCGCCGAGCCGTTCGGCCGAATGGCTGAGGTAATCGTCCAGCAGAGGTACGGCGCCATGCATCATACCAGCACCTCTTCCCTGTGCAGGTGATCGACGTCTATCCTGAGGTCGACCGCATGCGCGCTCGATGGGCGGCTTGCGACAAACTGCTGATGGAGGAGCTGCGTCGACAGCACGCCGACCAATGCCATGTTGTCCGAGTTGGACAGATCCCCATCGCCGGTCTTGGCAGCGCATTTGTCCAGCAGGCGCGCGACCGAGTTCGGATCAAAGACATTCGCCGCGCGCAGAGCAGTCTCGGAGAGTGCTTCGCGGACATAGGCGGGTGCGCCATCGCCCGTGAAGCAAAGTGCGTTGGGCGCCCGGTAGGGTTGCTTCTTGCGGGCCACGACTTCCACGGGCACGATCGATTTCGCCACACGCTTCAGCACGTGTTTCTCATCCAGAATGCGCAGCTTGTAGTCGGGCGGGAGCGAATTCGCCAACGCCACGAGCCTGTCGTCCAGGAACGGGAAGCGCCCCTCGACAGAATGGGCCATCAGCATCCTGTCACCCTGCGAGGAGAGCAGGTAGCCCGACATCAGTGTCCTGATCTCAAGGTACTGGTCCTGCGCGAGAGGACCCCATCGTGGAAACTCTTCGGGCAGGCGGCCAAGCAGGTCCGCCACCAC
Organism: Mesorhizobium sp. XAP4; assembly: GCF_029269325.1. Taxonomy (NCBI): domain Bacteria; kingdom Pseudomonadati; phylum Pseudomonadota; class Alphaproteobacteria; order Hyphomicrobiales; family Phyllobacteriaceae; genus Mesorhizobium; species Mesorhizobium sp. XAP4. The sequence goes on along the minus strand of NZ_JARIXW010000003.1, from coordinate 57,730 downwards.
GTCGTGACGCGCCGCTTCGGCATGCATGCCGGCCGAGAACAGCCGTTTGATGGCGCTGGTGGTGCGCCAGCGGGTGTCATGCGCGAAGCCGGGCGCGCCAAATGCATGGATATCGTGTCCAAAGAACTGGCGCGCCATCGCCTGCTGCTTGACCGGCGACCGGCTCAGATAGGGGTAGAGGCGTTCCAGCAGTCGCGCGCGTCGGGCGGATGCGGGCTGCCGCCCCCAGAAACGGCGGACCTTGCCTTCACGGAACAGGTCGTAGCCGGCAAACATCTCGTCGGCGCCCTCGCCGGTCAGGACGACCTTGATGCCATGTTCGCGCACCAGTCTCGAGAGAAGGAACAACGGCGCCGGCGCGGTCCTGAGAATCGGACGCTCGGCGTGACGGATCACATCTGGGAAAACCTCGGCAATATCACCGCGCGAAACCATCACCTCGTGGTGCTCGCCGCCGCTCGCACTTGCAACCAGCCGCTGGTAACGGGTTTCATCATATTCGGCGTCAGCAAAACGCAACGAGAAGGTCTGGAATGGCGCGCCGGCGAAGCGCCTCCCGAGCATGGCGACAAGTGAGCTGTCGAGCCCGCCGGAAAGGTAGCAGCCAACCGGCACATCCGCCTTGACCATTCTAAGCGCCGTCGCGGCCTGCAAGGCGCTACGCACTTCGTCCACCGCATCGTCCAGTGAGCCGGTGAAGGTGCCGTGGGCCTGGTCCGCGATCTCGGGATAACAAGGTTTCCAGAAAGCGTGCTCACGAACGCTGCCATTGTCGTAGATGCGTACATGGCCGGGGGTAAGTTCCTTCACTCCCTGAAATACGCCTTGCGGCGGTACGACCGTCCACAGCGTGAAAGTCTGGTCTATCCCCGCCGGATCGAAGGCCCGCGGTATCGCCGGGTCGGCTGCGAAAATGGCCTTCACTTCGCTGGCGAAGTGAAGGCGGCCAGCATGTTCGCACAAATGCAGCGGGCAGATGCCGAACCGGTCGCGCGACAGGACGAGACGGCCTGTCAGCGAATCCCAGATGGCGAGTGCCCACTGCCCGTTTAGCCTCTCGAACGCGGCCACGCCCCAGGCGCGGTAGGCGTGCACGATGACCTCGGTATCGCTGCGGGTGCGGAAACGATGCCCCAGCGCCATGAGTTGTTCACGCAGCTCGACGTAGTTGAAGATCTCGCCGTTGAACACGATCCAGGTGGTATCGCCGGTGTCCGCGAGGGGCTGCTGTCCGGTCGAGAGATCGATGACCGACAGACGGGTATGCGCCAGCCCCGCCCGCCTGTCGCGGTAAACGCCGCTCTCGTCCGGGCCTCGATGGGAGAGCGCGGCTGCCATTCGTAGAAGCGCGGCTCGTGAAGGAGGCTCCGCAGCCGCGTTCAGCGCCACAATTCCGGCGATGCCGCACATGGGTCAATCCCTGTCCATCGCAGCGGACAGCTGCGGCCGTGCGTGAAGGTAGCGGGCGGCGCGGCGTTTGCTGACGATATCCTTATAGACCTTCTCGACCTGCTCGGCCGTCAGGCCGGCGGCGGCGGCAACCACGCCGGCCGAAATTCCGTGATTCATGCCGTAGAGGCACAAATCCATCAGCTGATAGGGCAAGGCGAAGTAGAACTCCTCCTGGGTTTGCGCCATGGAAAACGTGTCCGTGGTCGGCGGCCTCATTCGGACCTCCTCGTCAATCCCGAGATATTCCGCCAGCTGATAAACCTGGGTCTTGTAGAGATGGACGATCGGCATCACGTCGGCGACGCCGTCGCCCTGCTTGACGAAGAAGCCTTGGTCATATTCGAGCCGGTTTGGCGTGCCTGCCACTGCATAGTTGAGGCGGTCCGCATGATAGTATTCAGTCATCTTGCGAACCCGCTGCTTGTAGTTGGTTGCAGCGACGATCTGCAGGTAAGCCGCCGGCGAAAGACGCACGGTGTCGATCTTTCCGTCCGGATCCTCGACGGTGAGGCGCGTGATACTAAGGCCGCTGCTCTCCAGCACCGATGCCATGACCAGCTTGCATTTCCAGCCTTCGCCATATCCAGGGACGGCAGTTCGGATGGCCTCCATCTGTCGGGCGTAGGCACCGATGCCCTCGAGCGCCGGCTGGATATCTTCAAGGATTGTGTCGATGCCAAGCTGCCCGGCGACGCTGCGGCCAAGCCTCAACGAGTCGCCGGATGAATCGCGCTCCGGCATGAACAGGCCCAGTACCTTGTCCCTGCCGAACGCGCGTGCGCAGACCGTTGCGACGACCGAACTGTCGATGCCTCCGGAGAGCCCGACAACCACTCCGCGGCGCCGTTGTGTGCCGAGAACCTGTTCGCGCAAGGTCTCGACGATGCGATCGATCTCCAGCCGGGCATCGAGCGCCAGCACATCGCTGCTGAATTCCCCGATCAGGTCGATGACACTGCCTCCCGTTTCTGTGACTCGATTGAAGAGTAGGTCTCAGTCACAGCGTTTTCGATGAGCGGGCGATTGATGGTCAGATGAGGCTCCACGACCATGTCGATGTGAGTGCCGGCGATCGGAATGACGTCCAGATGGACGAATGCCCGATCCCACCCAAGTGCAAGCGGCATTCCGGGCCGCGCGCAACGGAACAAGGTGCCGGTGATCGGCAGTATCGGCCTGGGTTCTGTGAGCCACTGGAAGAAGGCGCGCGCGCGCAGAACTTCCTGCAGTTCCAGTTTGGTTCTGAAGCTCGTCGGGTTGAACTGACCCTCGGCATAGCGGTCGAGGAAGCTGGCAAGCCGGGATTCGCAGTGCATTTTGACCGCGACCTTGGCAAGCGCGCGGCATGCCACTCGACTAGCCGATATACGATTGGTTCGGATCCGGTGAAATGTCCGGGTAATCGTCTCCCAACGCTTGCTGCGTTCGCCAACCAGGCTGGTATCCAGAATGCCCGTGAACGCTACCGCTCGCCCTTGATCAAGCAGACGCGCGGCAACCTCAAAAGCAACCGCTCCTCCGAGCGAGTGACCAAGCAGGCGAACACAGCCGGTCGGCTGCACGCGGTTGATATGATCGATTGCAGCTTCGACCATTGCGGCGACGGTGTTCTGACCTTGCAGGATCATGCCCAGGGCCGGATATCTGATGGGAGACACCCTGGCGACCTTGCTTATTGCCGATGCGAACGAAGCAAGGCTCGGACCATAGCCGACCGACCCGGGGAAAAGGAAAAGCAGCGGAGGCTCGTGTTTCCAAGCGGGCGCGTGCTCGCCGCCTCCTTGAGCAGAAATGACCGCTGCAACCATCTCATCGAAGCTCATTCCAACCGTGAAGGCTTCCAATCCGAGCTCCTGCCCGATCGCGCTTTCGATCTCCATGACGCAGTGCAGCAGCTTCAGCGAATCTCCCCCCGCTTCATCCCAACAGCCCAGGGCGACCCGCGTCTTGAGGACCTTGGTCCAGGCACGCCGTACGATCTGATGAGCAGGAACTTCATGTCCCGCATGGAGTATTTGCGGTGGGGGCGTGGTTTCCCGAACCGAAAGGTCAATTGCAGCCAGCGTTGTCATGTCGATCTTTCCGCTGGGCAGTCGCGGTATCTCGGCGCTTGCATGGAGTCGCAACGGGCAAAGCGCCGGCGGCAATTTTGTCCTGGCAAGTTGGCGCAGCTCGTCGCAAAAACTGGCTCCCGCTCCGCTGTGCGGTACGGCGAATGCAACCAGTTCATTCGCCGGGGTGACGATAACCACGGCATCCTTCACCGACGGCGCGCCACGCAGAACCCGTTCGAGTTCGGCCGGCTCAACGCGCCGCCCATTGACCTTTATCTGGCGCCCTTTGCGGCCTATGATCCGCAGCAGGCCGTCACTCCCGATTTGCACAAGATCGCCCGTCGCAAAGATGCGAAGCGTCTGGTCGCCGGGGTCTACTTCAAACGGAACAACGGCCCCGTTTTCCCAATGTCCAAGCGCGACATACGGGCTTCTGATCAACAGTTCTCCGATCTTGCCGGGCTGAACCGGGTAACCCTCTTCATCGACCACTGCGAAGCTGATTCCCGGAAGCAGCCAGCCGACGGGAGCCGAAGAATCGAATTCCGGCCAATCGTGCGGCAAGAACCACTGCGATCCCGTCGTTTCCGTCGATGAATAGCCGATCTGCACCAGGCAATTTGGCGGGACAGCCTTGCGCACGAGGCGGATGTCGGCCGAAGACACCTTCTCGCCTCCAATTCGGGCAACTCTGAGCGAACCAAAGGCGTCCGCGGGTTCATCCGCCAAGAGAGCGCGAAGCAATGCCGGCACCAGATAGGTGATCGTCACGCCTTCGGATTGCATGCGGCCGCGAACCGCGCGCAGGCCGACGGCTTCAACCTCCACAAGCTGCAACGTGGCACCCGTGAGCAGAGCGGCAAGAATTTCCCGACAGCCGGCGATGGTTGCCGGGCCGGTCAGAGGCAGGAATACATCCTGTGCATTGATGTGGCACGCATCGACATATTGCTGCACTCGGCACAGCAAGTTCCGCTGGCTGTTGACAATCCCCTTGGGGCGGCCCGTGCTGCCGGAGGTATAAAGCACGATTGCCGGTGCATCGACAGAAACCACACGGTGTGCGGCTGGATGGGGCGTTGCCTGCAATGATTGCGCCATATCGATCCAGGCAACGTGCTGGGGCAGATCAAGGCCGTGGAGGCCTTTGTCGCCAATTATGGCGGAGAGCCTCGCGTCGGCGACGATTTCGTTGATGCGCGAGTCCGGATCTCGCACGTTAAGCGGCACTGACGGCCGACCGGATGCCATGCTGGCCAGCATCGCAACGGTGTACCAGACCGAGTTGGCCTGAAGTATTCCAACCGCATTTCCGTCGGGAACGACGGCTTCAATCCAGCCGGCCAATGCCTCGACCGCCCGAAAAAGCTCGGAATAGGTCAGTCGATTGGTGCCGTCGCTGGCGGCTAGTTTTTCGGAATAACGCCCGGCGATCTCCCTCAGGTGATCAAAGACAGGAACGTCGGCGAAGCCAGTTCCCATCCGTTGATGCAGACGTAGAACAGGCCCGCCATGGTCAAGAGCATGATCGGGAGCTTTTAACCATCGGCAAGGGACCACCGTTTGGTAGTCAGCCTGCACCGTTTGAATCGCCCTCGAAGATTCTAAATGCGCCAGAGACATAAGGGCCCCACGCTAGGATTGTTGCCGCTTATCGCTCCGCGGCATGATCTTTTCATCAATCATTCGGATGATGCGTGAGACGGTCTTAATCGCTTGAATTATTCGAAGATGAAGAGGCCAGCCTGCGCCCGCCCGGGCTGCGGGGCTACCTTACCTTACAGAGGTGTCGGGCTGCGCGCTGCTATCCGCTTTGCCAGTGCTTGAAACGAAGCAGTATGCGAACACTTCCCCTCCAAGCTCATCCGTTACACGAACCCAATTGTTTTCCCAAGTCCGCAGGGTAACCTGGCGTCCCGCTGACATAGTCGCCGCCGTGAACGGGCTGGACGCATTGACGTTACTCGCCGCGACCACGTCATCCCCCTCCATTTGTTCCACCAGGTATGTTTGCATCACTGCTCCTGACTGTGGGGCAAGGCCGGTTCAATCGCGTGTAGCTGGACAACTCCAACCGCAGGGAACGGATTTCGTTCCATGCTACAGGCAACCCTACCGCCGGAAGTCAGCCTTCAGATCGCCTGCCCTCCTGGCAGGACCGTGGCCTAGCCGCTGAACGACTGGTCAGGACTGAGCTATGCTTTGGGGGAGATGGACCTCGCCCTGCGAATCCGCATACTTCTGGAAAAGTGCAATCTTGTCGGGATACGTAATCCGGATTTCGCTGTGACAGCCCTCGCAGCGATATTTGGATGCAACCTGGAACCAGCGCCCGGGTCTCAGCAAAGCCAATCCGCAGCGCGGACATTTGAACGTCATTTCAAGAGGGCATAGATTCTGACACAGCGGCATTTCGCAAAGTCCATAAGGGATACCTAATGTTAGGCAACGACAGCCGGCCGAAATCGTTCCTGGACGCCGTTCTTTTCGTCAGGCCGACGACCAGCCCCGGACGCCGGGAGATTATTGGATTGTCCGCGATGCCAGATTTACTGACGCGGGCCTGAACTCAAGCGCACCCCGATTTCCGGTGGCGTAGCGCCGTTGCAGGCGTTGACTGATGTCAGCAGCTTGCAATCCGAATGAGCAAGCCCGGAGCGAGGTGGCCTCGGGGGGACGACGGGGCCGCACGGTCGACGACACGGCCTTTCCGGATGCTGAAACAACGCGCCAACCCTGTCGAACAGCACCAGTGGAACAGGCAGGAAGAAAAGCGGGCGCAACAGGCGGCAATACTTAAGTGTCTCGCCTATATCGTAGCTCGGGAGCCGCGATCCCGACCGAATTGATGGATATGGAAGCGCTGTTGAAGGGAACCGACGCATCCCTTGGCGAATGCGTCGGTTCCAGAAGTTTATGCGTGGCGGATTTCCGTTCCCAGCACCTTCAGACATTCGCGGATGAACGCAGCAAGCGCCGTCCAACCTTTGGCCGAAACCATTGTCCCGTCCACATAGGCCTCGGTCGGCGACAGGTCGATATAGGTGCCACCCGCCAGTGTCACCTCCGGCTCGCAGGCGCCGAGTGCCGCGACCTTCTTGCCGCGCACCACGCCGTCGACAGCGATCAGGATCTGCACGCCGTGGCAGATGGTGAAGATTGGCTTCTTGGCCTCGTGGAAATGGCGCACGATCGCCTGCACGCGCTTGTCGGTGCGGATGTATTCCGGGCCGCGGCCGCCCGCGCAGTAGACGGCATGATACTGATCGAGCTGCCTCTCGGCTTCCGAGAAAGTCTTGTTGATCAGCGCATAATGGCCGAGCTTTTCGGTATAGGTCTGGTCGCCCTCGAAGTCGTGCAGCGAGGTCTTGATCAGATCTCCGGCGTTCTTGTCCGGGCATACCACGTGGATGGTGTGACCGACGGCTTCCATCGCTTGCTGATAGACAAAGATTTCGTATTCTTCGGTGAACTCACCGGTCAGCATCAGTATCTTTTTGCCTGGCATGGCTCTTCCTCTCAGTGTTTTGAGCTAGGCAAGGCGCAGACTGCGCCTGCCTTTCTGTGAAATCGGATAGGGTCAGAATGGCGAATCCGGAAAGTAATATTCCTTGGCGTTGGCCTGGGTGATCAACGGCGCGTCGAGCTTGACGGTGCCACGGACGGGTGCCTGGCCGATCAGGTTGGCGACTGTCATGTAGATCGCGGTCTTGATCATCGACGGCGGGTATGGCGTCTCGACCGGCGTCATGGCGTCGCCGTCGATCACTTTCTTGACGATGTCCTTCATGCCGTTGCCACCGAGCGCAAGCTTGATGTCGGTCCGCCCCGACTGCTTGACCGCCTCGAGCACGCCAAGCAGCATGTCGTCGTCGTTGGCCCACACCGCATCGATATGCGGGTACTTGGCCAGATAGTCCTGCATCAGCTTGAAGGCTTCGTCGCTGTTCCAATGCGCGTACTGGATGTCGAGGACTTTCAGATCAGTGCCTTTGATCGTGTCCTGGAAGCCCTTGATGCGCTCGTCGTCGATGACGGTCGGAATGCCGCGCAACACAACGACGTCGCCCTTGCCGCCAAGCTTGTCGATCATGAACTTGGCGGTGTTGGTGCCAACCGCGATATTGTCGCCGGCGAGGTAGAGATCCTGGACGGAGGCGTCAGTCAGACCGCGATCTACGACGGTGATGAACGTGCCCATGTCCTTGATAGCCTTGACCGGCTGGGTCAGCTCTTCCGAGCTGTAAGGCAGGATCACCAGAGCATCCAGCTTGCGGCTGGCCGACAGGTCCTCAAGCGCGCTGACCTGCTCCGCCGCGGACGGCGACGTCTTCACGACCACTTCGACGTTCGGGAACGCGGCGTTGATTTCCTTGGCCGCCGCTTGTGCGTGGTAGACGATGCCCGCTGTCCAACCGTGGTCAGCGGCCGGTATCGACACCGCGATGACCTTCTTGTCTTGCGCCATGGCCTGGCCGGCCAGCAGCAGCGCGCCAAGTGTCGCTGCCGCAATCCATTTTCTACTGAACATTGTCTTCTCCCTTGGACCTACAAGAACGTTAATCCGCGTGGTCCGGACGCGGCGCTATTTCGAATTCGAAAACCGCTGGATGAGCATGGCGATGATGATGATGACGCCCTGAACAGCGGCAACGAGGTATTCGGAGACGAAGTCCGAGAGCACCATGAGATTGGCGATGAGTTCCAGGATGACGGCGCCGGCGACTGTCCCCCACACATGGCCCTTGCCGCCGCGCAATGCGGTGCCGCCAATCACCACGGCGGTGATGACCTGCAGTTCCCAAAGCTGTCCGGTTGTCGGCGTTGCGGCGCCCAGGCGCGGCACGTAGCAGATCGCGGCAATCGCCACACAGACACCCTGGACGATATAGGCCACGGTCCGTGTCCTGATCACCGAGATGCCGGAATAACGGGCGACATCCTCATTGGCGCCGACCGCCGCACATTTGCGCCCATATTTCATCTTGTAAAGGATGAAGGATGCGACCGCGGCGACTGCGACGGATATGAGGATTGGAACCGGGATCCCGCCGACCGTGCCGAAATAGACAGGCCGGTAGGCCTCGCGCAACGACCTGTCGATCGGTATCGTGCCGCCATCGGTCAGATAGGTTATCAGCGCCCGGAAAATCCCCATCGTGCCCAGCGTGGCGATAAACGGTTCGATCCTGCCGACCGTGACGATGAGCCCGTTGGCAAGCCCGCACAGCAGGCCGACCAGGATCGCAACCGCCATACCGGCGGGAATAGCCCAGATGCCGGCATGCGGCGCCACCGCGTTCATGAACATGATGGTGATGCCGGTGATGAAGGCGGCCATCGAGCCGACGGAAAGATCGAGCCCCCCCGACGAGATCACAAATGTCGCGCCGACCGCGATAATAGCAATGAAGGCGCTGCGGGTGATGACGTTGGCGAGGTTGGTGGCGGACAGGAAATCGGGGTTGATGAGGTAACCGACCACCAGCAGAGCTGCCAGCGCAAGAAAAGGCCCGATATCGGTCCAACTGATGTTGAGATCGAGGGGGCGACGCCTGGGTGCGGATTCGCTCATGACAGCCATTTTGTGCCTCCCTTGGCTTTTGGCCCTTGCTTGGGGCCACTGGTCGCCAGTACCGCCACATTGCTTTCGGTCATTTCGGCGCCACTGACCTCGCCGCTGATGCGGCCTTCGCGCATCACCAGGATGCGGTCGCAGATGCCGATCAGTTCCTGCATCTCCGAAGAGATGACGATGCAGGCCTTGCCCTTGGCCACAAGCTCCTGGATGAAGGCATAGATCTGCGCCTTGTTGGCGATGTCGATGCCACGCGTGGGCTCGTCGATAATGACCACCGAAGGATCGGTCAGCAGCACCTTCGCCAGCAGCAGCTTCTGCTGATTGCCCCCGGAAAGCTGGGCCGCTTTGGCGCCGAGGCTCTTCAGCCTGATGTCATATGTCTCCACGGCCTGTTCCAGGGCTTGCGCTTCGCGGCGCCGACCCATCGAGAGGCCGGGATGAAACACATCGAGCGCCGACAGCGTCAGGTTAGGCGCCAGGTGCTCTTGCAGCAGCAGTCCCTTGCCCTTGCGATCCTCGGTCAGGTAACCGACGCCGGCGTCGATCGCCGCGCGCGGCGATTGGAAATGGACCGACTTGCCCTCAAGTTCGATCTTAGCAACTGCCGGGCGCAAGCCGATAATGCCCTCGAAGAGTTCGGTTCGGCCTGCGCCAACCATACCGGCGAACCCCAGGATCTCGCCCTTGTGGACCGTGAACGACACGTCCTCCACATAGCCGGGAACAGAGGCGTTCCTCACGCTCAGCATCGGTACATCCGAAGGCGCTGCGGTTCTCTCAGGATAGAGCGCTGCCAGTTCGCGCCCGACCATCAGCCGCGCCATATCCATCTGGCTCAGCGTCTTGCCGGGATAGGTGCCGACCGTCTTGCCGTCGCGCAGAACGGTCACTTTGTCTGCGACCCGCTGCACCTCATCCAACCGGTGGCTGATATAGAGCACGGCGGTGCCGTGAGCCTTCAGTTGCAGGACGATCTCCAGCAGGCGCTCGACCTCGCCACCGGTCAGAACGGCGGTCGGCTCGTCGAAGATAACCACCTTGTGGTCGTCAAGCAGGGCGCGAGCGATCTGCACCATCTGCCGGTCTGCCAGCGAAACGTCGCGCACCAGTGCCCTTGGCGAGACCGCGCAGCCGATCTGCGCCAGTTTCTCGGTTGCCAGCCGGCGCATGGTGCGGTCATCCACGACATGGCCACGCGAAAGCTCTCGCCCGAGAAACAGATTGTCGGTGACCGTGAGCCCCTCGGCGAGCAGTATCTCCTGATGAACCAAAGCGATACCGGCATCCTGTGCTTGGGCAGGCTTGGCAAATTTCACCGCGTGTCCGTTCATCGACAACGTGCCGTGGCTTGGCTCGACATAGCCGGACAGCAGCCGCATCAACGTCGACTTGCCGGCACCGTTCTCGCCAATGATGGCGTGGATCTCTCCCGGCAGGACGTCCAGGGTGACGTCCGACAACACCGTCACTGGGCCGTATTGCTTGGACAATTCCTGGGCGCGCAGCACCGGTTCAAGCGAACCAGGCGCATCGCTGGACAACGTGCTCCCGCCCTCCCCGGCGATATTCGCGGCAATGGACATCCGTTCCGACCTCAATCGAATGCCGGGAGCAGGCGATCGCGCGAGTGCTCGATATGGATGCGCATCGCCTTTTCGGCGGCATCGGGATCGGCCGAGCCGAACGCGGCAAGGATCGCCTCGTGTTCGTCAAGCGCCTCCTCGGTCACGCGTGCATGGAACATCAGGCGGAAGATGTGGAAGTGCGTGTGCTGGTGGCTCAACGTCTCGCGGATGAGTTCGTTTTGAGAAAACTCCATGATCTTGTCGTGGAAGATCGCATCCTGCCTGGCGAAATTCGAATAGCGCACGCGATCATCCTTGCCTTCGCGGCGTGACATCACGCCGGCAGCTTCGAGCAACAGATCGAGCTTGGCGTCGTCCATCGTTGCGGCGGCCTTTGCGGCGCCATGCGGCTCGAGCAGCAGACGCATCTCGTATAATTCGTCGAAACGGCGCCGGGTGATCTGGGGCGCGGCACGATAACCGATCAGATGCGTCTTGAGCACCAGGCCTTCGCCTTCGAGCCGTCCGAGGGCTTCCCGGATCGGCGTGTGCGAGACGTTGAATTCCTTGACCAGGCTGTCGACTGTGATGCGCGAGCCGGGGGGGATCTTCAGCGCCATCAACTGCGCGAAGATGGCTTCATAGACATCTTCGACGAGACTGTTGGCGCGCTGGATGCGACCAGCTCCAATGCTGGCGTCGCTTGGGTCGGGTAAGTTTGCGGTCTGCATATTTTGCCTCTTGACAGTGAGGACTGCTAACACGATGGTTCCGCGGATGCAATCCTATATCCTATACGATTTTAAAGCGGATATCTTTTAAGTGCGAGGGACACACTCTTAAACCGTCCGATCCAGACCGAGTTCAATGCCTCCGTTTCCAGTCAGCAGCCGTCAAAGGACCAATCATGACCCTCTTCGCCGCCCTGCGGTTGCCGCGTGAAATCCTGTTCGGGAAGGGGCAACGCCATGTGCTGCCGACGGTCGCCGCCCGGTTCGGCCGACGCGCGCTGGTCTGCACCGACGAGCGTTTCGCGGGCACAACGGTATTCGCCGACATCATCAAGTCCCTTCAGTCAGCCTCGATCGAGGTCCTGGTGCATGATCGTGTTCTGCCCGACGTGCCACGCGATACGGTCGGCGTCTGCGTCGAGGAAGCGAAGGGGTTCGGGCCGGATATGGTGATCGGCATCGGCGGCGGCAGCTGTCTCGATTTCGCCAAATGCGCCACCCTGCTGCTCAGCCATGGCGGCAAGCTCCAGGACTATTACGGGGAGTTCAAGGTGCCGGGTCAGACACTGCCGCTGATCGCCGTACCCACCACGGCCGGCACCGGCTCCGAGGTGACGCCGGTCGCGGTGATTTCCGACCCGGACCGGACGCTCAAGGTCGGCATATCGAGCCCTCACCTTATGGCCGCGGTCGCTCTGTGCGATCCCGAGCTGACAATGACCTGTCCGCCTGGCCTGACCGCGATCGCCGGCGCCGACGCTTTGACCCATGCGATTGAGGCCTTCACCGCCATGCGGCGCGGTGAAGACCCCAATCTCCCGCAACAGCATGTCTTCATCGGCAAGACTGCGCTGACAGACCATTTCGCGTTGCTCGCGATAAAGCTGCTTGGCCGGAGTCTGGAGAAAGCCTGCAGCGACGGCACGGATGCCGACGCGCGTGCCGATGTCATGATGGGCGCTCTGGCGGCGGGCTGCGCGTTCGGCACCGCCGGCACGGCGGCGGCGCATGCCGTGCAATACCCGGCAGGCGCCCTCACCCACACCGCCCATGGTTTGGGCGTGGCCACAATGATGCCTTACGTGATGACCTATAACAGCCGCGTCGCCGCTCACGAGATGGCAGAGATCGGCGCGGCACTTGGCTTGGAGGCCAAGGCGCGAACCGCCGACGAGATGGCAGCCGCCACGATCGAGGAGATCAGGCGATTGTTCGCGGCGATCGGTATTACGCCGACACTGGCTGATCTAGGCCTCCCTGCCGATAAGCTTGACTGGACCGCCGAGCAAGCGCTCGGCATCGACCGCCTGATCAAGAACAATCCGCGTGCGTTCGATCTCGGCACGATGCGACGTCTCGTCCAGGCCGCCCATGACGGCGACCTCGCCGCCTGCGTTATGTGAGAAACGGAACAAAGCGATGAATTTGAACACTCAGCAACTCGACCAGGATGGCTATGACGTGCGCGGTTTTTCGCACGGACTCTACATCGACGGCACTTGGCGGTCGTCCTCCGACGGTCGGCTCATCGATGTCGTCGATCCCTCCTCCGGGGCGGTGATCGCGGCGGTTCCCGATGCGACGGTCGAGGACGCCACCGCCGCCGTCGAGGCGGCGGCCAAAGCAGCTAGGAGATGGCGGGAAACTGCGCCGCGCAAACGCTCGGAAATCCTCAGGCGCTGTTTCGAACTGATGGTCGAACGCTCCGAAACGCTCGCCATGCTGATCTCGCTGGAGAACGGCAAGGCGCTGCGCGACGCGCGCGGCGAAGTGGCTTATGCCGCCGAGTTCTTCCGCTGGAATGCCGAAGAGGCGGTCCGGATCACCGGTGAATTCGGCACCGCGCCATCCGGCACCAACCGGATCGTGGTCGATTATGAGCCGATCGGAATTTGCGTGCTGATCACACCGTGGAATTTCCCGGCCGCGATGGCGACCCGCAAGATCGCGCCGGCGCTGGCGGCAGGCTGCACTGTCGTCCTAAAGCCGGCCAGCGAAACACCACTGACGGCCTATGCGCTGGCGGCACTCTACAGCGAAGCCGGCGTGCCTGCCGGCGTCGTCAACGTGCTGACCACGACCAGTCCCGGGCCGCTGACTTCGGCCATGCTTGCCGATCCGCGGGTCAGGAAGCTGTCCTTCACGGGGTCGACGGGTGTCGGCCGAACCTTGCTCGGCGAGGCTTCAAAGCATGTCATTTCGTGTTCTATGGAACTCGGCGGCAATGCCCCGTTTGTCGTCTTCGACGATGCCGATCTCGACGCCGCCCTCGATGGCGCGATGATCGCCAAGATGCGCAACGCCGGCGAAGCCTGCACCGCCGCCAATCGCCTCTATGTGCAATCGGGAATCTATGATGCTTTTGCCGACGGGCTCCGCAAGCGCATGGCGGCACTTAAGGTGGGGGCGGGCCCGAATGCCGACACCGAGTGCGGGCCGATGATCACCAGAAAGGCTGTCGACAAGATCGATCGCCTGGTCAAGGACGCGGTGGGCCGGGGAGCCAAGGTGCTTTGCGGCGGGGCGATTTCGGAGGAAGAAGGATTCTTCTATCCGCCAACAGTGCTGTCCGAGGTGCCGCCGGATGCGGAGATGGCGCACGAGGAGATTTTCGGCCCGGTGGCACCTATCACACGCTTCGACACCGAGGCCCAGGCCATCGCCCATGCTAACAACACGGAATATGGCCTGGCCGCTTATATATACACACGCGATGTTGGGCGCGGCATGCGGGTGGCGTCGGGGATCGAGGCCGGCATGATCGGCCTCAACCGGGGACTGATGTCGGATCCGGCCGCACCATTCGGAGGCGTCAAGCAGAGCGGCCTTGGCCGCGAAGGCGGCCAGCACCACGGCATCGCCGAGTTCATGGAGGCTAAATATATTGCCGTCACCTTCTGAACCGGCAGTCATGTCAAAGGACCCTTTCCGCACGCGCGACCATGTGGCCGATTTTGACGATATCGTGGCCGACATAGTGACTCGCAGCGCCGAAACCCGGGCGACCCTGCCGATATCGGCGGGTATCGCCTATGGCGAGGGCGAGGCCGAAAGGTTGGACCTGTTCTTTCCGCCCGGTGTGCGCAGGGATCTTCCCGTGCACATCTTCATCCATGGTGGCTACTGGCGCATGTTCTCCAGGAGCGACTATTCTTATGTAGCGAACACAGTCACCAAAGCTGGGGCGATCGCGGTCATCGTCGACTATGCGCTGATGCCCGAATTCAGGATGGCGGCAATCGTCGACCAGATCCGGCGTGCCAAACAATGGGTGCTGGACAATATAGCCGCCCATGGCGGCGACCCTGCCCGGCTAAGCGTAAGTGGTCATTCGGCGGGTGCGCACCTGGCCACATTCCTGTTCGAAAAGGCGCCAATGCCGTCGCGCATACGTGCGGCGCTGCTGCTAGGCGGCCTTTACGACCTCAAGCCCCTTCAGACCTCCTTCCTCCAGCCGTTAATCGGCATCACCGATGAGGAGGCAGCTGCCTTCACCCCAATGACGCGGTGGCATGACCCGGAGACGGCAGCGACCATTCTCGTCGGAGATCAGGAAACGTCACCTTTTCACCAGCAGGCCGCCGACTTCGGAAAGCGCTTGCGCGCGCAGGGGCACCCTGTCAGCGACCTCCGCCTGAATGACCGAAACCACATGAACAGCGTGCGTGATCTGGGCATCAGCGGCACACAAGCTGGCGATTGCCTGATGGCGATGATCGATGGAAACGGCCTGTAGGACGGAAACCCAGGGAGAGCAGGGCCCGCTTGTGCCTTACTTGACACTCCCGTCACTCAGGAAAGTACCGTCACGGGGATCGCGGCACGCTGCCGGCATCGGGCTGAGCTTTGCGACAGGTGAAATCCGGCAGAGCACACAACCGACGATTCCTCATCCTCTTTTTCCACACTGACGAACTGCACAGCGCATCAGAAAATCGAAATTGCCCCTGCCGCCCTGAGCCGCGATGGTCTTTACGCAAGCAGCCGGCTTAGGGCTGTGGAGGAACGTCGTCGCGGCAAAGCCCCTGGGGCAAGGCCGCTTTGGCACGCCGCTGGTTCAAACCGGCAGCGAGGGAGGAACAGACTTGGCTGGTTCGGGCAAATCCGACACCGCGCGCTTGGGCATCAAGATGTCCCAGGAACTCGTCGTCGGCGCGATCTCGGCCGTCCTCTTCCTGGTGTTCTCGGCGACGCTCAACAATTTCCTGAGCCAGGGCAACATCCTTGCCATTCTCAAGAATGTCTCGATCCTCGGCACGCTGGCCGTCGGCATGGGGTTCATCGTCGTTGGGCGCGGCATCGACCTGACCATGGTGGCGGTGATGGTCGTCGGCGTCGCCTTCAGCATTTGGATCTCCACCTGGGGCGTCGACTTCACGCTGGCCGTCGTCTTCGGCGCCATCCTGGTCGCGGCCATCGGCCTGTTCACCGGCGTCATGGTGGCGGTGGCCGAAATTCCGCCGATCTTCGCCACTCTTGCCATCGCGTCCTCGGTCTACGGCTCTGGCCGCATCGTCTTTGCGTCCGACGTGCTCTATGCCCCCTCCGATATCGGCTGGCTGAAATTCGTCGGCAACGGAACCATCCTCGGCATCCCGATGTCGGTGATCATCTTCGCGGCGGTGGCCGCGCTCATGGGCTTTTTCCTGAGGAAGACCCGCTTCGGCCGGCTGGTCTATGCTACTGGCGACAACCCGAACGCGGCCCGCACGACCGGGCTGCCGACGCGCCCGATCATCGTGACGCAATATGTCATCAGCGCCCTCATTGCCTATATCGCCGGCATCATCATGCTGGGGCTGGTCACCGGCATCGACACGCGCCTCTACAATTCCAGCCTGATCTATGACGTGCTGCTGGTGGTCGTGCTGGGCGGCATCGGCCTCTCCGGTGGCCAGGGCGGCGTACGCAACGTCATCGTCGGCACCATCCTGGTCGGCATCCTGACCAACGGCATGACGATCCTGAACTTCAGCTACACCAGCCAGAACCTGATCAAGAGCGTGATCCTGCTGGGCGCGCTGGCGATCGACGCCATCATCAATCCGCGCGACGAGCAGACCTCGCAAAGCGGCGACATCTGAACAAGAACCGAGACATAAATCTGGGAGGATACCATGAAGTTGTTCAAGAACTGCCTGCTCGCGGGCATGACAGCGCTGGCGCTGCTGGGCGCGGCGAAAATCGCCACGGCGCAGGAAACTGATCAGGTCGGCCGCTCTACCTATCTCGAGGCGCTCAAGGGCAAGAAGGTCATCTTCGTGCCAATCTCGCAGGGCATGGACCTCAACCAGGCATGGGTGGTGGTGTGGCAACGTCACGCGGCACGCTACGGCTTCAGCCTCGAAGTGCGCGATCCCTCCGGCGACACCAATGCCGGCATTCGCGCCATGCAGGGCGCCATCGCCGAGAAGCCGGACCTGATCATCGTGCAGAACCCCGACGTCCAGACCTACGCACGCCTGTTGAAACAGGCGCAGGCGGCCGGCATCAAGGTGCTGCAAGTCAACATGCAGTCGGCCACCCAGACGGACAGTTATGTCGGCAACGACTGGATCGAAATGGGCCGTCTCGAAATGGGCGAACTGGCCAAGCACTGCACCGGGCCCAATGCCGTCTCGCACAAGGTGGTCTGGCTCGCCGGCGTCCAGACGGGTGCCGCCAACATCTACATGCGCACCGGCATCGACGAGGTGCTGAAGGCCAATCCCGAGCTGCAGCTCGTCTCCGACCAGCCGGCCGATTACATGAGCGAAAAGGCCCGCCAGATCACCGAGACGGTCCTCCAGCAGCATCCGGACCTGTGCGGCATCATGGGCATCTGGGATAATGCCGAGGTCGGCGCCGGTGCCGCCGTCGTGGCCGCCGGCAAGCAGGACCAGGTGACGATCGTCACCAATGGCGCGGGCAGCGCCACGGGCTGCGAGAGCATCAAGAACGGGCTGCTCGACGTGATCTTCAACTTTAATGCCCCGATCCAGGCCGAGATCGCAGCACAACAGATTTCCGAGCTGCTGCAGCAGCCCGGCCGGCAGGCGGGTAGCGAGAAGACCATCTTCTTCGGCCCGATCACCCGCGTCGACAAGGCCAATGCGACCGGCAGGAATTGCTGGAAGCTGGACGAGCTCAAGTAACGGACTTCCTTGATGAGCATGGCTGAAAGCCTTGTGCGCTGGCGCTACCGCCTGCTCCCCGACCACGTGGTCGGGGAGATCCTGACCAAGAAGTGGATCGACAGCGTCATCCCCTTCACGGCGCTGGTCATTTTGTGCGCGATCTTCGGCTCGATCGTGCCGGGCTTCTTCGATCTGGCGACGCTGACCAATCTCAGCGGCCAGACCGCCGAGCTTGGCCTTGTGGTGCTCGGCATGACCATCGTCATGGTGTCAGGCGGCATCGATCTGTCTGTCGGGTCGACCTTCGCGCTCGCCGTGCTGGTCACGCTCTATGGGATGAATGTCGAGCAGTGGAGCTTTGGTACCGGCCTGTTGGCGTGCCTGGGCCTCGGCGTCGTCTGCGGCGCCATCAACGGCTTCCTGGTTGGCTTCCTGCGCATGCGGGCGTTTCTCACCACGCTGGTGACGCTCATCATCTACCGCTCGACCTTCGACATCGTCTTCCCGCAGGTCTCGACGCGGATCGTCACCAGCGGTCCGGATTCGCCGGCCTATGATTTCCTTGGTTTCGGCACAATCTGGGGCGTGCCGACATCCTTTGTGGTGTTCGTCGTCATCGCGCTGATCATCCATCTCGTGCTGTCGCGCGCCCGCTATGGCTGGCGGCTGTTCGCGGTCGGCGGCGCGCGCCGCTCTGCCTACAATGCCGGCATCAATGTGCGCTTCATCTTGTTCAGCGCCTATGTCTTGTGCTCGGTACTGGTGGCGCTCTCCGGCTTCTTCTTCTCGGCCCGCATCGGCAGTGCCGCTTCCGACATCGGCACCGGTCTCGAACTGCAGGTGTTGACCGCGACCGTGCTCGGCGGCATCTCGCTAGGCGGCGGGCGCGGCTCGGTCGCCAAGGCGCTGATGGGCACCGTCTTCGTGCTTGTCCTGTCGAACAGTCTGCTTGCGCTGGCCGTGCCCGGCCCGGTCAATTTCCTGATCCTCGGCATCGTGCTGCTTTTGTCGGTGCTTCTCGACGTTCGCTGGGTGAAGAACCGCCACAAGATCCTGCGCAGCGTCTACATCTCGCCAACCTTCGCCAAGATGCCGCAGGCGATCTCGACCGCGCCCGGCGCGCCAATGGCGGTGAATGACCGGTTGAAGGACGTCGGCGTCATCGGCCTCGGCGTTCTCGATGGCGCGGAGGATGTGATCTTCGACCGGCAGGACCGTCTCTACACCGGCAGCCGCCAGGGCGAGATCCTGCGCTTCCAGCCGCCCCATTACACCGATAGCGAAGTGTTCGCACATATTGGCGGCTCGCCGCTCGGCATGGCTTTCGACCGCGACGACAACCTCGTCATCTGCGTCGCCGGCATGGGCCTCTATCAGGTCTCGCCGGCCGGCGACGTAAAGCTGCTGACCGCCGAAACCAACCGCTCACTGACCTCGGTGGTCGACGACTCGACCATGAAGCTCGCCGACGACTGCGACATCCTGCCGGACGGCCGTATCGTCTTCTCGGAAGCGACAGTGCGCTTCGAAATGCATGACTGGTATGCCGACGCGCTGGAAAGCCGCGGCAACGGACGCATCATCGTCCATGATCCCAAATCCGGTTCGACACGCACACTGCTGTCGAACCTCGTCTTCCCCAACGGCATTTGCACGGCCTTCGACGGCCAGTCGGTGCTGTTCGCCGAAAGCTGGGCCTGCCGCATCAGCCGCTATTATTTCGATGGCCCGAAGAAGGGCCAAGTCGAGCGCGTCATCGAGGGCTTGCCCGGCTATCCCGACAACATCAACCGCGCCTCCGACGGTACCTACTGGCTGGCCCTGATGGGCATGCGCACGCCGGCCTTGGATCTCTCGCTTGAAATGCCGAGCTTCCGCCGTCGCATGGCGCGGCGCGTATCGGAAGACGCGTGGCTGATGCCCAATCTCAACACCGGCTGCGTGCTGCGCTTCGACGAGAACGGCCAGATCCTCGAAAGCCTGTGGGACCAGGCCGGCGAGAAGCATCCGATGATCACCTCGATGCGCGAGCACAAGGGCATCCTCTATCTCTGCGGCATCTTCAACAACCGCATGGGCACCTTGCCCTTGAAAGGCGTCGATCCCGACTGGTTCAGCTCGGATTCATACTGGGGCAAAAAGCCATGAGCGGTTTGAGCCAGCTTTTTGACCGCTTTCTCGGCCGTGGCGAGTGGGCAGTGACCGTGCCGACGCTCGACGGGCCGTTGCTGCCCAACCAAGGACTGGAGGAAGCCGAGCCGTTCGCCGGCCTCGCCGAGGCCGACAATCTCGTACGCACCGAAAAGGGCATTCTGGCAAGCAGCGCCAACCGGCTGATGCGCTTTAGCGCCGACGGCCATGCCGAAACCTTGCAGGAATTTCCGGGCGAGATCACCGCACTCGCCCATGCCCGCGGCATGACCGCGATGGCCATCGACGGCAAGGGCGTCGTCGTCCACGGCGGCCTGCATGACGGGCGCGAGGCGACGGGTGAGGAGGCTCGGCGCCTCTCCTGCATCACCGCTCTCACCTTCCTCGACAGCAACACCTTGCTGGTGGCCAACGGTTCGGCCTCAGTGCCGGCGAGCGGTTGGCGTCGCGACCTGATGCAGAAGAGCGTGTCCGGTTCGGTCTGGCGGCTCGATCTAAAAAACGGCCGGCTGGAGCTTATCAGGGACGGCTTGGCCTGGCCGGCCGGCATCGCCACCACCGGCTCCAACCGCATCTACGTTTCGGAGGCCTGGCGCCACCGCGTGCTGGCGATCGACCTTGCCACCAAGGCGACGCTGCCCATGCTGGAGCATCTGCCGGCCTACCCCGCCCGCATCGCCCCGGCCTTCAACGCCGGCTATTGGCTGACCTTCTATTCCGTGCGCAACCAACTGGTGGAGTTCATCCTGCGCGAGGAGACCTACCGCACGCGCATGCTGGCGGAAGTCCCGGAGGCCTACTGGATGGCGCCGTCGCTCGGCTCATGGCGCGACTATCGCGAGCCCATGCAAGGCAGCCAGTTGAAGCAGATGAACGTGCTGAAGCCATACGCGGTGACAAGGTCCTACGGGCTGGTGGTTCTTTGCGACCAGAACATGAAGCCGCTGTCGAGTTTCCATTCGCGCGCAGACGGCAAGGTGCACGGGACGCTGAGCGCCTGCGAGCTGGGCGATGATCTGCTGGTCGCCTCGCGCGGCGGATCGAGGATCGTGCGCGTGGCGAGCGCCGCCAGCGGCAAGCGAGGCTAAGCGATGTCGGACGCCAACATCATTGAACTCAGGGATGCCGCCAAGGCATTCGCGCGCATTCCGGCCTTCAAGAATGTCAATTTCGACCTGCGCAAAGGCGAAATCCACGCGCTGCTCGGGGAAAACGGCGCCGGCAAGTCGACGCTGACCAAGGTCATGGCCGGTGTCTTCAAGCTGACCGAGGGCAAGATGACCTTCGACGGCAAGGATGTGTCCTTCGCCACGCCCGCCGAAGCGCTGCGCGCCGGCATCGCCATGGTGTTCCAGGAAACCAACCTGGTGCCGGCCATGACGGTAGCGCAGAATCTCTATCTCGGCGAAGAGAAGATGTTCAACCGGTTGCGCGGCCTCTACATTCAGGCGCGGCAGTTCCTCGCCGGCATGGGCTTCCAGGTCGACCCGTCCGCGCAGGTCAGCACGCTGGGCGCGGCGCACAAGCAGATGGTGGAGATCGCGCGCGCCGTCCACCACAAGGCCCGCGTCATCATCTTCGACGAGCCGACCGCGACGCTGACGCCAGAAGAGAAGAGCCACTTCTTCAAACTTTTGCAGCGGCTGGTGAAGGAGGGCATCGCCGTCATCTTCATCACCCATGCGCTGGAAGAGGCGCTTGCCGTCGCTGACCGCATCACGGTCATGCGCGATGGCGAGATCGTCGCGTCCGGCGAGGCCAAGGGCTTCACCCGCGCCTCGATCGTGCAGGCCATGGTCGGCCGCACGCTCACCGAAACGCTGCATGGCGAGGTCAAGCGCACGGCGCGCCCCTACGGCGACAAGGTGCTTTCGGTCGAGAATCTGTCCTGCGCCGGCCTGGTGCGCAACTCTTCCTTCTCGGTGTTTTCGGGCCAGGTCACCGGCATGTTCGGCCTTGTCGGCGCCGGCCGCACCGAAATGGCCAAGGTCGTCGCCGGACTGTTGAAGCGCAACATCTTCCACGGCGGCGAGATCCGCCTGCTCGGCAAGTCGGTGCGCTATCGGGTGCCCAGGCCTGCGGTGCGCGACGGCATCGTCTATGTCACCGAGGATCGCAAGGTCGACGGTTTCTTCGAAACCATGACCGCGGGCGAGAACCTGCAAATGGGTGAACTGACCGAGGGCGCCAATCCCGTCTCCATGGTGTCGCTGGCGCGGGCCAGGCAACTTGCCCGCGAATGGAGCGAACGTCTGAGCCTGCGGCAGACCAGCGACCGAGCCCGGATGATCGAGCTCTCCGGCGGTAACCAGCAAAAGGTCGTGATCGCCAAATCGCTGATTCAGAAGCCGAGGCTGGTGATCTTCGACGAGCCGACACGCGGGGTCGACGTCGGCGCCATCGTCGAGATCCACCAGCTCATCAGCGATCTCGCCGAGCAAGGCATGGCCGTCGTTGTCATCTCGTCCTACCTGCCTGAAATTCTCGCCGTTTCGGATCGCATTCTGGTGGTCAAGCGCGGCCGCGTGGTCGAGGAGATGATGCTTTCGGAGGCCACCGAGGAACGCGTCATGTTCGCCGCGGTTCATTGAGCGGCTCGACAAGAGAGACACTTTTGCCGGCCAAGCCAGGACCAATGTCTGGCCTACCCTATTGCCTTGCAATCGGTTCCGCGTCTGAATAGGTCAGGGGTCAGATCACCCTGCCCGAGCGGATATGCCCAGCGTCAACCTCAAACTTCTGCAGACGTTCCTGCTTGCCGCCGAAAACGGCAGCTTCCGACGTGCTGCCGAGGAGAGCAACCGTTCGCCATCGGCGGTCTCGATGCAGATTCGCGACCTTGAGGAGCAGATCGGCATCTCGCTGTTCATCCGCACCGCACAGCGTGCCAGCCTGACGCCGGAAGGCCAGATCCTGTTCGAGGAGATCGCCAACGTGATGTCACAGGTGCAGACCAGCCTCGACCGCCTGACGGAGGTCGCCGCTCGGCGCAAGGGCAAAGTGCAGATCGCCTGCGCCCCGACGCTCGCGGCAAGCCGGCTGGGCGATATCCTGGCGACATTCAAGTTGCGCTATCCACGCAGCATCGTCGAGGTCATCGAGAGCCCGCCGCAGGCCGCGCTTGGCCTTTTGCAACAGCAGGAGGTCGAGTTCTACATCGGCCCGGAACTGCCAAACCTGACGGACTTCCAGTTCGAGTCCATCCTCGACGATCCGCTGATGGCCTGCATCCCCACGGAAATATACGGCGGCGAAAAGAAGCTGCTGCTCTCCGACCTGCTGTGCTATCCGCTCATCCTGCTCAACCGCAAGACCGCCGTGCGCGGCCTTGTCGATCGGCTGACGGCGGCGGAAGGCATCGAGTTCAAGCCGCAATACGAGGTCGAAAGCGCACAGACGGCGGTGGCACTGGTGTGTTCGGGACTTGGCGTCTGCGTGGTGCCCGGCATCGCCATTTCGCGCAATGACGAGCGTATGCGGGTGGTGCCGATCGACCATCGCGACGCCCACCGCTCGGTCGGCATCATCACCGCGCGGGGCTATGTGCACCACTCCTTCTCCGAACAGCTGATGAACCTCATCCGCACCAATTTGCGCGAACTGGCAAACTGAGCGTCGCGCCTTCGGACAGGCATCTTGCACGAGCGCCGAGAATGGTGCGCTGGGAATGCCGCCATTGGCAGCCCGGCCTCACCTGAATATCAGCGCACCCTCAGTCGGTCTGGATCCAGATCGACTTGGTCTCCAGATATTCATGCAGATGTTCGATGCCGCCCTCGCGGCCGTAGCCGGACATCTTCATGCCGCCGAACGGCACCGCCGGGTCGATGGCGTGGTACATGTTGACCCATACCGAGCCGGCCTTGATGCGGCGGGCGAGCTTGTGGGCGGTGCCAAGATGACTGGTGAAAATGCCGGCCGCCAGGCCATAGGGCGTCGCATTGGCCCGCGCCACGGCTTCGTCGAGCGTGTCGAACGGCATCGCCGAAATCACCGGACCAAAGATCTCTTCACGCGCGATGGTCATCTTGTCCGACACCGCACCAAAGACAGTCGGCGCGATGAAATTGCCGCCGTCGTAGGGCCCGCCGGTCAGTCGCGAGCCGCCCGCCATCAGTTCCGCGCCTTCGTCGCGGCCGGCCTTGATATAGCCCACCACCTTGCCGGCCTGCCTGGCATTGATGAGCGGGCCGATTTCGGTTTCCGCCTCGATGCCGTGGCCGATGCGAAGCCTGCCGGCAAACTCGGCGACCCGGCGCACGAATTCGTCATGGATTTCGCGGGCCACGAAAAGCCGCGAACCGGCGATGCAGATCTGGCCCGAATGCACGAACACAGCCATCGCGGCGACCGGAACCGCCTTGTCGATGTCGGCATCGCGGCAGACGATGATCGGCGATTTGCCGCCGAGCTCCAGGGAAACGCGCTTGAGGTTGGTCACGCCCGCCCGCGCGATGGCCTGGCCGGTCAGCGTCGAGCCGGTGAAGACGATCTTGTTGACGTCGGGATGTTCAGCGAGCCGCACCCCGGCCTCTGTCCCGGTGCCGGTGACGACGTTGACGACGCCGTCGGGAACGCCGGCCTCCTGCATCAGCCTGGCGATCAGCAGCGGCGTCAACGAAGCATCCTCCGAGGGCTTCAGCACGATGGTGCAGCCGGTGGCGAGCGCCGGCGCGATCTTCCAGATCGACGCCGCAGTCGGAGCGTTCCAGGGGATGATCGCGCCGACAACGCCTACCGGCTCGCGCCTTGTGAACGAGACGATCTCGCCGGGGATCGAATTGTCTATGGATTCGCCATGCAGCGCGGTCGCCATGCCCGCATAGAAGCGCAGCATGCCGATGACGCGCCGCCGGTTGGCGAGCGTGCGCGTGATCGGCAGTCCCATGTCGAGAGTGTCGGAAACGCTGAGTTCTTCCCAATGGGTCTCGAAGAGATCGGCGATGCGCAGAAGCACGCACTGCCGCTCGTAGGGCGAGAATTTTGACCACGGCCCTTCGAAGGCCGTGCGCGCAGCGGCCACCGCCGCATCGATGTCGGCCGCCGAGCCACGCGGCACGGTGGCCAACACTTCGCCAGTCGCCGGGTTGAGCGCCTGCATCTCCTGGCCGGATTGTGCCGGAACCCACTTGCCGCCGACGAACATCGGCCGGAATTCGCCATGGTAGAGCGCCGTGGCCTTCGCCCGCGGGTCGAAATTCAGCGTCATCTCTTCCTCCTCACAATTCCGTGGCGACTATGACTCCCACGCCGGTCGACCTCAAACAAGGAAAGCTAAAAGGGCGTTCAGATAATCGGACTGTGCAATGCACGCGACTTCCCCGATGGTGCCGGCAACGGAGGAACAGATATGAGACTTGCTGGCAAGGTCGCTATCGTCACGGGCGGCGGTTCGGGATTTGGCGAAGGCATCGTCAGGAAATTCGTCACCGAAGGTGCGCTGGTCGTTTTGATGGACCGTGATGAGGCCGCCGCGGCCCGCGTTGCTGCCGAAGCCGGCGAAAATGTGCGGCCAATCACTGGCGACGTCTCGACACTCGGAAGCTTCGAAGCGGCGGCAGACCTGGCCCGCTCGGCCTTTGGCGGTCTCGACATACTGGTCAACAATGCCGGCGTGGCCCAGCCGCCCTTGGCGCTCGAGACGATGGACGAAGAGATGTTCGACCGGATCGCCAACGTCAACATGCGATCCATCTACAATGGCGCCCGTGCGGTCGTTGCGCATTTCAAATCCATCAAATCGGGCGCCATCCTCAACGTCGCCTCCACCGGCGGCGTCTCGCCGCGCCCGAATTTGACCTGGTACAATGCTTCCAAAGGCTGGGCGATTGCCGCCACCCGGGCCATGGCCGTGGAACTCGCCCCCTTCGGCATCCGCGTCAACGCCATCAATCCGGTTGCCGGCGACACGCCACTTCTGTCCACTTTCATCGGCTCCGGCGAAGAGAACCGCGCCCGCGTCGTCGCCACCATTCCGATCGGCAGGCTGTCTACGCCGGCGGACATGGGCAACGCCGCGGCATTCCTGTGCTCCGACGAGGCCAGCATGATCACCGGCGTCGACCTCAACGTCGATGGCGGCAAGTGCATCTGAGCGTTAGACCATTTGGGAGTTGGCGATGAAGCCTGTCTACGAAATCGCCGTGGTGCATGGCGACGGCATCGGCCCGGAAGTCTGCGCCGCAGCGGTTCAAGTGGTGAAAGCAGCGCTCGGTCCCGGCAGCCCCTTGCACTTCAGCGAATACCCGGCCGGAGCCGAGCATTTCCTGAAGACCGGCCAGAGCTTTCCCGAGCCGACCTTCCAGGCCTGCCGCGAGGCGGACGCCATCCTGCATGGTGCGGGCGGCTTGCCGGGCGTCATCCATCCCGATGGGACCGAAGCAGGCCTGGATTTCACGCTGAGGCTGCGCTTCGAACTCGATCTCTATGCCAATATCCGCCCCGTCAGGCTCTTCGAGGGCGTGCCGAGCCCGTTGAGCGGAGTGAAGGCCGGCGATATCGACTACATCATCTTGCGCGAGAACAGCGAAGGGCTTTACGCCGCGCGGGGATCGGGCGCGCTGTTGCGCGGCGAAGTGGCGGTCGACACGCTGGTGCAGACCCGCTCCGGCATCGAGCGCATCGCACGCAAGGCCTTCGAACTGGCGCGCCAGTCGGGCGGCGCGCCCCGTGACGGCGTGCGCCGAGTGACCTGCTGCGACAAGGCCAACGTGCTGCGCAGCTATGCCTTCTTTCGCTCCGTCTTCGACGAAGTGGCGAAGGACTATCCCGATATCGCGACCGAGCACGCGCTGGTCGACGCCATGGCGATGCATCTCGTGGTGAAACCGGGTCATTTCAACGTCATCGTCAGCGAGAACATGTTCGGCGACATCCTGTCCGACCTCGCCGCCGCGACGGTGGGCGGGATGGGCATGGCGCCTTCAGCCGAGATCGGCGTGGCCAACGGCTTCTTCCAGGCCGCGCACGGCTCGGCACCCGACATTGCCGGCAAGGGTATCGCCAACCCTTATGGGACGATCCTGTCGGCAGCCTCGATGCTCGACTGGCTCGGCCACAAGCATGGCGACGAGAGGCTCAACCAGGCCGCCGCGCGCATCCGTCGCGTGACCGAGGACTGCCTGGCCAATGGGCTTCTGAGCGCCGACCTGAAAGGCAGGGCGTCGACCAGCGAGATAACCCGTTCGGTCTGCGACCGGCTCACGGCCGGGCGCGACTGATATGACCAAGCCAAGGATAAATCTTGTTGGACCTGGCAAGGTCGGCCAGACGCTCATGCGCCGGATATTCATCGCCGGCGGGCACAGGGTCCAGACCTAAGATGGGCGCTCTCGATCGCCATGTTTCGGTCGAGGACTTTCGCACGCTTGCCCGTCGTCGTCTGCCGAAATCCGTCTTCGAATTCATCGATGGCGGGGCGGGGCAAGAACTCACCCTCAAAGCCAATCGAAGCGATTTCGAAAAGATCAGAATTTTGCCGCGCGTGCTTACCGATGTTTCGCATCCGAACGTTTCCACGACGCTCTGGTCCGAGACCTTGCCAACACCGCTGGTGATCAGCCCGATGGGCTCCTGCGCGCTGGTCAGGCCCGGAGCCGACATTGCCATCGCGAGGGCGGCAACCGCTCGCAGCATCCCCTACACGCTCTCCACCATGGCCACGGCCAGCATCGAAGGCATGGCGCGAGCCGTACAGGGGCCGCTGTGGTTCCAGCTTTATGTGCTCAAGGATTTCGACTTCAATCGCCAGTTGGTGAGGCGAGCGGAAGAATTTGGCTATTCGACGCTGGTGGTGACCGTTGATCTGCAAGCCGGTGGCAAGCGCGAAAAGGATATTAGGAACGGCATATCTATCCCACTGCGGCCTTCGGCCCGGCATCTCTGGGAAGGCATGCTTCATCCTCGCTGGTCGCTGCGCCTGCTGCGCGGCGGTCTGCCCCAGTTCGAGAACGTCCGCGGCTATCTCGGTGACAACAGCGCCGGCCTGACGATCGCCGCGCGTGTTGGCGGCAGCCTCCATGCAGGTTTCGACTGGGACGATTTCCGCCAGATCCGCGACTGGTGGAAAGGCCGGCTGCTGGTCAAGGGCGTCCTGCACCCGGGCGATGCGTCGCGACTGGTGGCGGCTGGTGCCGATGGCATCTGGGTGTCCAACCATGGAGGCCGCCAGCTCGACGGTGCTGTATCGAGCATCGATGCCCTGCCCGCTATCCGTCAGGCACTTGGCGCCCAAATCCCGATCCTCATCGATTCCGGTATCCGCACGGGCACGGACATCGTCAAGGCCAAGGCACGCGGCGCCACCGTCGCGGCGATCGGCCGGGCCGCCCTGTTCGGCGCCGTGGCTGGCGAGCCCGGCGTGGCCAAGGCACTGGATATCATCCTGGACGAAATGGTGACTTGCCTCAGGCTCTGCGGGATCCCCCGTTTTCAGGAAGCGGGATCAGAAATGATAGCATAGCGCCAAGACGAGTGCTCACGCTTGGTCAAGAGGTACAGAAAACCCCCGCTCGTCCAATATTCTTCCTCATCATGCCAAGGTTTTGCTATCGCGGTTGTGCAAGCGGCTGCGGGCGGCCGACCAATTGCCGCCCTCACACGCCGCTCCTTCCCAAGCCCAACGGCCGCCTGTCAGAGAGCACTTGTTTGATGCACACCCGCTAGCGGCGGGCGTGATTAAATTCGAAAGGCTGCGCAGTCGGATAGGCAGACTAAGGTCGGCCGCCCGGTGCTGTTTTCGGTTCCATCCACCCGTTCTTCAGAATGTCGCGAAGCACGTTGCGGGTGTCTTCGCCGAACTGGTGAACGAGACCGGTTTCGACGCACTTGATGCCGGCGATCTCGCGAATTCCTGGCGCCAGCAACCGGGCACGCCCGCCTACTGCACGGAACTGACGTTGCCTGATCTTCAGGATGCGCTGTCCACGGCGGAAAAGGCGCGCGCACCCAGAATTCGCGACGCGCTGATCAAGGGCTTCATGGAGGCGACGCCTCCCCTCCGCCACGAGCAGATCGTAGCCCGCAACCGTGAAGTCACCGCCCGCCGATGAGAAACTTCTCCGGTTCCGGTCCGAGGTGACCAATAAGACTGTCCAAGAATTCCTTCTGTTTGTCGGGAGCAACCTGAGGGACGACGATGACGAGGTAATTTGCGACAAAGGTGAAATCCCCCTTGAGGATGCGAGGCATCAGATCCTGAGCGCGGCATGCTCCGCTGCTCAACCAGCGAGCCTGAGCCATAGCGCCTGACTGGCGGCAGGAGATTAGCCGCCGCCGCCCATGGTTACGGACATAAAGGCCCGGAAGGCCGCAGCCGCCGGTTCGATTGATCTGTCACGCGACCAGGCAAGGCCAACGTCCATAGTGGGGATGGGCTCGACAAGCCCGCGCACTTCGATGCGCTGCCCCTCCAAGGACCAGGGGCGGTAAACCATGTCGGACAGGACAGTGACCCCCATGCCGGCAGCCACGAGCGACCGCACGGCCTCGACCGAACTGGTGGTAAGGACGGCGCGGAGCGAAAGGCCCGCGGCATCCCAGTAACGGGCGGCCGTCGTGCGTGCCTCGTCAACCGTCAGCATGACATAATCTTCCGCCGCCACATCGGCGAGGCTGATCTCCTGCCGCGCGAGGAGGTGATGATCAGCCGAAAGCCAGAGCCGGCGGTTCGACCGCATCAAGACCTCCTGCGCCAACTCCTTGGTGTGCTCCAGGTTGGACACCAGCATCACGGCCATGTCGATGTCCCCGCACATCAAGCCGCTTTCGAGAGCGTCTCGGGGCAATTCCAGCACCTCGACCTCGATCTCGGGATAGGTCTTTCGAAACCGCGCGTAGTGGCGCGACATGTAGTAGCCGACGACCGTGTAGGTCATGCCCAGCCGCAGCTTGCCCGCCAGGCCTTTCCTATCGCGCAACGGGCTTCGGACGGCGGCAGCAACGGCCCCGGTGATAACACGCGCATGTTCAAGAAACCGCGCGCCCTCCATCGTCAGTCTTACGCCAGCGTGGTTACGCTCCAAAAGCCGTACGCCCAGGTCAGCCTCAAGCGTCTTTATCGCCGCAGTGACCGCCGATTGCGAGATGTTGAGTTCCACCGCGGCATGACTGACCTGTCCGCTCTCGGCGGTCGCGATAAAATAATCCAGCTGTTTCAAGGTGATGGTCATGGTGCGCCCTGGCCCAGAACCATTATCTGTTTTTTTGATATGACAATCAATAAACTACTATTTCACAAATGCCCTCGCATGCGCAAAAAATGCTGCAACGCCGCAAAGACGGCAGCTTCGAGGGGTAACAATGCGATGGCGGTGACGCTAAACTGCGACATGGGCGAAAGCTTTGGCCTCTACAAGGTTGGCGACGATATGGGCATGATGCCCATCATCGACGTTGCCAATGTCGCCTGTGGTTTTCACGCTTCGGATCCGGATCACATGCACGCCGCCGTCCGCAGCGCCAAGGCGAGTGGCGTAAAGATCGGCGCCCATCCAGGCTTGCCCGACATTCAGGGTTTCGGCCGGCGCGAGATGCGGATGACCCGCGAAGAAGTCAGGAACACCATCATTTACCAGGTGGGAGCGCTTGCCGGCTTCCTCAAGGCCGAGGGTGTGGAACTCCACCACATCAAGCCGCATGGCAGCCTCTACTTCATGGCCATGCAGCAGGAGGCAATAGCCCATGGCGTGTGCGACGCGGCAGAGATTTTCGGCGTACCCCTCTTCGGCATGACGGGCACCCTGCATGAGAAGATCTATCAAGAGCGCGGTATCCCATTTGTCGCTGAGTTCTATGCCGATCTCGACTACGATGCCTCCGGCAAGCTGATCTTGACACGCGTTCATGACGCCAAGGACCCCGCAGAGATGGCCGAGCGGTGCGTACGCGCCATCAGGGAGGGCGAGGGCACGGCAGAGGACGGCAGTTTCTTCCCTGTGCGCTGCGAAACCATCTGCGTGCATTCCGATACGCCGAACGCCATCGAAATAGCCAGGGCCGTGCGCACCGCAATCGCCCCCTGGCACTGAACTCGACCGAACCCACCCGCGCGGGCGGTTCCAGATTAGTCTGTCCGCAGTTTTCCGGAGCTTTTTATGGCCCAGATTCTTTCACCTCTTCCCGGCACTTTTTATCGCAGCGCTTCGCCAGACCAGCCGCCATACAAGGCGGATGGCGACGCGGTGTCCGCCGGAGACGTAATCGGTCTCATCGAAGTGATGAAGTCGTTCCACGAAGTGAGGGCCGAGACGGCCGGTACGAACATCCGCTTCATTGCCGACAATGAGGATCCCATCATGGCCGGCGCACCTATTGCGGATCTCGACTGATGCTGAAAAAGCTTCTGGTTGCCAACCGGGGCGAGATAGCGGTCAGGATCATCCGGGCCGCGCAAGATCTGGGGATCGCCACCGTGGCGGTGCATTCGGCCGCAGACGCCGAGTCGCTCCACGTCCAGCTTGCGGACGAAGCGGTCAACATCGGCCCACCAGCTGCAAAGAAGTCCTATCTCAATGTCGAAGCAATTCTGAAGGCTGCCCGCGACACCGGTTGCGACAGTGTTCATCCAGGCTATGGGTTCCTTGCCGAGAATGCCGCGTTTTCCGACGCAGTCACAGGCGCTGCATTGGTCTTCGTCGGCCCGTCGGGAGATGCGATCCGGATGATGGGAGACAAGGTCTCGGCGCGATCGGCCGCTGCCGCTGCAGGTGTCCCCGTCGTGCCAGGCTCGGCTGGCCGGGTCGAGGGCCTCGAGGCTGGCCACGAGGTGCTGACCGCAACCGGTTTTCCGGTGATGATCAAGGCGGCGGCAGGCGGCGGCGGGCGGGGCATCCGCATCGCGAACTCGTTCGCCGAGTTCGAACAAGCCTTTCCTCAGGCCGAAGCAGAAGCCCTCGCCGCCTTTGGCGATGGTGGTCTCTACATGGAAAAGGTGATCGGCAAGGCCCGCCATATCGAGGTGCAGGTGCTGGCAGACGGAAGCGATGCCATCCACTGCTACGAGCGGGAGTGCTCGCTGCAGCGGCGACGCCAGAAGGTTTGGGAGGAGGCGCCGTCGCGCGCACTTTCAGACAGGCTGCGCGAAGAGCTCTGCGCTTCAGCGGTCGCCTTGGCCAAGGCGGTCAAATACTCTGGTGCCGGCACGGTAGAGTATCTTTACGACGATGAAGCAGACCGCTTTTACTTCATCGAGATGAACACCCGTATCCAGGTCGAGCACCCGGTCACCGAAGCGATCACCGGCATCGACCTCGTTGCGGAGATGCTTCGCATCGCCGGCGGCGAGAAGCTGCGGATCCGGCAAAGCGATGTCTCCGTCAAAGGGCATGCGATCGAAGTCCGGCTCAATGCCGAAGACCCGGCGAAGGAGTTCGCTCCATTCCCCGGGCGGGTGGCCGAGCTTCGCATTCCCGGCGGTCCGGGCGTACGGTTCGATTCGATGCTCTATCAAGGCTATCAGGTGCCGCCCTTTTATGACTCGCTGCTTGCCAAGCTGATCGTGCATGCAGAGACGCGCGAGGCGGCGATAGTGCGCCTGATCCGCGCGCTCAACGAGTTGAAGATCGGCGGGCTCAAGACCACCAAGCCGCTGTTTCTTGCGCTGGCCGCCGATCCGGCGATGCGGGCGGGAGACGTGCATACCCGCTGGCTGGAAGGCTGGCTCATCGAAAACGCCGCAGCATTGGCGGGTTAAGGAGGACCGATGTCGATACGATTCAACTTCGGCGGTGACGAACATATCTTCGGCGAGGTGTCCGAAGAAATGTCGCTCACCTCCTTCTTTACCGGCCTTTCGATGACCAACGCGGTGCGTACGGCGGGCATCCGAGGCGTCACCGAGATCTGCCCAGCCAACGCCAGCTTCCAGATTCGCTTCAACCCCGACATCGTCAAGCCGCAGGATTTGCTCAGCGAACTGAAGTCGATGGAAGAGGCCGCCTCGAAGTCGGACCCGGTGCTGAAGACCCGGATCATCGAACTGCCGGTTTATTTCCAGGATCCATGGACGCGTGAAACCTGCTTGCGCTTCCGCGAGCGCCACCAGGACCCCTCCTCCACCGATCTTGAATATTCGGCACGCATCAACGGCTACGCCACGGTGGAAGAGTTTATCGAGGCCTATTCCGGCCAGCCCTGGTTCGTATCGATGGTCGGCTTCGTCGCCGGACTGCCCTTCCTGTACCAGATGGTTGAGCGCAAGAAACAGATTCAGGCGCCGAAATACTTGCGTCCACGCACCGACACTCCCAAGCTCACCATTGGCCATGGCGGCTGCTTTGCAGCGATCTATTCGGTACGCGGCGCTGGCGGCTACCAGATGTATGGCATAACCCCGGCCCCGATCTACGACCCGACCAGGAAGGTGCGCTACCTCGCCGATGACATGTGCCTGTTCAAGCCAGGCGATATCGTCAAGTTCAAGGCCATTGGCCGCGATGACTACGACGCCACGCTTGAGGAAATCGAAGCCAATCGGTGGCAGCCGACGGTTCGCGAGTGCACCTTCAGCCTGAAGGATTTCAACAGCGACATTTACGGCACCAATGCAAAGCTGATGGAGCTTATCAATGGCCGTTAAGGTAATCTCTCCCGGCCTCTCCACTTCCGTGCAGGACCTTGGCCGACCCGGCCACTATCATGTCGGCATTCCAGAAGGCGGCGGCATGGACCGCTTTGCGACACGCATCGCAAACCTGCTTGTCGGCAACGATCCGGGTGCCGCGGTGCTCGAAGCCACTTTCATGGGTCCCGAACTCGAATTCACCCAATCCGCGGTCGTCGCCGTCACAGGTGGAGAGCTCCCACCCAAACTCAATGGCGAGGAACGGTCGACGTGGGAAAGTTTTCCGGTGAAGACCGGTGACCGGCTTTCCTTCGGCTTCCTCAAGAGCGGCGCGCGCGCTTATCTGGCCGTCTCCGGCGGCATCGACGTACCCGTGGTTCTCGGTTCGCGCTCGACTTACATTCTGGGCGCACTCGGCGGCCATCAGGGCCGCACGCTGAAGGCGGGCGATGAGCTTCCCCTCGGCGAAGGTTCCGGCAAAGCCGGTCTTTCACTGCCTGCAAATCTGCGCCGCGCGCGCAATAGCCCGGCGGAACTCAGAATGCTTCCCGGCATATACTGGCATCGGATCACTGAGGCTGCCGGCAATCGGTTCTTTGAGGAAACCTGGAAGGTCGCGCCCGAAGCCGACCGTATCGGCTATCGCTTCCGCGGCGGGACGCCGCTGGAATTCGTCGAGCGCGAGCAGCCTTTCGGTGCGGGCTCCGACCCCTCGAACATCGTCGATGCCTGCTATCCTTACGGATCCGTCCAGGTGCCGAGTGGCACGGAGCCGATCGTTCTTCACCGGGACGCGGTTTCGGGTGGCGGGTATATGATGCTGGGCGTGGTGATATCGGCCGACATGGACCTTATCGCCCAGCTCCAGCCGCACACCCCGGCGCGCTTCGTTCCGGTGACGCTGGAAGACGCGCTTGCCGCGCGAACCGAACAGCGCGCCGCGCTGGCGCGTGCTGAAGGGCATCTGGCCGGCTGACGTCAGCCGGGAATGCCGGCGGAGGAGCCGGAGGCGAGGAGATCGGCCGGCCAAAACCGACCGCGCGTGGCGGAAGACAAAATCCGGTGCGCGAAACGACAAGACGACGCCGGGCAACGGCGTGAATTTGGCACCCGAGCAGTCCGCTAGAGACCGCCGGAACCGACAGGGGAAGACATTTGCAACGTGGCTGGCCGCAAGGCCGGATGCTTCGCGCCTTTCCGTCGGTAGAAAGAAGGAAAGGGTCATGAGTCATCTGAGCGCGGAGAACGTCTCGGTATCGTTTGCGGGGCTGAAGGCCCTGTCATCGGTAGACCTCCAAATTACGCCCGGCCGCATCAGTGGCCTCATCGGCCCGAATGGCGCTGGCAAGACCACGCTCGTCAACGTGCTGACCGGCTTCCAGGCACCGACGGAAGGCACCATCAAGCTCGACGGGGAAGCACTCACGGGTCTCAAGCCGCATCAGGTCCGGCGGCGCGGCATTGCCCGCACCTTTCAGGGTGGGCGGCTCTTCCGCGACCTGCCTGTGCTGGACAATTTGGAGGTAACGGGCGTTGGCCTGGGAATGAGCCGGCGCGCTGCCATCGCCGAAGCGGAAGCGATGCTCGACTGGATAGGCATCGGTGCGCTGGGTACCCGCATCGCCGGAACGTTGCCATACACGGACGAGCGCCGCGTCGCCATTGGCCGCGCCCTGATGGGACGGCCCGCATACATCCTGCTCGACGAGCCCGCGGCTGGCATGAGCGCACTGGAGGCGCGGGAGCTTTCCGCCCTGATAAGACACATCGCCAGCGATCTCGGCTGTGGTGTCCTGCTCATCGAGCACAATGTCGGGCTGGTGCTCGGCCTTTGCCAGCATATCGTCGTGCTCGATTCCGGAGCGATCATCGAGGAAGGACCGCCTGCCGCGATCCGCGACAGCGAGAAGGTGCGCCACGCCTATATGGGCACGGCCGCGAACACCGACCTGCCTGTGCTGGAGGCGATGGAATGAGCCTGCTCGCCCTTTCCGATATCACCATCCGCTACAGCCGTCTCACGGCGGTCCGCAATGTCTCCTTCTCCATGGACGAGGGAGAAATCCTGTTCATCACCGGCCCGAACGGAGCCGGGAAGTCTTCGCTGCTGCGCGCGATTGCCGGTGTTACGCCGGTGGCGGGCGGCCGGATCGACCTTGCTGGTCATGAGATCACCGGCCAGGCGCCGGAGAACATCGCCCGGCTCGGATTCTCCATGGTGCCGGAGGGGCGCGATGTCTTCGGCTCGCTGACGACCGAAGAGAACCTTCTGGTCGGAACCGGCATGCATGCCCGCGAACGCGGCTGGCGCAGCCGAGCGGCCGACGAACTCGAAGCCGTCTACGCAACCTTCCCGATGCTGAAAGAGAGGCGGCACGGGCAGGCGGGATTGCTGTCCGGCGGGCAGCAGCAAATGCTGGTCATCGGCCGCGCGCTGATGACCAATCCGCGGCTTGTAGCCATCGACGAGCCTTCACTGGGCCTCGCCCCCAACATCAACGACCAAGTCTACGAGCGGCTGATCGCGCTGCGTGCGCAGCGCCAGCTCACGCTCCTGATCGTTGAGCAGAGCTCGGCCCGGGCGATGATGGTGGGCGGGCGGATGATCCTGATGCGTGGCGGACAGATCGTGCTCGATGGCGACGCGCGGACGCTCGGCAATGGCGAGGCGATCCAGGCTGCCTATTTCGGCTACGAGGACAATTGAGATGCTTCAGATCCTGTTCGACGCACTCTCGCTTGGTTCGCTCTACGCGCTCGGGGCGCTCGGCATTGCCCTCATCTTCGGCGTCATGCGGCTCGTGAACTTCGCGCATGGCGACGTCATCGCCTTCTGCGTCTTCGCCCTGTTATGGCCGTCTACGGACGCAATGGCCATCGTCTTCGCCGGCCAATTGCCGTGGTACCTGCTGTTGCCATTCGTGCTCCTCTGCGGGGCCGGGCTGTCGGTGCTGTGCGAAATCGTCGTCTTCAGGCGGTTCCGTCAGGCAAATCCGGCAACCATGATGATCGCCTCCTTCGCGCTCGGTTTCGTCATTCGCTACTTCCTGCTCATGCTTTTCTCCAGTCGGCCGAAATCGATCTCGCTGCTGCCCGAACTGTCCCAGCCGGTGGAGATCCTTGGTGCCAGGCTTCCCCTCCTCCAGCTCATAACGATCGTGGCCACGATGGTCATCCTGATCGGCCTGACACTGTTCCTGCGTCAAACCCGCTTCGGCCTGGAGATGCGGGCGGCGGCCGAGAACTTCTCGATGGCCCGAATGCTGGGTGTGCGTGCGAACCGGGTTATCATGGGCGCGTTCGCCCTCTCTGGCGCGTTGGCCGCCGCCATTGCACTGATCTTTGGCGCCCAGACAGGCACGCTGGACATCCAGATGGGCGCCTCGATCATGTTGATGGCCTTCATCGCCACCGTCATTGGCGGCCTCGGCAGCCTCGGGGGAGCCGTGCTCGCCGGCTTCCTGCTGGGTGCCGCCTCGGTGATCATGCAAGTCATGCTGCCCATCGACGCCCGGCCATTCCGCGATGCCTTTGTCTATGGAGCGGTCATCCTCGTCCTCCTCTTCCGCCCACAGGGTCTTATTGCCGCGCGCGGCACCAAGGAAAGGATCTGATTTCATGGGTGTCGCCGCCTCCCTCACCAACTCTACCGCTGCCGGTGCCCCGGCTGCCGAGCGAAAGCCCGCCCGCTTCGCGCTTGCCCGCCGCACAATCCTGACACCGGTCCTGCTTTCTCTGCTGCTGCTGGCCATCGCGCTGATCACGGTGATGACCGGATCGCGGCCCTTCAACCAGACGGTGATCGACGTGTTCGTCCGTGTCATCCTCGTCGTGGGCCTATACATCTTTATCGGGAATTCGGGCGTTCTCAGCTTCGGGCATATCGGCTTCACCTGCCTTGGCGCCTACGCGGCCGCGTGGCTCACCATCAATCCGATGATGAAACGCGGTTCGCTGCCGGGACTGCCCGAATGGCTGCTGGCGACCCGATTGCCGTACTGGCAATCGGCTATGCTGGCAGCATTGTTCGCCGCCCTCGCCGCTCTCATCTTCGGGCGGGTGCTGATGCGATTATCGGGCATCGCGGCTTCGATCGCGACCTTCGCGATGCTCGCCATGATCAACACAATTTATTCCAACTGGGAGAGCGTGACCGGAGCGACCTCATCGGTCGTCGGCATTCCGATCGTACGCGTGATCTGGCCGTATCTCATCGGCGCCGTGGTCGCGATCTTCATCGCCTGGGCGCACGCGATCTCCCGGTCCGGCCTGGCCCTTCGTGCTGCCCGCGACGAGCCCACCGCCGCCGCGGCTTCCGGTATCGACATTCCCAGGGAAAGATTGGTGGCATTCGTCATATCAGGCGCGGTGATGGGGCTGGGCGGTGCGCTCATGGCTCATTCCATCGGCGTGGTCACACCCGACACATTCTATCTCGGTCTCACCTTCATCACCCTTTCCATGCTCGTCGTCGGCGGCATGGGCAGCCTGTCGGGGGGTGTGGTGGGTGTCGTCCTGCTGTCCGCCCTCATCCAGGCGCTGCGCTGGCTGGAGGCAGGCGTATCGCTCGGCGAGTCCACTTTCGCCCTCCCGAAAGGGGTTCAGGAAATAGCCCTCGGCGTCATCATGATCGTGATCCTCGCGCTTCGCCCATCCGGACTCATGGGCAACCGCGAGATCACCTTACCCCGCAGCAGTCGCAACAAGTGACCGGCGGCACAAGCCCGACCGGAAAACAAAAAGGAGACGTGCATGACATACAAAATGAGAATTGTCGCAACCGCTCTGGCCTCGATGTCCATCGCATACCCGGCCCTAGCCGATGACAAGACCATCGTCATCGGCTTCGCCACTGCGGAGTCGGGCTTCATGGAAGCCTATGACAAGCCTGCGCAGGAGGCGGCCTTGATCCGCATCGACGAGATCAATGCGGCTGGCGGTCTGCTTGGAAAGCAGATCAAGGTCGTCAAGGCCGACACCAAGTCCGACCGGGCCGAAGGCGCCAAGGCGGGCCTCTCCGTGCTCGACCAGGGCGCGGATCTCGTGGTCGTCTCGTGCGACTACGACTTCGGATCGCCGGCTGCGCTCGCGGCCGAGGACGCGGGCCGTATCTCCTTCTTCCTGTGCGCGGAATCGGTCAAGGCCGGTATCCAGGGTGTCGGCCCGCACAGCTTCTCCGCGTCGGTGCTGGCGCCCGTGCAGGGCGCGACCATGGCCGAGTGGGCATTCAAGGAAAAAGGCGCAAAGGACTTCTACCGTCTGCTCGATACCTGGACGGCCTACAACAAGGGCATCTGCGACGGCTTCGACTGGATGATGCCGAAGCTCGAAGCCCAAGGCGCGAAGCTTGTCGGTGAAGACACCTTCAAGAACGAGGACGCCTCCATCGCCGCGCAGATCACCCGCATCAAGTCTCTGCCGAAGGAGCCGGATGCGATCATGCTTTGCACGATGATGCCGGGCGCTGTCTCGGCCATCAAGCAGCTTCGTGCCGCGGGCATCAACTCCATGATCCTGAATGGCTCGGGCGTCGACGGTAGCTATTGGCTATCCGCTGTGCCCGATCTGACGAACTTCTACGTCCCCGTTCAGGGATCGATCTATGGCGACGATCCCAATCCGGAAGTGCTGAAGTTCAATGCCACCTACAAGGCGAAGACAGGCGCCGATCCCTCGAGCCAGTATGTCTTTCCGGGTTACGTCATGGTCGACGTCTGGGCCAAGGCGGTGGAGCGTGCAGGCACGACCGATGCCGACGCCGTCGTCGCGGAACTGGAGAAGATGAAGAACGAGCCGACGCTGTTCGGGCCTCGTACCTTCACGCCGGAACTGCATCACCAGAACCAGACGCGGTACCTGATCGTCGAGACCAAGGCCGGCAAGCCGGGTGTTGTAGGCAACTGGACGATTTCCGAGCCGGTACCGATGGAAGCCTTGCTCAAGTGAGAAGGTGGGCCGGGTAAGTCCGGCCCTTTCGTAGGATCTTGCCTTTGGACAAAAAACGAGGGCGGCCCGCTTGGACCGCCCTCGTCGCCCGATGAATTCAGATTTTCGCTACCCTCGCGCTTTGCGGTAGGAATCCTTGAGCGCTATGAGCTCCCCCGAGAAAGCGAAGATATCGCAGCCGTCGACTTCGATTTGCTGCCCCGCTGCCGTGGTGCCGACGAAGCGCCATGATGAGAGCCCGGTGTCGCCCGTCACGACGTGCCGTCCCCTGGTCCACGCGGCCTTCGGGAAAGCATCGAACAGCGCTGCATAGGCGGCGCGCACGGCGTCACGCCCCATATGCTTGCGCCCTTCGGCATCGGGTCCAGCCGAGCCGTGGAAAGCGCAATTCTCAGCCATGCAGTCCATCAGCGCGCCCACGTCGCGAGCGTTCCAGGCAGCGAGGAACCGGTCAAGCACGGCGAGCCGCCTGGCTGCGAGGTCGCCGGCCTCAACGACCTCGACCTCCAGGAAGGCCAGCGGCGCATCGCCGGCATTGATGACGTTGTGGGCCACAGCCGTCCGCCGCGAATAGGGCACCCCTTGGGTGAGAGCGGCTTGCGCCTGCGCGCCGTCCGGACCTTCGAGACCGAGCTTGCCGTCCGTAAGCGGCACGATGACGTAGTCATGGCCGTGGATGTGCCAGCCGGTCTCGGCCCCGGTGGCAAAGCGCCATTCGGTGACCCGAAAGCGTTCGTCGTCGATATGGACGACCGGTTCGGCTTTCATGCGGGTCATTCGAGTCCCTCCTTGGCAACCGCACCGGTCAGGCGCTCAAGCGTCCGGCCCATGCGCGTCATGATTTCTTTCACATCGTCTTCTGTCGAGATCATCGGCGGGCAGAGCGCGAGCTGATCGCCGATGGCGCGGAAGATGAGGCCTTCCTCGTGGCCGATCCCTGCTGCGATACCCCCTGCGCGCCCAACCTTGGCGAAGGGGCGTTTCGTCGCCTTGTCTGCCACCAGCTCAACGGCGCCGATAAGACCGGTGCCCCGCGCTTCGCCGACAAGCGGGTGATCGGCAAATGAGCGGATGCCGGCCTGGAACGACGTCTCGAGGCGGGCCGCGTTTCCGATCAGGTCCCGCTCCTCGAAGATGGCCAGGTTTTCGAGACCCACTGCCGTCGCGACCGGATGACCTGACGCCGTGAAGCCGTGGCCGAAATTGCCGATCGTGGCGGTGTTGTCGGCGATCGCCTGATAGATCGCATCGGAGAAAATCACGGCGGCAAGCGGCATATAAGACGACGTGATTTGCTTGGAGACCGTCATGATATCAGGCGTGAAGCCGTATTTCTGAGCGCCGAAGGGCGTACCAAGCCGCCCGAAACCACAGATCACCTCGTCCGCTACGAGAATGATATCATTTGCCCGGCAGATTTTCTCCACGCCTTCCCAGTACCCGACCGGCGGTGGCAGAACGCCGCCGGCTGCCATGAGCGGCTCTCCTATGAAGGCTGCGATGGTGTCAGCCCCTTCTTCGGCGATCCCCGCTTCCAGCTCGGCGAGCAGGCGCGCCGTGAAGGCGGCTTCGTCTTCGCCTGCCATGCCGAAGCGATAGAAGTGCGGGCAGGTCAGGTGGCGAACGGGAATGGCCGGCAGATCGAAGTCGCGATGGTTGACCGGCAAGCCAGTCAGGCTGCCGGAGGCGACGGTGATGCCGTGATAGCCCTTGGTCCGTGCCAGGAATTTCTTCTTTTTTGGCCGGCCCAGCGCGTTGTTCATGAACCACATCATCTTGACGATGGTGTCGTTGGCTTCCGAGCCCGACGACGTGAAGAAGACACGCGTCAGGTTTTCCGGCGTCATCTCCACGAGTTTCTCCGCGAGCCGGATGGATGGCTCATGCGCCTTGGAGGAGAAGGTGTGGTAGTAGGGCAGCTTCAGCATTTGCTGATAGGCAGCGTCGGCCAACCGCTTTTCCGAAAAGCCGACGCCCACCGACCAGAGCCCGGCCAGCCCTTCGATGTATTCCTTGCCGCGTTCGTCATACACACGGATGCCGTCGCCGCGGCTGATGATCAGCGGCCCGGTTTCTTCGTGCTGACGCAGGTTGGTGTAGGGGTGCATGGTGGTGGCGATGTCGGCGGCGGCGAGAGAGTTGGAAAGCGCATCCATGGAAGTCCTCAGCGGCTTGGAGAAATGGTTCGGGCAGTGAGTTCGAGATAGTCCTCGAGTCCCTTGCGTGGAGCTTTCACGATTCGGGAGAATGAATCATGGCAGGCCGTTGGAATGAGTGTCGATGATCCGCCGCATCAGCGCGGCGACGTCGCGCGCATTCGGCGGATCGGAGTGGATGCAGACGGTGTCGAAGTCGACCGGGCGGATCGTGCCGTCTGTCGTGACGAGTTCGCCTCGAGTAAGCGCCCCCATCATGCGGTGCTCGGCAAGCGTCAGGTCGATGGCCGACTGGACGCGCGGGATGATCAGGCTGCCGCCGGGAGCGTAGGCAAGATCGGGAAAGAACTCGCCCACGAAGGCAACGCCGAGTTCGGCTGCCGCCGTCTCGTGACAGGTTCCCGCCATGCCGAAGAGAGGGACGCCGAACGGCTTGACCGCCGCGGCAATTGCCCGGGCAGTGTCGACGTCGTGCGCGGCCATGCCGTAAATGATGCCATGCGGCTTGACATGGCTGAGTTGCCCGCCCTCGGCGGCCAGCATCCCTGTCAGAGCACCGATTTGATAGAGGAAGGCAGCTGTCAGTTCCTCCGGCTGAAGTCTCATTTCGCGCCGGCCGAACCCCTCACGATCGGGAAGGGAGGGATGCGCGCCGACCCGCTTGCCATGCGAAAGGGCGAGCCGCACGGTCTTCAGCATCGTCCATGGATCGGAGGCGTGAAAGCCGCAGGCGATGTTGGCGCAATCGATATGAGGCATGATGCCGGCATCGTCACCGAAGCGCCAGTTGCCGTAGCTTTCGCCCATGTCGCAGTTCAGGGTGACCATGGTTTACTTGCCTCAGCCCAGAGTGTTCAACGCCCAGCCGGGGGCGATGTGCGGGAATTCCGGCGGTGGTTCGCGCTCATGCAGCAGTCGAAGCACGCGCGGCGGCGTCAGTGGCAGCTGCCGCACCGGCTTGCCGATGGCGCGTGCCACAGCGCAGCCGATCGCCGCGCCCACCGCCAGGATCGGGACCTCGCCCGCACCCTTGGTGCCTAGAGGCCCCATCGACGGCGCGCCCTCGTAAAGGTCGGCGGCGACCGGAACCACATCCTGCGCCAGCGGCAGGCGATAAGTCTCGAAATCGTCCTGCGCGATGCATCCGTCGGCGGTGAGCGTCACCTCCTCGTGCAACGCATAGCCGAGCCCCTGTACCACGCCGCCCTGTATCTGGCCCAGGATGGCGCGCGGGTTGAGCGCGCGGCCGACATCTTGAACTACGCGATAGGCCAGCACCTCGACATGGCCGGTGTCCGGATCAACCGCCACCTCGGCCTCGTGAACGACGAAGACGGGAATGTCGAGCGCATCGATGAAATGCCCCATCGCGCAGCCGGACATTGCCGGAGTGTTCCTGGCGGCAAAGGCCCCGCTTCCGGTGATCGGGCCAGTGGTTGCCTGTGCATGGGCGATGACAGCGGGGATCGACATGCCGGAACCGGGACGTCCCGTGATCTCGACACGACCGTCCCGCAGCACCAGGTCTTCCGGTCGGGTCTGGAGCATCTCGCCGGCGGTCCGAAGCAGCTTCTCCCGCACTTCCGCGCAGGCGGCGATGCTCGCGGCACCAAGGGACACGGTGGTGCGCCCACCGCCAACGCCGACATCGAGACCGGCGGCATCCGTATCGGCTTCGCGCACGATCACCTGGTCGGGAGCAAGCCCGAGCTGCCCAGCCACGATCTGCGGCAGGGATTGCACCATCGTGCCGGATCCGATCTCCACACCCGAGGTGACCAGCGTTGCGCTGCCGTCGGCGTTCAAATTCACCGTCGCCGCCGAAGGCCCGACGAAAACGAACCATGTGCCGACCGTGGTCGCAATTCCATAGAGCCTGCCGTCGGCCTCGGCCTCTGATGTACCGGTGCTGGCGCGCAGTGTCTCCATGCGATCGAGCATCGGACCCAGCACGTCGGCCTCGAAAACCTGCCCCGTGGCACCGAGATCGCCATCTCCCAGGACATTTTTCTTCCGGAACTCCATTGGGTCGAAGCCTAGCGCATCGCAGATTTCGTCGGTGTGTCGCTCCAACGCGAAGGTGTTGTAGACGCCGTTGCAAGCTCGGAAAGCGCCGTTGGGTGGTGTGTTGGTGTATACGGCGCGGCTGACGAGCCGCGTTGCGCCAACCCTGTAATTGCCGCCCAGCGTGTGCGCCGTCATCGTTGTCAGGAAAACCTGTTCGCCGCCATACGCGCCGCAGTCCATCAGCACGACCGCCTCGCGTCCGGCGATGTATCCTTCGGCGGTGACAGCGGAGCGAATGCGGATTTCCGCATTCTCGCGGCAGAGGCAGGTTGCCATCTCTTCCTGCCGGGTGTTTTCCAGGACCACCGTGCGCCCGGTCATCCGCGCCAGAAGTGCCGTGATCGGCTCGATGGACGCATCGAATTTCAGGCCGAACCCGCCTCCGACAGGCGGCACGGTGACCCGCACACGCCCGGGC
This sequence comes from Mesorhizobium sp. XAP4, assembly GCF_029269325.1. Taxonomy (NCBI): domain Bacteria; kingdom Pseudomonadati; phylum Pseudomonadota; class Alphaproteobacteria; order Hyphomicrobiales; family Phyllobacteriaceae; genus Mesorhizobium; species Mesorhizobium sp. XAP4. The sequence continues at coordinate 13,932 of NZ_JARIXW010000003.1, read as the reverse complement.
GCAAGCTGCATGACCCTTCCGGTGACGTTGCGAACTGTCCAAGGCACCTGCGTCGAGGTCTGGATGTGAGCCCGGCCGTCCTCCCAGGAGCCGATGGCAACGCGCGGTTCGAAAGGCACATGGCTCTGCCGGCCGACGGTAAAGCTGCTCTCGACTATGCGTATGTCGGGACGGGCGAAGGCCGCATCGACGTCGCCGCGGCTGGATTTTGCCTCCCATGCGATGTTGCCGGCACGTGCGCCGCCCTCGGTGATCACCTCATAGCCGCGCCAGCCCTCGTGGACGAGACGGGCTGCGGGCTGGAGCGCTTCGGCCATGGTGGACACCGGTGCCAGCGGCTCGATCTCAAGCACGATGACGGCAAGCGCCGCCCGCGCCTGCTTCTCCGTTTCGGCGGCAACGACGGCGATTGGCTCGCCATGATAGCGGATGGTGTCGATGGCCAGGAGCGGATGGTCGGCAATGCCGATGCCGTAGAGGCCTGGCGCGTCGGCGCCGGTCGCCACCGCGCGCACGCCAGGACAGCGAAGTGCCGCCGAAACGTCGAGCTTGCGGATACGCCCCGCGGAAACGGTCGACCGCAGCAGCACGGCATGCAACATGTCGGGGCGAACCCGGTCGTTGGTGTATTTCGTCCGCCCACGCAGCTTGTCCTGCGCATCGCGGCGGGGAAGATTCATCACCGTGGCGGACAGCTCAGACATGGATGCCTCCCACCGGCTGGCCAGCCTTCCGCGCTTGGTCAAGGCAGTCGGCCACGGCGTCGACGATCCGCTCATATCCGGTGCAGCGGCAGATGTTGCCGACCATCGCGGCCTTGATGTCGGGACGGCTCGCATGCGGATTGTCACGCACGAACGCCGAAAGGCTCATAACCATTCCTGGAAAACACATGCCGCATTGCACGGCATCGGCGGCCTCTAGATTGGCCTGGAGCGGATGCAGCGCCTGGTTTCCGGAGCTCAATCCCTCGATGGTCGTGACCGCGCACCCCTGGACCAGGCCAATCGGCTTCAGGCAGGACGGCACCGCTTCGTCGTCGACATGCACCGTGCAGGCGCCGCAGAAGCCTTCGCGGCACACGGCTTTGGTCCCCGTCAGGAATCGTTCCCGCCGCAAGATGTCGACGAGCGGCGTCATCGGATCGCCGTGAAAGCTGCAGTCCTCGCCATTCAGCTGGAATGTCACAACCATGCCAGGCCCTCGGTCTTGAGAAGTGCGGCAACACCGCGCTTGACCAGCGGCGGAAGAACCTGGCGCCGGTACCAACCCTCCGCTTCCCTGCCGTCGCGGCCCTGAAAATCATTGTGCTCTAGTGCAAGCCCGGCAGCGCGCTCCGGATCGAGCGCGGAGGCCTGGCTTGCCCTCATCGCCTGTTCGAGCGCCGTCCAGCGCCGCGCTACCGGCTCCACCGAGCCGACGGCGATGCGACATCGTTTGTCCTTGTCCACCGCAAGCGAGACGACGGCGACCGGATAGTCGCCAGCCTTCCGAAGCGGCAGGCGGATATGCGCGCTTGCGACAAGGTCGCGGCGCAGATGAATTCTCGTCACAATCGCCTCTGCCAGCAGCGCATGCCTGTCTTTGAGGAAATCCGAAATACCGATGAGTTTTGGGCCTTCGAACGTCTCCAGCTCCACCGTCGCCTCACAGACGAGAAGCGCAGGGGCGAGATCGGCGGCGGCAAAGTCGAGGGCACAAAGGTTACCGCCCACGGTGGCGACCCTTCGGATACCGGGATTGGCCGCGTTCTCCGCCGCGTCAACCAGACCTTCGAAGCCCGCTGCCCCATGCAATGCGCGGCCAAGGACTGCGTGGGTAACAGCTGCGCCGATCACGACATGGTCCGAGTCGATTTCGACCTTGGACAAGGCCGGTATTCGGTCGAGTGCGACCACCGCGTCGGGAAGGTCGACCCCGCGTTGGGGATCACGCATCATCCAGGTGCCGCCTGCAAGCACCACCGCGCCCTGCCGGCGTGCTGCCATTGCCTCTTCAAGTGTGCTGGCCGCGGTGAACGATCGTCCCACGCCTGGTGCCATCTGTCATACCCCTCGGAGCAGCCAACCTTCGCGGCGCTGCGACATTGTTGCTCCAGCTTTAGGTTCCTGTGAAATAGTAATTCTTTGAATATGGTATCGAAAAAACAGATAACTCTGGCATCCCGCGAGCGCCCGCAAGATTGCGGCGCGCTCGCTGGCGCTCAGACCCAGTGGGTGACGGTCCGTTTCTCAAAACTCTCCCGGAACTGGGCGGTGGTTTTGGGAAGTAGTTCGCCGGTCTCCCAGTCGAGGATCACGGCATAGTGCCGAACCGCATCGAGCGTATCGATCTCGCCGGAGCGGTATTTGCGCGCGACCTCCTCGGGATCCATGCGTGCCCAGCCCTTCCGTTTCGCCCGGATGTCGGTACGGCAGGCTTCGGTCGCCGTCTCGTCGATTTCGTACTGGCACAGGTCGCGGTCGATTTCGCGGATCACCACACCGTAGTCAGTCCTGGCACGCTCCAGGGAAACGTAGTCGTCGATCACGTCCTCCATCACCTTGCGGGGCTCGCGCTGCAGTGGATCGCCGAAACCACCGCCGCCGGCCGTCGGACGAGCGAACTGGTCGCCTGTGTGGACGGAGTAATCGGAGAATACGGAGCCGAGCCAGATCTCGGTCTCTTCTCCGGCGCGCTTCATGGTCAAGCCGTGGGGCATCGACGGCAGGCCTCCTTCGACACCCCAGACGACAGCACGCTCGCGGTCGCAAATATAGGACATGACGGCATTTTCAGCCTCAAGCAGCAATGAGGTCTTCTGCACGCCGACGCCGCCCCGCCACTTGCCGGGCCCGGCTGAATCCTGCTTGATCTGGAACTCGAGCGTCCGAGTGGGATTGACCCGCTCGTTGCCTTCGTTCGGCTGCGACATCAGCCCGGTTCCGAAGCAGGCGGTGGTGACATCGGCACCATCCTTGCCGTTGCGCCCGCCCCAGCCGCCAGGCAGCCATTCGTAGAACATGAAGATCGGCTTTTCGGGTTTGCGCGCATCCCGTCCCCCGGCCAGCAGATATTCGAGGTTGAAGGCGCAGGCGATAGCGCGTTCGGGCATGATCTTCGACCACATCTCGAAGATCGCGTTCATGATTTTTTCAAACGGCATCAGGAACCCGGTCACCGCCACCGGCCATTCCGCGCTGACGATGCTGTTCTTCGGCGCGGTCACCTCGATCATCCGGTAAAACCCGCTGTTGAGCGGGAGGTCCGGAAAGAAGGTTTTCATGCCGGCGACCACGGCCGAGAAGGTCGCGCCCGGTGCGGAATTATACATCGAGGCAATGGTCGAGTGGCTTCCCGTAAAATCGTAGTGGATCGTGTCGCCCTTGATCGTCATCTTGATGCGGATCGGGATCATGCCCTCGCCGGCACCGAGATCCCGGTCGATGTAGTCGACCGTCTCCCAGGTGCCGTCGGGCAGCTCCGCCAGACGCTTTCGCACGGCACGTTCGACGTAGTCCTGAACCTCCTCCATACCGCGCATGACCTGGCCGCGCCCGTACTTCTTGACCAGCCGCAGCAGTTCGCGCTCGGCCGCCTGCGTCGCTTGCGCCTGGGAATGGATGTCGCCAATGATCGATGCGGGATCGCGCGTGTTGGCCGCGATCATGTTGGCAACATCGGAGCAGAAGCGGCCGCGCTGGAAAAGGCGCAGCGGCGTTATCCGCAGCCCTTCGCGGAACATGTCGCGGGCGGTGACGTCGAAGGAGCCCGGCACCGAGCCGCCGAGATCCGACCAGTGTCCGTTCGACTGGGAGAAGCCGATCAGTTTGTCTTCATCGAAGATCGGCCGGACGAGCCGAACGTCGCTGAAATGCGTACCGCCGGCATAAGGATCGTTGATTGCGTAGACATCGCCGGGTGCCATATCGCCTTCGAAGACCCGGATCACTTCCTTACACGTGTTGTGCAATGTGCCGACATGGACCGCGATGTCGTAGTTGCCCTGGGCGACGGAGTTGCCATCGGCGTCGTGCAGGGCATTCGAAAAGTCTCGGTTGTAGATGACGAAGGAATAGCAGGTGCGAAGCATCTGTTCGGCCATCTGGTCGACGGTGGTGATGAAGGAGTTCTTCAGCACCTCGAACGTTACCGGATCGAGGCCAGGGCTCGTTTCAATCAGCTTTGTCATGTCTCAGCCTTTCGTCACGATGAGAATGTTCAGGAAGCCATCGACGGTCGCGCTCATTCCCGGCGGAACCACGGTGGTGGAATCGAACTGTTCGACGATGGCGGGTCCCGCAAAGGCAGCGCCGGCGCTGAGTTGATCGCGATCATAGACAGCCGCATCATGAGATACGCCGTCGAACCAGACGCCGCGGCGGCCGAGCGGCTCGGGCACATGAGGCAAGACTCCGTGTCGCGGTATCTCGGCTTTCGGGACGATGCCGATCGCCTTGACCGCGATGCGGAAGATCGATACCGGCGCGTCTTCGCGGCGGTAGTTGAACTCGCGTTCGTGTTCGTTGTGGAATGCCTCGATCAGCGGGCAGATGCTCTCGATGCGCGCCGGGGCTGACACCGCGAGCGAGCGCCACTGGCCCTGGTACATCATCTCGACCGTGCGCTGCAGCGCCATGTCTTCCTGCGCCACGCCCTCATGGCCCAGACGCTCAACCGCCTGTTTTTCCATCAGAACAAAGGCTGCCTGCATCTCGGCGGGCGAGACAGTCGAAGCATCGGCCATGAAGCTTTCGGAGAAATCGTGCTGCACGTCGACGAGAAGGCAACCGAGCGCGGAGGTAACGCCGGGATTGGGCGGTACGATCACGGTTGGAATCGAAAGCTCCTTGGCCACAGCCGCTCCGTGCAAAGCGCCAGCACCGCCGAATGCGACCAGCGCAAAGTCGCGCGGGTCGTAGCCTCGGCTGATGGAGAGAAGCCGGACGGCATTGCCCATATTGGCGTTGGCGACGGCGATGATCGCCTCGGCCGCCTGGTGGAGTTCCATGCCGAAGGGTTCCGCCACCGTCTCCTGAACCGCCTCGGCGGCCAGAGCGGGGTCGAGCGTGATCTTGCCGCCCGCAAGGCTGGTGCCGAGACGGCCGAGCACCACATTGGCATCGGTGTTGGTGGCAATGCGGTTGCCATTCTTGTAGCAGGCCGGACCTGGAAAGGCGCCAGCGGACTGCGGTCCGTTGCGCAAGCTGCCGCCCTCGTCCTGCCATGCCAACGACCCGCCGCCCGCACCGATGGTCAATACCTCGATGGAGGGGAAGCGGATCGGATATCCGAATTCGATGTACCAGTCCTTTGTGATGCGCGACTCCCCGTTCCAGGCCAGCGAGACGTCGGTGCTGGTGCCGCCCATGTCGAAGCCGATCGAGTTCGGGTAGCCACAGAGATTTCCGATGAAGCGGCTTGCGATCGCTCCGGCGGCGATGCCGGATCCCGCGAGCCGGGCTGAGAAATCCTTGACGCTCGCGGGCGTCATGACCCCGCCACCGCTGTGCAGCAACAGGAGATCTCGCTTGTATCCGGCGTCGGCAAGCTTTTCTCCGAGACGCGACACGTAGTCGACGACGACCGGGGCGCAGACGGCGTTCGCCATGGTGGTGGAAAAACGTTCGTGCTCGAAGATTTCCGGCATCACCTCCGAGGAGATCGAGACCGGCAGATCCGGCATTGCCTCCTTCAGGATCTCACGCATGCGGCGCTCGTTGGCGCCGTTGACATAGGAGTTCATGAAGCAGACGGCGATGGACTTGACCTGCCGCTTCTTGAGAATCTCCGCGACACGGCGCGCGGCCTCTTCGTCCAACGCTTCCAGGATCGTGCCCTCGGCACTGACCCGTTCCCGGACGGTCAGCCGGTCGCGGCGCGGGATATAGGGCTTGGCGACATCTTTGTAGGTGTCCCAGAGATCTTCCTTGTTGGCGCGACGGATCTCTACAACGTCACGAAAACCCTCGCTGCAGACCATTGCGGTGCGCGGCAGACGGCGGGTGATCAGCGCATTGGTGGCGACCGTCGTACCATGAGAGAACATCGTTACCTCCGAAAGATCGATGCGCCCCTGCTCCACGCCATTCATGATGGCCTGCATGGGATCGTCAGGCGTGGAGGCGGTTTTTTCGATGCGGATCGCTCCGCTGTCTTCGTCCATGATGCAGATGTCGGTGAAAGTCCCTCCGACGTCGACGGCAACTCTGATTCGGCTCATGACAGTTCCTTCGCAAGGTCTTGCGGGCAAAGCCCCGCCTTCGTCGCCCCTTGCCGGGGAGACGTTGCATGAATGGTGGAATTGGCCCGGATTTCGTCGGGACTAGTGGCGCTCTCGCGAGGCCGAAGAGCCGCCCGCCCGGTTCGCTGCTTCGCGACGGGTATCCGTCGGTGCGCAGCCGAACCGCGTCCGGTAGTGCTTGCAGAACTGGGACTGGTCGGCGAAGCCCCAGCGGTAAGCAATCTCGGCTACGCTGCTGATGTTGGTCACCGACATCAGCTCCTCGGCGCAAAGTTCAAGCCGGGCGTCGCGGATGAAGCCGTTGATCGACTGGTTGCTGTCCTGAAAAAGGACCTGCAGGTAACGCAGGGAGATGCCGCAGGCATCAGCCACCGCCTGCGGGCCGAGGTCGGAATTCTTCAGATTGTCGCGAATATACTGCTCGGCACGATGCAAATGGCCGGCCCGGATCGACGAGATGCTGCTGTCCAGCACGCGATCGTCGCTCACGATCGACAGGCACAGCATTTCCAGGATGTGCCTGCCCATCATCTCACGAGCGACTTCAGTGATCTCATCGAGATGGCCGATCGTGGTTCGCACCGTGTCGAGGAAGAGCGCGGCGATGCCTTGGGTCGCGTCGAAACTGAGCGCACTGAGCCGTTCGGCGGATCCGATCCGTGCCCGAACGCTCGATGATGGTACCTTGAGGACCCACAGCGCGTTTGGCTTGCCGTGCCAGAATTCGTAAGGCGCATCTCCCCGCTCGACGAGAAAGCCCCCCGGCCTGCAATTGACGGTTCTCGACCCTTGCGAGAAATTCACCTCCGACATCTCCGGGATCGTGATGAGCAGGCTGGCGTCACGCTCGTTGAGGAAGTGGCGGCGGTGGCGACGATAGCTTACGGCATCGCAGCGCATTTTAGACACGCTGACGAGCCCAAGCGAGAAGGTTTCTAGCGTGCCTGAAAATTCGCGACGGTTCCGATACTCGGTGTCGAGCGGAAAATAGGCTTCGGTAACAGCGGCTTGCCAGGCATCACCGCCTGCGGGACCGCCGATCGTATCGACGACGTATTTCATTCCCCGACCTTTCTGGTTGACCCGGTTGTCCCGGTGTTGTTCCGAAGATTACAGGAATTCACCGGCGCGTATTGGTCAAAAACGAATAAACTTATGTGGTCGGTTGGCCCAGGACCGGAGCTCGCGACGGTTGCAGTTGTCGTCACGATCAGTGTGCAGCTGATCAAACCAGCCTTGGCGCGCAAACCGCCAGCCGACTTGGAACCATGCATTCTTTTCGCACACTCATTCAGGAAAAATTGTCGGCTTCCAGATGTGGGCGGAAATGATGTCCTGCAGTTCCGTGCGTACGGAAGAGTGGCAGCAGCGTGTAGCGGCGGAAAGCGACAATGTCCGCCTCGTCCTCAATCGAGAGCACCGTCGATCTCGGTTCCTTCGGACCAGTCGATAGATCGGCGACCGAAGCTCGCCTCTTCCACTTCGCAACCGTCTTCCGGTTGATCCCGTAGCGCTTGGCCAGCCCCCTCAGGCTCTCTTGACTATGCTGTATCGCTCGACGGACCGCCTCTGTCGTTTTGGCGCTCCCATGCAGAACTTGGCCCATAGCGCATCCTTTCATTCGGGAGACAAGGATGCTCCATAAAGCCCGGGATCAAACATCTAGGATCATCAGATCCAGCACCAAAGAAACAGAGGGGCTGTCGGCAGGGAACATGCAGACCATGAGCGACTGGTTGTCGGCTTGTCTCCGACTGCTCTGCGTCAGAATCACCTCAAAAGCGAAGTCGCTTGGCTAATCCGTCATTTCTGGCGAAAGGCGGAGTGGAACGACACAACCAGCGGGCCCAGAATGTAGTCGAGCGCGGTGCGTTCCTCGGTGACGATCATGACTGACGCTGGCATGCCCGGATAAAGCGCAATCTGTGGGGCTGCTGCCAATTCCACCGGATCGACCGCTACGTCGGCAAGATAGTAGGGAAACCCGGTCTTGCTGTCGGTAATGCGATCCGCCGAAATGCGGGTGACGCGGCCATGAATTATGGGTATTGAGCGCTGCTTGTAGGATGTAAAACGAACTTCGGCAGCCATATCGGGTCGCAGGTTCGATATGTCCTCGACGCGAATCTGGGCCTGGACGATCAGCGAATTTTCGGTCGGCACGATATCGAGGATGGTCTGGCCCGGCGAAACGATCGCGCCTATCGAGAAGACGCTGAGATCCATCACCTGGCCGTCATACGGCGCGCGCACCTCGGCTCGGTCCATGGCAGCCTGGGCGGCAAACATCTTGGGCACGAGGTCGGAAAGGCTCGATTGCGTATCGATCAGCATGGCCGACAGCTTGGCTCGGCGCTCATTTGTCAATTGTGCGATCTGGCTTTCGAGTTCGGCTTTGCTCTGTCGGCTGCCGCCGATCGCGCCGAGGTTCTCATCGATCAGGCCCTGCAGATCCGAGGCGGATCTTTCCAGCTCCAGGATGCGTGGGCGGGTCGTCAATCCGGCCTTGAGCAGCTTCGACAGGCTGGCCTTCTCGTTGATCGTCGATTGCAACTGGGCATGGTAAGATTCGACCCGAGACTGCTTGCCCTGGATCTGCTCCTCGAGTTCGGCAATGCGCCGCTCGAGGATTTGCCTGGCGCCGGCCATCGAGGCGCGTTGGCTTTCCAGATCGGCGATCTGGTTTGCCATTGCATCCCGAAGGTAGTCTTCGTGCTCTTTGAGAATGTCCTTGGGAAAGGCAACAACCTCGCTGCCGTCCAGTTCGGCTCGGATCCTGGCATCGGTTGCGCGCAACAGCGCATATTGCTGGGCATAAAGATTGAACTCGGACCGAATCCTGGTGTCGTCCAGCTTCAGCATGATGTCGCCCTTCCTGACGACGTCGCCATCCTTGACGCGGATCTCCTTCACCGTACCGCCGTCGAAGTGCTGTACGCTTTTGCGATTGCCATCCACCTTGACGATGGCGTCGGCAAGCACGGCGCCGTTCAGCGGGGCAAAGGCCGCCCAGCCGCCAAAGATGCCAAAGAAAGCAACGATGATCAGCAGACCGATATAGGCCGGCACCCGGATCGAATCCGGGGCCAGAATACCGGCGTCGCCAGGCAGGCTCCGGTAGGTAAGCGCGCCGTCGCTCATCGCTCTCTCCAAACACGGTTCATTGCGTTGCCACCGCCATTGGAGCCGCGCGCTGGTTGAGGAGCGCCACGATCTCGTTTCTCATGCCAAAGGCCTCGACGGCGCCATCGCGCAACAGGAGGATCTTGTCGACATTCGCCAGGGTCGAGGGCCGGTGAGAGACGATGATCACCGTACTGCCGCGGCGCTTGAGTTCGATCGCGCAGTCGCTCAGCGCGCGGTCGCCATCGGCATCGAGATTGGAGCTGGGCTCGTCGAGAATGATCAGGTTCGGCGTTCCGAACACTGCGCGGGCAAGAGCAATCCGTTGGCGATATCCTCCTGACAGCACTGCGCCGCCTTCGCCGATCTGCGTCTCATAGCCTTGCGGCAGGCGGATGATCATCTCATGCACGCCGGCGAGCCGCGCGGCCTCGATGACCTCCTGGTCGACATTGGTCTTGAAGCGGCCGATGTTGGCGGCGACCGTATCGGAGAAGAGTTCGATATCCTGCGGCAGGTAGCCGATGTGGTCGCCGAGCGCGTCGTGTCCCCATTGCGACAGGTCGGCCCCGTCCAGCCTGACGGTACCGCGGCTGGGTTGCATGACGCCCGCGAGATGACGCGCCAGCGTCGACTTGCCGGCGCCGGAAGGGCCGACGATTCCCAGCGTCTCGCCTGCTTCCAGCCGGAACGATACGTCTCGGAGAAGCACTTTCTGCTGGCTGGCGATTGCAAAGCTGACCTGCTCGACCGAAATCTTGCCGGTGGGCTTGGGCAGGTTGAACGATCTTTCGCTCTGCGCGCCCCCGTCGACCAGCTTCTCGACCCTTGCCAACGCCGCCCGCCCCAGGATCAGGCTGCGCCAAAGGCCGACGATCTGCTCGACCGGCTGCAGCCCCCGGCCCAGCAAGAGGCTCGCGGCGAACATGGTGCCGCCGGTGATCTGCCGCTCGATCACCAGATAGGCGCCGAGGCCGAGGATGAGCGACTGCATGGTGAGCCGCAGGAAACGGATCAGGCCCGACATCAGTGCGGCGCGATCGCTTGCCTCCGCCTGGCGCCGCAGCGCCAAATTGCGGTCGCGTCCCCAGCGGCGGATGAGGCCGTCGATCATCCCCATGGCGCGAACGACTTCGGCGTTTCTGAGGCTCATCTCGGTGAAATTATAGTTGGTCGTCGCCAGGTCGTTGGCCTGCTTCAGCGGCGAACGCACGATATATTCGTTTAGCACCGCCATGGCGACCAGAAGCAGCGAGCAGCCCAGCGCGAAGAAGCCGAGCCAGGGGTGCAGCAGGAAGATGATGCCGATGTAGATGGGCGACCATGGCAGGTCGAACAAAGCGTGGATGCCGCTGCCGGTGATGACCTGCCTGAACGTGTCGAAGTCTCGGATGGGCTGGCTCGGCGACGAGCCGGGCGATGGGGTCTCGACCGACGCGGCCAGGACTTTTGCCGACAGCAGCCGGTCGAGCCGCGCACTGGCACGCGTCAGGATGGAGGCGCGCACCAGGTCGAGGCCGGCCAGCGAAAGAAAGGCCGCCAGCAACACCAGGGTCAGCATCACCAGCGTGGTTTCGCTGCCGCTGGTGACGACCCTGTCATAGATCTGCAGCATGTAGAGTGGGGACGCGAGATAGAGCAGATTGATGGCCAGGCTGAACGCCGCCGCTACCAGGAAATAGCGGCGGCAGGCCCGAAGCGCATCCTTCACAATTCGAGATTTGCTATCCACGTCCAGAACCCCACTCGATACGCATCAGGCCAGGTGGGCCGCCGCTGGCGGCGGCCTTTTGGTTCACACCACGAAGTCGCTTGAAATTGCTCCATTGCCAACGCCCGTCAGCGTGAATTCCGCCGGATTGTACGAAACGGCGGTATGGCCTTGGCCGTCATCGGCAAGCTTGAAGCCGTTCGCATCGTAGCTGCCGACCAGATGCAGCGCGGTACCGTGGGTGCCGTCCGAAACGGTCAGCGTTCCGCCGCTGCCATCCTGGTTTGCCTGGTAGACGGCCGTCGTTCCCGCGCCGAACAGGATGTCCTCTAGCTCCAGCCTGTCGTCATTGGTGATGCCGCCGATCCGCCCGCTGAAATCGAAGGAATCGTCGAGCTGCAGCGTGCCGGCCGCATCGTGCGCGAAGGTGACATCCGTCGACGAGGCGCTGCCGAACTCAAGCTTCGACAGGTTGCCGATCGTGGCATCGCCGTCGCCGGTGACCTGGCCATGGATGACGATGTCGCCGCCATTGGCCAACAGCATGCCGGAATTCGCCAGCCCGCCGGTGATCGTCAGTCCACCTGAACCGGTCGCCTCCAATGTTCCGGAGTTGGTGACGACGCTGCCCCCCGTATCGATGACAAGCGCATTCGCGCCAGAGGCGATAATGGTGCCCTGATTGTCGAGGCTCAGCATCCCGCCGCCCAGCTGGCCAGCGCCCGATATCGTGTTGTCGACATTGACCAGAGTGACGTCCGGCCCCGTGCCGGAGATCATGTTGGCGGCGCTGTCGGACAGCAGGATCTGCCCGCCACCCTGCAGGGTCACACCATGCTGGATGATTTGCAGCAGCGTATCGCCGCCGGTCGATTCCAGCGAGATAAGGCCGCTATTGTTGATCGTACCGCTCAGCGGCAGCAAGGCGCCGTCGCCGATCGTCATGGTCCCTGGATTGTTGACCACCGGTGTCTGGTCGAAGACGAAATTGCTTGCCGTCAGCGCCCCCGAGTGCACGCCATCCAGCGTGATCGACTGCCCATCGCCGAGCGCGATCACCGCGTTTCCATTGGCATCGTCGGCGATATGCGTCTGGAGATCGGCAAAGTTTGCCAGTCCGTTGTAGCCGATGAGGTCGATCTGGTCAGCCGCGGCGTCGAAATTATGCACCGTGTCGGCACCGATCGGCTGCGAGAAGACGAAGAGATCGTTGCCGCTGGACCCGGTCAGCACGTCGTCGCCCGACCAGGCGAAGATCGGCGAGCCCGGAGCGTAGGCCTCGACATTGTCGGCGATCGACGCGCTGCCCGAGGTGCCGTCGGCGTTGATCCAGGTCATCTGGACGTCGAGCACGGCTGCCCCGGTGAAACTGGCCGATGTGGTGACAGTCAGCCCGCGCAGGTCGCTGGTCTGTGTCGTCCAGCTTCCATCGGCGTTATGCGTCGCGCCGTCGATGGTCCAGCCCGAAGGTACGTCCTTCACCGTGACGGTGATGAGCGCACCTTCATGCGATGGATCGGTGAGAGCGAGATTGATGGGCTCGCCGGAGATGCCTGCGGGCAAGGTGAATATCGGGCTACCTATGCCACCATGGCCGGTAAGGTCTGTCCAAAGCGACGACCCTGTGCCGCTAGCGACTACGCGAATGTTGTGCGGCCCCGACCCGCTGGTCGCGTCCTTAAGCGCTAACGTGTAAATGTCTTGGCCACCAGTGATCCCTACATGAACGATCGGTCCATTGACAGTTGCTCCGACAATCTGGAGGTCGTTGAGATCAAATCCTGTAACCGCTTCGCTAAATGTAAATGTAACTGTGGGTTTAGAGCCGCTGTTGTCTGATGTTATGACCACCGTCGGCGGCGCGTCGGCGGTGTTGACGGTATAATTGGCCGAGTTGGTTATAGCCGCTGGGGCGTTGCCAGCCGGGTCCTGCCACGCGGCACCCACTGTAATGACGTTAATAGTGTCGGTGATCGACGCCAGCGGCGTCAAAGTGGCGGTGAAAACCTTCGTATCGGCCGTAGCTGTAATCGCGCCCAAGGTTGCACTGGTGATGTCATAGGTAACGTCTGCCGCAGAGAAGTTCGACGGTACCTCACTGAAGGTAAAGGTCACCGTCGCGACATCGCCGGTCGTTAACGCGGTGTCATTGATCCCAATGGAGACCGTGGGGGCGACGGTGTCCACCGTCATGCTTAGCTGCGTGGCGGCGGTGTTGTTGTTGCCCGCCGCGTCGGTGAAGGTGCTGCCGGCCAAATTGATGGTGGCGGTGGTGGTGCTGGCAGCGGTGGGCGTGAAGTTGGCGGTGTAGCTGGTGCCGCTGCCGGCAAAGTTGCTCAGCGTGCCACCGGTGACGGCGACATCGCCGCTGGCGAAGGTGGTCGATGGCTCGCTCAAGGTGAAGGTCAGGTGCGCGACATCGCCGATCTTCAGGGCACTGTCATCGGTGGCGATCGACACCGTGGGGTTGGCGGTATCCACCGCCTGCACCGCCTGGGTCGCCGCCACGCTGAGGTTGCCCACGGCGTCATTTGCCGCGCCGGCCGCGATGTCGACCGTGATGTCGGCGGTGGAGCCGTCCGTCGCCGTCACATCGAAGGTGTAGGTCGTGCCGCTGCCGGAGAAGTTCGATACCGTGCCGCCCGCCACCACCAGGTCGGCGGCGGTAAAGCCGGTCACCGCTTCGCTGAAGGTCACGGTGTAGCCGACCACCGGGTCGCTGTCGCTGGCCGTGCCGGGCTGGTCGTCGGCGATCGACACCGTGGGGTTGGCGGTATCCACCGCCTGCACCGCCTGGGTCGCCGCCACGCTGAGGTTGCCCACGGCGTCATTTGCCGCGCCGGCCGCGATGTCGACCGTGATGTCGGCGGTGGAG